>DASZQV010000048.1:0-51978 GCA_035549495.1 Rhizomicrobium sp. | reverse complement strand
CGCGCCGCCGGTCGCCGCGCTGACCGCATGGCCCGCGGCCTCCGCCGCCTGGTCGGCGAACCCCTGCGCGGCTACCGCCGCGTCATGCGCCTGGCCGGCGGCGCTCGTCGCGGTATCGGCGGCCGCTTGCGCCGCCGCGGCGGCTTCCTCGGGGGTCATCCGTTCGCTCCCTTGCCCGCGAAGGACGGATGCACGACCGCGCCGTCGCGCGTCAGCACCGTCGCCTTGACCAGTTCATCGTCCCAGTTGATCGCGAAGGCCTTGCTCGTCTTGTCGAAGAAGGTCTCGACGAAATTATAGAGGTTGCGCGCATAGAGCGCCGAGGCGCTCGCCGCGATCCGGCCCGGCACGTTGAGGTAGCCGATGATCGTCACGTCGCCCGCCTTGGCGATCTCGCCAGCCTTGGCGCCCTCGACGTTGCCGCCGCGCTCGACCGCGAGGTCGACGACCACCGAGCCCGGCTTCATCGAGGCGACCATCGCCGCCGAGACCAGCTTCGGCGCGGGGCGTCCCGGGATCAGGGCGGTGGTGATGACGATGTCCTGCTTCTTGATGTGCTCGGCGACAAGCGCCGCCTGCTTGGCCTGATACTCCGCCGACATCGGCTTGGCATAGCCGGAAGCGGTCTCGGCCTGCTTGAACTCGTCGTCTTCGACGGCGACGAAGCTCGCACCGAGCGAGACGACCTGCTCCTTGGTGGCGGGGCGCACGTCGGTCGCCGTCACGATGGCGCCGAGGCGGCGCGCGGTCGCGATGGCTTGGAGGCCCGCAACGCCGACGCCCATCACGAAGACGCGCGCCGGGGCGATGGTGCCGGCCGCGGTCATCATCATCGGCATTGCGCGGCCGAACTGCGCCGCCGCGTCGATCACGGCCTTGTAGCCGGCGAGGTTCGCTTGGGACGAGAGCACGTCCATCGCCTGGGCGCGGGAGATGCGCGGGATGAACTCCATTGCGAAGGCGTTGACGCCCTGGGCCGCGAGCTTCGCGGCGGCGTCCTTGTCCGTATACGGAGCGAGGAGCGCCGCCAGCACGGCCCCGCCCTTCATCGCCGCGATCTCGGCAGCGTCGGGGCTGCGCACCTTGAGCACGATGTCGGCGTCCTTGAGCGCGGACGCCATGTCGGGGGCTATGGTCGCGCCGGCGGCGGCGTAGTCCGCGTCGGCCACGCGCGCGCTTGCGCCTGCGCCGGTCTCGACGGTCACGTCGAGGCCCAGACCTTTCAGCTTCTTGACGGTTTCGGGCGTGGCCGCGACGCGCGTTTCGCCTTCGCGCCGCTCCTTGAGGACAGCGAGCTTCAAAGGATCAGCCGTGGGTGCGGAAGGCCAGCAGGAACGCCATCAGCACGCCGATCGACACCAGCGACCAGGTCGTGATCCGGACGAACACCGCCCACGTCTTCTTGTGCTGAGAGATGTCCATGTGGCCCGGCTCGTAGCCGTGATCGCCCGCCATTCGATTCCCCGTTTATTTAGCGGCCGGGACTATAGCAAACGCGCCTCGCGGGGCAACCGCGTCGCGACCGAATGGTTCCAGTCGGCGAGCAGCGCCCGAAGCGCCGCCACCAGCGCTAAGGGCTGGTCGAGCATGATGTGGTGCTGGGCCTGGGGGATCTCGACCATCGGGGCCGCCCGCCCCAGCAGGTTGAACATGTACTCGCCGATCTCGGGCGGCAGAAGGACAGAATGTTCGCCGCGGAATACCGCGATGCGGCATTTGGTTTCGCGAAGCCGCGACGCGGTGTCGCCGATGGAGAAGCGCCGCCAGATCGCGGGGTCGAACTTCCAGGTGAACCCGCCCTCCACTTCTTTCAGCGACCGTCGTCCCACCCAGTCCACGAGATAGAGGTTCTCGGCCGTCTGCGGCGGCATCAGGCGGAAGCGGGCCAGCGCCGCGGCCAAGGTGGGATAGACGTGATGCGGTTTGATCGGCCGGTCGGGCGGTCCGCCCTGGCGGTCGGGCGGGTTGACCGGCGAGTCCACGATCACCGTGCCCGACAGCCGCTCGCCATAGAGCGCGCCGGCCAGGATGGTGACGAAGCCGCCGAAGGAGTGGCCGACGATGATGGGCGGCTCGGTGGGCACGAACATGCCGGCGTCCTCGCAGACCGCGACCTCCTCGCGGGCGAATTTCTCCATCGAATATTCCCGGCGCCATTCGCTGTCGCCCATGCCCGAGAGATCGATCGCGGCGACGTTGTAGTCGCGCGCCAGCATCGGCGCGATGAAGTCCCACCAATGGGCGTGCGCGGCGTTGCCGTGCACGAGCAGCAGGCCCGGCCGCGCGCGGTCGCCCCAGCGCGAATAGTGGATGCGCGCGCCGTCGACCATCACGTGGTTGCTCTCGGGCACCATCGCGACGGCCTCGTGGAACCATTTCGGCGCCGGCGGCGGCGAGCCCATCAGCGCCGCCAGCGGCCCCTGGTTCTCGTTGACCGTGAACATCTCGGGCCTCGCGCCCTTGACCGGCGGGACGGGCGGCAGGTCGTCGTCGGTCATGCCAGCCACTCCAGCCAGGTCCCGTGCGGGGCATGGGCGAGCTTCGTCTCCTCGCGCACGCCGTCCTCATAGCGGATCAGCGCGAGCACGCATTCCGTGCCGTCGAACTCGAAGGCGAGGCGATGGATCGGGCGGCGCAGGCCCGCGACGACCAGCATGTCGTCCAGCGCCTCGCGCATCGCGGCGCCGAATTGATAGGTGACGATGGTGTGATAGACGCAGACCGTCGCATCCCGCGGCGCCTCTGCCAGCGCCTCGGGCAGCAGCGCCAGCGCATCGCCGTGGCGGATGGGCGGGTGGACCTCCTCGAAAAGGTCGATGGCGCGCTCCAGGCGATGCAGGCGCGGGAGCTGGTCCGGCCACATCAGCGCCCGCAGCCAGTCGCGGTCGTCCGGATCGTCGAGATCGACCGGGTTGAGCTCGAGACCGACGCGGCTCGCGACCGTCGGCGCCGCGCCATGCGGCGGAAGCTTGTCGCCGCGCAGCGCGCAATCGATGACCAAGGGCGCCTCGGGCGCGATGGCGCATGAACCGTAGTTCACCCCGTAGCGGTCCCAGATCAAGTTGAGGCCCGCGCTCGGCCCGATCTCGATCAGCGCGAGCGGACCGTTCAGCTTGCGGAAGCCCGCATGCAGCACGGCGCTGCGCCCGACCTCGTTGGTGTTGGTGACGCGCGTCTCGATCAGCGTCGTCACCGCACCTCGATGGCTGTCGACGAAATCCTTGAACGCCGGGAACGCATCGCCCTCTTCCGTGCCGCCGAGATCGGGATAGAAATTTCGCAACGGATGTTCCGCGCCGCGCAGCAGAAGAAAGTGCACCGCGCCGAGCAGCAGGTTGGCATGCGGCTGGCCGGCGCGCGCGCGGCTCGCAAGCGTCTTCAGATCGTCGTCGCCGCCGATGCCTTCGGCGAGGCGCGCATAAAGCGGCGAGCCCGCCTTGCGCGCATCGCTCATGAAGAACGCCCAATAGTCGAAGCCGCTCAAATTTACCGCCCGTTCACCACGATCCATCCCAAAGAATGCTACGCGACTGTCCCGCGCAAGGACAGGTTTTAAATCGGCCTTTACCTGTCGCACGCGATCATGGCCTCTCTCACACGCCGAAGGGCCCTTCGATGGCGCAGACCATTCTCATTGTCGACGACGATCCGGTACAGCGCCGCCTGCTCGAGACCGCGATCACGCGGACGGGCATGAGTGTCGTGACGGCGCCGGGAGGCGGGCCCGCGCTCGACCTCATCAAGGGACCGCGCGGCGACCAGATCGCGCTCGTCCTTCTCGACCTGATGATGCCCGATATGGACGGCCTCGAAGTGCTGACCAAATTGCGCGCGAGCCATCCCGACCTTCCGGTGATCGTTCTCACCGCGAAAGGCGGCATCGATTCCGCGGTCGAGGCGATGCGTGCCGGCGCCAACGACTTCCTGGTCAAGCCCGCGAGCCCCGAGCGCATCGCGGTGTCGATCCGCAACCAGCTCAAGATCGGCGCGCTGTCGGGCGAAGTCACGCGCCTGAAGAAGAAGTCCGACAATCGGCTGACCTTCGACGATCTCGTCGCCAAATCCGGCGCGATGCGCCAGGTGTTCCGCCTGGGCGAGCGCGCCGCGAAGTCCGACATCCCGATCCTGATCGAAGGCGAAAGCGGCGTCGGCAAGGAATTGATCGCGCGCGCGATCCAGGGCTCGTCCGAGCGCTCGGGCAAGCCTTTCGTCACCGTCAATTGCGGCGCGATCCCCGAGAACCTGATCGAGTCCATCCTGTTCGGCCACGAGAAGGGCTCGTTCACCGGCGCGACCGACAAGCATCTGGGCAAGTTCCAGGAAGCCGACGGCGGCACCCTGTTCCTCGACGAGATCGGCGAGTTGCGCCTCGACATGCAGGTCAAGCTGCTGCGCGCGCTGCAGGAGGGCGAGGTCGATCCCGTCGGCTCCAAGCGGCCGGTGAAGGTCGATGTGCGCATCATCTCGGCCACCAACCGCGACCTTCAGGACCTGACCCGCGAGGGCGGCTTCCGCGAAGACCTCTATTACCGCCTGAACGTCTTCCCCATCGTGATCCCGCCTCTTCGCGGCCGGGCTGAGGACGTGCCGGCGCTCGCGCGGCACTTCATCGAACGCTTCGCGGCCGAGGAGCACAAAGCGGTCGCGGGGCTGACCCCCGAAGCGGCCGAGCTGCTCGAAGGCTTCGAGTGGCCGGGCAATGTGCGCCAGCTCGAGAATACGATCTTCCGCGCGGTGGTGCTGTGCGACGGCTCGCTGCTCGACGTCTGCGACTTCCCGCAGATCGCGGCGGCGATGGGCGTCGAGGCCAAGGCGCGCCGCGCGCTGCCGGACACGATGCTGAGCGTGCCGTCCTCGCCCGGCACGCGGCCGATGACGCAGCCGCTCGCCTCGCCTTACGCGATGAGCGCGGTCGATGGCGGCGGGCACATGCGCAAGCTCGAGGACATCGAGGCCGAAGTGATCCGCATTGCCATCGCGCGCTACGACGGGCACATGTCCGAGGTCGCGCGGCGCCTGGGCATCGGCCGCTCGACGCTCTATCGCAAGCTCAAGGAGCTCGGCCTCGAAGCCGGCGACGAAGGGTTAGCGGCCGCAGGCTGAGGCTAGGTACGCGTCCAAATAGGGATTGAGATCGAGCCGGAGCGATCCTCCGACGCGCGGGTTGGCCTCGAAGATCAGCGGCTTGCCGTCCTCGATCTTGTAGTTGACGCAGCACGTCCCGGTATAGCCGAGCCTGGCCAGGATCGCGGCGAAGGTCTCGGCAAAGGGCGTGGGGATGCGCTCGATGCGCAGCGCCTCGTAGTTCACGCCGCGCACGAAATGGTCGCGGTCGAAGGCGAACGCGACCGTCGCCGCGAAGCGCACCGCGCCGCCGACGCCGAGCAGATGCGTTGTGTATTCCTCGCGCCCGCCGACATAGCGCTGCTTGTAATACTCCGACGGGTCGATCGTCGCCTCGAACGCCGCGCGCTCCTCGGGCGAATGCACGATCTTCGAGTTGATCCCCGCCCGGTCGCGATGCTTCTTGTAGATGAAGGGATACTCGACCGCGTCGCCATAGACCGCCGGCACCAGATCGCCGAAGCCGTTCTCGGCGAGGTGGGCGTTGAACCGCGCCTTGTCGTGCATCACCTGCACCGCGCGGCGGTCGGGCAGCAGCATGCACGGCGCCGGCCTCAGCCGCATCGGCGCATAGTCCGACAGCCTGAGCGGCACCACCGCGTCGTATTCCGAGAAATCGAGCCCCGGCTCCTGGAAGTCGCGGAACGCGGCCGTATAGCGCGTCGCGTCGAGGCGTTCGCGGACCGGCGCGAGCCAGTCGTCCTTGTGCGCGAACAGGATGCGGGTCAGCTGCGCATCCCGAGCGCGCTCAGATACAGATCGAGCATCGCTTCCTGCTCCTGCAGGTCGGCCTTGTCGAGCTTCCGCAGGCGAATGACCTGGCGCATGATTTTGGTGTCGAAGCCCTGGCCCTTGGCTTCGCTGTAGACCTCGCGGATGTCGGCGGTCAGCGCCGAGCGCTCTTCCTCCAGCCGCTCGATGCGGTCGATGAAAGAGCGTAAGTGTTCTTTCGCGAAGCCGGACTTGGCCATGAATGTTCTCCGAAGCCGCGGACCCTATCGCGCCCGCGGCGAACCGCGCAACGCCCGCGCGCGACCTAGCTGTGGGTTTTTTCAGACCAGGGCGGCAGGCCGCACAGCGCCGCCGCCCTGTCCCGCTCCGCGATCAGCAATTCGAGGAAGCGGGCGCGATCTTCCGGCTTCTTCGAGAACGCCAGCGGCTCCCCGGCGCCGATGCGGTCGCGGAACTCTTCGATGTTCGGGTTGGAATGAGTCCATGAGATGAAGTCGTCCCATTCGAGCTCATAGCGCAGATCCCCGTCGATGAAGCGGTCGATGAGGTCGACGAGATCGGCCATGCCGCCGACCCGCCGCTCGCGGATATGCACATGCGGCGAAGACCTGAGCCAGTTGCGCAGAAGGCGGAACATCATTCGTGCCGCTTCGCCGCGAACGCCGCCTGCTGCTCGGGCGTCGCGTCTTTCTGATACTTCTTCTTCCACTCCGCCGGCGGCATGCCATAGACGATTTCGCGCGCTTCGTCCTTGTCGAGCGCGATGCCGCGCTCGGCCGCGGCTTCGCGGTACCAGTCGCCCAGGCAGTTGCGGCAGAACCCGGCCAGGTTCATCAGATCGATGTTCCGAACGTCCGTGCGTTCGCGCAGATGCGCGACCAGATGCCGGAACGCGGCGGCCTCGAGGCTCTCGCGGGTCTTCTCGTCCATATTCTTCGCTCCCAAAGCTCTGGTGAATTTGCGCGCAGGCTCGCCCATCCGCGCCAGCGCGCGCTCGAGGATCGGCGCGAGGCGGGCGGCGAACGCGCGCGCCGCGTCGTCGTCGGCGATGAGGTCCTGACGGATCTCGATCAGCACATGCGGCAAGCCGTTCATGGTGCCGTGGCGGTATAGCGTGTCGTTCTCGAGCTCGCCGGAGTAAGGCTCGTTGTCGCCGACGGTGAAGCCCGCGTGGCTAAGTTCCTCCATCAGCGGATGCGCGAGCCTCTCGTCGCGGTCCCACAGTACGCCGACTTCCCAGGGCCGCGCGCGGCCTTTCCAAGCCGGCGTGAAGCTGTGCATCGCGATCAGCACGGGCACGCCGCCCATCGTCCTTATCTCGTCGGCGATGCGCGCGTGATAGGGGCGATGGAAACGCACGATGCGGTCGGCGACGTCGGCGTGACGGTTGCCGGGCACGAGGCTGCCGTCGGAGAGCGTCATCACCAAGGTCGGGTCGTCCTCGCCGCGGTTGAGATCGACGAGCAGCCGCGACCAGCGGGCGAGCAGCGCCGGCGCGCCGAAATGCCGGGCCAGCGCGCGCGTCACCTCGGCCGCGCCGATATCCGAGGCGATGTGGGTCGCGAACAGCGTTTCGTCGAGGCCCAGATTCCCGAACGCCTCGGGCAGCCTCCGGGACGCGTGGTCGCAGACGAATAGCAGCCCGGCCTTCGCGTCAGCGGGGCAAAAAGTCTCGTAGGGCGCGTGATCGGTCATGGAAAAGCGATATTTGGTCGGCATACCCTCCCGCCGCAAGCATGTTGAAGATCGCCCGCCCCGCGCTCGCCCTCCTGCTCCTCGCCCTGCCTGCGCAGGCGGGGCTGTCGGTGTGCAACAAGGCCAAGCATCCGGCGCGGGTCGCGCTGGGCCGCTTCGACGGCCGCGACTGGGGGAGCGAAGGCTGGTGGCAGCTCGCCCCGGGCCAATGCACGGACGTCGTCAAGGGCCGGCTGGAGGCGCGGTACTATTATCTCTACGGCGCCGACAACGATGCCGGCGTGTGGGACGGCGCGACCTCGTTCTGCACCGCGACGAAGGAAAAATTCTCGATTCCCGGACGCGGCAACTGCGCGGCGCGCGGCTATGATCGGCGGCGATTCTTCCGCATCGACACGAACGACAACCTGAACCAGGTCCAGAACCTCCAATGAGACACATGCGCAAGACCAAGATCCTGGCGACGCTCGGGCCCGCGTCGTCGTCGCCGGAGAAGATCCGCGCGCTGTTCGAGGCGGGCGTCGACGTGTTCCGCATCAATATGAGCCACACCTCGCACACGCTGCTGGCCGAGCTGCGCGGCTATGTGCGCGCGCTGGAGCAGGAGACCGGACGGCCCATCGGCGTGCTGATCGACCTGCAGGGACCGAAGATCCGGCTCGGCACCATGCCCGGCGGCAAGCGCCTGCTGAAGGAGGGCGACCGCGTGCGGCTGGTGCGCAAGGTCGAGGCCGACAACGACACCGACATCCCGATCCCGCACGCCGAGGTCTTCGCGGCGATGAAGCAGCGCCATGCGCTGCTGATCGACGACGGCAAGGTGCGCCTGCGCCTGTTCGGGGTGAAGGACGACACGGCGGAGGCCTTCGTCGAGGTCGGCGGCGAGATCAAGGATCGCAAAGGCGTGAACCTGCCCGACACGCTTTTGCCCGTGCCGGCGATGACGCAGAAGGATCGCAGCGACCTCGACGCGGCGCTGAACCTCGGCGTCGACTGGATCGCGCTCTCCTTCGTGCAGCGGCCGGAGGACGTGGCCGAGCTCAAGAAGATCGTCGCCGGCCGCGCGGGCGTGATGGCCAAGATCGAGAAGCCCAAGGCGCTCGCCTCGCTGCCGGAGATCCTCGAGCTCGCGGACGCCTTGATGGTGGCGCGCGGCGATCTGGGCGTCGAGCTGCCGCCCGAGGCCGTGCCCGGCAAGCAGAAGCAGATCGTCCAGATGGCGCGCAAGGCGGGCAAGCCGGTGGTCGTCGCGACGCAGATGCTGGAATCGATGATCGCCACGCCGACGCCGACGCGCGCCGAGGTCAGCGACGTCGCGACCGCCGTGTTCGACAGCGCCGATGCGGTGATGCTCTCGGCCGAGACCGCGTCGGGCGCCTATCCCGTCGAAGCCGTCGACATGATGGACCGCATCGCCGACGCGGTGGAGCACGACCCGATCTATCAGGCGACCATCGAGGCGCAGCGCACGCCGCCGGAGAACACCACGCCCGACGCGATCATGGCGGCGGTGCACGAGGTCACGCGCACGATCCATGCCCGCGCCATCGTGTGCTGGACGGGCTCGGGCTCGACGGCGTTGCGCGCCGCGCGCGAGCGCTCGGAAGCGCCGATCGTGGTGCTGACGCCGAACCTGTCGACCGCGCGGCGCATGGCGCTGGTGTGGGGTCTCTATTGCGTGCACACCGAGGACGCGCACGACATGGACGACGTCGTCGAGCGCGCCTCGCGCTTCGCCCACGAGGTGGGCTTTGCCGCGCCCGGCGAGCGCGTGGTCATCACCGCCGGCATCCCGCTGGGCACGCCCGGCGCGACCAACATGCTGCGCGTCGCGTTCGTGACGAAGCCTGCTTAGATTCCCGGTTAGATTCCTTGGCCCTCGACGTCGCGCTCGAGCGCGCGGATGCGCTTGGCGACGCCTTCGAGCTGCGGGTCGAGCGCGAGCGCGCGCTTGTAGAGCGCGAGCGCGCCTTGCTTGTTGCCGTATTCCTCGAGCATCTGGGCGAGCTCGTTCATCGCCGCGAACTGGCGCGGATTGAGCGTGACGGTCTTCTGCAGCGAAACCATCGCGCCTTCGTCGTCGCCGGCATCGGCCTGCATCCCGGCTTTCTCGTGCCAGCCCTCGGCATAGCCGGGCGCGATGCCGGTGACGGAATCGAACAACTTGCGCGCCGCATCGTCCTGGCCGCCGGCGAGCGCCGCCGCGCCCCGCGCCATCAACAGGTCGACGCTCGGGCTCCCCGACTGCACGAACAGCGCCGCGATCTCTTCCTCGATCGGATGCGCGTCCTCGGGGCTTTCGCTCTTCGCCAGCCGCGCGAACAGATCGTCGAGCATCGCCTTGGGCGGCTTGTGCGGCTTCGCGGCGGCGACGGAGAGCAGAGCGAGACAGAGAGCGACGGCAATGCGCATGCGCCGATCCTAGCGCAGGAAATCCGGCGCCGCACCCCCGTCCGCCCAATCGACCAGCGCGGCATAGTGCACGATGGGGATGCCGCCCTCGGACAGGTGGTGCAGGCAGCCGATATTGGCGGTGGCGATGACGTCCGGCTTCAGCCGCGCGATGTTGCCGAGCTTGCGCGCGCGCAGCTCCGCCGCGATTTCGGGCTGCAGGATCGCATAGCTCCCGGCCGAGCCGCAGCACAGATGCCCCTCGGGCACGTCCAGCACCTCATAGCCGCAGTCGAGCAGCAATTGGCGGCCCTTGTCGGCGAGGCGCAGCCCGTTCTGCAGCGAGCAGGGCGCCTGCCAGGCCACGCGCAGCCGCCGTGGCGCCCTGCCGCGCGCGTCGACCAGCTCGAGCAGGTCGCGGGCCTTAGCGCTGATCTCTTTCAGATAAGCCGAACACCCCGTCGCCGTGATCAGCACCTCGTCGAAGCCTTGCGCGGCGGCGGCTACGCGCTCGCTGAAAGCGCTCGCATCGCGGCCCAGATGATGCACCAGCGCGCCGCAGCAATCCGCGTCGAGCGGCACGAGCGCGATCCCGCGCCGCGCCAGGACACGCGACACGGCGGCGTCGATCTCGGGCGCCAGCGCCTGCTGCACGCAGCCGCGCAGCAGGCCGACGCGACGGCCTTCACCACGCGCGAGCGTCCCGGCACGCGGCCGCGCACGCGCGCCGACCCGCGCCATCGCGCCGAGGCGTCCCGGCAACCATTGTCCAAGCGGCGCGAGCATCAGCCCTGCCCGCACCAGCGCCGACCGCGTCATCACGTTCGCGATCAGCCAGCGCAGCAGGCGCTCGCCAAGCGGCCTTCGGTGGTGCGTCTCGACATGCGCCCGCGCCGCATCGATCAGCCGCGCGTAGTCGACGCTCGACGGACAGGCGCTGCGGCACGCGAGGCACGACAGGCAGCGGTCGATATGCGTCACCGCGTCGGGCGACGGCGCGCCGCCCTCTTCCAGCATCTGCTGGATCATGACGATGCGCCCGCGCGGCCCGTCGCGCTCGTCGCCGAGCAGCACATAGGTCGGACAGGTCGCGGTGCAGATGCCGCAATGCACGCAGGTGCGCAGCGACTTCTCGGCCTCCGCGATCCGCGGATCGGCGAGCTGCTGTGGCGTGAAGTTGGTGCGCATCAGAGCCTGCCGGGATTGAAGAGGCCGAGCGGATCGAACGCGGCTTTCACCGCGCGGGTGAGCTTGGCGCGCGCCGGCGGCTCGGGCGGAAACGGCGTCGCGGGCAGGACAGGAGCGGGCAGCGCCTCCGTCTCGACGAAATCGCCCAGAGCCCGCAGCATCGCGGTCTTCTCGTCGAGCGCGCCTTCGAGACGGACATAGGCCTTGCCACCGGCCTGCAACAGCGCGGTGGCTTCGAGCGCGCTCGCGGCCACCTTGCGCAGCAGCGCGTCGTCGCCGTCGGCCACGAAGATCTTCGACAGCCCTTTCGGGAACACGCGGAAGGTCAGCTCGGTCAGCGGGCCCAGGGTCCCCATCGCGCCGCACATCAGCTTGGGAAGATCGAAGCCCGTCACGTTCTTCACCACGCGTCCGCCCGCCTTGTACGCCTCGCCGAAGCCGTTCACCGCGCGATAGCCGAGCAGGTGATCGCGCGCGCGGCCGAAGCGCACCGAGGCCGGGCCGTTCGCGTTCGCCGAGACCGCGCCGCCGATGGTCGGCGTGCCGGTCGAGCCCAAGAGCGCGCGCCAATCCTGCGGCTCGAAGCCGAGGCGCTGGCCTTTCGCGCCCAGCACGGCGTCGATCTCGGCGAGCGGCGTGCCGGGCCTGACGATGAGGATCAGCTCTTCGGGTTCGTAGGTGACGATGCCGCCGAGGCCCGAAAGATCGAGCACCTCGTCGCAAGGGATCGCGCGGCCGAACCCGCGCCGCGTGCCGCCGCCCACGATCTCGAGCGTGCGGCGATGCTCGCGCGCGTCGCGCACTACTTCGACCACCTGCGCTTCGCTGTCCGCCCGCATCTAGTAGCGCGGCAGGTTGGGATAGGGAATCCGGCCGCCCTTCACATGCATGTGGCCCTGCTCGACGCAGGCCGAGAGCGTCGGGAACACCTTGCCGGGATTGAGCAGGCCCGCCGCGTCGAACGCGCATTTGAGGCGCTGCTGCTGAGCAAGATCGGCCTGGGTGAACATCTCGCCCATGAGATCGCGCTTCTCCACGCCCACGCCGTGCTCGCCGGTGAGCACGCCGCCGACCGCGACGCAGAGCTTGAGGATATCGGCGCCGAAGGCCTCGGCGCGGGCGAGCGCGCCCTCTTTCATCACGTCGAAGATGATGAGCGGATGCAGGTTCCCGTCGCCGGCATGGAACACGTTGCAGAAGCCGAGGCCGTATTCGTCCGCCATCTCGGCCATGCGCGCGAGCACTTGCGGCAGCATGCGGCGCGGGATCGTGCCGTCCATGCACAGCATGTCGGGCGCCAGACGCCCCATCGCGGGGAACGCCGCCTTGCGGCCGGCCCAGAGCCGCGCACGCTCGGCCTCGTCGGTCGCTTCGCGCACCTCGGCGCCGCAAGCCCGCGCGATGTCGGCGATGCGCGCGATGGTCTCGTCGACCTCGCCGCGGATGCCGTCGGCGTCGATCACCAGCACGCCCTCGGCGCCTTTGGGATAGCCCGGCGCGCAATAGTCCTCGACCGCTTCGATGCAGCGCCGGTCCATGAACTCCATCGCCGCGGGCACGAGGCCGCCGGCGATGATGTTCGCGACGCATTGTCCGGCCTCGGGCACCGAGCGGAACGCCGCCATCAGGGTGCGCGTCACCGGCGGCTTTGGCAGGATCCGCACCGTCGCCTCGACCACGACGCCGAGCAGCCCTTCCGAGCCCGCGACGATCCCGAGCAGGTCGTAGCCGCTGTCATCCAGCGCGACTAGCTCGCCATCGAGCGTCGCGAGCACGACGCGCAGCAGGTTGTTCGTCGTCAGCCCGTATTTCAGGCAGTGCAGCCCGCCGGAGTTCTCCGCGATGTTGCCGCCGATGGTGCAGGCGATCTGGCTCGACGGATCGGGCGCGTAATAGAAGCCGGCACCCTCGACCGCGCGGGTGATCGCGAGATTGGTCACGCCGGGCTCGACGGTCACACAGCGGCTTTGGAGATCGATGTCGAGGATGCGGTTCATCCGCGACAGCCCCAGCAATATGCCGTCTTCGCGCGGCAAGGCTCCGCCCGACAGCGAGGTGCCCGCGCCGCGCGGCACGATCGGCACGCCTTCGTCGCTGGCGAATTTCAGGACGCCTGCGACCTGCTCCCTGGTGCGCGGCAGCACGCAGACCATGGGCATCTGGCGATAGGCGCCGAGCGCGTCGCCGTCGAACGCCTTCAATCCGGCCCGGTCGGACACAACGCCGTCGGGCACGAGCGCCTTCAGCCGCGCGACGATGCCGGCGCGGCGGGCGAGCGAGATGGCCGGCGCCTCGTCGAGCTTCATTGAACACTACCCCCGGGGGGCGCTACCCTGAGGCGATATCGAGGTCTCGGTCTCTCCATGGCTGTATTCCGGAAAATTGTGGCGCTGTATGAACGTTTCAAGCGCGCCTTGCTCGATCTGCTCGTAGCGCTACAGTTTATATACATAGCCACGCGGATGCTGGCGGAATCCGATCAAGGCCTGATTCTGGCCTCGAAAGTCTTCCTGGTTGCGTTCGCGATGCTGACCATCTTCACGAACAATCGCAATCTGCTGGATTATGTCCAAGCGATATCGGCGCCCAATGACGAAAAGCACCATCGGCCGACCGCCATCGGCTGCTCGCTCTTGGTCTTTATCGCGCTGATCGCCACTTATGCCGCCAGCTACCTGCTTTTCATGCCCGATGAGCTGGGCAAGCCGACGCACGGATTCGACGCCCCTTCAGATCTGCACCGCGCGATCGCCGCGATGTATTTTTCGACGATCACGATCTCGACGCTCGGCTATGGTGACATCCAGGCGCGGGGGGAATTCGCGCGCATATTGGCGTCGGTGGAAGCCTTGAACGGGCTGATGGCTTTTGCCGTCTTCACCGGCGCTGTGACGGGTTTCATGGCGACCCGAGCCGTCAACGCCGCTGCTGCTCTAAAGGACGGATTGAAGGAGAATCGCGATAAATCCGACGGCGGCGGCTAGCTGCAGCACCGCAACGCTTGGCCAGCGAGATTCCGCTTTTTTCAAGAAGTCATCGACGTCCATGGCGAGCCTTGCGGTCGACGCAACTTCGACACTATCGGACATTCCAGGCCGATCAGCAAATCGACCGGGGGCACACCCTAGCCCTGGCGCGCCTTGAAGCGGGGGTTCTTCTTGTTGATGACGTAGGTGCGGCCGCGGCGGCGGATGACGCGGCAGTCCTTGTCGCGCTTCTTGAGGGATTTCAGGGAATTGCGGATCTTCATGGCCTGCCTCTGGCCCGAAGGCCCGTCGAAAGAGGCGCGGAACCTAGTGGCGCGGATTTTCCCTGTCAACCAGGGAAAACTCCGCCATTTCCGCCGCAATTCGGCCGTCTGTGCCGGGCTGAATGGCCCGGAGCCCTGGGGGAAGCAATGCGCCGGACGATCCTGGCCTTAAGCGTGGCGATTCTGGCCTTTTCGGTCGGCCCGACCGCGTCCCAGCCGCCCAAGCCCGTCCCGCTGACCCCTCAGGACCAGAAATTCCAGGATTTCGTCCGCGACTTCCGCGCCCAGGCCGTCGCTGCCGGGATCAGGCCCGCGACCTACGACTTGGCGCTGGCCCATGCCGCCCGCAACCAGAAGGTCGAGGACCTGAACCTCAACCAACCGGAGTTCGCCCGTCCCATCTGGGCCTATCTCGACAGCGCGGTCTCGGACAAGCGCGTCTCGAACGGCCAGGCGGCGCTGGCGGCGAACCTGCAGACGCTCACCGCCATCGAGGCCAAGTACGGCGTGCCGAAGGAGGTGCTGGTCTCGGTCTGGGGCAACGAGAGCAATTACGGCCAGGGCAGCGAGCCGTTCAACATGTTCGAGGCGCTGGCGACGCTCGCCTATGACGGCCCGCGCACCGATTTTGCGCGGCCCGAGCTGATCGCGGCGCTGAAGATGATGCAGCAGCAGCACTACGTGCCCGAGCGGATGACCTCGTCCTGGGCGGGCGCGTTCGGGCAAACCCAGTTCGTGCCCTCGACCTTCCTGGCGCATGCGGTCGACGGCGACGGCGACGGCACGATCGATCTCTGGCACTCCTCCGCCGACGCGCTCGCCTCGACCGCGAACGTGCTCGCCGATGCCGGCTGGCAGCGCGGCAACCGTTGGGGCTACGAGATCGCGCTGCCCGCGGGCTTCGCCTACGAGCTTGCCGATCTCGACATCGCAAAGCCGGTCGCCGAATGGAAGAAGCTGGGCGTCAAGACTGTGGCCGGCGGCGACCTTCCGCATACGGAGGAATATGGCGCGATCTTCCTGCCCGCCGGCGCGCGCGGGCCGGCCTTCATGACCTTCGGCAATTTCAAGACGATCCTGAAGTACAACAACGCGGCGTCCTATGCGCTGGCGGTGAGCCTGCTCGCCGACCGCATCAAGGGCGCGCTGCCCGTGGTCGCGTCGTGGCCGCGCGACGAGCAGCCTTTGAGCCGCGACGAGCGTCTTGCCTTCCAGGCCTATCTCGCCAGGCTCGGCTACGACATCGGCAAGATCGACGGCATATTGGGCAAGAAGGCGCGCGCGGCGTTGCGCGACTGGCAGAAGGCGCACGGCCTCGCCGCCGACGGCTTCCCGACCGAGGATCTGCTCACCCGCGTCGCGATGGATGCGCAGGCGAAGCATTAGGCATTGGGAATCTCCTCCGCCGCTTCGATCTGCTCCTCGTCGGGGGCGGCGAGGCCGGCGTTCTTCAGGTGCGGCGAGAACAGCGAATAGAGATAGCAGGCGAGCATCAGCGCGAGCCCGAACAGGTACGGCGCGCTCGGATGCACGTGATAGAGCCAGGTCGCGATCATCGGCCCGAAGATGAAGCCCGCGCCGGAGGTCGCGCCGGTCAGTCCCGCGATGGCGCCCTGCTCGTGCGGGTCGACGGCGAGCGAGGCGGCCGCCGCATAGCCCGGGCGCACCATGCCGAAGCCGAGCCCGTTGATCATCAGCGCGAAGACCAGCGGTCCGAACTGCCGCCCGATCGCGAACAGCGCGAAGGAGCCGACGCAGACGATGCTGCCCAGCCGCATCAAGGTGCGCGCCGACAGATTGAAGCGCTGCACCACGACGAGCTGCGCGAACAGCGCCATCACCGCGCTCGCCATCAAGCCGATGCTGGTATATTGCGGCGCTTCCTTCGCCGAATAGTGCAGCACGTCGATGAAGAGATAGCCGATGGTCTGGATCGGCACCGCGCCCGCCGTCGAGATGCCGATGCCGAAGACGATGAAGGGCCAGATGCGCCGGTCGTGCCATTTGAGCGTTGCCGGACGCTCCGCCTGCACATGCGGCTTGGAATGCTCGGGCAGCAGGACCCAGATCGCGGCCGCGCTCGCGAACGCGACGAAGGCGACGAAATAGAACGGCGCGAACAGGCCGAACACGACCAGCGCCCCGCCGATGCCCGGCCCGATGGCGATGCCCAGGCCGAACGCCGCGCTCAACGTCGCCACGCCGCTGGTGCGCTCGGCCCGCGTCGTGCGGTCGGCGACATAGGCCTGCGCCGCGGGCGAGGCGCCGGAGCCGAAGATGCCGTAAAGCGCGCGCGTCGCTATCATCAGGGGATACGCGATGGCGACGCCCAGGATCCCGTGCAGGCCCAGGTCGGAAACGCCCGCGAAGGACGCGAACGACACGCCGAACGCCACGAGCCCGAGCAGGATGATCGGCTTGCGGCCCACACGGTCGCTCTGCCGCCCCCAGAAGCCGCTCGAGAACAGCCAGATCGTCGCCGACATCACGAAAGGCAGCGAGCCCTGGAACTCGCTCAGATGCAGCCGGCGCACCAGCGTGGGCAGGATCGCGAACATCACCGACTGGCCCGCGCCCATGCACATCAGGCTGAAGAACAGGATGGTGAAGGAGCGGCTGCGGGAGGGGTCGGTCATCGAAGCTTCTTGAAGCGCACTTCCGAACTATCGCTTCGGCCTTGGGTGTCGACAACCGTGATGCGCGCCAGCCCCTCGCCCAAAGGCGCATAGAGCGCGGGCTGGAAGCGGTCGAAGGTGCCGATCAAGGCGCCGTTGACGAGCCAGGTGAGCGGGCCCTTGCCGCCGTCGGCCTTGAGCACGATGGTTTTGTCCTCGGATTTCGCGTCGGGCAGCGGCACCGTCGCGCCGTCGGGCGGATAGGAGATCGCGGGTGGC
Organism: Rhizomicrobium sp.; assembly: GCA_035549495.1. Taxonomy (GTDB): domain Bacteria; phylum Pseudomonadota; class Alphaproteobacteria; order Micropepsales; family Micropepsaceae; genus Rhizomicrobium. The sequence goes on along the minus strand of DASZQV010000048.1, from coordinate 34,704 downwards.
GGGATCGCGATCTGCGCCTGGGACTTGGGCTCGCTCTCGCGCGTGAAGATGCGCAAAGACGGCGGCAGCTGGTCGGAATTCGTCACCATGATCGCGCCGGCGGGCACGAGCGGCGCCGGACGCTTGTCGTTGGGCAGAAGCTCGAAGGTCTTGAGCAGGATGGGCGCCGCCTGGTCGCGGCCGATATGGCCCGGGCGCGGCGTGCCGTCGGCGCGCCCGACCCACACCCCCACGGTATAGTCGTTCGAGAAGCCGACCGACCACGCGTCGCGGAAGCCATAGGAGGTGCCGGTCTTGAAGCCGACCGTGCGCTTGCGCTCGAGCCCCTGCCCCATCGCCCAGCCGTCCGGCAGGTTCACGTCGTCGAGGATGTCGCGCAGATAGTACGACGCCACCGCGCCGAAGAGATGATGCTTGGGCGCGTCGGGCGTTCCTTGAATGAAGCGCAGAGCGCGCGCGCTGCCGCCCTCGGCGATGGCGGCATAGAGCATCGTGATGTCGGACAAGGAAATGCCCAAGCCTCCCAGCGCCACCGGCAGGCTGGGCGCCGCGGCATGCGCGGGAAACGCCAGATGCGCGCCGGCGTTCTGCAAGGTGAGCGTGAAGGCGAGCGGGCCGACGCGATCGAGCACCATCACCGCCGGGACGTTCAGCGACATGCGCAGCGCGTCGCGCGCCGTGATCTCGCCCTGGAAGCCGCCGTCGAAATCGCGCGGCGCGTAGTCGCCGAAATTGGTCGGCGCGTCGACCATGCGCGAAAACGGATGCAGGATCAGATCGTCGAAGGCGAGGCCGTAGATGAAGGGCTTCAGCGCCGAGCCCGGCGAGCGCGCGCGGCTGGCAAGGTCGATCTGCCCGGCCGGCCCCCAATAGGACGTGCCGCCGACATAGGCGAGCACGTTGCGCGTCTTGTTCTCGACCACGACGATGGCAAGCGTCGCGCCGTCGTCGAAATAATTGACCTCCTGCGCCGCCAGCCGCTCGATTGCGGCCTGCACGCTTGCGTCGACCGTCGTCGCGATGCGCGGGCCTTTGTTCCTGCGCACGAGACGGTCGGCGAGATGCGGCGCCGCCAGCGGCATCGCCTGGCGCGCGAAGGGCACGCCTTCCTGCATCGCCACCTCGGCGTCGGATTTCGTCACCACGCCTTCGTCGATCATGCGGTGCAGGACCTTGTCGCGGCCCTTGAGCGCCGCAATCGCATGGCGGTCGGGGCGCTGCTTCACCGGCGATTGCGGCAGGGCTACGAGCAGCGCCGCCTGGGCGAGGTCGATCGCCGCCGGCTCCTTGCCGAAATAAGACAGCGACGCCGCGCGCACGCCCTCGAGATTGCCGCCGAACGGCGCCAGCGTCAGATAAAGCGAAAGGATCTCGTCCTTGGAACAGCGCTCCTCGAGCTGGAGCGCGCGCACCATCTGGAACAGCTTGGTGACGATGCCGCGCGGACGCGGCTCGAGCAGGCGCGCGACCTGCATGGTGAGCGTCGAGCCGCCCGAGATCACGCGCTTGTTCGCGGCGAGCTGGCCGACCGCGCGCGCCATCGCCAGCGGATCGACGCCCGGATGGTCGTCGAAGCGGCGATCCTCATAGGCCTTGAGCAACGCGAGGTAGCGCGGCGACACGTCGCGAACCTGCGTATGGATGCGCCAATAGCCGTCCTTGGTCAGATAAGCGCGCAGCAACGAGCCGTCGCGCGCCAACACCTCGGGCGACAGGGTGCGCGCCCGCGTCATGTCCGGCGGGTTGGCGACGTCCGCCGCCGCGACCGCGCAGGCGAGGCCGAGGAGCGTGAAGGCGGCTATGACGAAACGCCGTCCTTGCCCTCTCCCGTTTACGGGGGAGGGGGACCGCGAAGCGGTGGAGGGGGCCCCCTCCGTCTGCGCCGCCGCGCGGCGCATCCACCTCCCCCGCAAGCGGGCGAGGATAACGCTACGCTGCCTCACTTGATCGTCACGCTCCCCATCGACGTGCGCGCCATGACGCCGGGCGCGTACATGTCCTCGACCACGCCGGCCGGCATCACGAAGGTGCCGGTGGTGACCGCGCGCACGACGTAAGCCACGCGGAAGGACGGCGTCGGCTCGGGCTTCTTCGGATCGTTCGAGCGGTACTGCGAGCCGATGTCGAAGGCCGCGACGTAACGGTCGTCGCGCGAGTCCGACATCGACAAATAATTGAGCGAGCCCAGCCATGCATAGGGCTTGCCGTCGTCGCCCGACAGCGACATCTCGACCTCCAGGCCCGCGGGCAAGAGATCGATCATGCCCATCTGATGATAATAGTTGTTGGGCATCTGGCCCGACAGCACCACCATCAGCCGGTCGTTCTGATGCACGTTCGAAAGATCGGCCGGCGTGCCCGCCATCGTCCACACCTGCTTGTTCAAGGTGAAGCCGTTGGCCATCGCCGGCAAAGGCAGCGCCGGCGTGCCCTGAACCGAGGTCGTGCGCCACACCGCGGCGTCGCCCTTGTTCAGGAAGTTCAAGCCTGCCTGCAACTGGCCGAGCGACGGCGACAGCCGGACCCCGCCGTCGCGCGGCATCGCCGGCCTTCCGTTGACCAGGATGTTGAGCGGCGTCTTCTGGCGCGTGAGCTCATAGGCCGCGCGCAGCATCCACGCCTTTTCCTGCGTCGTGGTGGCGTTGAGCCGCATGTCGATCTGGTCGGTCTTGGTGAGCAGCGCCGGGATCAGTTGCGCCTGTCCGCTCTCGGCCGCGAGCGCCGTGGTCCCCGCGACGTCGCGCAGCAGCGAGCCGTAGTCCGCCGACGAGTACTTGTTCGGATCGGCGGAGGCCACGATCTCGCGCGCCTTGTTGAAGCCGAACGCGGCGCGCGAGCGGTCGCCCACCTCCGACGCCGCGGCACCGGTGAGCGCGAGCGCGATGGCGGTGTTCATCTCAGGGCCCCGCGTGTCGGAGAAGTAGCGCAGGTCGCTGACGTTCACCTGGCCCAGCCGCGCCAGCAGGTAGAACGCATAGGCGCGGGTGTTGTCGTCGTTGGAATCCGACGACGCCGCGCTCTTCAGCCAGTTCGTGCCGCGCTTCAGCGCATCGTTCGGCACGACATAGCCTTTGAGCTTGGCTTGATTGAGGAAGTCGAGCGCGAAGACGCTGATCCACGGCTCGGCGTCGCTGCCCGGCGCCCACATGCCGAAATTGCCGGCATAGTTCTGCATGTCGAGCACGGCGTCGATCGCCTCCTGCTCGCGCGCGCGCAATGCCTGGTCCCGCGGAAGGCCCGCGAGATCGGCGAGGTCGTTGAACACGAGCAGCGGCATCGCGCGGCTGGTCGTCTGTTCGATGCAGCCATAGGGATATTTGTCGAGCCACTTCAAAAGGCCCGGCACGTCGTTGTAGCCATGCGCCGCCGATACGGTGAGCGCCACGTTCTGCGTCCCCGGGATCAGATCGGCGACCAGGCCCTTGTCGGCGCGATAGGTCGCGTTCGGCCCTAGGGCAACGATCTCGTCGCGGGCGACGTCGAGCTGGGGCGCGCGCGACTGGATCTGCCAGCCATGCATCACGTTGAAGCCGCCCGGTCCGGTCACCTTCAGCGACACGTCCGAGATGCCGATGCCTTTCGAGACCATGTCGATGGGCACCAGGATGCGCCGGCCCTTTGCGATGTCGCGCGTCGTGACCGCGCTGGCGGTGAGCCCGACGGGCCCGTTCGCCGTGACGGTCGCGGTATAGCTACCGCCCTGACCCTCGACATTGTTGATCGTGAGCGCCGCGAGCGCGTGGTCGCCCGGCGCGAGGAACCTGGGCAGCACGAGCTCGGCCACGACCGGATCGCGCACCGTCAGCGGCCGCTCGGCATGGCCGAGCTTGGTGCCGCTCACCGCCACGACCATCAGGCGCAGCTCGCCGTTGAAGTCGGGGATGTCGAGCGTGACGTTGGCGATGCCGCCGGGGCCTACCTTCACCAGCCCCGAGAACAGCGCCACCGTCTTCACCGGCACGACCGAGAGCGAGCGGCCGCCGAAGCTGTCGCCGCCTTCGCGCATCGAGCCGACCGCGCCCTTCTCCGGCTTGATCAGGCGGCCGTAATCGTCGCGCATGTCGACGCCGAGCCGCCGCTTGCCGAAGTAATAGGCGTTCGGATCGGGCGACTTGAAATCGGTGAGCTGCAGGATGCCCTCGTCCACTGCGGCAAGGGTGAGGTACGCATCCTCGTTCGCGGCAAGCCCCTTGATCGTGACGGGGATCGTGACTTTCTGGCGCGGCGTGACCTTCGCCGGCCCGCCGATCAGCGCGGTCAAGGTGCGCGGCGCGTTGTCGACGCCGAGCCACGTCAAGCCGATGGAGCGCACCGGCTCGCGGCCCGTCGCTTCGTTCAGCGGCTTGTAGTCGGTGACGAGCACATAGGCGCCCGCGCCCCAATCCGCCGAGACCGGCACGCTGACCACCGCGCCGCTCGCCGGCACGTCGATGGTCTGCGACGAGAACACCTTGTCGCCCGCGACCGCGACCAGCGCCTTGCCCGACGAGGTCGGCTTGATGTTGACCTTCGCCGTCTCGCCCGCGCGATAGGAGGGCTTGTCGGCCGCGACCGGGATGCGGTCGGGACGGTCGCCGTCGGCGCTCGCCGCCCAGCCGGAATAGAAGCGGTACGAGGTCGAGGCGCCCGATTTCGGGTCGGTGATGGTGAGGCGATAATCGCCCCAGGGCAGCGACTGGCCGAGCTTGGCCGGCGCGCCGGTGCCCAGGCTCATCGTGCCCGAGGTGATCAAGCGGTCGCGCGTGACGGATTTGTATTTCCAGGTGCCGTCCTCCTGGAACCATTGATAGGTCGTCTGCTCCTTGACCCACGAATAGGTGAGGCCGCCGAGCGAAATGCGCTTGCCTTCGCCGTTCAGCGCGACCGCCTGAAAGCCCGCGCGGCTGTTCTCGGCGACGCTCCAGCCGTCGAATTCGGGCCGGATGCCGATGAAGACGTCGCGCGTGCGCACCGGCACGTCGACGGTCTTGGACGTCGTGCGCCCGCCGGGCTCGTGGATCGAGACCTTGATCATGGCTTTGAGCGGCAGGGTCGTCTCGGCCAGGTCGCCGATGCTCGCGGTCGCCGTCGTCACGCCGGTCGCGTCGCTGTCGGGCACGTTCATGGTGATCGAGACGTCGGAGAACGTGTCGTCGACGCGGCCGAACTGATACTGCGAATAGCCCTCGAACGGATCGGTGTCGGCGACGATGCGCGCCTCGCCCTCGCCCGACAGCCCGCTGCCCGGCGCGCCATAGAGGAAGCGCGTCTCGGCCTCGACCACGATGTCGCTGTTGGGATGCGCGACCTTGGTCTCGGCGGTGAGCGTGACTTTCAATTTCTGCGGCACGAAGTCCTGGACGTCGAACTGCACGCGGCCGACCGCCGGCGCGTTCTTGGAGGTGTCGACATAGGCCGCGATCTGCCAGCGGCCATGCGGCGCGGTCTTGGAGAGCTTGAGCGGCCAGGTCGCGAGACCCGCCGCGAGCTGGTCGCCGCGGATCGTGGTGCGGCTGACCTCGAGCCCGTCGGGCCGAGTCGCCACCAGGGTCATGGGCGCCGACAGCGCGGCGCCGACGCGGTCGCGGATCATCGCCGCCGCCTGCACCGTCTCGCCGGGGCGATAGATGCCGCGCTCGGTATACAGATAGGCGTCGATCGGGCCCGGCGTCTCGCGGCCGCTGACGCCGCGATCGGTGAGGTCGAAGGCCGGACGGCGCAGGTCAAGGAACGAGAAATCCTCGCCCTTGTAAGCCATCACCACGACGGGCTCCTCGCCGCCCGTCGCCTTCATCAGCCCGGCGTCGAAATCGGCGCGGCCCGTGGCGTCGGTCGTGATGCTGGCGAGCTCGTTGTTGTCGCGCGCCACCAAGGTCAGCTTCACGCCTTGCAGCGGCATCGCCCGCGCATAGGAGCGCGCGAACACCGTCATGCCGTTCTGGCCCTGGAACGTGGTGAGCGCGATATCGGAATCGATCACCCACTGGGCGGCGATGTCGTCGGAGCTGTAATAGTCCTCGTCGTCCTTCTTCTTGGACGCGTCCATCGCCAGCAGCACGTAAGCGCCGGGCTTGCGGTCCTTCAGGATCTTGTCGATCGGGATCAGGGTCACGACCGAGTCGTTCTTGACCACGGTCACGTCCATCGTGCCTTCCCAGATCATCTTGCCCTGGCTGTTCTCCAGGTCGTTGTCCTTCCAGGAATAGAGCGAGGTCTGGTCGACGACGCCGCTTTCGATCTGCGACAAAAGACGGTCGCCGACCTTGATCAGCTTCACGCGCAGCTTCGGCACGTTGACGGTGGTGACCGGCACGCCCTCGGCGTTGTCGCGCGGCAGGACGATGCCGCCCGAGAAGCGCACCACCGACGGCTTGTCGCGCAGCTCGACCGGGACGGTCTCGTCCTCGACCAGCTTGTCGCCGGCGGCGTCGGGGAGGCCCGTCTTCAAGGTGACGGTGTAGGTGGTGTTGAAGTCGAGGCCGGCAAGGCACAGCCGGCTGTCCACGACGTGCACGGCGGTGCGCGTCTGGGGATCGATCGAGAAATAGTCCTCGTAATGGGTCTTGCCGGAGGCATCGAGGTCGCGGGTGAAGACGAAGCAGGCTTCGGCCTGGGGCTTGGTGGTGTCGATCTCGAGGCGGCGGAAGGCGAACGCCTCGCCGTTCTGCGCGAGCTTGGGCGGGGTGACGCTCTCGGTCAGCGCCGACAGCCCGCTCTGCAGCCGGGCCAGAATGCCGCCATTGGGCTGCCCGTGCGGCCCGCGCCCTCCGATGACATAGAGGCCGGCCAGCGCCGCGACCACGATGACGGCGAGCGAGCCACCGATGACCAGCAGCCGGCGCAAATTCGAAGACATGGAAAATCCCCCAAGAAACCCTTGCCCGCCGCCAGCCTACGCGCTCGCATCCGACGCGGCAATTCGGGGAGGAGATTCGCGGCGGAAAACGGCGGGATGGTGACAAAAAGCGGCGGCGACAGACGAAATATTTCGTAGTGATTGGGTCAAGCCAACAATTGCAGCAATCATCGACCAGAGGGTCAATTCGTAGGGCGGGCGTTGATAACGGCTTGGACGACGCTCTCGCGAGAAATCCAATCGGCCGTGTCGTTGCAAACCCATCGGATCAAATAGAGCGTATCCTGATGTTTCTTTGAGGGCAGCTTGTCGAAAATGGCCTTGTGGTGCGCGATCCGGTTGCGCCAGCGCCGAACGCTTTCGATAAGCGTCCGAAGTTCTTCCCTAGCCTTCGAGGTAGCCGGCGCGTTCGGAAAATTGTGGCGGATGCCCCGGTTCCAAAGCATGCGTTCGAATCGCTTCGTCGTAAGATGCTCCCAAAACCCAAAATTCAAGGACGAGCAGATATGGTGCGCCGTCATCGCGTTCCCATGTTGGTCGGCTTCGTCGACGATACAGGACTCCAATTCTTTTCGAAACGTCGGAGCCAGCAAGGTAAGGAATGTCGGATTTTCGAACCAGCGCTCGCCGAGGCGGAACAAAAGAGCCTTATGAATCGCGTTGCGGACCGCGATCTCGGCGATTTGCAGCGGCAAATAGAAAGCCTCGCAGAGGCCGCAATTCCACATATAAAACCGGAATAAAGTGACTGTGTCAGCCGTCCCGCTGGCCATGCGATACCGTGCAAGCCTTTGACTCTGTATAACATTCTCCACTGCCTGGAACTGTTCAGGCTTTGGCGGGTTAGGTAGTTGCATGTTAAGGTGTGACGCCTTAAATTGCGGATATGGGCTGCGGATAGGTTGAACCGGTCGTTCCCCTACTGCGGACAAGATCAGAGGGCGGGCCTTCGCGGGCGCCGCCCTCAACTTTTATAGTGTCGATTGCGGCCTCGCAAACTTAAAGTAGACTCAACTCTCGAGCCGGCGCCGTAAGCGGATATCTTGCGCTACGCGCGATTGTCTTGTTGGCCTCCGTGTCGCGGATGGCGTCGTTTATTTGGCTTTTTTCTTTTTCTTTGGTCTCGGCGGCACCGGCTTTCGGAGCTTCACGCCCGGAGCATCTCCTTCGATAAATTCAATGCCTTCTACCTCTAGCGCCGCCTGTATCTTTCGAACGGTCTCGGCGTAGCCCCCGGACCTCCCGTTTTCCAAACGCGTCACGGTCATGGCTGACACCTTGGCCAGCAACGCGAGCCCCCGCACGCTCAATCGCAAAGCGGCGCGTGCCATCCGAATTTGATCTGCCGTAATCATTATGTCCGTACCTGTAGACATTATGTCCGAGTTCGTCTACCCTCTAATCATAAATCAATTCTACACTATCGGGGGAAAGCCGTGCCGAAAGCATCTGTGCGGGTCGAGAGGACGCGCGCGTTTCGCGAAACGATAAGCAGCCTCGCCCAAGAGATGGAGGAGCCGCTTACCGAAGCGGCAGACCTCGTCTCGGCGCTGAAGCTGATGGGCTTTGGTCTCGATTCGGTCGAGGATCGCGACGCGGGTCAGCCGGTGTTGGCAGTGGCCGAAGCACTGTCGGAACGGCTCGATATGGTGCGGGATTATTGGCGGCAGATGTTCAAAGCGATGGCGCCGAAAAAAATCCGCAAAAAAACGTCCCATTGAACGTCATTGCATGGCTTCTAAGCCGTTCGATATACAAGCCGATTCCGTCTTCGTGCAAATTTGCGCTCTATGCGCAGATTTGCGCGCCCCTACATCTCCCCCCACATGCGCAGCAGGTTCTGGCGCACGACGTCGAGGCGGACGCGGCTGGCCCAGTCCATCTTCATGCCTTCGAGCGCGGCGACTTCGTTGAGCTCGTAGAGCTGGGTGCGGCGGTGCTCGTCGGCGATCAGGCTTTCGATGAAGGTGATCGAGACCAGGCGCTGGCCGGCGCGGACGGGGCGCACCTCGTGAAGCATCGTCGACGGGTAGACGATGGCCTCGCCGGGGAGGCCTTTGAACACCACCGGGCGGGTGCCCAGGTGGGTGACCAGCTCGCCGCCTTCGTAGGCGTTGGGCTCGGCGATGAAGACGGTGCACGACAGGTCCGAGCGGATCGTGCCCGTGGGCGTGGCGATGGTCGCGGCGTCGGCATGCGCGCCGTACTTCATCCCCGGCTCGTAGCGCACCAGCATTGGCGGCGCGAACCGCTTGGGCATGGCGAAGTCGCGGAACTCGCGCGAGCGCAGGAGGGCGTCGCCGACGATCTTCGTCGATTCGGCATAGCGCGGATCGGCGTTGTCGGCCTGGAGATTGTCCTTGGTCGTGTTGGCCGGATTCGAGGCGCGTCCGTCGACGAAGCGCAGCTCGCGGCTCAGCTGGACGAGACGCGCGACCTCTTGCGGCGTCAAAAGATTGCGGAGCTCGAGGAACATCAGCCGTCCTTCTTTTCAGCGGGCGGCGCAGGGCAATCGATGCGCCCGCCGGCGAGCATGCATCTGCGCTCGAAGGTGCCGGCGGCGTCGAAGAGATCGATCTCCCAATCGGTGCCATGGCGCGTCATCAGGAGAAAGCCGAAGCCCGGCACCGACAACCCGTCCTTCACCGATACGTCGCCGCGCTGGAAGATCGTGCCTTTGAGGTCCGACGGCGGATCGTCGAGCAGGTCGCCGCCGTTTCCCGCGAGCAGGGTCGGCGGCGCGGAGTCCTTATAGTTCAATGTCTCGAAGGCGTGGATGTGACCTGCGAGCATCAACGACACCGGCGGCGGGATCGGCTTGCCGGCGAGCGCCGCGATCATCGTCTGGTTGCCGCCGACGGGAATGCCGAGCGGGCCCTTGATCGCGGCCCAGATCGGGCGATGCATCACCAGCCAGGTCGGCGTGGGCGCGTTCGCCAGCGCGGCGAAGTCTGCGGCGTATTCCGGCACCACGGAGGGATCGACGCTGGTGTCGGGCGCGTCGGCATTGTCCATCACGCGAAGGTTCAAGCCCTGGAGCGGCACGTCGTAAGTCTTCAAATGAGTCGGGCAGCTGCCGTCATAAGGTTCCGGACCGAGAACGCGCATGAAGCCCGGCGCCGAGCGCGCGCAATCCTCGTGGTTGCCGCGCACGATCACCCAGGGCGCGGCATGCAAGAGCGGCGCGCCGGGCGCGAAGAAATCCGCCGACCAGCTCGCCCAATTGTCGCCGCTGGGCGAGCCGGCGCAGCCGGCATTGCCGTCGGGGCATGGCGTCTCGCGATAGAGATAGTCGCCGACATGGATCACGAGGTCGGGGCGGAGCTTCGCCGCCGCGGCGGCGAGGCCCGCGAAGGGCCACTGCTTGGGATCGTTGCAGGCCTGGACCAGCGAATCCTTCAGGCGGCAACCGGTGTCGCCCAGGACCAGGATGCGCTGCGGATCGGGACGCAGTCCCGGGAGCATATAGGTCGGATCGATCCGGATCAGCGCGGCCGAAGCCTCGGCATGGCGGAGCTCGAACTGGAAGCCGTCGCCCTGCACCTTGTCCATCGCGATGAAGGACCAATGCGCGTCGGCGGGCACGGGCCCGCTGCAGACCATCGGGAAGTCGGCGCTCGCCGCCGCGCGCATCGTCATCGGCGCGTCCGTGCGCTCTTCGGCGCCCTTGAAGCTCACGATCAGCGGACAGGCGGGGCCGTCCACGACCGCGCGCGCCTCTTCAGCCCCGCCGGGCCGAAGTTGTACCCACCAGGAGAGGAGCTTATCGTGATCGTCGCCGGCGGCGCGCGCAGGCGCGGCGAGCAACAGCGGGGCGAGAAGAAGCATGATCCGGCGCATGGCGTGCATTCTGGCGCTGCTCGCAGCCCACGCGCAAGCTTCGCCGCGCCACGCCGTGATCGATCCCCTGAGCCCGGAGCAGCGCCGCGGCTTCGACGCCGCCAAGATCGAGACCCTGCCGAGCTGGGAGCGTCATTTCCCCATCCAGGGCCGGGACTACCGCTACCGCATCTTGGGGGCACAGCCGAAAAGCGCCGCGACGACCGCCATCCCGACCCTGATCGTGCCGATCCGCGTCAACGTGCCGGACAAAGCCGTCGTGTTCGACGCAACGCCCATCGTGGCGCATATCGTCTCGAGCCCGCTGTTCAGCCCGACGCTCGCAGGCCTGTCGCTGCAATTCGCCGATGCGATGCTGCGCGCCGAGTTCCCGGCCGCGCCGCGCGACTGGCACACCTTGCTGATGCCGCAGATCGGGCCGACCCTGGACGTCACGATCAAGGGCCATGGCGTGCGCGTGATCCCGAGCGCGTCGGGCAAGGTGTTCGGCTTCATCCGCGACAGCCATGCGGTAAATTCGGCGATCACGCGGTTCCTCCGCGACCATCCCGACCCGCAAAGGCTCACGATCTTCATCACCTACAATTCGGTCGAGGATTTCGCCTATGGCTATCACTCCTGGGCCTGGGCAGATCACACAAGGCGGGCGGCGCTCATCTATATGTATGCGTCGTGGCTGGAAGACGTTGACGACGCGCTCCGCTTCCCCTCGCCCGATGCCGCCACCTTGAGCCACGAGATCGTCGAGACGATCCACGATCCGCTGCTCACCTCGCGCACGCTGCGCTGGGGCAACCGCTTCGAGGACAACCGCTGCTTCACGCGGCTGATCGAGGTCGCGGACGCGATCGAGGACGCGCCGCTCGGCATCGTCTATGCGCGGCAGACCGCGTTCAAGGACGGCCGGCCGTTTGCGTACACGGTGCAGAACGCCGCGCTGCTCCCCTGGTTCACGCGCGAGAGCCCGTCGCGCGCTGCGGGCGGCGCTTATTCCTTCCCCGACCCGCGCGCGCTGCACAAACCGGCGCCGCTCGACTGCGTGCCGAGGATATCGCCGTGAGCGATCTTTCGGGCCGCAATGTCCTGATCACCGGCGCTTCGTCGGGGCTCGGCCTGCACTTTGCGCGGATCGCGGCGAAAGCGGGCGCCAAGGTCGCGGCTTGCGCGCGGCGCACCGATCGGCTCGAGGCGCTCGCGACGGAGACCGGCGTCGCGGCGATCAGGATGGACGTCGAGGACGAGGCTTCCGTGATCGCAGGCTTCGACGCGGCGGAGAAAGCGCTCGGGCCCATCGACGGCATCGTCGCGAATGCCGGAATGAATTCGGCCGGCATGGCGCTCGACCTCGCCGTCGAGGAATTCGACCGCGTGATGCGCGTCAATCTGCGCGGCGTCTTCTTGACGGCGCGCGAGGCGGCGCGGCGCATGGTCGCGCGGGGCGAGAAGAACGGGCGCATCGTGATCGTCTCGTCGATGGGCGCGCGCAAGGTGCTGCCGGGCACCGCCGCCTATTGCGCCTCGAAAGCGGGCGCGCTGCAGCTGGGCAAGGCGATGGCGCGCGAATGGGCGAACAAGGGCGTCAACGTCAACACGATCTGCCCGGGCTTCATCGCGACCGAGCTGAACGACGAATTCCTGGAGAGCGATTCGGGTAAGCGCATGATTGCCGGCTTTCCGCGCCGCCGCCTGATGCAACCAAGCGACTTGGACGGCATCGTGCTCCACCTGCTGTCGGAGGCGTCGCGCGGCCTCACCGGTGCGGCATTCGACCTCGACGACGGACAGAGCCTCTAGGCGTAGATTCCAAATCATGTCGAAGCGTCTCGCCGCCGAGATCGCATTTGTCCTCTGCGCCAAGCTTGCGGCGCTGACCCTCCTCTATTTCGCATTCTTCGCGCACGCCGCGCCGGTCGACACGGCAGCGCATCTGATGGGGCAGTGACATGGACGTCGTCGAGCTCTCGCGGCTGCAATTCGCGATCACCGCGTTGTACCACTTCCTGTTCGTGCCGCTGACCATCGGGCTGTCGGTGCTGCTCGGCATCATGGAGACGGTCTATGTGATGACCGGCCGCGCGATCTGGCGCGACCTGGTGAAGTTCTGGGGCACCTTGTTCGGCATCAACTTCGCGATGGGGGTCGCGACCGGCATCACCATGGAGTTCCAGTTCGGCACCAACTGGGCCTATTACTCGCATTATGTCGGCGACGTGTTCGGCGCGCCGCTGGCGCTCGAGGGGCTGATCGCGTTCTTCCTCGAAGCGACGTTCGTCGGCCTGTTCTTCTTCGGCTGGGAGCGGCTGTCGAAAGTCGAGCACCTGATCGTGACCTGGCTCGTCGCCATCGGCACGAATTTCTCGGCGCTGTGGATCCTGATCGCGAACGGCTGGATGCAGTTTCCCGTCGGCGCGCGCTTCAACGCCGAGACCATGCGCATGGAGGTCAGCGACTTCATGGCGGTGCTGTTCAATCCCGTGGCGCAAGCGAAATTCGTGCACACGGTCAGCGCCGGATACGTCGTAGGCTCGGTCTTCGTGCTGGCGGTGAGCGCGTTCTATCTGTTGCGCGGCAGCCATGCGCCCATCGCCAAGCGCTCGATGACGGTGGCGGCGAGCTTCGGCCTCGCCTCGGCATTGTCGGTCGTCGTGCTCGGCGACGAGAGCGGCTACACCGCCGGGCAGAACCAGAAGATGAAGATCGCGGCCATCGAGGCGATGTGGCACACCGAGCCCGCGCCGGCGTCGTTCACGCTGTTCGGCCTTCCCAACATGAAAGACCGGCGCACCGAGTACGAGATCAAGGTGCCGTGGGTGCTCGGCCTGATCGTGACGCGCTCCGTCGACCAGAGCGTGCCCGGCATCGACGAGATGGTCGCGCGCGCGAAGGAGCGCATCAAGAGCGGTCTGATCGCCTATGACGCGCTCGACAGGCTCCGCCGCGATCGCGGCAATGCGCGATTGCGCGCGACGTTGGACGCGCATGCCGCCGATCTCGGCTACGCGTTGCTGCTCAAGCGCTTCCGCCCCGACGTGACCAGCGCGACGCCGGACGAGATCGCCCGCGCGGCACAGTCGACGATCCCCGACGTGCCGGTGCTGTTCTGGTCGTTCCGCCTCATGGTCGCCATCGGCTTCTGGCTGATCGCGCTGTTCGCGCTGTCGTTCTGGCTGTCGGCCACGCGCCAGCTCGACCGCTGGCGACCATACCTCTGGGCTGCCCTGCTCAGCCTGCCGCTGCCGTGGCTCGCCGCCGAGCTCGGCTGGGTCGTCGCCGAATACGGACGCCAGCCCTGGGCCATCGAGGGCGTGCTGCCGACCTTCCTGGCGGTGTCGAGCCGCACCGCGACGGACGTGACGCTCAGCCTGCTCGGCTTCGTGCTGTTCTATTCGGCGCTGCTGGCGGTCGACGTCTTCCTGCTGGTCAAATATGTCCGGCTCGGACCCGCGCCCGGCCACGCGAAAGAGGAGGCTGCGTAATGGACTACGAAATTCTGCGCCTCGTCTGGTGGCTCCTGACCGGCGTGCTGCTGGCGGCGTTCGCGGCGACCGACGGCTACGATCTCGGCATGGCGGCGCTGCTGCCCTTCGTGGCGAAGACCGACGAAGAGCGCCGTGCCGCTATCAACTCGGTCGGCGCGACGTGGGAAGGAAGCCAGGTGTGGCTGATCCTCGGCGGCGGCGCGATCTTCGCCGCCTGGCCGCCCCTTTATGCAGGCGCGTTCTCGGGCTTCTATTTCGCGATGCTGCTGGTCCTGTGGGCGCTGATCCTGCGCCCCGTGGGCTTCAAGTTCCGCGGCAAGGTCGACGACCCGCGCTGGCGCAATGTGTGGGATTGGGCGCTGTTCGTCAGCGGCTTCGTGCCGGCGCTGGTCTTCGGCGTCGCGTTCGGGAACCTGTTCCTGGGCGTGAGGTTCGGCTTCGACGCCGATCTGCGCTTCCATTCCGAGATCACGTTGTTCTCGCTGCTCAGCCCGTTCGCCTTGCTGGTCGGGCTGGTGAGCCTCAGCATGCTCGTGCTGCACGGCGCTGCGTGGCTCCTCTACAAGACCACCGGCCCGGTCGCGGCGCGCGCGTCGCGCGTGATGCCTTACGCGGCGGCCGTGTATGCGGCGTTGTTCACAGCCGCCGGGTTCTGGCTCGTGAACCTCGACGGCGCGCGCGTCACCAGCGTGGTCGATCCGAACGGCCCCTCCAACCCCCTGCTCAAGACGGTCGCGACGGTGCCCGGCGCCTGGCTCGCCAATGCTTACGCGCATCCGTCGCTGTGGCTGCTGCCGCTCGGCGCGCTGGTCGCGGCGGGCCTGGCCGTCCGCCTGCGCGCGCGGCCCTTGCGTGCGTTCCTGGCGAGCGCTCTGGTGCCCATCTTCACCATCGCGACGGCGGGCAGCGCGCTGTTCCCGTTCCTGCTCTTTTCGTCCAGCGAGCCGGGCATGAGCCTGACGGTGTGGGACGCGTCGTCGAGCAAGCTGACCTTGGGCATCATGCTCGGCGCCGCCGCCATCTTCCTGCCCTTGATCGTCGCTTATACAGGCTGGGTCTATCGCGTGATGCGCGGCCCGGTCGACAGCGTCTACTGACGGAGGTTCTGGATGTGGTATTTCTCCTGGGTGCTGGGTCTGGGCTTCGCCTGCGCTTTGGCGGTGCTGAACGCCATGTGGCTGGAGATCCGCGAGCCGGAGTAACGGTGATGTGAGCGCTCCCGCGCATTGCCGAAGACCAAGGAGATCCCCATATGAGCGCCATGACCCAATCCAGACGCAATTTTCTCGGCACCGCCTCGGCGGCGGCGCTGATCCCCGGTGCGGCGCTCGCTTCCGCGCCGGCCACGGTGACGCTCGAGAACTTCTCGGCCGCCGGCAAGGACCTCGGCGCGGTCAAGCTGCCCAAGGTCGTCAAAAGCGAGGCCGAGTGGAAGAAGGTGCTCAACCCCGAGCAGTTCGAGGTCACGCGCCACGCCGACACCGAGCCGCCCGGCAGCGGCATCTACGACCACGCCTGGAGCGACGGGCTGTATCGCTGCATCTGCTGCGGCACGGCGTTGTTCGAGTCGAAGACCAAGTTCGATTCCGGCACCGGCTGGCCGAGCTTCTATCAGCCCATCTCCAGGAAGAACGTGGTCGAGACCCACGATTCGAGCTTCATGATGGAGCGCACCGCCGTTTCCTGCGCGCGCTGCGACGCCCATCTCGGTCACGTCTTCGACGACGGCCCGAAGCCGACGGGGCTGCGCTATTGCATGAACTCCGCGTCGCTGAAATTCGTTCCGCGCGCCAAAACCTGAAGAGAGAGCCATGAAGACGATCCCGATCCTGTTCGCGGCGCTGCTCGCATCGAGTGGCGCGCTCGCCGACGAAGCCACCAAGCCGCTGCCCTCGCCGAAGCTCGACGACACGGCGCCCGCCAAGAGCGAGACCGCGGTGCTCGCGGGCGGCTGCTTCTGGGGCATGCAGGGCGTGTTTCAGCACGTCAAAGGCGTGAGCCAGGTCGTCTCCGGCTATGCCGGCGGCAAGAAGGAGACGGCGCAGTACGAGACGGTCAGCGGCGGCGACACCGGCCACGCGGAATCGATCCGCATCACCTTCGATCCCAAGCAAGTGTCGTTCGGGCAGATCCTGCGCGTCTATTTCTCGGTGATGGATCCGACCGAGCTCGACTATCAGGGCCCCGATCACGGCAGCCAGTACCGCTCGGAGATCTTCGCGGCCTCGCCCACGCAGGAGAAGATCGCGGCGGCCTATGTGAAGCAGCTCGACGCGGCGCACGCGTTCTCCGACAAGATCGTGACGCGGCTGGGCAAGTTCAGCGGCTTCTATCCGGCCGAGGACTATCACCAGGACTACCTGATCCATCACCCGGACCAGCCCTACATCGCCTATAACGACCTGCCGAAGATCGCGACGCTGAAGAAGCTCTATCCGGCACTGTACCGCGACAAGCCGGTGATGGTGTTCCCGGGGAGATCGTGAAGGCCCACTACCGCTACGATCCGTTGGCGCCATCACAACTTTCTGGTTAGGCTCAAGAGGCCGATTCTCCGGTCTTGGAATTTGTGATCAGCCGCGAAACCAAAATCGCCTGCTACGATTGGCTTGCCGGAACGATTATCGGCTTGATGCCCTTGCTTGCGCACCTGCTGCTTTTTGTGGCGGGACGGCCGGAGAAAAGTTGGAACGCCAATTGGGCTCCCGATCTATTGTTTATAAGCATCAGCAATTCGGGGATGGCGGCGGTCGCCGTATTCATACGGACGATCGCCGGTGACCGACCAGTCGGGAAATTCAGACCTCTGACGAGGATCGTATGGGTAATTCTGCTGGTCTGCTTCGCGCTGTCTTCGATGCTTTATGGGGTAGACGTGACGGGCGCCGACAACGGTAGATCGTGAGTGGTCGCAGCGATTCTCGTCGTCCTGTCAGGAATTTGTTCCCTGAATTTCGAGATCGCCATGGCCCGGCTCAAGACTTCTGACATATCGTCAACTTCTAGCGTTGCACAGACCTTGTAGGTTGCCTACATAGGAGTATGGGAGCATGGAAACCATGACAGCCTTATTGCAATTTGCCGCGCTGGCCGTCACGGGTGTGGGTGCCGTGCTTTCATTCTTGCTGCTGCGCGACCCTCCCCACTGACCTAATCAGTCCACCCAGCCCGTGCCGTCGCGGCCGAGGAGCTTGTGCGCATCGGCGGGGCCGTCGGTGCCGGCCGCGTAGGGCAGCGGCTTCATGTCGCGCGCGCGCCAGCCGTCTTCGATGGCGTCGATCCACGCCCAGGCGGCTTCGGTCTCGTCGCGGCGCACGAACAGGGTCTGGTTGTTGCCGAGCGCGTCGAGCAGCAGGCGCTCATAGGCGATACGCCGGCGCGTCTTCTTGTAGGCGTCGATCAGGTTGAGGTTCAGCGACAGGGGCCTCAGCTGCATCGCGCCGCTCTGGTCCAGGGTCGGCGTCTTGTTCATCAGCGTGAGCTCGATCTCCTCCTCCGGCTGGAGGCGGATCGTCAGCCGGTTCGCGACCAGCCCGCGGCGCGAGAAGATCGAATGCGGCACGGGCTTGAACTGCACCACCACCAGGGTCGAGCGCTCGGACATGCGCTTGCCCGTGCGCAGATAGAACGGCACGCCCGCCCAGCGCCAATTGTCGACATGCGCCGCAAGCGCGACGAAGGTCTCGGTGTCGCTCTCGCCGCCGTCCTTCTCCTGGGCGTAGCCGGGGACCGCTTCGCCGTCGGCGCGGCCCTTGGCGTATTGGCCGCGCACCGTCATGCGCTCGACCTCCTCGCCGTTGATGGGGCGCAGCGAGCGCACCACCTTGACCTTCTCGTTGCGCACGGAATCCGGCTGAAGGTTCGCCGGCGGCTCCATCGCCACCAGGCAGAGCAGCTGCAGCAGGTGGTTCTGCACGATGTCGCGCAGCGCGCCGTAATGGTCGTAATACGACCAGCGCCCGCCGGTGCCGACGGTCTCGGCCACGGTGATCTGCACGTGCTCGATCGAATCCTTGTTCCACAAAGGCTCGAACAGCGTGTTGGCGAAGCGAAGCGCCAGGAGGTTCTGCACCGTCTCCTTGCCGAGATAGTGGTCGACGCGGAAGATGCGGTCCTCGGTGAAGGCGGCGCCCAGCGCCTCCTCGATCTCGATGGACGATTTGAGGTCGTGGCCCAGCGGCTTCTCGACCGCGATCCGCGCCGGCGCCTTCGACAACCCGGCGTCCTTCAGATGCGTCGCGATGGCGCCGAAGAAATCGGGCGACACCGCGAGATAGAACAGCATGTCGTCGGCGCGCGGCAGGTTCTTGTAGAGCGCCTCGGACTTCACGTCGCCCGCGACGTAGGAGAGCCGCTTCTCGAACCGCGCCCATACCGCGTCGGAGAAGAGATCGCCCGCGCGCTCTTTCACCGCGGCTTTGGTCTTGGCGGCGAAATCGACCTCGCCGCGCGCCGTGCCGGCGATGGCGACGTCCTTGGACAGGAGCCCGTCCATGTCGAGGAAATAGAGCGAGGGAAGCAGCATCTTCTGCGCGAGGTCGCCCGTCGCGCCGAAGATCAGGATCGATTTTGTCATTGGCGTTTATCCGCTACCACGTGGAAATTCCTGCTGAAATTGGAACGGCTAGGCATGGGAGGCGGTTTCCTGTATTGGAGGCCCCCACGCTCGCCGGGTCGAGGCGCTTTCCCGGCAAGCACCTGTAATACATGGATTTTTGTCGTTTGATAAGGCGCCCCAGGAAGCCGGCGGTAAGGATTCCGGAACGGACCGGATGAAATCCCGGCGTGAGGATGCAATGATCCAGCGGCCGTTTCGAGGACGGCACGAGGGGTAGATGCAGCACTGGTATCAATGGGTGGGCCTTGGCCTGACCGTGCTCGCTTTGTCGAGCGCGGGCTACGCCTTTGCGGCTGCGCTGCTGGCGGGACGGTTCCGCAAAGCGCGCCGCGTGCAGACGCCCGCGAAGTGTCCACCGGTCACCTTGGTGAAGCCGCTGCATTTCGACGAGCCGCGTCTGAAGCAGAACCTCGAGAGCTTCTGCCGGCAGGACTATGCCGGGCCGGTGCAGATCGTGTTCGGCGTGCAGGACCCGCTCGATCCCGCGATCCGCATCGTCGAGGGTCTGAAGAGGGATTTTCCCGCGCTCGACATCGAGCTCGTCATCGACACGCGCATCTATGGCGCCAACCGCAAGGTCTCGAACCTGATCAACCTGGTCGAGCGCGCGAAATACGACGTGCTCGTGCTCAGCGACAGCGACATCGCCGCCGGGCCCGGCTATCTGCGCGCCATCGCGGCGTCGCTGGAGAACGGCGGCGCGGTGACCTGCCTCTATACCGGCAGCGCGCTGCCCAACATCTGGTCGCGGCTGGTCGCGATGGGGATCAACTACCAGTTCATCCCCAACGTGCTGTTCGGCACGAGCCTCGGATTGGCCGCGCCGTGCTTCGGCTCGACCATCGGCCTGCGCAAGGACCTCTTGCGCCGCATCGGCGGGATGGAGGCGTTCTCGAACCTCCTCGCCGACGATTACGAGATCGGCCGCGCGGTGCGCGAGCACGGCTACCGCACCGAGCTGGCGCCGGTGGTCGTGGCACATACCTGCACCGAGACCTCGGGCCGGGAGATGTTCGCGCATGAGCTGCGCTGGGCGCGCACCATCCGCCTGCTCAACACCTACGGCCATTGGGGCACGCTGGTGACCCATGCGCTGCCGCTGGCGCTGATCGGGCTCGTGCTCGACCCGACCTTGTTCGCCGGCGCCGGAGTCGTGGCGGCGCTCCTGGCGCGGCTCGCGGTCAAATGGCGCATGGACAAGGTGCTGGGGACCAGCGCCGGGCCGGCCTGGCTCTTGCCGTTGCGCGACGTCCTTTCCTTTGCCATCTTCCTGGGCTCTCTCTTCGGCGGAAAAGTCCGTTGGCGCGGCGCGCATTTCGCGGTCGCGCCGGACGGCGCCCTTTCTCATCGGTGAACGACATGCGCACTCTGTTTCTTCAGGCACCTTCCTTCGACGGCTTCGACGGCGGCGCGGGCTCGCGCTACCAGGCCAAGCGCGAGATCAAGAGCTTCTGGTATCCGACCTGGCTGGCGCAGCCCGCCGCCCTGGTCGAGAACTCCAAGCTGATCGACGCGCCGCCGCACAAGACCTCGCTCGCCGACGTCGTCGGCCAGGCCAAGGATTTCGACCTCGTCGTCGCGCACACCTCGGTGCCGTCGTTCAAATCCGACGTGAAAGTCATCGAGGCGCTGAAAGAGGCGAACCCGAACCTGAAGGCCGGGCTGATCGGCGCCAAGGTCGCGGTCAACGCCGACGGCTCGCTGAAGGACGGACCCGCCATCGACTTCGTCGCGCGCAACGAGTTCGACTTCACCATCAAGGACGTCGCCGACGGCGTGGACTGGTCGCAGATCAAGGGCCTGTCGTTCCGCAACAATCAGGGTGTCATCGTGCACAACGAGGACCGCCCGATCCTGCACGACATGGACAGCCTGCCCTGGGTGACGCCGGTCTATAAGCGCGACCTCACGATGGAGAACTACTTCATCGGCTATCTCAAGCACCCTTACATCTCGATCTATACGGGGCGCGGCTGCAAATCGCGCTGCACCTTCTGCCTGTGGCCGCAGACCGTCGGCGGGCACAATTATCGCGTGCGCTCGGTCGAGCACGTGATCGAAGAGATCAAATGGGCGATGAAGGCGTTCCCGCAGACGCGCGAATTCTTCTTCGACGACGACACCTTCACCGACAACCTTCCGCGCGCCGAGGCGATCGCGAAGGAGCTGGGCAAGCTGGGCGTCACCTGGTCGTGCAACGCCAAGGCCAATGTGCCCTACGAGTCGCTGAAGAAATTGAAGGACGGCGGCTTGCGCCTGCTGCTCGTCGGTTACGAGTCGGGCAACCAGCAGATCCTGCACAACATCAAGAAGGGCATGCGCATCGAAGTCGCCGAGAAGTTCACCCGCGACTGCCACAAGCTGGGCGTCGCCATCCACGGCACGTTCATCCTCGGCCTTCCCGGCGAGACGCAGGAGACCATCCGCGAGACCGTCGAGTTCGCCAAGCGCATCAATCCGCACACCATCCAGGTGTCGCTGGCCGCGCCTTATCCCGGCACCTTCCTCTACGACCAGGCGGTGAAGAACGGCTGGCTGGACGCGGCGAATGCGGAGCTGGTCGACGACAGCGGCATCCAGATCGCGCCGCTGCACTACCCGCATCTCTCCCACAAGGAGATCTTCAATTCGCTGGAGAGCTTCTACAAGGAGTTCTATTTCCGCCCGAGCAAGATCGCCTCGATCGTCGGCGAGATGGTGACCTCGAGCCAGATGATGAAGCGCCGCCTGCGCGAAGGCGTGGAGTTCTTCCAATTCCTGCGCGAGCGGCGTCACGCGGCTTGAGACGACTGGTCATCACGGCCGACGATTTCGGCGCATCGCCTCAGGTCAACGAAGCCGTCGAGCGCGCGCATCGCAGCGGCGTGCTCACCGCGGCGAGCCTGATGGTCAGCGCGCCAGGCGCCGCCGATGCGGTGGCCCGGGCGAAGCGGATGCCGAATCTGCGCGTCGGCCTGCATCTGACTCTCGTGGACGACAGGCCGTCGCTTCCGGCGGCAACGATCCCCGACCTCGTCGACGGCGACGGCTTCTTCAAGAGCGGCATGGCACGCTCGGGCGCGGCGATGTTCTTCTTTCCCCACGTGCGCCGCCAGCTCGAAGCCGAGATCGAGGCGCAGTTCCGCGCGTTCGCGGCGACGGGCCTCGCCCTCGATCACGTCAACACGCACAAGCATTTCCATCTGCATCCGACCATCGCCGCCAAGATGTGCGAGACCGGCAAGCGCTATGGCATGAAGGCGACGCGCGTGCCGTTCGAGCGCGACCACGCCTTCGCGCGATACCTGCGCCGCCGCTATCGCGCGCGCGGGCTGACCGTGGCCGACCGCGTCTATGGCCTCAAATGGTCGGGCGCGATGACGAAGGAGCGGCTGGCCGGCATCGTCGACGCGCTTCCGGACGGCCTTTCCGAGATCTACATGCATCCCGCGACCGGGCCTTATCCCGGGTCGGCTGAAGGTTACCGCTACGCAGAGGAGCTTGAGGCGCTCCAAACCGTTGCAATAGCGAAAGATATTCGTTGCGGCGGTTTCGCGGATTTCGCTTAAGATGGCCGCCCAAGGAGCTTAGCTTATGACTGCCCTCGTCTTCCCCGACCTGACCTATAGCGCACCGATGCCCGCGCCCGGGCCGATCCGTTATGGCAGCGAGGCGCACAAGGTCCTGTTCTGCCGCACGCTGCTGGACACCTTCGATCCCTACAAGCCCGCGGTCATCGACTGGCCGAAGCTCGACAAGGCCGCGCAGGATCGCATCACCGCGCTGCCGATCTGGGACATCGCGGTGCAGACCGAAAACCGCGCCGGCCTGAACGTCTGCACCTATGCCGAAGAGATCGCCGATCCGCTGCTGAAGAAGGCCGTCGAGCTCAACGGCTTCGAGGAGCGGCGCCATCGCCACGTGCTCTCGAACCTCGTCGAGGCTTACGGCATCAAGCTCGCGCCCGAGCCGCAATACGAGCGCCCGCGCGATCCCGAATGGGCCTTCATGGTCACGGGCTACAGCGAATGCATCGACAGCTTCTTCGCGTTCGGGCTGTTCGAGACGGCGAAGCGCTCGGGCTTCTTCCCCATCGAGCTGGTCGATACCTTCGAGCCGGTGGTCCACGAGGAAGGCCGCCACATCCTCTTCTTCGTCAACTGGGTCGCGTGGTGGCGGCGCAACATGCCGTGGTGGCGCCGTCCGTGGTTCGAGCTGAAGGTGCTGGGCGTCTGGGCGTTCCTGATCTGGGAGCGGCTCGGCATCGCCAAGGACGTCGGCAACGGCCAGCAGGACAACAACTTCACCGTCAACGGCGCCGAGCAATTGGGCGACGGCGTCAATGTGCGCATGCTGATGGACACCTGCCTGGCCGAGAACGACCGGCGGCTCGGTATCTACGACAAGCGGCTGAAGCGCCCGCGCTTCGTGCCGTTCATGATCGGGCTCATCCGGCACGTCATACCAGCATGAAGACAGGCGCCATCGTCGCAGCCTTGGCGGGGCTCGCCCTCGCCGTGTGGTTCGTCCTCCATGTCGGCTTCGCGCCCGTCGTGAGCGCGGTCGCAGCCATCGGCTGGGGCGGCTTCGGCCTGCTGTGCCTCTATTCGCTCGGCACCTTCCTGATCCTTGGCGCCGCGTGGTTCGTGCTGACGCCGGCCGCGCCGCTGTACAGCTTCGTCTGGAGCCGCATCGTGCGCGACGCCGCGGGCGAGGTGCTGCCCTTCTCGCAGATCGGCGGCATCCTCATCGGCGTGCGCACCCTGATCCTGCGCGGGATGCCGACGGCGGAAGCCTTCGCCTCCT
Source organism: Rhizomicrobium sp. (assembly GCA_035549495.1). Classification (GTDB taxonomy): domain Bacteria; phylum Pseudomonadota; class Alphaproteobacteria; order Micropepsales; family Micropepsaceae; genus Rhizomicrobium. The sequence continues at coordinate 11,147 of DASZQV010000048.1, read as the reverse complement.
CCATCGTCGACGTGACGACGGAGATGATGGCGCAGATCGTCTTCATCCTGATCGGCGTGGCGCTGTTCCGCTCGCTGCTTCCGCCCGCGACCATGATCGGCATAGGCTTCGTGCTGGCCGGCGCGCTCGCCTTCCTCGTGCTGCAGCGCCGCGGTCTCGTCATCGCCGAGAAGCTGGCCGGGCGCTTCCTGCCCAAGGCCGCGCGCGGCACCCAGGCCTTCCACGAGGCGGTCAAGGCGATCCATGCCCATCCCGCGCGGCTCGCAACGTCGGCGGCGATCCATCTTTTGGGCTGGATCGCGAGCGGCATCGGCGTGTGGCTGACCATCCGCCTGATGGGCGCGCATATCGACATCGCCGGCGCCATCGCCATCGAAGCGGTGCTGTCCGCGCTGCGCAGCGCCGCAGTGTTCGTGCCCGGCGCGCTCGGCGTGCAGGAAGCCGGCTACGCGCTTTTGCTGCCGCTGTTCGGGCTTCCGGCCGAAATGGGGCTCGCCGTGTCGCTGCTCAAGCGCGCCCGCGAGATCGCCATCGGCACGCCGGTGCTGGTGATGTGGCAGGGCTTGGAAGGGCGCCACGCCTTCGCGGCGCCCGACGCATGAGAGACATCGCATGAGCGCCCAATGAGCAACGATGTCGTCCTCGTCACCGGCGCGTCCGGCTTCGTCGGCTCCGCGGTCGCGCGCAAGCTGGCCGAGCGCGGCCACCAGGTGCGCGTGCTGATGCGCGCCACCAGCCCGCGCACCAACCTCGAAGGCCTCGATGCCGAGCCGGTCGAGGGCGACATGCTGGACGGCAAGGCGATGCGCCGCGCGCTCAAGGACTGCCGCTATCTCTTCCATGTCGCCGCCGACTATCGCCTCTGGGCGCGCGACCGCGAGGAGATCGTGCGCAACAACCGCGACGGCACGCGCACGGTGATGGAAGCCGCGTTGGCAGAGGGCGTGGAGAAGATCGTCTATACCTCGAGCGTCGCGACCTTGAAGCCGCTTCCCGGACAATCCGTCGACGAGACCTCGCGCCACGACGAGCGCTCGGCCATCGGCGCGTACAAGCGCAGCAAGGTCGTCGCCGAGCAAGTGGTCGAGCACCTGATCGCGACGCAGAACCTGCCCGCGACCATCGTCAGCCCCTCGACGCCCATCGGGCCGCGCGACGTGAAGCCGACGCCGACGGGCCGCATCCTGGTCGAAGCGGCGACGGGGCGCATGCCGGCCTATGTCGATACCGGTCTCAACCTCGTGCATGTCGACGACGTCGCCGAGGGCCACATGCTTGCGCTCGACAAGGGCGTCATCGGCGAGCGCTACATATTGGGCGGCCAGGACGCGACCTTGGCCGAGATGCTCGGCGTCATCGCCGGGCTCACCGGCCGCAAGCCGCCGCGCATCAAGCTGACGCAAGGCCCCATCTATCCGCTCGCCTATGCGGCGGAGGCGTTCGCGGCGCTGACCGGCAAGGAGCCCTTCGTCACCGTCGACGCGCTGAAGATGAGCGAGCACCACATGTTCTTCTCGTCGGCGAAAGCCGAGCGCGAATTGGGTTATCGCGCGCGCCCCTACAAGGAGGCGGTGCGCGACGCGCTGGACTGGTTCCGCCAAGCGGGCCGCATCAGATGATGTGGGGCTTGATGTGGCTTTGGGGCTTCCTGCCGCTTGCGATCTGGGTCTATCTCCTCTCCGGGCGCGGCATGTTCTGGATGACGCGCGAGCGCGACGCCGACGATGCGCCCGAGCCGAAGCGCTGGCCGTCCGTCGTCGCCGTGGTGCCCGCGCGCGACGAAGCCGACGTCATCGAACGCGCGATCGGCAGCCTGATGCGCCAGGACTATAAAGGCGAGTTCAAGGTCATCCTGGTCGACGACCAGAGCAGCGACGGCACCGGCGAGCTGGTCGCCGGCTGCACGGTGATCAAAGGCGCGGCGCGGCCGCCCGGCTGGACGGGGAAGCTGTGGGCGTTGAAGCAAGGCATCGACGCGGCGGGCACACCCGACTATCTCTGGCTCACCGACGCCGACATCGCGCACACGCCGAACAACCTCGCCAAGCTGGTCGCGCGCGCGGAGCAAGGCAAGCTCGTGCTCACCTCGCTGATGGCCAAGCTCCATTGCGGCAATCCGGCCGAGCGGCTCTTGATCCCCGCTTTCGTGTATTTCTTCGCCATGCTCTATCCCTTCGCCTGGGTGAACGATCCGAGCAACAAGCTCGCCGCGGCGGCGGGCGGCTGCATGCTGGTCAAGCGCAAGGCGCTCGAGCGCGCGGGCGGCATCGACGCGATCAAAAGCGAGATCATCGACGATTGCGCTTTTGCGCGGCTGATGAAAGCGCAAGGCCCGATCTGGCTCGGCCTCACCGGCCGCAGCGTCAGTCTAAGGCCCTACAGCTTCTCCGACATCCGCAGGATGGTCGCGCGCTCGGCCTATGCGCAGCTCTCCTATTCGCCGTTGCTGTTGATCGGCACCTTGATCGGCATGGTCCTCGTCTATCTCGCAGCCCCGGCCGCCGCCTTGTTCGCGCAGGGCTGGGCGCAGCTCGCCGGCCTCATCGCCTGGCTGCTGATGGCGTTCTCGTTCGCGCCGATGCTGCGCTTCTATCGCGTGTCGGTGTTCGTTGGCTTCGCGATGCCGGTCATCGGGCTGCTCTATGCGCTGTTCACGCTCGATTCCGCGATCCAGCACCGGCGCGGCCGCGGCGGCATGTGGAAGGGGCGCGCGCAAGCCGCCGGTCGGGCATGAAGGTAGCGGCATGAGCGACGCCTCCAACTTCGCCTCCGGCAAAGGCCACAAGGACGAGAACTTCCCCGTCGCTTCGTGGCTGCTCAAGCCCGCGCATCGCGCTCCTATCCATGCCTTCTACCGCTTCGCGCGCGCCGCCGACGACGTGAGCGACCATCCGACCGCGAGCGCCGACGAGAAGCTGCGCCTGCTGGACGAGATGGAGCGCACACTGTTGGGCGAGCTCGATTCGTCGCCACAAGCCTTCGCGCTGCGCAAGGTGCTCGCCGAGCACAACCTCTCCCAACAGCATGCCATGTTGCTGCTCGAAGCCTTCCGCCGCGACGTGACCAAGCTGCGTTACGCGAACTGGGACGAGCTGATGGACTATTGCCGCTATTCGGCGATGCCGGTCGGCCGCTTCGTGCTCGATGTCCATGGCGAGGACCGCGCGACCTGGCCCCTGTCCGACGCGCTCTGCGCCGCGCTGCAGGTGATCAACCACCTCCAGGATTGCGGCAAGGACTACCGCGGACTGAACCGTGTTTATATCCCGCAAGACAAGTTCGGCGACGTCGAGGCCCTGGCCCGCGACCGCGCCACGCCGGAGCTGCTGTCCGTGATCGCGGCGCTCGCCGCCCGCACCGACGGACTGCTGGCGCAGTCGAAGCCTTTCGCCGGGCAGATCCGCGACCGCCGCCTGGCGCTCGAGGTCAGCCTGATCCAGACCTTCGCTTTAGACCTGAACGGCCGGCTCAAGCACCGCGACCCCTTGTCCGAGCGCGTGCATCATCGCAAATTGGAGCTGATGCCGCTCGCGTTCCGCGCCTTCCTCGGATTCTTAAGACGCCGCTCATGACCTCTCCCGAAATCGCCGCTGTCGAAGCGAAGGCCCGCGGCAGCTCGTTCTATTCCGCGATGAAGCTGATGCCGCGCGCCGAGCGCGAGGCGATGTTCGCGATCTATGCATTCTGCCGCATGGTCGACGACATCGCCGACGACGGCGTGGGCACGCGCGCGGAGCGCTTCGCCCGCCTCGCCGAATGGCGCCGCGACCTGGACGTGCTCTATGACGGCGGCGCGCCGGTGTTGAGCGGGTTCCTGAAGGACGCCGTCGCGCGCTATGGGTTGCGCAAGGCGGACCTCCTCGCCGTCATCGACGGCATGGAGATGGACGTCCATGCCGACATCGTCGCGCCCGAGCTCGCGATCCTCGATCTCTATTGCGACCGCGTGGCGAGCGCGGTGGGGCGCCTGTCGATCAAGGTGTTCGGGATGGAGGAAGGCCCGGGCTTCGATCTCGCGCATCATCTGGGCCGCGCGCTGCAGCTCACCAACATCCTGCGCGACCTCGACGAGGATTGGGCGATCGGCCGCCTCTATCTGCCGCGCGACTATCTGGGCGGCGCCGCGACGCTCGACGATCCGCGCATCGACGCCGCCAGCCGCGCCGTGGCGCGTCTCGCGCATGGCCATTACGCGCGCGCCGACGCGATCCTGCGCGCGCGGCCGAAGGGCAACCTTCGCGCGCCGCGGCTGATGGGCGCGGTCTATGGCGAGATCCTGAAAGCGATGGAGGCGCAGGGCTGGGCGCCGCCGCGCAAGCGCGCAAAGCTCTCCAAGCAGAAGCTCGCGATGATCGTGCTGCGCAACGGGCTGTTCGGATGAGGACGATCCACGTCGTCGGCGCCGGCCTCGCCGGTCTCGCGGCCGCGACCGCGCTCGCCAAGGACGAGCACGTCGTGATCTACGAAGGCTCGCCGCAGGCGGGAGGGCGCTGCCGCTCCTATCGCGACCCCGTGCTCGACCAGACCATCGACAACGGCAATCATCTGGTGCTGTCGGGCAACCACGCGGTGACGACCTATCTGAAGCGCATCGGCGCACAGAACGCTCTGGCCGGCCCCGACCGCGCGCGCTTCGACTTCGCCGACGTGCGGACCGGCAGGCGCTGGGCGATCCGGCCCAACGAAGGCCCGATCGCGTGGTGGGTCGCGGCGCCGGAACGCCGCGTGCCGGACACGCGCCTTGGCGACTATCTCGGCCTGCTCGGCCTCATCGCGCCGGGCGCGACCAAGCGCATCCGCGACGTCGCCGCTTGCGAAGGACCCTTGTGGGAACGCCTGATGCGGCCGTTCCTGCTCGCGGCGCTGAACACAGAGCCCGAGGACGCATCGGCCGCGCTCGCCGCCGCCGTGATCCGCGAGACGCTCGTCAAGGGCGGCCGCCACTATCGCCCGCGCATCGCCCATCCGACCCTGGCATCGGCTTTCGTGGATCCGGCGCTGAAGCATCTCGAAAGCAAAGGCGCGACCGTCGCATTCGGCCAACGCCTGCGCCGCATCGCGTTCGACGGTGGGCGCGTCGCGAGCCTCGAATTCCCCGACCGTGCGATCGAGATCGGCGCGGACGACCGCGTCATCCTCGCCGTGCCGCCCTGGGCCGCGCAGGAGCTGGTGCCCGATCTATCGGCGCCCGGGGAATTCCGCGCCATCGTCAATGCGCATTTCAAGATCGCGCCGCCGGCCGGCGCGCCGGCGATGCTGGGCGTGATCGGCGGCACGGTGGAGTGGATCTTCACGTTCCCGGACCGCATCTCCATCACCATCTCTGGCGCCGACCGCCTGCTCGACACTGACCGCGACGCGCTGGCCGCCGCCTTGTGGCGCGACGTCGCCGCGGCGCTGAACATCGCCGAGCCCATGCCCACCTGGCAGATCGTCAAGGAGCGGCGCGCGACCTTCGCCGCCCTGCCTGCGCAGGATGCCAAGCGACCGGGCACGCGCACGCGCTGGACGAACCTGCTGCTCGCGGGCGACTGGACGGCGACGGGCTTGCCTGCGACCATCGAAGGGGCGATACGCTCGGGGCACAAAGCGGCGTCACTGCTATGAACCAGATCGACAACATGGTCGCCGTCGAAGCGACGATCCGCGACGCGAGCAAGGCGCTGCTCGACCGCCAGCAGGGCGACGGCCATTGGGTGTTCGAGCTCGAGGCCGACGCGACGATCCCGTCGGAGTACGTGCTGCTGGTGCATCATCTGGCCGAGACGCCGAACCTCGAATTGGAGCGCAAGATCGGCGTCTATCTGCGCCGCATCCAGTGCGATCACGGCGGCTGGGCGCTCTATCACGGCGGCGCCTTCGACATCAGCGCGACGGTGAAGGCCTATTTCGCGCTCAAGATGATCGGCGACGATCCGGATGCATCCCATATGGCGAAGGCTCGCGCGGAGATCCTGGCCCGCGGCGGCGCGCTCAAGGCCAACGTCTTCACGCGCATCCTGCTCGCGCTCTATGGCGAGACGTCGTGGGCGAACGTGCCGACGGTGCCGGTGGAGCTGATCCTGCTGCCGCGCTGGTTCCCGATCCATCTGTCGAAGATGTCGTATTGGGCGCGCACGGTGATCGTGCCGCTGCTGGTGCTCGCGGCGAAGAAGCCGGTCGCGCGCAACCCGCGCGGCGTGCACGTGCCCGAGCTGTTCGTGCCCGGCGGCACGGCGGCGTCGAAGCGCGCGCCGCATCAAAGCGCGTTCTGGTCGGCGTTCTTCGGTGCGCTCGACTGGGTGCTGAAGAGGATCGAGCCGTTCTGGCCGAAGGGTCTGCGCCGGCGCGCGATCGACCGATGCGTCGCGTGGACGACCGAGCGGCTGAACGGCGAGGACGGGCTCGGCGCGATCTATCCCGCCATGGCCAACAGCGTGATGATGTACGACACGATGGGCTACGCGCCGGACCACCCCGACCGCGCCGTCGCGCGCCGCTCGGTCGAGAAGCTGCTCGTGATCAAGGACGACGAAGCCTATTGCCAGCCCTGCGTCTCGCCGATCTGGGATACGGCTTTGATGTGCCACGCGCTGATGGAAGCCAGGGATTGCGAGGCGCAGATCGCGCGCGCGCTCGAATGGCTCAAGGACCGCCAGGTGCTGGACGTCAAAGGCGACTGGGCCGAGGAGCGTCCGGATGTGCGGCCCGGCGGGTGGGCGTTCCAGTACTGGAACAACTATTATCCCGACCTCGACGACACCGCCGTGGTGGCGATGGCGCTGCATCGCTTCGACGCGCCGCGCCACGCGGACGCCATCGCCCGCGGCCGCGAATGGGTCGAGGGCCTGCAGAGCAGGAACGGCGGTTGGGGCGCGTTCGACGCCGACAATGTCTACTACTATCTGAACAACATCCCCTTCGCCGATCACGGCGCGCTTCTCGATCCGCCGACGGACGACGTCACGGGGCGCTGCATCGGGCTGCTGATGCAATTGGGCGCGACGGCCGACGATCCGCACGTCGCCGCGGCCGTGGATTTCCTGCGCAAGTCGCAGCTCAAGGACGGCAGCTGGTTCGGGCGCTGGGGCGTGAACTACATCTACGGCACCTGGTCGGCGCTCGCGGGGCTGAACGCCGCGGGTCTTCCGCGCGACGAGCCGATGATCCGCCGTGCCGCCCAATGGCTCGTCTCCATCCAGAACGAAGACGGCGGCTGGGGCGAAAGCTGCGACAGCTACAAGCTCGATTATGCGGGCTACGAGCGCAGCACCTCCTGCGCGTCGCAGACGGCGTGGGCGCTGATGGGCCTGATGGCGGCGGGCGAAGTCGACCATCCCGCAACGGCGCGCGGCATCCGCTATCTGCAGGGCGCGCAGCAGGGCGACGGTCTGTGGCCCGAAGAGAAATACACCGGCGGCGGCTTCCCGCGCGTGTTCTATCTGCGCTACCACGGCTATGCGAAGTTCTTCCCGCTCTGGGCGGTGGCGCGCTACCGCAATCTCAAGAGCGGCAATTCTCGCGCCGTGGCGCACGGGCTGTGACCCTCCTCGCCGTCGTGGGGCTGCAGCGCGAGGCCAGGCTCGTCGCCCCCTATGCGACGGCGATGACGCCGAAAGACCTCGACGGCGCGCGTGATGTCAGCGCCATCCTGTCCGTCGGCATCGCGGGCGCGCTGGCGCCGGATCTCGCGGCCGGCGACATCGTCATCGTCGAGCGTGTCGTGACCGCAGGCGAAGCGTTCGAGACCGACGCGAAATGGACCGCGCGGCTCGCGGCTGCCCTGCCCGATGCGCGCATCGGCGCGATCCTCGGCCGCGGCGCGATCGCCGACACCGCCGACGTGAAGGCGATGCTGCACCAGGCGACGGGCGCCGATGCGGTCGACATGGAGTCCCATCTGGCGGCGGCCGCGGCGCGGGCGCGCGGCGTGCCCTTCGCGGCGCTCAGGACGATCTCGGACCGGGCGAGCCACGGCCTCCCCCCCGCCGCGCTGACCGCCATGAACCCCGACGGCTCCATCGCGCTCGGCCGGGTTCTGGCCAGCGTCGCGCGCCGGCCGGCCCAGATCCCAGCCCTCATCCGAACGGGCAGAGAATCCGCGAAAGCTTTTGGCGCGCTGGCCCGTGCTCTCGAAATTTTGAAGCCCGGTTTGCGGGCAGATTAAAACATTACCCTGGCCGTAATGTTCGGTTCATGATAATCGTTCGCAACAACCAAAAACCACGAGGGGAATCAATGATCTACCTCCGCACGAAATCCGTGCTCGCCGCAGGACTGTTCGCGCTCGGCGCGACCTCCGCCTTTGCCCAGACCGCCAGCCGCTTCGAGGGCACGCTGAACGTGGTGTGGGGCGACCCGCGCGACGGCGCCAAGGGCGGCGACATGCGCTACAGCCTGGCGCTCGACGACGGCTCCGTCGTCCCGCTGAAGGTCGCGCCGTCGGCGCAAGGCGCGGCGCTGCAGGCCTTCGGCAAGCACGTCGTGATCCGCGGCAGCCTGGCCACGGACGCACAGGGCAACCGCAGCGTCGCGGCCGACCGCATCGACGCCGCCGCCGGCTCGTCCAAGCGCGCCGCGGCCGAGACGCGCCGGGTGCTGTTCATCCTGCTGCAGTTCGCGGGCGACAGCCAGCAGACCCACGACAAGGCGTTCTATCTCGCGCTCACCAACCCCAAGAAGCCCAACGCGGCCGAGCACATCCCGGCGACGATCAACGGCTTCTTCTCCAGGACCTCGTGGGGCAATCTGCAATGGAAGGCCGACGCCACCGATTGGATGACGCTGCCCTTCGGCAAGACGCACTACGCCAATTGCGGCTGGGACACCTCGTGCGCGAACCTCAACGCGCTGTCGCACGACGCCTTCGTGCTGGCGACCAATGCCGGCATCGACGTGTCGAAATACGACAACATCAACTTCGTCCTGAACAACGACCTGGATTGCTGCGCCTGGGGCGGATCGACCTCGTTCGGCGGCAAGTCGTTCGGCGCCACCTGGGAGCCGCCGTGGGGCCAGGAGGCGGGCACCTACAGCCACGAGTTCGGCCACTCCATCGGCCTGCCGCATTCGGGCTGGACGTATTACGCCTATGACAGCCCGTGGGACATCATGAGCAAGCGCCAGTCGTCGCAATCGGTGGTGTGCGCGACCTATTTCTCGGCCAACGACAACGCCAACCGCAACGTCAGCTGCACCGAGCCCGGCGACGGCTACATCGCGGGCCACAAGGACTATCTGGGCTGGATGCCGGCCGAGAACCAGGTGGTGATCGACGGGCCGATGACGAAGAAAATCACGCTCGAAGCCAACGCGCTGCCGCTGAAAAGCGGGATCAAGATGATCAAGATCTGCCTCTCGGGCGCCTCGTGCTCTGGCGGAAGCGCGCATTACCTCACCGTCGAGGCGCGCATCGGCACCAAGCTCTACGAGAAGGGGCTGACGGGCGACGGCGTGATCATCCAGGACTTCCAGCTCAACCGCGGCGCCATCGGCGGCGGCTGCTACTTCAACAGCCAGAGCGGCTTCGCGGTGCCGATCGACGCGACCCCGGGCGACTGGGACGGCGTGAACTGCGATTCCAACGGGCTGGTGTGGCCGAACTACGCGCTCGGAAACGCGCAGTGGGTGCCGGGTCGGACCTATACCAACAATTCGCTGCACGTGTCGGTGACGGTCAACAAGAAGAAGAAGGACAAGGCTTACGTCGTCACGGTGACGCGCACGCAGTAGGTCAACCCCCACCGTCATGGTCCGCGAAAGCGGGCCATCCAACGGGGCATGGCGTGGGTAGCAAAAAAGGGCCCGGAGCGAAATCTCCGGGCCCTTTGTCTGTTTCACCTGGGTGGCCCGCATTTGCGGGCCATGACAACCAAGGACTACTCCGCCGCCTCGACCTTGGGCCGCAGGCGCGCGGCCTTGGCGGCGTGGATGTCCGCCATCTTGTTTTCGACGTGCTTGGAGAACACGAACTCGGCGGGGCGCTGGTTCGAGGTGTCGATGTCCTTGGCGAAGGGGCCGTCGGTCTTCACGCCGCGCAGCGCCAGCGGCACGAGCTTGTGCGGGCGGCGGATGGAGTCGATGACGGCGGTTCCTTCGAAGCCGCAATGGACCATGCAGTCCTGGCACTTCTCGTACTTGCCGACGCCGTATTTGTCCCACTCGGTGTCTTCCATCAGCTCCTTGAAGGTCTTCACATAGCCTTCGCCGACCAGGTAGCAGGGCTTCTGCCAGCCGAAGACGGTCTTGAGCGGCATGGACCAGGGGGTGCAGGCGTAGGTCTGGTTGCCGGCCAGGAAGTCCATGAACATCAGGGACTGGGTGAAGGACCAGCGCTTGCCGCCCTCTCCGCGCGAAAGGATGCCGCGGAACAGCGACTTGGTCTTCTCGCGGTTCAGGAAGTGCTCCTGGTCGGGCGCGCGCTCGTAGGCGTAGCCGGGGGAGACGGTGATGCCGTCCAGGCCCGCGGCGGTCATCTCGTCGAAAAACTTCGCCACGCGCTCGGGCTCGGCGTCGTTGAAGAGCGTGCAGTTGATCTGGACCCGGAAGCCCTTTTCCTTGGCCAGCTTAATGGCCGCGATGGCCTTCTGGTACACGCCGTCCAGGCTGACCGCCTTGTCGTGCATGGCCTGGTCGCCGTCCAGGTGGATGGACCAGGTGAAGAAGTCGGACGGCTGGTACTGGTCGATCTTCTTGGTCAGGAGGATCGCGTTGGTGCAGAGGATCACGTACTTCTTCTTGGCGATGAAGCCCTTGACGATCTCCGGCATGTCGCGGTGGAGCAGCGGCTCGCCGCCCGCGATCGAAACAGCGGGCGCGCCGCATTCCTCGATCGCCGTCATGCACTGGTCGAAGGACAGGCGCTGGTTCAGGATCGGATCGGGATAATCGATCTTGCCGCAGCCGGCGCAGGCCAGGTTGCAGCGGAACAACGGCTCCAGCATCAGGACCAGGGGGTAGCGCTTGCGACCCGTCAGGTGCTGTTTGACGATGTAGGTCCCGATGCGGACCATTTCGTGCAGCGGAATTCCCACAGGGACACGCTCCTCAAAACAAACGGTATGGGCGCCTAGACGGCGAGCTCTTCTTCGTCCGCGCCTTCCTCCTCGGAGGGATAGCGCAATTCGGCGGGCAGGCGGAACTCGATATTCTCTTCGATCCCCGCCATT
>DASZQV010000047.1:0-52706 GCA_035549495.1 Rhizomicrobium sp. | reverse complement strand
CCGGGAACTAAAGTAGAACGATTCGGGACGTACCGGCTTTGTTCACCAGGCCGGCGCGAGGGATTGAGGGACCGCCATGCTGACCCGCAAGCAATATGAACTGCTGATGTTCATCCATGAGCGGGTGCGCGAAAGCGGCATCCCCCCCTCCTTCGACGAAATGAAGGAAGCGCTGGATCTGAAATCCAAGTCCGGCATCCACCGGCTGATCACCGCGCTGGAAGAACGCGGCTTCCTGCGCCGCATGGAAAAGCGCGCCCGCGCGCTGGAAGTGCTCAAGCTGCCCGACAATATGGCCGAGACCTTGCGCCCCGCCACGACCCGCAGCCAGGCCCAGCGCGCCACCGCCCGGCATGGCCGCAGTGAAATGCGCATCGATTCTCGCACGCCGGCGCCCCGGCGCGGCTATGGCGATGGCGGCGAAGCGGCTGTGAATGTGCCGCTGGTCGGCCGCATCGCCGCCGGTACCCCGATCGAGGCGTTGCAGAACAAGACCGGCGATGTGCCGGTGCCCGGCGGCATGATCGGGCGCGGCGAGCATTACGCCCTGGAAGTGACCGGCGATTCCATGATCAACGCCGGCATCCTGGATGGCGACACGGTCATCATCCAGCATGCCGACAGCGCCAATACCGGCGAGATCGTGGTGGCGCTGGTGGATGAACAGGAAGCCACGCTGAAGCGGCTGCGCCGCCGCGGCGATTCCATCGCGCTCGAAGCCGCCAATCCGGCCTATGAAACGCGGCTCTATGGCGCCGACCGGGTGCGGGTCCAGGGCAAGCTGGTGGGCTTGATCCGCCGGTACTGACGGGCACTCCACGGTCTTAGGCCGCGCTCGCCTTCCACGGTCTCGACGCGCATCGCGCGGCCGAGCCAGATCGCATAGCCGCCGGCGTGGGTGACGTCGAAGCGGTCGATGACGAGCTTGGGGCCTCGGCAGTCGCGTGACGCCGGCACGGTGCTGATCACGATGGCGGCGCGGGCGCAATCCTCGGCGAGCGCGTCGATGCGCCGGACCGCGGCGATCAGCGTTCCGTCGCGCGCTCGTGCGATGCAGCCATAGCCGTCGCAACGCACGCCGTCTTTCGGGGACGCAATGGCGTCGGCGGAGGCGCGCCCGTCGCCGTCGCGCTTGAGCCACTGGTCGGCGGAATAGTCGTCGCTCGGCGCGCGCACGAAGTGCAGAATGCCGTCGCGGCTGCGCACCGCCACCGTGCCCGCATCGCGCGAGACCAGCAGATCCGGACCCTGCGTCGCGACCGCCAATACCAAGCCGGCGAGCATCGGCGCCAGGCCGATCCAGCGCCACGGCCGCCGCCACAGGAACGTCCACAATCCGCCGAGCGAGATCAGCACCAGCGCGCTCATCGGCCAGGCCGGCACGGTCGAGATCGCGCCGGGCAGGCCCGACACGAAGCGTCCCATCTTGAGCATGATCTCGATGCCGACGCCCATCGCTTCCAGCGGCCATTTCTCCAGCCCGAACGGCATCGCCATGATCGCGAGCGCCGCCGCGGGCATCGTCACGAAGCCCATCACCGGCATCGCGAGCAGGTTGCCCAGGACCGCGTAATGCGTCGCGCGGTCGAAGTGATAGATCGCATACGGCGCGGTCGCGATGCTGCCGACGAAGCTCGTGACCGCGATGCCGTGGAGATAGCGGCGCAACGTCGCGAAGCGCTTCGGGCCCGCGTGCTCGGCCGCCATGCGGCGCCTGGCCTCCCACTCGGCGACGGCGACGAGGCCCGCGACCGCGGCGAACGACATCTGGAAGCCGGGCTCGGTGATGCTTTCGGGCCTCAACAGCAGCACGATGAAGGATGAGAGCGCGACCGAGCGCATCGACAGCGCGGGACGGTCGAGCAGGATCGCGATCAGCATCGTCGCCAGCATGATGTAGGCGCGCGTCGCCGGCGTCGCGGCGCCGCTGATGATCAGATAGAAGGTCGCGCCGCCGAGCGCCGCCCATGCCGCCCATTTCTTGATCGGTTGATTCAAGGCCAAAGGCGGGATCGCGGCCAGGATCGCGCGCACCACCCAGAACAATCCCAATCCTACCAACGCCATGTGCAGGCCCGCGATGGCGAGCACATGCGCGAGGCCGGCGTCGCGCAGCGCCGCTTCGTCGTCGTCGGAGATCAGACCACGGTCGCCCGTGATCAGCGCCGCCGCGATGCCGCCGGTGCTGCCCGGCAGCACGGCATGGATGCGCTCGGTCAGGTGCCAGCGCAGCCGCGCCACCGCGACGGTCCATTGCTCGGCGAGGCCCGGCGCCTGCAGCGGCGCGATCGCATGCGCGCGGCCGTAAGCGAAGCCGACCGCGCCGACGCGGTCGAACCATGCGGCGCGCCCGAAATCGTAGCCGCCCGGTGCTGCCGGTCCCGGCGGCGGCATCAGGATCGCGTTCAGATGCACCCAGTTGCCCGGCACCAGCGCGTCGCTCGCCGCGCGGATCGAGACGCGCACCTTGGCCGGTGTCGCGCCGCGCAGGCGCTTGGCATGAAGCTCGGCGATCACGACGCGCACGCCCTTGCCGTGCGCCTGGACGGATTCGACCAGCCCGTCGATCCCGACGGGGCCCGCGCGATGCGTCAGCACGGGCGCTGCAACCCGGACCGCGCGCAGCGCCGCATGCGCGAAGCCGAGCGAGAGCACGGCCGCCGCCGCCAGCATCAGGCGCATCGCGAGGCCCGTCGCGCGGATCGCAAGCACCGCGCTCGCCAATCCCCCGACGCCGAGCACCGCGGCGAGCCAAAGCGGCGGCTCCGCGGGAAGCGCGAAATAGACGGCGATGCCGGTGCCGAAGCCCACGGGCAGCCAGAGCGGCCAGCGCTCGCGCTCGGCACGAAACGATTCGGCCACGGCCCGGAGCAGCGCCAAGGGCCGCGGCACGGCCAGGCCGGGAAACGCGGAAAGCGGACCTACCACCATGGGAACGGGCCTGCTAGAAGCCTCGCCTGCAACCGAGAAGCCGCCCAACGCCGGCACCCTCTTCTATCATGGCCGAAACCAAGAAACCCGTCCTGCGCTTTGCGCCCTCGCCGACCGGCATGCTGCATATCGGCGGCGCGCGCACCGCTCTGTTCAACTGGCTCTATGCCCGCCACACCGGCGGCACCTTCCTGCTGCGCATCGAGGACACCGACCGCGAGCGTTCGACGCCCGAAGCGGTCGCGGCGATCCTCAACGGATTGGAATGGCTGGGGCTGAACTGGGACGGCCAGACGACCTATCAATTCGCCCGTGCCGGCCGCCACCGCGAAATCGCGGAAACGATGCTGGCCGAGGGCAAGGCCTATCGCTGCTTCGCAACGCCGGCCGAGCTGGAAGAGATGCGCGCGCAGCAGAAGGCCGACGGCAAGCCGCAGCGCTATGACGGGCGCTGGCGCGACCGCGATCCGTCGGAAGCCCCCGCCGGCGCGCCGTATGTGATCCGCCTGAAAGCCGAGCAGACGGGCGAAACCGTGGTGCGCGACGTCGTGCAGGGCGATGTGCGCTTCCGGAACGAGCAGCTCGACGACATGATCCTGCTCAGGAGCGACGGCACGCCGACCTATATGCTCGCGGTCGTGGTCGACGATTACGACATGGGCGTCACCCATGTGATCCGCGGCGACGATCACCTCAACAACGCCGCGCGCCAGCTGCAGATCATCAAGGCGATGGGCTGGCCCGAGCCGACTTACGGCCACGTCCCGCTGATCCACGGCCCCGACGGCGCCAAGCTGTCGAAACGCCATGGCGCGCTCGCGGTCGAGGCCTATCGCGACATGGGCTATCTGCCCGAGACCATGCGCAACTACCTCTTGCGGCTGGGCTGGAGCCACGGCGACGACGAGATCATCCCGACCGCGCAGGCCATCGAATGGTTCAACCTGGAAAGCATCGGTCGCTCGCCGGCGCGCCTCGATTTCAAGAAGCTCGACAATCTCAACGCCCACTACATCCGCAGCATGGACGACGCGACGCTGGCCGAGACGGTGGCGCAATTGCGCGCGATCCCGCCCAAGGCCAAGGGGCGCCTGATCGCGGCAATGCCCGGCCTGAAGGAACGCGCCAAGACCATGGTCGAGCTGGCGCAGTCGGCGGAGTTCCTGTTCGACGACGGACCGCGCAGCCTCGACGACGCGGCGGCCAAGAACCTGAACCGCGAGACCATCGCCAAGGTGCTGCCCGCGCTCGAAGCGACCGACTGGACCGGACCGGCGCTGGAGGCCGCCGCGCGCGCCTTCGCAGATGCGGAAGGACTGAAGCTCGGCCAAGTCGCGCAACCTCTGCGCGCCGCGCTCACCGGACGCGGCACCTCGCCCCCGCTTTTCGACATGATGGCGGTGTTGGGACGCGACGAATCCCTAGTCCGGTTAAGGGCTTATGCCGCGTGACGACGACACTTTGAGAGGCCCCGAAGCTGCCGGTTTTAGGTGACGAAATTAACCGGTTTGGCCTATAATTGTGCACTGCAAGATACCCCGCGAGCGAGGACGACGCCATGAAGCAGAGCAAGCTGAAGCCCACCGGCAAGGCGACGCTGACCTACGAGAACAAGTCGTTCGAGCTGCCGACTTTCGTGGGCTCCGAAGGTCCCGCGGTCGTCGACATCCGCAAGCTCTATGGGGACGCCGACATCTTCACTTACGATCCGGGCTTCACCTCGACCGCGAGCTGCGAGAGCGACATCACCTTCATCGACGGCGACAAGGGCATCCTGCTCTATCGCGGCTATCCGATCGACCAGCTGGCCGAGCATTCGAGCTTCATCGAGGTCTGCTACCTGCTGCTGCATGGCGAGCTGCCGAACAAGGAGCAGTTCGAGAAGTTCGACCACTCGATCACCATGCACACCATGGTGCACGAGCAGCTGGCGTCGTTCTTCCGCGGCTTCCGACGCGACGCGCATCCGATGGCGGTGATGTGCGGCGTGGTCGGCGCGCTGTCGGCATTCTATCACGACTCGACCGACATCAACGATCCGCGCCAGCGCGAGGTCGCGAGCCACCGCCTGATCGCCAAGATGCCGACCATCGCGGCGATGGCGTACAAGTACACGGTCGGCCAGCCCTTCGTGTATCCGCTGAACTCGCTCGGCTATACCGAGAACTTCCTGCGCATGACCTTCGCGGTGCCGGCCGAGGAGTACAAGGTCAACCCGGTGCTGGCCAAGGCGCTGGACACGATCTTCATCCTGCACGCCGATCACGAGCAGAACGCGTCGACCTCGACGGTGCGCCTTTCGGGCTCGTCGGGCGCCAATCCGTTCGCCTGCATCGCGGCCGGCATCGCGTGTCTCTGGGGCCCCGCGCATGGCGGCGCCAACGAAGCGGCGCTCAAAATGCTGGAGGAGATCGGCTCGGTCGACCGCATCCCGGAATTCGTCAAGCGCGCCAAGGACCCGAACGACGATTTCCGCCTGATGGGCTTCGGCCACCGCGTCTACAAGAACTACGATCCCCGCGCCAAGGCGATGCAGATCCAGGCGCATGCGGTGCTGGAAGAGACCGGCCACCAGAACGACCCGCTGTTGAAGGTGGCGATGGAGCTCGAGCGCATCGCGCTGCAGGACGACTATTTCGTCTCGAAGAAGCTCTATCCGAACATCGACTTCTATTCCGGCATCACCCTGCGCGCGCTCGGCTTCCCGGCGAGCATGTTCACGGCGCTGTTCGCGCTCGCGCGCACCGTCGGCTGGATCGCGCAATGGGGCGAGATGATCGAGGACCCGGCGCAGAAGATCGGCCGTCCGCGCCAGATCTACACCGGCGCCAAGAACCGCGATTACGTGCCGCTCGGCAAGCGCTGAACAAAGTCGAGGATCGCGCGGGCGGCGCGTAGCGACGGCCGCTCGCCGCCCTTGCCCAAGAGCCGCGCCGCCGCGTCGAGATCGGCGCGCTCGCTGTCCTTGTCCTCGAGCAGCTTCGCCACCGCGTCGGCCAAGAGGTCGGGGCGGCAGCGCTCCTGCAGGAATTCCGGCACCGCCTCGCGGTCGAGCAGAACGTTGACGAGCGTGATGTAGCGCACGTTCATGATCAGCGACGCGAGCGAATAGGTCAGCCAGCCGACCTTGTAGCCGACCACCATCGGCGTGCCCGCGAGCGCGAGCTCGGTGGTGACGGTGCCGGAGGCCGCGAGCGCCGCGTTCGCCGCGTCGAAGGCCGCAAACTTCTCGCCGTCGCCTTCGACGAGATGCAGCGGCGCCGGCCAATCGCGCACGGCTTCGCGCACGCGGTCGGCGACATGCGGCACGGTCGGCAGCACGGTGACGAGACCCGGCACGCGCCTGGCGATCTCGGCGACGGCCTCCTTGAACACCGGCAGGATGAAGCGGATCTCGCTGGTGCGGCTGCCAGGCAGCACCGCGAGCAGCTTGGCGTCGGGCGCGATACCGTGCCGCGCGCGGAACTCGGGGCCGCCGGTCATCTGCGACGCGCGCTCGATCACCGGGTGGCCGACGAAGGTCGCGTGCAAGCCGTAGGTCTCGAAGAACGGCGCCTCGAACGGCAGCAGCGCGAGCACGAGGTCGAAATAGCGCGCCATCTTGCGGGCCCGATAGGCGCGGCTCGCCCAGACCTGCGGCGCGACGTAGTTGACGGTGCGGATGGTGGGGTCGATGCGCTTGAGGCGCTGGGCGATGCGATGCGTGAAGTCGGGACTGTCGATCAGCACCACCGCGTCGGGCCGCGTCTTCAGCGCGAAGTCCGACGCCTCGCGCACGCGGCGCAGGATCGCGGGGATCGCAGGCACGACCTCGCGCAGGCCCATCACCGCGGTGGCGTCGAGCGGATAGAGGCTCTTCAAGCCTTGGGCTTCCATTGCCTGCCCGCCGACACCGGTGATCTCGATGCCGGGCTCGAGCTGCTTCAGGCCCGCCATCAACTGCCCGCCGAGCAGATCGCCCGACGGCTCGCCGCAGACCAGCATCAGCCGCGTCAAGCGGCCACTCCCATCAGGAACAGGCCGAGCTTGTCGGCTTCGGCGACGACCGCGTCGCGGTCGACGATCAGCGCGCCGCCTGCTTCCACCGCGATGCCGGCGAGCGCGACCGCGTGCGCGTTGCGCACCGTGTCGACGCCGACGACGGGAAGATCGGTCTTGCGGTCCTGGATGGGCTTGGGCGCCTTCACCAGCACGCCGCGCGGCCTGGCTTTGGAGCCGCGAATGTGTTCGGGCAGATCGGCGATGCGTGCGATGGTCGCGTCGGTGCCTTCCGCCGCCTCGACCGCCAAGGTCAGCCCGGCGCAGACGATCGCAGCCTGGCCGACGTCGAATTCGCCCATCGCGCGCGCGACCTTGAAGGCGAGCGCGATGTCGAGCAGGTTTTCTTGGGTAGGCTTCACGCGGCCCATCACGCCCGGTTTGGCGATGAGGTCGGGCGCGGCTTCGGCGGCCCCGACGACCGCAAGGCCTTCACGCTCGAACATCTCGACCACCGCGCGCAGCAGCGCATCGTCGCCCTTGAGCGCGGCCGCGATCACGCGCGGCGCCGCGAGCGCCGCTTTCATATCGAGCTTGATCTCGGAAAATTTCGGGCGCTGCACCTTGCCCGCGAGCGTGATGTCGGTGCAGCCATGCGCCTTGAACGCCTTGAAGGCGCGCCCGAGCTCGCCCAGCGCCACCTGCTCGTTCGGAAACGCCAGCGCCCAGTCGCCGGTGAGATCGCCCAGCCGCAGCACGAACACCGCCCTGCCCGAGGCTTGCGCGCTCATCCCGATGGCGCGCGGCAGCTCGCCGCCGCCCGCGATGATGCCGAGCGTCCCGCTCATTCCTCGCCGTCCACGACGCGCCGGCGCGCCAGACAGATCGGCCGCTTGGCCGGCGCGAGGATGAAATCGGCGATCTCGGCCACTTCCGCGACCGGCCATCTCTCCTTCGCGGCGCGGGCGCGGTCTGCCATCGCGCCTTCGTTGTCGAGGAAGACGAACTTGAACGCCGCTCGCAGCGCGTTGATCGAGGCGCGCGGCAACCCGCGGCGCTTCAGGCCGATCAGGTTCAGCCCGCCGAGCTCGGCATGGTCGCCCGCGGCGATGCCGTAGGGGATGACGTCGGTGTTGACGCCGGTGATGCCGCCGATCATCGCGCCCCTGCCGACGCGCCCGAATTGCTGCACGGCCGAGAGCCCGCCCATGATCACGCCGTCGCCGATCTCGACATGGCCGCCGAGCTGCGCGCCGTTGGCGAAGGTCACGCCGTCGCCGACATGGCAGTCGTGGCCGACATGGCTGTAAGCCATGAAGTATCCGTTCCTGCCGATGCTGGTCAGCCCGCCGCCGCGCGCGCTGCCGAGATTCATCGTCACGTGCTCGCGGATGACGCAGTCCTCGCCGACGGTCAGCCGCGCCGCCGGGGCGTCGTCGCCGCGGATTTGCGCCACGCCGCCGAGCGCCGCGCCGTGGTGGAGAACGGTGCGCGCGCCGACGCTGGTGTGTCCGGTCACGCTGGCATGGGAGATCAGCCGGACGCCGTCGCCGAGCACCGCGTCGCGGCCGACGATGCAGAACGGCCCGATCTCGACGCCCTCGCCGAGCCGGGCGCCGTCCTCAACGAGCGCCGTCGGATGAACGGTCATCGTCGCCGTCGAAGATCATGGCGCTGAACTCGGCTTCCGCGCAGAGCTCGTCGCCGACATAAGCCTTGCCCTCGAAGCGCCACACGGGCCCGCGATGGCGCAGCGCCTTCACCGGGAAGCGCAGCATGTCGCCGGGGCGCACGGGCTTGCGGAACCGCGCCTTGTCGATGGTCATGAAATAGACGCGCCGCGACGGGCTCTCGCGGCCGAGCGAATAGACGACCAGCGCGCCCGCGGTCTGCGCCATCGCCTCGACGATGAGCACGCCCGGCATCACCGCGAACTCCGGGAAGTGGCCCTGGAAATGCGGTTCGTTGAAGCTGACCGCCTTGTGGCCGGTGGCGCTTTCGTTCGGCACGATGTCGGTCAGCCGCTCGACGAAGAGGAACGGCGCGCGATGCGGCAAAAGCTTCTTGATGTATTCCACGTCGAGAACGATATCGGTGCTCATCACGTCTTCTTCTTGCCTCGCGCCAACATCTTCACCGCGGCCAATTCGCGGGCATAGTCCCGCATCGGCTTGGCCGGCATGCCGCCATAGTCTTGGCCGCCCGCGAGAACGCCGGGGATGGCGCCCGTCCGCGCCGCGAGCCTTGCGCCGTCGCCGATCGTGGCGTGGTCCGCGATGCCGACCTGTCCGCCCAGGATGACGAAGTCGCCCAGATCGCAGCTCCCGGCGATGCCGCTATGGCCGGCGACGATCACATGCCGGCCGAAGCGGGTGTTGTGCCCAATCTGCACCAGATTATCAATCTTGCTGCCCTCGCCGATTACGGTGTCGCCGAGCGCGCCGCGGTCGAGCGCGGTCAAGGACCCGATCTCGACCCGGTCCTGGAGGATGACGCGGCCGAGCTGCGGGATCCTGTCATGGCCCTTCGAACCGGAAGCGAAGCCGAATCCGGGATTGCCGATCTGCGCCCCGGACTGGATCAGCACAAAGTCGCCGACATAGGCATGGCTGATCGAGACGTTGCTGCCGATCTCGCAATCGCGCCCGATCGCGACCCCGCGGCCGATCACGGCATTGGGACCGATGCGGGTGCCCGGCCCGATCTCGACGCCGGGGCCGAGCACCACGCCCGGCGCGAGCACGGCACCCTCGCCGAGCTTGGCGCTGGGATGGATCGCGGCCGCTTGCGACCACTGCGCCAATCCGGATTCGGGATAGAAGAGCCGCGCCACGCGCGCGAAGGCATGCGGCACCGACGCGACCGGGATCGTCGCACAGCCCGAAGGCGCCGCGCGCGTCTCTTTCGCGCCCACCAGGCAGAAGCCGGCCGAGGTCGCCGCGAACTGCGCCGCCGCTTCGCCTGCGCCGCCGGAATAGAAGGTCAGATGCGCGGGCCCCGCGCCGGTCAGGCTCGCGATGTCTTCGACGCGCGCGCCGCCATCGGCACCGGCCGGCAATGCCGCGCCCGCCGCGTCGCAGATCTGCCGGAGGCCGAACGGACCCCGATTGTCGTAGAACCGCGGATCGGCCATGCCGCTATTGCTGCGGAGGCGCGCCGGCCTGCTGCAGGCCGGGCGGCGGCGCGACGAGCTCGACCTTGATCGTCGGCAGCTTCTGGTCGAGGCGCTGAACCGCGAGCCCGGTCACGTCGAGCGCCGGATCGGTGCCCATCACCACCGAGTTGCGGTCGAGCAGCAGGTTCGCGCCGCGCTCGACCATGATGCCCTGGAGCACGGGGCCGAGCGCGCGCTCGACGTCCTGGCGCGCCTTGATGAAGCCGCCCTGGATCAGGCTCTGCTTCTTCTGCGCGAGCTGCTGCAGGCCGCCCTGCTTGGTCTCGAAATCCTTGATCCGGCGCGCCTTGACGTCGGCGGACAGGATCGCGAGCTGAGTCTTCAGCTTCTCGCCCTCCGCGCGCAGGGCCGCGCCCTGGCCCTTGAGGTCCCGCTCCGCCTGATCGGTATAGGCGTTGACCTGACGCACGATGTCCTGGCCGACCTTGGAGTTGCGCAGGATCATGGTGCGGTCGATCACGAGGATCTTGGGCGTCGGCGTTGCGGCCGCAGCACCGGCGGAGATCGCGACGCTCGCGAGGATGCCGAAAAGGAAGGAGAAGCGTTTCATCGTTTAAAGTCCCGTGCCTGCGCTGAAGTGGAGAATTTGCGGACGATCGTAGCTGGTCTTGACGATCGGTATGCCGAAATCGATCTGGATCGGACCGAAGGGCGACTTCCAGCCGACGGTGAGACCGGCCGAAGCGCGGAAGGCGAGGTTGTCGCGGATGTCCTCGATGCATTGCGCATGCGTCAGGCCCGCGGAGGTGCACAGCGCCTGCTTGTCCTGAAGGTGGCCGAGCGTGCCGAAATCGCTGAACAGCGAGAGGTTGATGCCGTAGTCTTCGGGCAGGAAGTCCGGGATGCGCAGCTGCGCCGTGCCGATGGCATAGGTGTCGCCGCCGAGCGCGCTGACGTCCTTGTTGAAGCGCAGGTCGCGCGGACCGATGCCGGCGATGGCGAAGCCGCGGAAGGTGTCGGCGCCACGGAAGAAGCGGTCGTTGATGTTGAGCGCGTCGCCGTTGTAGCCGGTGATGTAGCCCGCGTTCAGCGCCAGCGAGCCCACGAACTCGTCCCACAACACCTTCTTGAAGGTCGTGAACTGCACCTCGCTGCGAAGGTATTTCTGCGTGCCGCCGAGGCCGGCGAAGTCCTGGCTGAAGCTGAAGGCGATGCCGCGCGTCGGCTTGATGTAGTCGTCCAGCGTGTTGTAGCCGAAGGTGAAGCCGATACCCGACGTGGTGCGCGAGCCGGCGGCGAGGATCACCTCCTGCGGCGCGTTGAAATAGGGATC
Source organism: Rhizomicrobium sp. (assembly GCA_035549495.1). Lineage (GTDB taxonomy): Bacteria > Pseudomonadota > Alphaproteobacteria > Micropepsales > Micropepsaceae > Rhizomicrobium. The sequence goes on along the minus strand of DASZQV010000047.1, from coordinate 41,349 downwards.
GATCTGCTGGATCTGGAAGGTGTAGCGCAGCGCCACCGAGCCGTATTCCGAGGTCGGGAAGCCGCCGCGCAGCTGCGCCGCCGTCACGTCCGCCTGATAGGCGGCCTGGCGATAAGCGGTGAGCACCTTGTAGAGGTCGATGCCCGCGGCGATCGGACGATCGAGGAAATAAGGCTCGGTGAAGCTCAGCTGGAACTGCTTGCTGATCTCGGACACCGAGACCGATGCGCGCAGGTACTGACCGCGGCCGAACAGGTTGCGCTCGGTATAGCTGAACTCGCCGACGATCGAGCTGGTCGAGGAATAGCCGGCGCCGACCGACAGCTCGCCCGTCGACTGCTCGGTCACCGCGACGTTGAGGTTCACGCGGTCGGGCTGCGAGCCCGGCGACTGCTTGATGTCGACGTCCTTGAAGATGCCGAGGCTGCGGATGCGGGTGCGCGAGCGGTCGACGAGCACGCGGTTGAAGGCGTCGCCTTCGACGAGGCGGAACTCGCGGCGGATGACCTTGTCGAGGGTGCGGTTGTTGCCGGTGACGTTGATCTTCTCGACATAGACGCGCGGGCCCTGGTCGATCTTCAGGATCACGTCGATGGTGCGCTTGTCGTGGTCGCGGGCGATGCGCGGATGGACTTCGGCGAAGGCGTAGCCGCGCGTGCCGACCGCGTTGGTCAGCGCGTCGATGGCCTTCTGGATGAGCTCGCCGTTGTAGAGGTCGCCCTGCTGGATCTTCACCAGCGGGCGCAGCGCCAGCGGGTCGAGCTCCTTGATGCTCGAATCGATCTGCACCTTGCCGAAGTGATAGAGCTCGCCCTCGTTGACCGTGAAGGTGACGTAAAAGCTGTCGTGGCTCGGCGTCAGCTCGGCGACCGCCGAGACGACCTGGAAGTCGGCATAGCCGTGGGTGATGTAGAAGCGGCGCAGCTGCTCGCGGTCGAAGGCCAGGCGGTCGGGATCGTAATTGTCGTTGGAGGCGAGGATGCGCCACCAGGTGCTCTCTTCCGTGGCGATCTGCTCGCGCAGCGTGTCGTCGTCATAGGTCTTGTTGCCGATGAAGCTGATGCGCGCGACGCCGGTGGTCGGGCCTTCGTGGATCGAGAAGATCAGGTCGACGCGGTTCTGCGGACGCTGGATGATCTGCGGCTCGACGGTGGCGCCGAATTTGCCGTTGCGGCGATAGACCTCGATGATGCGCTGGACGTCGCTCTGCACCTTGGTGCGGGTGAAGACCATGCGCGGCTTGAGCTGGACTTCCTTCTCCAGGTCCTTGGTCGAGACCTTGCTGTTGCCCTCGTAGTCGACCTGGTTGATGATCGGGTTCTCGACGACGTTGACCGTGAAGGTCGCCGACGCCGGATCCCACCTGACCTTCACGTCCGAGAACAGCCCCGTCGCGAACAGCGCCTTGAGCGCGCGGTCGCCGGCTTGCGGCGTGTAGGGGTCGCCTTCGTGCAGCGAGATGTAGGACAGCACCGTCGCCGCCTCGATGCGCTGGGTGCCGCGCACGACGATGTGCAGCAGGGTCGGCGGCGGGGCGGGCGCCGGCGCGGACGCGTCGGGCGCCGCAGGTGGGGCGCTCGGTCCGGAGGCAAGCTGGGCGCCGGCGGGCGTTCCGGCGATGGCGAGCAGCAGGACGACCGAAGCCGTGCGCGTCACTCGGGCGAACAAGGCGTTCAAGCTCATCCACTCGTCTCTTGAGGCATGAGGGGGACGTCCCCCCATGCGTTAATCAAACGGAACGTCAGAAAAGGTTCAGGTGGTGGGTCAGATCGTTCCAGAACGAAAACACGAACAGGAACACGATCAGCGCCAGCCCGAACCGAAATCCGACCTCCTGGGCCCGCTCACCCAAGGAGCGTCCCAGCACAGCCTCGCATGCATAGTACAGAAGATGGCCTCCGTCGAGCACCGGAATCGGAAAAAGGTTTATCAGGCCAATGCTTACGGATAGGAGAGCAATCAGTTGGACCAGGGCAAGAATGCCCAGCTCGGCGACGTGGCGGGTCACCACGACGATGCCCACCGTGCCGTGCAGCTGGCTGGCGTCGGAGCGGCCGGTGAGGATCTGGCGGAAGTTCTTGAGCGAGCCGGTGACGATGGTCCAGGTCTGACGGACCCCCTCGCCCAGCGCCTCCACCGGCCCATAGCGGACGGTCGTCGCCTTAACCTTGGCCGAGGCGCCGATGCCCAGAACCGGGACGTTTTCCTGGCTTCCGAGCACCTCTTTGGCGGTGGGGCGCGGCGTGGCGCGGACGGTCAGGACCCGATTGCCGCGCTGCAGCGTGATCGTCAGCTCCTGACCGGCGCTGGTCTGCACGATCTCCGGCACGTCGGTGAAGCTCGTGATCGCGGCGCCGTCGATGGTGCGGATGAGGTCGCCGACCCGGATGCCGGCCTGCTCGGCGGCGCTGCCTTTGACGACCGAGCCGATCACCGGCGGGATGACCAGATGGCCGATCAGCATCGCGGTCGCGGCGAAGATCACGATGGCGAGAAGGAAATTGGCGAACGGCCCCGCCGCGACCACCAGCGCGCGCTGCCAGACGGGCTTGTGCTGGAGCGAGACCGCGCGCTCGGCGGCGGTCATCGATTCGCCGGCCTCGGTGTCGGGGCGGCTGGCGGCATCGGCGTCGCCGAAGAACTTCACATAGCCGCCGATGGGCAGCCAGCCGATCTTCCAGCGCGTGCCGTGGCGGTCGGTGCGGCCCAGGATCTCGCGCCCGAAGCCGAGCGAGAAGGTCTCCACGCGCACGCCGAACAGCCGGGCTACGCCGTAATGGCCGAGCTCGTGGAAGAACACGACCGCGGTGATGACGAAGACGAAGGGCAGCACCCACGCCGTCAGAACGGTCCACAGCTCCTGGATCATGATCCAACCTCGTTCATGCGATGCGGCCGCAGATCTCGCCGGCGTGGCTGCGCGCCCGCGCATCGACCGCGAGCACGCCGTCGAGCGACGCGGTTTCGGCATTGGCGCGCTCTGCCGCGTTCAGGGTCTCCTCGACGACGCGCGGGATGTCGAGGAAGCCGATGCGCTCGTTCAGGAACGCGTCCACGGCGATCTCGTTGGCGGCGTTGAGCACGGTGGGCTGCAGCCCGCCCCCGCGCAGGCAATCGAGCGCCAGGCCCAGCGCGCGGAAGCGGCCGTGGTCGGGCGCCTGGAAGGTGAGCTGACCCACCTGCGCGAGGTCGAGCTTGCGCGACGGCGAGGCGATGCGGCGCGGCCAGGCGAGCGCATAGGCGATCGGCGTGCGCATGTCGGGCGACGACATATGCGCGAGCGTCGTGCCGTCTTCATAGGAGACGAGGCAGTGCACGACCGATTGCGGATGCACCAGCACGTCGAGCTTGTCGGGCGGCACGGCGAAGAGGAAATGCGCCTCGATCAGCTCGAGGCCCTTGTTCATGAGCGTCGCGCTGTCGACCGAGATCTTGGCGCCCATCGACCAGTTGGGATGCGCCACCGCCTGCTTCGGCGTCGCGGCGCGCATCTGCTCGAGCGACCATTCGCGGAACGGCCCGCCGGACGCGGTGAGCGTGACGCGCTCGACGTCGCCCGCCTCGCTGCCGCCCAGGACCTGGAACACGGCATTGTGCTCGGAATCGACCGGGATGACCGAGGCGCCCGAGCGCGCGATGGCGTCGTGGAACACCGCGCCGGCCGCGACCACGCATTCCTTGTTGGCGAGGGCCACCGTCACGCCGCGCGCGATCGCCGCGAGCGCAGGCTCGATCGCGGCCGCGCCCATGATCGCGACCATCACCATGTCGGACGGCCGCGAAGCCGCGTCGATCACGGCCGCGCGTCCCGACGCGGTCTCGATGCCGGTGCCGGCGAGGCCGTCCTTCAGGCGCGGATAGAGCGCGTCGTCGGCCACGACCGCGAGCTTCGGCCGCACCGCGCGCGCTTGTTCGATCAACGTGTCGACGTTCGTGCCGGCGGTCAGCGCTTCGACCGGGAACGCGTGCGGCCCATGGATCTCGCGCGCGTGCTGGATCACGCTCAAGGTGCTCACGCCGATGGAGCCGGTCGAGCCCAGCACGGTCACGCTGCGCCCGAGCACCGGGCCCATGTCGGGCAGGTCGTGCCGGCGTTTGGCGGCGAGCGCGTTCATGGTTGAGCTCCGAACAACAGATCCACGCGCAGCACCAGCGCGAGCAAGGCCATGCCGAGCGCCGCGGCCAGCATCGAGTCGATGCGATCGAGCACGCCCCCATGGCCGGGGATCATCGTGCCGCTGTCCTTCCTGTGGAAGCGCCGCTTGACGGAAGATTCGAACAGGTCGCCCGCATGCGCGATCACGGCAAGGCCCGCGCCATAGACGGCCGCGAGCGCCGCATGGCCGCCGAGGAGGCCGACATAGATCGCCTCGCCGGCCGCGGCCGCGGCGATGCCGCCCAAGGTCCCCGCCCACGTCTTGTTCGGCGACAGGACCGGCGCGAGCTTGGGCCCGCCGATCAGCTTGCCCGCAAACAGCGCGCCGGTATCGGTCATCCACACCACGACGAAGAGGCCGACGATCACATAGCTGCCGTTTGCCGGCACCGCGCGGCTCAAGACCAGAGCAAGCGCCGGCACGCCCATATAGAGCACGCCCACGCCTTGCCAGAACGGGTTCTCGCCGCGCAGCAACGCGACCAGCGCCACGGCGACGGCACCGACACCGACGATCGCCCAGGCGAACCACGCCGGCGGCCACAGCACCACCGCGACCAGCGCCGCGACGAGCGTCGCCGCCGAGAGCAGCGTCTCGGGCAGCGCAGGCCCCTTGCCCACCAGCCTGTGCCATTCGCGCGCGGCGAGGACGCCGCCCGCGGCGACGAAGAGCGCGAAATATTCCGTGCCGCCGAAATCGGCCTCGACCGCGAACGCCGCGAGCAGCAGGCCGAACAGCGGGCGCGCGATCCAGTCGGAGATCGGCCGCGCCGCGCCACGCTTCGCGCGACGCGTGCTGTGCGACATGGGGCGGGTCACGCTCACGCCACCGCTTCCGGAAGCGAGCCGAAGCGGCGCTCGCGGCTGGCGAACTGGCTGAGTGCCTCGAGAAACTTCTCCGGCGTGAAATCGGGCCACAGCGTGTCGACGAAGAGCAGCTCGGCATAGGCCGATTGCCAGAGCAGGAAGTTGGACAGGCGACGCTCGCCGCTGGTGCGGATGACGAGGTCGGGCTCGGGCAGCGCGCTGGTGAAGAGCCGCGACGCGAACAGCTCGGGCGTGATGGTCTCGGGATCGAGGCGCCCGTCCTTGGCGGCGCGGGCGAGCTCGCGCGCGGCGGCGACGATCTCCTCCTGGCCGCCATAGTCGAAGGCGAAGGTCAGGTTCAGCCCCGTGTTGGCGACGGTGCGGTTCTCCATGTCCTCGATCATCTGGCGGATGTCGTCGGCGACGCGCTGACGGTTGCCGATGATCCGTACACGGACGTTCCGCGCGACGATCTCGTCGATGTCGTTGCGGAAATAGAGCCGGAACAGGCCCATCAGCGCGCCGACCTCGGTCGGCGGCCGCTTCCAGTTCTCGGAGCTGAAGGCATAGAGAGTGAGGTTCTGAAGGCCCGCATCCGACGCCGCGCGCACCACCTCGCGCACCGCGCTCACGCCCGCGACATGGCCCGCCTGCCGGGGCAGGTGACGCTTGCGCGCCCAGCGGCCGTTGCCGTCCATGATGATGGCGACGTGACGAGGGAGTGCGTCGGACGGAGTGGCCAATTCGTTACTCCTGCTCAGACCTGCATGATCTCCTGCTCCTTGCCGTGGAGCGCCTGGTCGATCTCTTTTATGTGCGCGTCGGTCAGCTTCTGCAATTCGTCGCCCTTGGCGTGGTGCTCGTCCTGGCCGATCTTGTGGTCTTTCTCGAGCTTTTTCAGCAGCTCCATGCCGTCGCGGCGCACGTTGCGCACGGCGACGCGGGCCTGCTCGGCATATTTGGCGGCGAGCTTGGCGAGCTCCTTGCGGCGCTCGGCGTTCAGCTCGGGGATCGGGATGCGCAGCAGCTGGCCGTCCATCTGGGGGTTGAGGCCCAGACCCGCGTCGCGGATCGCCTTGTCCACGGCCTTGGCCAGGCCCTTGTCCCAGACCTGAACGGTCAGGAGGCGCGGCTCGGGCGTCGAGATGTTGCCCACCTGGTTGATCGGGAGCTGGCTGCCATAGGCGTCGACGGTAACGGGGTCGAGCAGCGCCGGGCTGGCGCGGCCGGTGCGCAGGCCTGCGAATTCCTGCTTGAGCGTCGCCACGGCGCCGTTCATGCGGCGGTTGATCTCGTCCTTGTTGAAGCTAGCATCTGCCATGGTCGGCTCCTAATCGCTCTCCACGATGATCGTCGCTCGCCCTTCGCCGCGCATCACGGCCGCCAGCGAGCCTTTGTCGTGGATGGAGAATACCAGAATCGGAATGCGGTTTTCGCGAGACAGGCTGATGGCGGACGCATCCATAACCTGAAGATCGCGGCTTAAGACTTCGTGATAGCTCAAGGTTTCGTAGCGCACGGCATCCGGCACCTTCTTGGGATCGGCGCTGTAGACGCCGTCAACTTGGGTGCCCTTGAGCAGCGCATCGCAGCCCATCTCGGCCGCCCGGAGCGCCGCCGCCGTGTCGGTGGTGAAGAACGGGTTGCCCGTGCCGGCGGCGAAGATCACCACCCGGCCCTTCTCCATATGGCGGATGGCGACCCGTCGGATATAGGGCTCGCAGACGGACGCCATCGGGATGGCCGACTGGACGCGGCAGACGACCCCGATGCGCTCGAGCGCCGCCTGCATGGCGAGCGCGTTCATGACCGTGGCCAGCATGCCCATGTAGTCGGCGGTCGCGCGGTCGATGCCCTTGGCCGCCGCCGACAAGCCGCGGAAGATGTTCCCGCCGCCGATCACCATGCAGATCTGCGTGCCGGCGTGGAACGCCGTCTTCACGTCGGCCGCGATGCGGTCCACGGTCTCCAGGTCGATGCCGAAGGCCCTGTCGCCCATCAACGCTTCGCCGGAGACCTTGAGCAGGACCCGGGCGTATTTGGGCTGGTCTGGCATGGCCGATTCCCGGTTCAGTTCCCCGCCATCTTACTGACTTCGTCGGCGAAGTCGCTCTCGACCTTCTCGATGCCCTCGCCGACCTGGAAGCGGACATAGCCCTCGATCTCGACCTTGGCGCCGAGATCCTTCGAAGCCTTTTCGAGCACCTTCGCGATCGAGGTTTCGCCGTCGATGACGAAGATCTGCGAGAGCAGCACCGCCTCCTCGTAGAACTTGCGCATGCGGCCTTCCATCATCTTCTCGATGACGTTCTCGGGCTTGCCCGACTGGCGCGCGATGTCGGCCTGGATGTTGCGCTCGCGCTCGACGACTTCCGGCGCGAGATGCTCCGGCGTCAGCGCCAGCGGCGAGGCGGCCGCGATGTGCATCGCGATCTGCTTGCCGAGCGCGCCGAGCTTGTCCTTGTCGGCCGACGACTTCATCGCCACCAGCACGCCGATCTTGCCGAGCTCGGCCGCGGCGGCGTTGTGGATGTAGGACGCGACGACGCCTTCGCTGACGCCGAGCAGCACCGCGCGGCGCACGCTCATGTTCTCGCCGATCTTGGCGACCAGCGCGGTCAGGCGGTCCTTCATCGAGCCTTCGGCCGCCGGGTGGGCGAGCAGCTTCTCGAGGTCGCCCTCGGCCTTCAGCGCCGCGTTGGCCGCGTCCTTGACGAACTCCTTGAACTCGTCGTTGCGCGCGACGAAGTCGGTCTCGGCGTTCACTTCCACCAGCGCGCCGACGTCGCCGTTCGAGACGACGCCGATCAGGCCTTCCGCCGCGACGCGGCCGGCCTTCTTCGCGGCCTTGGACAGGCCCTTCTTGCGCAGCCAGTCGATCGCGGCTTCCATGTCGCCGGCGGTCTCGTTCAGCGCCGCCTTGCAGTCCATCATGCCCGCGCCAGTCTTGTCGCGCAGGTCCTTCACCATCGTCGCGGTGATGTTCGACATCGTCGTTCTCCGAAAAAGTTCTTAGGCGCTGGCCTGCGCTTCGGCGCCGCCGGTCTCGGCGGCCGGGCCGGTCTCGGCCACGTCTTCCGCCGCGCCGACGTCGATGCCCTGCTCGACCTGGCCCTGGCTGAGGCCGTCCAGGATCGCGCGGGCGGCGAGGTCGCAATAGAGCACCAGCGCGCGGGCGGCGTCGTCATTGCCCGGGATCGGATAGGCGATGCCGTCGGGGTTGCAGTTCGAATCCAGGATCGCGGTGACCGGGATGCCGAGCTTCTGCGCTTCCGAGATCGCGATCGCTTCCTTGTTGGTGTCGATCACGAACAGCATGTTGGGCAGGCCGCCCATGTCGCGGATGCCGCCGAGCGAGCGCTCGAGCTTGTCGCGCTCGCGCAGCAGGCCGAGGAGCTCCTTCTTCTTGAGGCCCGAGCTCTGCGCGGACTCCAAGGTCTCCTCGATGTTGCGCATGCGCTTGATCGAGTTCGAGATCGTCTGCCAGTTGGTCAGCGTGCCGCCGAGCCAGCGCTGGTTCATGTAGTACTGGGCGCAGCGCTTGGCCGCGTTGGCGATCGGCTCCTGCGCCTGACGCTTGGTGCCGACGAAGAGGATGCGCCCGCCGCCGGCTGCGACGTCGCGCAGCGCGACCAGGGCCTGGTGCAGCAAGGGCACCGTCTGGGTCAGGTCCATGATGTGGATGTCGTTGCGCGAGCCGTAGATGTGGGGCGCCATCTTCGGGTTCCAGCGCTGGGTGCGGTGGCCGAAATGCGCGCCGGCATCGAGCAGCTGACGCATGGAAAAATCAGGCAGAGCCATGACGGATAGTCTCCTTTACCGGTTAGCCAGACGCGCGGGTCACCCCTCGAGGGAGGCACCGGACGGGGACGAAGGAACACCCTTCGAAACCCACCCGCGCGTGCGAGATGGCGGGGCTTATAGGGGGTGGAGACGGCATTGACAACCCGTGCAGGCCAACCATGCGTCCGGCGGGTTTCCCGGGCCAAAAAAGGTGTGCTACCCCAGGATCATGACCGCTCCCAGCCCCATCCGCAGTCCGATCCGCTCCGGCATCCTGAACCTCGGCGTCAACGGCATCGCCCAGGTGGCCGCCAAAGGCCTGGGCGACCCCGACATCGTGCCCTTGTGGTTCGGCGAGAGCGACCTCGTCACGCCCAAATTCATCTGCGACGCCGCCAAGGACGCCCTCGACGCCGGCAAGACCTTCTATAGCGGCCAGCGCGGCATCCTGCCTCTGCGCGAAGCCTTGAGCGCATTCCACAAGCGCATGGTGGGCGTCGACGTCGCGGTCGAGCGCATTTCGGTCCCCGGGGCGGCCACGCTCGCGATGGTCACCGCGCTGCAATGCCTGGTCGAGACCGGCGACAACGTCGTCATCGTCTCGCCGATCTGGCCGAGCATCTTCGAAGCCGCGACCGTGGTCGGGGCCGAGCTGCGCTTCGCGCGGCTGGAGGAGGACTGGGCGGCAGGGCGCTGGCATCTCGACATCGAGAAGCTGTTCGCGCAATGCGACGCGCGCACCAAGGCGATCTTCGTCTGCTCGCCGGGCAATCCCACCGGCTGGGTGATGACCCGCGACGAGCAGCGCGCGATGCTCGACTTCGCGCGGCGCCGCGGCATCGCCATCATCAGCGACGAGGTCTACGGCACGCTGATCTTCGACGACACGAAGCACGCGCCTTCGTTCCTGGAGCTCGCCGAGCCGGACGACAATCTCTTCGTGGTGAACTCGTTCTCGAAACCGTGGGCGATGACGGGCTGGCGCATCGGCTGGCTGGTGCATCCGGCGAGCCTCGACGCAGCGATGAAAGTGATCACCATCGCCAACAACACGGGCCCCACGAGCTTCGCGCAATACGGCGCCATCGCGGCGCTCTCGCCCGAGGGCGACGCGTTCCGCGGCGAGATGCTCGCGCGCTGCCGCAAGGGCCGCGACGTCGTGCAGGATTTCATCGACGGCCAGAACCGCATCCGCTGGATGCGCCCCGAAGGCGCATTCTACGGCTTCCTCAAGATCGACGGCATGACCGACAGCCTGAAATTCGCCGAGGACCTGCTGGCGCGCGCCCGCGTCGGCGTCGCCCCCGGCTCCGCCTTCAGCGCGCCCGGCGACGCGAGCGCCGACAGCCATATCCGCATCTGCTTCGCCCAGGACCCCGAGCGCCTGCGCGAAGGCCTGAAGCGGATCGCGGCGGCGGTGGGTTGAGCCTGGCAAGACGCAGAATCGGCTAGGATCGCGGAATGGCAAACGACGCTGCCGCACCGCTGTTGGCTTTGGAGGCGAAGGGTTTCCAGATACGCTTCCTGTCGCATGCCCGCGCGATCCTGACCGTCGACTTTCCGCAGGTGCTCCAGGAACTGGCGGACGCACTCGCGACGCTGACGATCCCGATCGAGGAGCTCGTCGGCTCCGGCGGCGGCGAATCCAAGGGGACGCAACGGCTCAGGCGCGCGCTGGCCTCACGAGCCTGGACCAAGAAGCGCTTCGAGATCACCAAAACGATCAACGGCGAGCCGAGAGAGTCGACGTCGCACGAGATGGATCATGTGCGCGAGATCGCGGAGCGCGGCATCGTCGCGCTCGAGATAGAATGGAACAACAAAGATCCGTTCTTCGACCGCGATCTAGAGAACTTCAAGCGCGTTCATGCCGAAGGCGCGATCAGCGTCGGCATCATCATAACGCGCGGCAGTTCCCTGCAGGACGGAATGCGAAAAGCCGTCAATCGCTTCGCCGAGACCCGCAGGATCGACGCATTCGAAAAGCTCGAGCCTTTCGGCGTCCTGCCGACGCGGCGTCAGCGCACCGCCATCGAAGCCCGGATGAAGCTCAGGAAGGAAGCATTCCCGAACGCATGGGTCGACCACTTCGTCAGCGACAAATACGGGTCGGCCACGACGCATTGGCGCAAGCTCGAGGACCGCATTCAGAGACGCGTGGGCAATCCATGCCCGCTGCTGCTGATCGGCCTGCCCGACAGCATCGTTACATTCGATTGACCGGCAAACGATCAGGCCGTGATCGCGCGGTGCGCCTGCGAGTGGTGTGCGTAAGTCTTCCAGGTCGGCTTGTAGTCGTCATCGGCCTGGTTGCCCCACACGGCCCAATTGGGCCTCGCCCCCCGCGCGAACATTTCGAGATACGGCCCCTTCGAGCAAGTCTCGATGAGGTCGTATTGCTCGTCCGGCTTGCGGGAATGCTCGCGCTTGCGCGTCGCCAGGAAATTCACCTGCCGCCGTCCCGCGGCGAGCGTGCGCGCGTTCTTGCCCCGGACGCCGAACAACAGCAGCTCGGTGACGTTGCGGAAATAGAATCCGACGCCGCGGCCGTCCGGCCCGCCGTCCTTGCGTACCTTGTGCCAGACGATGTTCGATTTGTACTGGAAGCCCCATGCCGACATGACCGCCAGCCCGTCCGGCAGCAGGGCATTCGGCACCCAAAGATAGAGATGCGCGGTCTCGGCGGCGATTTCACCGACCGGCAACGCGCAGATGTCCTTGAGCGACATCGTCGCATAGCGGTTCAGGCGCCGGTGCTCGGGTGCGACTTTTCCGGTCTTGTTCTGGAACTGCCAGGGCGGATCGGCCAGGATGGTCGCGAACTTGCGATCCGATGCCGTGTTGAGCAGATCGTCCGCAGCGTTCATCTCAAGGCTTCCGTCGATTCGCATTCGCGATCCTTCCACAATGTCTAAACCGACTCCACCATTGCGACGCCGGGCATCATCTTGATCGCGTTCTTGAGCGCGGCGGAGACCATGTGGCGCTTGGGGAGCGCGATCTCGACCTCTTCGCCTTTGGCGCCGGGCACGACCAGGGTGACGATGCCCTTGCCGGCCTGCTTGAGCTGGGAGGCGATGGGGCCGAGCGCGGCGTCGCTGTCGATATGGATGCGCAGGCCCTCGCCGGCCTGCGCCGTCGCAGCGTCGAGATCGGCGATGGAGGCCGCGCGGAGCTTCAGATCGTCGCCGTCCCACTCCGCGCTCGCGGTGATCAGCACCGACTTGCCGGCGTCGAGCAGCGGCCGAGACGCCGCCAGCACTTCGGGGAACAGCATCACCTCGAACATGCCGCTCGCGTCCGAGAACGAGCAGAAGGCATAGGACTGGTCGTTGCGGCTGCGCCGTTCGTGCTTGCGGATCATGGTGCCCGCGAGCACGGCCTTGAACGCCGAGCGGCGGCGGTCCTCGAGCAGCGCGGTGTAGTTGACGGCGCCGAGCCGCTTCAGGGGTGCCGCATACGCATCGAGCGGATGGCCCGAGAGATAGAAGCCCATGGCGCTGAACTCTTCGCTCAGCCGCTCATGCATCGGCCAGTCCGGCGTGGCGGCGAGGCGCACGTCGCTGTCGCTGGCCTCCGCGGGGCCGCCGAACAGGGTCGTCTGTCCACTCTCGCGCTCGCGCGCATTGCGCTGGGCGCTGGAGAGCAGCACGTCGGAGGATTCGACCATCTGGCGGCGGTTGGGATTGAGCGCGTCGAAGGCACCCGCGCGCGCCAAGCTCTCGAAGGCGCGCTTGTTGACGAGCTTGGGATCGAGGCGGCGCGCGAAATCGGCCGGCGAGCGGAACGCACCGCCATCGCGCCGCTCGGCGACGACATGGTCCATCGCCTGGCGCCCGACGCCCTTCACCGCGGCGAGCGCGTAATAGATCTCGGCGCGCGCCGCGTCGCAGGCGAACGCCGCTTCCGAGCGGTTGACGTCGGGCTGCAGCACCTTGACGCCGAGGCGCTGCGCTTCCTGGCGGAAGATGTTGAGACGGTCGGTGTTGCCTATGTCGAGCGTCATAGAGGCGGCGAGGAATTCGACCGGATAGTTCGCCTTCAGATAGGCCGTCTGATAGGCGACCTGGGCATAGGCCGCGGCGTGGCCCTTGTTGAAGCCGTAACCCGCGAACTTCGCGGCCTGCTCGAAGATCTGCTCGGCGACGCTCTCGGAGACGCCATTCGCCTTGGCGCCGGTGATGAACTTCTCGCGATGGGCGTCCATCTCGGACTTGATCTTCTTGCCCATGGCCCGGCGCAACAGGTCGGCACCCCCGAGCGAATAACCGCCCAGCTCGCGGGCGATGTTCATGACGTCCTCCTGGTACGTCATGACGCCGAAAGTCTCCTTCAGGATCGGCTCGAGCTTGGGATGGAGATATTCCGCCTGCTCCTTGCCGTTCTTGACGGCGATGTATTTGGGGATCGAGTCCATCGGCCCCGGCCGGTAGAGCGCCACGAGCGCGATGAGATCGTGGATGCGGTCCGGCTTCATGCGGCGCAGCAGGTCGCGCATGCCCTGGCCCTCGAGCTGGAACACGCCGACGCTCTCGCCGCGCGCCAGCATCTCGTAGGTCGGGCGGTCCTCGAAATCGATGTTCTGGGTGTCGAGCGCGATGCCGCGCTTGGCCAGAAGCTCCTCGGCCTTGGCGATGACGGTCAGCGTCTTCAGCCCGAGGAAATCGAACTTGACCAGCCCCGCCTTCTCCGCGTCTTCGTAGTCGAACTGCGTCACCGGCATCTCGGAGCGCGGATCGCGGTAGAGCGGCAGGATCTCGTCGAGCGGCTTGTCGCCGATCACGACGCCGGCCGGATGGGTCGAGGCGTGGCGGTAGAGGCCTTCGATGCGCTCGACGATGGAGAACAGCTGTCGCGCGATCGGCTCGGCCTCGGCGATCTGCTGCAGGCGCGGCTCGCTTTCGACGGCGTCTTTCAGCGTGACCGTCTTGCCGCCGATCGGGTTGGGCACGAGCTTGGCGATGCGGTCGACGAGGCCGAGCGGCATCTGCAGCACGCGACCGGCGTCGCGCACGCCGGCGCGCGCCTGCAGCGAGCCGAGCGCCATGATGTGCGCCACGCGGTCGGCGCCGTATTTGTCGCGCACGTAACGCACTACCTCGTCGCGCCGCTCCTGGCAGAAATCGATGTCGAAGTCCGGCATCGAGATACGCTCGGGATTGAGGAAGCGCTCGAACAGCAGCCCGAAGCGGATCGGATCGAGGTTGGTGATGTCGAGCGCCCACGCCACGAGCGAGGTCGCGCCCGAGCCGCGGCAGCCGACCGGGATGCCCTGCGCGCGCGTCCACTTCATGAAGTCGGACACGATCAGGAAATAGCCCGCGAAGCCCATGCGCTCGATGACGCCGAGCTCGAAGTTCAGCCGGTCGGTGTAAACTTGATCCTCGGCGTGACGGCCATGCTGGGCGAGCTTGGCGGCGAGCCCGCCCTCGGCCAGAGCGCGCATCTCTTCCTCGGGCGTGCGGCCGCTTTCTGGGACGAATTTCGGCAGGATCGGATCGCGCTTCTTGGGCCGGAACGCGCAGCGCCGCGCGATCTCGAGCGTGTTGTCGAGCGCTTCGGGCAGATCGGCGAATTGCGCCGCCATCTCGGACGGCGTCTTGAAGCGGTGCTCGCGCGTCAGCCGCCGCCGGTCCTCCTGGCTGACGAACGACGCATCGGCGATGCAGAGCAGCGCGTCATGCGCTTCGTACATGTCCTCGGGCCCGAAATGAACGTCGTTGGTCGCGACCAGCGGCAACGCCTTGGCGTAGGCGAAATCGACGAGCTTGTCCTCGGCCGCGCGCTCCTCGGCGAGACCGTGGCGCTGCAGCTCCACATACAGCCGGCCTTCGAAGATCGCGGCGAGCTTGTCGAGCGCCTCTTCCGCGGCGCCGGGCTGGCCCTCGACGATGAGCCGATTGATCGGCCCGCCCGGTCCGCCGGTGAGCGCGATCAACCCTTCGCCGTGCCGCGCCAGCATCGGCGCCTTCACATGCGGGAAGTCGCCCGGCTCGGCGTCGAGATAGGCGGCGCTGAGCAGCTTGGTGAGGTTGCGATAGCCGTTCTCATTCTGCACCAGCAGCGCCAGCGCCGCCGGCTTGCGCCGCGCCGACAGGGCGGCCGTGGGGGCAGCGTCCTCGAGCTCGACCGACAGCAGACAGCCCACGATGGGCTGCACGCCGGCCTTGGCGAGGGTGTCGCTCAGCTCATAGACGCCGAAGAGGTTGTTGACGTCTGTGACCGCGACCGCGGGCATCCCGGACTCGCGCGCCAGCTCGGCCAGCTCTTTGGGCCGAAGCGCGCCCTCGAGCAGCGAATAGGCGCTCTTCACCCGCAAATGCACAAAGCCGGCCCGCTTGCGGTCCATCCGACGCCTCGATTCCGTTCGGTGCAGTATCCCGCCCTGACCTCACGGTGCGAGAGGCGGGGCCGACTTCTCCACAGGCCTCAGCCTGCGAAGATCGTCTGAGCCGCCGAGGTCAGCGCAAAGGTCGACGCCACGAAGAACATCAAACCGATCCCCGCCAATGCATCCTTGAACCAGATCATCTGCCGCCTCCATCCAATGGCGTCGTTAGAACAGAGGGGCAGGCTATTTGTTCTCATATTGTTCTGTCAAGAACAAAACGGGATCAGGCCATCATGGAAAGGGTGAAAATGGCGGATACCATGAAGACCGCGAGTCCGAGGCCTGCCGCGGCGTCTTCGATCCAGGAAAATCCATTGCGCATCATAGGGTTGGTAACCGCTCACGCCGGGATCGGTTCCGACAATGGCCAAAGCGGCGTACCGCGGACTAACCTCTCCTATGCGCAAACCGGTCTTTGGCATTCTCCTCGCCCTCGCCCTCGCCGCTGCCGGCCCGGCCTTTGCCGACGCCCGCGACGACGTCAACAACGGCACCGCGTTCTTCCGCTCCGGCGACAAGGACCAGGCGCGCCAGCTGTTCGACCGCGCCATCGCGTCGGGCGAGCTGCACGGGACCGACCTCGCCACCGCTTATTTCGACCGCGGCAGCGTCTACTATTCGATGGGCGACTATGCGCATGCGCTGGCGGACGCCGAAAAGGTGCTCGCGATCCAGCCCGCTTACAGCGACGCGCTCAAGCTGCGCGGCAATGTCCGCTTCGCGCAAGGCGACATCGACGGCGCGATCGCCGACCTCGCCGACGCCGCCGACGCCGAGCCCGCGGACGCCGACGCGCTGATCAATCTCGGCAATGCGTTGCGCGCCTCGCAGCACAACGACCTCGCCGTCAAGGCTTACGACGCCGCAGTGAAGGCGCGCCCCAGCGCCGGCGCCTATTTCGGGCGCGCGCTGGCGCATCTGGCGATGAACGACAATGCCGCCGCGCTCGCGGATTTGAACGAGAGCCTGCGGCTGAAGCCCGACGACGTTTCGGCGCTGGTCGACCGCGGCAACGCCTATCTCGCGCTCGGCAAATACGAGCCTGCGGCTGCCGACTACGACGCGGCGCTGAAGCTCGCGCCCGGCAACACGAATGCCTTGCGCGGCCGCGCCGAAGCCAATGCCAAGCTCGGCCGCACCGACAGCGCCGCCGCCGACTACAACGCGCTCATCCGGAGCAATCCGGGCGACTTCGCGACTTTGCGCCAGCAGGGTGACACCGACCTCGCCCAGCATGCCTATGCGAAAGCGATCGAGGACTACGGCAAAGCCCTGGCGCTCAAGCCGGATGATTTGAACACGCTGCTCAACCGCGGCGCCGCCTATCATCTGTCGGGGCAGTACGCGAAAGCCATCGACGACTATACGGCCGCGATCAAAGCGGCGCCCGGCGATGCGCGCGCCTACAACAACCGCGGCAACGCCTATGCGGCGATGAGCAAGTTCGACGAGGCGGTCGCCGACTACGACGCGGCGCTCAAGATCCAGCCGGGCTATGCGGAGGCCGCGCGCAACCGCGACGGCGCGCTGAAGGCCAAGAAGACGGGGCAGAAGATCAAAGGCTGAATGGGGGAACACAGTCATGCGCATGAAGCTGTTCGCGGGCGCCACGGCGCTCGCCGTTTGCTTGTCGGGGCTTTCGGCGTCCGCCGCGGCCTTGAAGACGCTCTATTCGTTCTGCGCGCCGTCGAGCTGCAATAGCGGCTTCGATTTCGTCTATTACGGACCGATCCTGGGCCAGGACGGCAATCTCTACGGCATCACCTATGGGGCCGGCGCCAACAAGGGCGGAATGGTCTATCAACTCGTGCCCAATGCCGATCATTCGGCGTGGGCGTTCACCGACATCCACGATTTCGGCGGCGTCGAGGGTGCGGGCTATTGGCCGTTGAGCGGCCTGATCCAGGACGCGCAAGGCAACCTCTACGGCACCACGACGTCGGGCGGCGCCCATCATGAAGGCCAAGTCTTCAAGCTCTCGAAGAAAGGCCGGACGTGGAAATTCGCGTCGCTCTACGATTTCTGCCCGGACGAAGAAAATTGCAGCGACGGGATGGGCCCGCAGGGCTCGCTGACTTACGCCGGCGCCGCGTCGGGATCGCCCTATGACGGGACCTCGCCGCTCTACGGCATCGCGCTCGGGCCGGGCGGCGGGACCAATGCACGGGTCGCCTTCACGCTCACCCCGAAAGGCAAAACGTGGAAGGAGAAGATCATCCACGGCTTCGGCTCCGACCGGCTCCCCAATCAAGGCACGCTGATGGTCGGCGCCGACGGCAGCCTGTTCGGCGCTCATGCCGTGGGCGATTGGACGGCGTTCAAGCTCGCTCCGAACGCCAAGCATACCAAGTGGAAGCTGCACGACTTCGACGCGGTCGGGAACGACGCGAATGGCGACCAGATCGTCGACGCGACGGGCGCGATGTTCGGCACGACGCAATCGGGATTCTCGAACAACGGAAACGTCTACAAGCTCGATCCCGGAACCGGATCCGTCCATGTGCTTTACGAGTTCTGCGCGCTCGCCGATTGCAGCGACGGCAAGTTCTCCGCCGGCGGGATGAAGCTGACCGGGTCCGGCGACCTCCTCGGCCTCACGGCCGTGGGCGGCGGCCACGACATCGACATCACCGGACAAGGTGGCGGCACGATCTACAAGCTCCACAAGGGCAAGCTGCAGACGCTCTATGCCTTCTGCGCCCAGAGCAATTGCGGCGACGGCGAATATCCGGTGTCGTCGCCGACGCTCGACGCAAGCGGCAACGTCTTCGGCGCGACCGCGGACGGCGGCGCCAATGGCGGCGGCACGGTGTTCGAGCTGGTGCCCTAGTCTGCAATCACGAGCGCGACGGCCAAACCGTCATAGCCCTTGACGCCGACAGTCTGGATCGCGGTCGCCGAGACGCGCGGTTCCGCCGCCATGATCTCGTTGAGGCGGCGGATCCCTTGGACGTTCTCGTCGCCGTTGGCGTCGAGCACCTTGCCCGCGCGGATCACGTTGTCGACGACGATGACGCTGCCCTTGCGCGCGAGCTTCAGCGCCATGCGGAAATAATCCGGGTTCGATTTCTTGTCGGCGTCGATGAACGCGAAATCGAACGGACCCGAAAGCGTCGGCAAGGTGTCGCTCGCGGCCCCGGGGAGAACTTTCACGCGGTCGGCCAGCCCGGCCGCCGCGATGTTCTTGCGCGCGACCTCGGCATGGTGCGGATCGTATTCGAGCGTGACCAACTCGCCATCCGCGGGCAGCGCGCGCGCGAGCCAGATCGCGCTGTAGCCGCCCAAGGTGCCGACCTCGAGGATACGCCTCGCGCCGATCATCCGCGCCATCAGGTGCAGCAGCTTGCCCTGGTTCGGCGCGACCGCGATGTCGGGAAGCCCCGCCGCCTTGCTCACAGCGCGCGCCGCTGCCAGCGCCGGATCGTCGCCGATCAGCGCGCCCTCGAGATAGCGGTCGACGTCTTCCCAAAGCTTCATGGCTTCGCTCCCAGCTTGCCGCCGTCGAGCAGCCGGCCCTCGTGCAGGATCAGCGCGCGGTCCATGCGCGCGGCCAGCTCGAGATTGTGGGTCGCGACCAGCGCTGCGGTGCGCTCGGTGCGCACGATGTTCATCAACGCGTCGAACACGCCCGCGGCGGTGCGCGGATCGAGATTGCCCGTCGGCTCGTCGGCCAAAAGCACGCGCGGATGGTTGGCGAGAGCGCGCGCGATGGCGACGCGCTGCTGCTCGCCGCCGGAAAGCTGCGACGGGCGATGCGTGAGGCGTCCGGAAAGGCCCATGATGTCGAGCAGGCGCTTTGCTTCCGTCTCGGCCGCGGCTTTGGGCTTGCCCGCGATGAGCTGCGGCAGCACGACGTTCTCGAGCGCGTTGAACTCGGGCAGCAGATGATGCGCCTGATAGACGAAGCCGATGGTCTCGCGCCTGAGCCGCGTGCGCTCGGTGTCGGAGAGCTGCGAGGCGGGCCGGTCGCCGACCACGACCTCGCCGTCCGACGGCTGCTCCAACAGGCCCGCCATGTGCAGCAGGGACGACTTGCCCGCGCCCGAGGGGCCGACCAGCGCCACGACCTCGCCCGGCCGAAGCGCCATGCTGACGTCGCGAAACACTTCGACCGTGTGCGCGCCGCCTTCGGCATAGACACGCGCCACCTTGTCGAGGCGCAGCACGGCTTGCGAGAACGCGTCACTCATTGCGCAGCGCCTCCACGGGATCGAGCCTGGCCGCGCTCCACGACGGATAGAGCGTCGCCAGGAACGACAGGGTCAGCGCCATCAGCACCACCGCCGTCACCTCGCTCGCATCCATCTCGGCCGGCATGCGCTCGAGGAAATAGATCGTGGGATCGAACAGGGTCGTGCCGGTCAGGTGCGAGAGGAACTGGCGGATGGTCTCGATGTTGGCGCAGAAGACGGTGCCGATGACGAAGCCGACCAGGGTGCCGGTGACGCCGATGCTCGCGCCCGCGATCATGAAGACGCGCATCATCGCGCCGCGCGTGGCCCCCATGGTGCGCAGGATGGCGATGTCCTGGGTCTTGTCCTTCACCAGCATGATGAGGCCCGAGATGATGTTCAGCGCGGCGACCAGCACGATCAGCGACAGGATCAGGAACATCACGTTGCGCTCGACCTGGATCGCGCCGAAGAAGGTCGAGTTGACGTCCTGCCAGGTGATGACGCGCGCATAGACGCCAGCGGCGGTGCCGATGGGAACGGCCATCGCGTCCGCCTTGTCGGGATCGTCGATCATGACCTGCAGCTCGTTCACCGTGGCGCCCATGTTGAAGAAGAGCTGCGCTTCCTTCAGCGGCATGAAGACATAGGAGCGGTCGTATTCCGACATGCCGATCTTGAACAGGCCGGCGATGCGATAGGTCTTGATGCGCGGCGTGACGCCGAACGGGGTGACGTTGCCGCGCGGCGCGATCAAGGTGAGGTTCATGCCGGGCGCGAGGCGAAGGTTGTTCGCGAGCCCGGTGCCGATGATGACGGACTCGCTGCCGTCGAAATTGTCGAGCGCGCCCGGCTCCAGCGACTTCGACACCATCGTCATCGCGGCGAGGTCCTTGGCGCGGATGCCGTGCACCAGGACGCCGTAAGACGCGCCGTTCGACGACGCCATCACCTGGCCCTCGACCACCGGCGTCGCCGAGACCACGCCGGCCACGCCGCGCACCTGCTTGGCGACCTGGTCGAAGTCCGGCAGCGCGCCCTGCACGCCCTGGATCATGACATGGCCGCGGATGCCCAGGATGCGCGACAAGAGGTCGTGGCGGAACCCGTTCATCACCGACATCACGATGATCAGCGCCGCCACCCCCACCGCGATGCCGAGGAACGACAGGATCGAGATGATCGACACGAAGCCCTCGCGCCGCGTCGGGCGCAGATAGCGCCCCGCCAGCATCCACTCGAATCGCGAGAAGGGACGAGTGGACATCAGGCGGCGATCTTCAGCTTGAGGCCCAGCGCGTGCACGACCTTGAGCACGGTGCCGATCTTGGGGTTGCCGTCCTTCGACAACGCCTTGTAGAGGCTCTCGCGGCCAAGCCCTGCTTTCTTGGCGACCTCGGCCATGCCTTTGGCACGCGCCACAACACCGAGTGCGTGGGCGACCAACGCCGGATCGCCATCTTCGAAGACAGCTTCCAGATAGTTCGCCACGTCCTCTTCGGTCTTCAGGTATTCGGCCGAATCATATGGGCGCGTCTTCAACTTGGCCATCGGCTACTCCCCATCGCTCCCGACAAGCGCAATCGCGCGAGCGATACCTCTTTTCTGCGTGCGCTTGTCGCCGCCCGCCAGCAGCACGATCACAACGCGGTCACGACGGAAAAATACACGCGATATCCCGCTCCACAATCGATGCGCATCTCCGAGACACCCGAACCAATCGGCTTTACATCGCCTGGGTTTCCCGATGCCAAACGATCGATGCAGGCCTGGACGCGGGTACGCGCCTTTCCGTCTCGTAAGCCAGACAGCCATTCGGCGAATTCGTCGGTTTGCTCGATGCGAAGCATACCGTATCCTACGGGATACAAAAGGTCAAGCTTTCCCAAACCTGTTCGCCGCCGCCTCCAGGGTCATTTCCTCCTTGGCGCCGGTGGCGCGGGTCTTGACCTCGACGAGGCCTTTCTCCAGGCCGCGCGGGCCGACGACGAACTGATAGGGGAGCCCGATCAAATCCATGCTCGCGAATTTGGCGCCGGGGCGCTCGTCGGTGTCGTCATAGAGGACATCTTTGCCGGCAGCCTTCAATTTCGCGTAAAGGTCTTCGCACGCGGCGTCGGTCTTGGCGTCGCCCTTCTTGAGATTGATGAGCCCGGCATCGAAGGGCGCCACGGACTCCGGCCATTTGATTCCCGCCTCGTCGTGACAGGCCTCGATGATCGCGCCTACCAGACGCGACACGCCGACGCCATAGGAGCCGCCATGGATCGGCACGTCCTTGCCGTCGGGCCCCGTCACCACCGCCTTCATCGGCACCGAATACTTCGTGCCGAAATAGAAGATCTGACCGACCTCGATGCCGCGCGCGGTGACGCGCTTCTCGGGCGGCACCTCGGCCTCGAACCGCGCTTGGTCATGCACGTCCGACGTCGCCGCATAGAGCGCCGTGCGCTGGCGCACGATGGGCTCGAGATCGCTGTCGAAATCGACGTCCGCGCCGGGGACCGGCATGTCGAGCAGGTCCTTGTGGCAGAACACCTCGCTCTCGCCGGTGTCGGCGAGCACGATGAACTCGTGGGATAGGTCGCCGCCGATCGGCCCGGTCTCGGCGCGCATCGGGATCGTCGCGATCCCCATGCGCGTGAAGGCGCGCAGATAGGCGACATACATCTTGTTGTAGGAGCGCCGCGCCGCCTCCTTGTCGATGTCGAAGGAGTACGCGTCCTTCATCAGGAACTCGCGGCCGCGCATCACGCCGAAGCGCGGGCGCACCTCGTCGCGGAACTTCCATTGCGTGTGATAGAGGTTCAAGGGCAGCGACTTGTACGAGCGGACATAGGCGCGGAAGATGTCCGTGATCATGTCCTCGTTGGTGGGCCCATAGAGCAGCTCGCGCTCGTGACGGTCCTGGATGCGCAGCATCTCCGGCCCATAGGCGTCGTAGCGGCCGGTCTCCTTCCACAGCTCGGAGGGCTGGAGCGTCGGCATCAGGAGCTCGATCGCGCCGGCGCGATCCATCTCCTCGCGCACGATCTGCTCGATCTTCCGCAGAACCTTGAAGCCCAGCGGCAGCCAGGCATAGATGCCCGCCGCCTCCTGGCGGACCATGCCGGCGCGCAGCATCAGCCGGTGCGAGACGATCTGCGCCTCGGACGGCGTTTCCTTGAGGAGCGGCAGGAAATAGCGGGACAGGCGCATGGATCGGCTTTCTAAGGCATGGATTGCAATCTTCTACGAAAACGCTCCGCGAAGGGCAAACCGTTCAGGAACCTCCGGGGCTCAGGATGCGCGCGACCTGCCTGAGACAGGCGGACCACTCCGCGATGAACGCGTCACGCTCCGCGGTCCCCAAGACGGCGCCCGATACCGCCGGCAGGCAGGCGGGAAAGCTCGTCAGCGCCAGGACGATCAGCAGCAGCTTGCGCGGCTCGATATCGCGCCTGAGAAGGCCGTGATGCTGGAAGAGCTGCACGATCTTGAGCTGCTCCTCGAGATAGGTTGCGCGCTTGGAGGCCATCGTCCGTCCGGCGAGCGCTTCCTGCATCACCAGCCGGATCCGCCGGGGCTCGGCCATGTTCATCCCGAACCAGTAGACGAGACCGTCGGCAAGGCTCGCCGGCAGCGCTTCCATCTGCGCGGTGCGGCGCTCCACCGTATCGTTGAGCACGGCCTCGAACAGCGCGGGCTTGTCCTTGAAATAGAAATAGACGAGCGCGCGCGTGCAGCCCGCTTGCTTGGCGATCCGCTCGATGCGTGCACCGTCATAGCCGGATTGGGAGAACGCTTCGGCCGCGGCGTCGATGATCTGCCGCTTCAGCTCGGGTGCATCGGTGGGTCGGCCGGGGCGGCGCATGGCGGGTCCCATATCACAGCCGGAGGGACTTGATCGCGAGCTTAATTAACAGTACCGTTAATTATTGTCGTCAGGAGGCAAGTATGCGTCGTCTGCTGATCGTGCCGGTTCTGGCTGTCCTCGCCGTCCCCGGACGCGCCGACGAGGTGCCCGGTAAGATCGGGCCGGACACCAAGCTCGAGGTCCAGGTCGCGTCCGGCGAGACGCACAGTTACGCGCTGCCGATGCGGGCCGGAGAATCCGCGGACGTCGCCGTCGTCCAGGAAGGCGTGGACGTCGCCGTCGAGCTGGCCGGGCCCGACGGAAAAACCGTGGACGTGGTCGACAGCCCGAACGGACGCAACGGCGATGAACCCGTGCAGATCATGGCCGTTGGAACCGGCGATTACGTCCTGCGGGTGAAGCCGCTCGACGGCGAGCCCGCGGGCAAGTACCGCATCGAGGTTCGCGCGTTCCGCGACGTGGCGGCAACCCATGCCTTGCTCACGGAGCGCCATGCGGCGCGCGGACAGGCCGCGAATTGGCTGCTGCGCAACAGCATGGGGCTGGAGGCTTCCGGCTCTCTCGATCCCCGGACGCCGCCGAAGCCCTTCGATGTGCTGGCCTCGCAGGCCCGCGTGGTGGGCCTCGGCGAAGCCACGCATGGGAGCCGGGAATTCGGCGCGCTCAGGCTCTCGCTGACCAAGCGGCTGGTCGAGCGGCATGGCTTCCGAGTCGTCGCGCTCGAGGCCAGCGCCGCGCGCCTGCGCGCGCTCGCGCCCTATGTCGCCGGCATGCAGCCGCGGGACAAAGCCACCGAGGCACTGATCGAAAATGGCTGGATCGGACGGCGCATCCATCGCGCGCTTCTCCAATGGGCGCGCGACTGGAACCAGCATCACCACCGCGATCCGGTATCCGTCATCGGCCTCGACGCGCAGGACAACGCGCCGTCGCGCGCGACGCTGGTCAGGTTCCTTGCGGACGCCTATGGCGACAAATTCGCCGAGCGCTGGAAGCCCGTCGCGGCCGAGCTCGACGCGGCCGATGAACAGACCACCGTGTTCGGCGATTCCGGCGTGAGCGCTGCGACCCGTGCGGCGGTGCTGGAAGCGTCGGCGCTTCTTGCCGCCGATCACGCGTCTCTCACGCGCAAATTCGGCGCGGCGCGCGTGGAGGCGGCACTGGACGCGGCGCGCGACCTTGTCCAATTCGCCGACTTCAATGGCGGCGGCGGGCTGATCAACCATTCGCGCGACTGGTACATGGCGGGCAACGTCATGGCCGCGCTGGGCGCCAAAAACCGGATCGTGTTCTGGGCGCACAACGCCCATGTCGCGCACACCTCGCCGACGAGCACGGCAACCGGCGCGCTGCTGCGCTCGATGCTCGGTTGCGGCTACCGGGCGGTGGCGACGGCATTCGGGCAAGGCAGCTTCGTGGCGCAGCTTCCGAACGATCCGCAGGACCGGCTTCTGGTCTCCCGGCTGGACGCGGCACCGGCGGAGTCGATCGACGGCATGCTGGCCGAGAACTTCGACCGCGCGGTGCTCGCGGCGTGGGACTGCGACGGCCCGGCGCCGCCGGCGTGGCTTAGCACGCCGCATCCCCTGCACTGGATCGGCGGCCTCTATACGCCCGGCAGCATCCCCTCCGCCGCGTTCCGTCCCTATGCGCTGACCACCGCCTTCGACGCCGTGGCCTATCTTCCCCGCGTCGAGGCGGAGGATATCCCGACCGACCGACCGCTCATCCCCGCAAGAGCGCGCTGAGCCGCGGTTGACAGAACTCCGGCGGCCCCCGAGGCTGGCGCGGTCGAGGGGGGCCTTGAACATGACGGCAACGCGCAGAATCGTCATTCTGGTCGGGCTCGCGATCGCGCTGGTCGTGCCGCTGATCGGGCCGACGCGCTTCCTTCCGCCCGTGGCCGGCGTGGATCCGCTCTACGTGCACGAATGGCTGTGGTGGGGGCTGCTCGCGCTGATGCTCGCCTATGTGCTCGTCGTCGAGCGCCGACCGCTCGCCTCCATCGGCTTCCTGCGCCCGACCTGGATGACGTTCGTCTGCGGGATAGGCGGCGGCATCGTGGCCACCATCGGGATGGGCCTGGTGTTCGCGGCGCTGTTTGCGGCGCTCGGCCTGCACATGAACAGCGACGCGTTCAACGCGCTCTATCAAACGCCGTTCTGGTTCCGCGTGGCGCTCGTCACCCGCGCCGCGGTGATGGAGGAGACCTTGTTCCGCGGCTACGGCATCGAGCGCCTTCAGGAGCTGACAGGGAGCAGATGGATCGCGGGTGCCGTCACCCTGGCCGCGTTCACGGTGGCGCATCTCAGCCATTGGGGCTGGGCGCATCTGATGATCGCCGGCGGCGCGGGGCTGATCCTGACCCTGCTCTATCTGTGGCGCCGCGACCTCGTCTGCAACATGATCGCGCATTGGACGGTCGACGCGATCGGGTTCCTGCTGCCGCATCCATGAGCGCGACGCTGCGCAATCTCGTTGGGCTGGCGCTCGCGCTGGGGGCGGCGGTGCTGCTCACCGTCTTCGGCGCGCCGCCCAAGGCCGAGCTCGCGATCCGGCTCGTTCACGAAGCGGGATGGTGGTGCGCGGTCGGCGCGGTGCTGCTCTATCATGCGGCCACCTGGACGCACCCGCTCGGCTCCATGGGCCTGCACGCTCTTGGCCCGCGCGACGTGCTGATCGCGGCAGGCGCCGGCATCGTGCTGATGGCGGCGATCGTCTTGGTCTATCTCGGCCTGTTCCCGGTGGTGCTGCTGTCGCTGAGCCTGAGCCACACGCCGAACATCCTTGAGATGCCGTGGTGGTACCGTGCCGTCATGGTCGCGCGCATCGCGGTCGCCGAAGAGCTGCTGTTCCGCAGCGTCGCCATCGAGCGCATGAGCGCGCTCACCAGCCGATGGATCGCGGCCGCGCTCTCGCTCGCCGCGTTCGTGGGCGCCAATTGGTCGGGCTGGGACCCGGTGAATGCGATCCTCGCCGCGGTGACGGGCGCGCTTCTGACCGTGCTCTATCTCTGGCGCCGCAATGCGGGCGTGAACATCGTCGCGCGGGCGATCGCCGCCGGTGCGGGGTATCTGCTGCATTAGAGACAGGTGGCGCCGTAGTAGCCCTGGATCGCGACAAGCCGGCCGTTGCGGTCAGGGGTCCATGTCACCGTCAACGAGCTGCCGCACACGCCGCCGCCCCAATGATATTCCAACGCATCGGCAATCACCCGATACCGGCGGCAGGGTTTCGCAAGGCCGGCGGGCTTCGCAATACCATCCGCACCGCCGCAATCGGGAACAAGTTCGGCCTCGAAACCCTGCGCCGCCAGTGTGTCGCGCATGGCCCGAACCTCCGTGCCCGGAGGAAATTGCTTGCGCAGGACGGCGGTGAACTTCATGCTTGCGGGTTCCGGCATCATCCAGTTCGCGTCGTCCGAAATCACGCCGGAAGCTGCTATCGGCGGCGGGCTGTGATTGGCGACGATCTTCGCGTAGGCCATGGCCAGCCAGAAGCGCTTCTCGTTCGACCCGAAGAACCAGACGATCGCGACGGCGCCCACGGCAATGGTGAAGACGACGGCCAAGGCGATGGCGAGACGTTTCAGCCAGCGCAGCACGCCTACCGGTCCCCCGGTTTCATCGGCTGGAACGCGATCTGGTCGGGCATCGTGTCGATCAGCGCCTTGATGTCGACGGGCGGTGGCGTGTCGATGCCGGTGCCCTTCGTGCGGCGGCCGAGCTCGTCGAGGTCGAAGCCCATCTGCAGGTCGTAGGTCCTATCGGGCTGATTCCTCAGGCGCTGTTCCGCCTCGTACCATTTGAGCTTGGCCTTGCCGTCGGGGCACGAGCCGCGTTCCTCGCCCTCGGCGCCCCAGCGCAGCTCGATGCAGTGGTACGGATCGAACGACATCTTGAACAGGCGATGCACCATATCGTCGAACGTCATCGCCACCGGCTTCTTTGCCGTGTTCAGATAGGTGATCGTGCAGGCCTGGCTCTGCTGCTGATAGGTGTCGCGCAGATCCTTCTGCAGCGCATAGCCGTCATAGACGATGCGCGGATCGCGCTCGACCCACAGCCCGATCATCTCCTGCAGGTCCTTGTAGAACTGCGCGAACGCCGTCTTGATGCGCGCGTCGCGCGACGGGGTCGAATATTCCTCCCACTCCTTGTCGTCGGAGCCGTAGATGTTGTCGGGCAGCCGTGACGGATGGTTCTTGATCGAGATGCCGTCCTTGATGTCGAGGTCGACATATTGCGCGCGGTCCTTGAGGTCGTTGCACAAGGTCTTCATCGTCGCCTGCAGCTCGTAGAGCGGCGTCAGCGACATCTTTCCGCCCGACACCGCGACGCGCACATACTCGTAGAAGCCGAGCTGCGCGCCGTTGTAGAGATAGCGCGCCTTCTTGATGTCCATCTTCGGGTTGGGCTCGGTGCCGGTGTATTGGACGAGCGAGAAATCGCTTATCTGGCCGTTCTGCGCGAACGCCATATGCCCACCCATCAGGTGCCCCGCCGCGTCGCGATGCGCGCCTACGAGCTTGAACGGCCGCCAGTTCTTCAAGCCTCCGCCGAGCCGCGCCGGGCTCTGGCCGAACTGCGCGCCATAGACGCTGCGCGTGATGGTGAAGTCGGGATGCGCGTCCATGTAGAACACGCGACCGTCCTCGTCGACCTTGTAGGCGATCGCGACATGGCCGTTGACATCGTAGACGAGCGAGCCCGCGCGCACCGTGCCGGGCTGCAGCGCGGGCGAATAGAAATCCGACTGCACGCCGCGCGTCTCGGCCGCGTCGGTGCGGTAGGTGCCCGAAAACACCGTGCCCAGCATCTGCAAGATCGCGGACGGCGCATCGATGCCGCCCCCGCGGTCGATGATGTCGTGACGGCCGGTCGGGCGGTTCGCCGTTTTGGTGAAGCGAAGATCGCCGCCCTCGCCGCTCACGCCGTCGACATAGGAGAACGGCAAATTGTTCTTCCATGCGTAGTAGGCGCGCAGCAGATAAGGCCATTTCGCGCAATCGACGTCGATGTCGAGGAAGTGCTGGTCGCTGCCGCGGTAGGGGTTCGACGGATCGCGCAGGCAGCTCTGCGACGAGGAGCAGTTGCTCGCGCCGATGGCGGCGACGAAGCGCCCGAACCCGGCCTCGTCTTCCTGGCTCCAGCGATCCTTGAGGATGCGCCAATTGGCCTGAGCGGGGCCCGCGACGCCGCACACCAGAAGGAGGGCGGCCAGCGCCGCTATGGTAAATTTCCCCACCACCGTCGCTTAATGTAACGCCGGTTCGAATCGGGGGGAAGGACATGCAAGGCCAAGGTCGGGGGCAATTGCGGCGCGAGATCGTGGCGGGGGCCACGACGTTCCTGACGCTCGCCTACATCCTGTTCGTTAACCCCAAGATCCTGGGGGCGGCCGGTCTCGACCAAGGGGCGGTGTTCACCGCGACCTGTATCGCCTCGGCGCTGACGACCGCGATGATGGGGTTGTACGCGAAGCTGCCCGTGGCGCTCGCGCCGGGGATGGGGCTGAACGCCTATTTTGCTTTCACCGTGGTGCCGGCGCTGGGCGGCGATTGGCGGCTGGCGCTGGGTTGCGTGTTCCTGTCGGGGATATTGTTCGTGGCGCTGTCGCTGACGCCGGCGCGCGAATGGCTGATCAACGCCATTCCGAAGAGCCTGAAGCTCGCCATCGCCGCGGGCATCGGCTTCTTCCTGGCGCTGATCGGGTTCGAGAATGCCGGGATCGTCGTTGCCGATCCGGTGACCCTGGTGAAGGAAGGCGCGCTGACCGATCCCAAGGTTCTGATCGCGACCGGCGCCTTCGTGCTGATGTTCGCGCTCGCCGCGCGCGGCGTGATCGGCGCGGTGCTGATCGGCATCGTCGCCGCGACGGTTGCGAGCATCGCGCTCGGGCTCCAGCCGATGCCGGACGCGGTCGCGAGCCTGCCGCCGTCGCTCGCGCCCACCTTCCTGCAGATGCATTTCGGCGGCGCCCCGGCGGCCGCCATCGCGACGGTGGTGTTCGTGTTCCTTCTGGTCGACATGCTCGACACCTCGGGCACGCTCACGGCCGTGGCGCTCGACGAGACCGGGCGCCTGCCCAACGCGCGCCAGGCGCTGACCACCGACGCGCTGGGCACGATGCTCGGCGCGGCGCTCGGCACCTCGCCCGTCACTGCCTATATCGAGAGCGCGACCGGCATCCAGGCGGGGGGCCGCACCGGCACCACCGCGCTGGTCGTGGCGGCGCTGTTCCTGATCAGCCTGTTCTTCGCCCCGCTGGCCGCCGCCGTGCCTGCCTATGCGACCGCGCCGGCGCTGATCTTCGTCGCGGCGCTGATGGCCAAGGGCCTGCGCGAGATCGCCTGGGACGATCCGACCGAAGCCGCGCCTGCGCTGCTGACCGCGCTCGCGATCCCCTTCACCTATTCCATCGCCGCCGGCATCGGCATCGGCTTCATCGCCTATGCCGCGATCAAGATCGTCTCAGGCCGCTTCCGCGAGGTGAACGCCGCCGTCGCCGTGATCGCCGTCGCGTTCGCGGTCAGGATCGCGCTGGCCTAGCGCCTTCAGGTGCCGGAAATGGCCGCGCAGCATCTCGCGGAAGCCGGTCTCGTGATAGGCGACACCGAACTCGCGCGCCGTCTCGCGCACGATTCGCGTCACCGCACGGGCGTGGGTGTGCGACAGGCGCGGGAAGAGATGATGCGCGGCATGCGCGTTGGCGCCGCCGGAGATGAAGATCGCGATGCGGCTCTCGGGCGCCCAATCGACCGAGCTTGCCACCGCGTGCTCGGCCCAGGTGGTCGGGAGGGTGCCGTCCGCCTGCGGCTTCGGGAACGACGCAGCGTCGGAGAAATGGGTGCCGACGAGCAGGAAGATGAACAGCAGCGACATCGCCGCCGTCATCGCGACATAGCCGATCAGCACCTGCCACCATGCAAAAGGAAGCACAAGCATCGGCACTAGGAGGGTGATCGCGAGATAAGCGAGCTTGGCCGCGACGAACGACGCGATGTCGAGCGGATGGTGGCGGATGTCGTGCATGTTGGCGAGCGAACGCTTGCGCAGATAGACGAAGTCGCCCCAGAAAATCGAATGCAGCAGGGTCAGCATGTAGACCGGCACGGCATAGAGATGCTGCCGACGCTGCCACCGTTTGGGCGCATGGTTGGGCGAGAGGCGCAGGAACGGGTTCTCGTCGATGTCGATGTCGCAGCCGTTCACGTTCGGGAACACGTGATGCGAGCCGAGATGGCGCATCTGCCAGAGATAGCCGTCGATGCCGATGGGGATGAAGACCAGGCGCTGGATCGCGCTGTCGAGGCGCCGGCTGCCGGTCACCGCGATATGCGCGGCGTCGTGGCCGATATTGATCGCGAACAGCAGCGCGCACACGCCGTAGAGGATGGCGAGCAGGCCCGTCTTCCACCACACCGCGCCGTCGAAGAGCATCATCGCATAGAGCGCAACCGTGGCCGTGCCGTAGAACATCGTCTTCAGCGCCAGCGCCGTGTCCGCGCCGCGCCCTTTCCCCGCGGATGCCAGATAAGTGTCGACTCGCGCGGTCAGCGCTTTGCGGAAGCCGTTGTCGCGGCCGGTGAAGCGGATGTGCGGCGGCGTGTTGAGTGAACGTTCACTCGCATAGGGGGTTGCGAAAGCGGATACCTGTGCCATGACGGAGCCTCCTTCGTTGGATTAGCGGAACAGAGCGCGCTCGCAGCCGCCGGCGATCTCGTCGGCGTGGCGCGACATCGGGCCGGACAGCGTGCCGTTGATCACCGACACCGCCGGCTGGACCATAAGGCCCAAGATCATCGCGGCGCCGAGATCGGCGTTCTTGAACTTGATCTCGCCCGCGCGGTTGGCGGCGGCGATCATCTGGCGCAGCACTGGCACGGGGCTGTCGGGTCCCGGCGGGAACAGGCGCATCGCCTCGTGCTGGGCGAGCAGCAGGAAGCGATAGGCGACCGGGTCCTCGTCGAACAGGCGGCAGGTGTCGCGCACGATCGCGCGCAGCTTGGCGCGGAGGTCCTTCTCCCGCCCCGCAAGCAAGGCGATGCGCCGCGCGAACGCCGCATAGTGCTCCCTGAACAGGTCGCGGAGCAGGTCTTCCTTGGTCGCGTAGTGGCGGTAGAGCGCGCCCTCCGAGACCTCGGCCAGCTCGGCCAGGTCGCGGATCGTGGTGCCGCCGACGCCGCGCTCCACCACCAGGCCGAGCGCGGCCTGCTTGATGCGGTCGATGGTGGAAACCTTGGTCATGGTCCAAATAGTGAGTGAATACTCACTCAAATCTGGGGCGAAAGAAGCGCGCTGTCAAGCCCGCCACCACGCAACGATGTTTCAAAGCTTGACCCAGCCCAGCGCGATCACCGCGTAGAACGCGACCCAAAGCACCACGGCGATGGCGGTGGCGATGGCGGCCTTGCGCAGGAGCATCGGATTCTTGGGCGCGCCGGTCTCGGGGTCGACCTCGCCGAGGCCTATGGGCAGCACGCAGAACAGCGCCAGGAACCAGAAGATCGCGAAGGCGCTGACCAGCACCGACGCATGCACGGCGCCGAGCACCTCCGGCCCGTCGGAGGCGATCACGCTCACGCCTGCTCGAGCTCGACGAGCGTGCCGACGAAATCCTTGGGATGCAGGAAGATCACCGGCTTGCCGTGGGCGCCGATGCGCGGCTCGCCGGTGCCGGTGATGGTCGCGCCCTCCTCGCGCATCTTGTCGCGCGCCGCATAGATGTCGTCGACCTCGTAGCAGACGTGATGCATGCCGCCGTTCGGGTTCTTCTTGAGGAAGTTCGCGATAGGGGAGTTCTCGCCCAGCGGCTCGAGCAGCTCGATCTTGGTGTTGCCGAGATCGACGAACACCGTGGTCACGCCGTGATCGGGCTGCGGCACCTCGTCCGAGACCTTCGCGCCCAGGACGTCGCGATAAACCTTCGCGGCCTTCTTGATGTCGCTGGTCGCGATGGCGACGTGGTTCAGGCGGCCGATCATGCTATGCTCCGTGCAACGATGTCCTAGAGAAGCGGGCGCGGTCCCGAAAAGCAAGGCGCATGAGCGACTGCATCCGGCACACCGCGATGGGACCGATCCTGGCGGTCTTCTTCGTCGCCGCTGCGGCGGGCCTGACGGTCGTTGCGGACGCAGCCGTCGAGCAAAAGGCGGTCTGCGCCGGACCTTACGCCGCGGCGTGGACCGAGCTTCGGCGCGCGAACCAGGCGATGGCGGCGCACGACGTGCCGCGCGCGAATGTCGCGTCGCGGAAGGGCGTCGCGCTGCTCGGCGACAGCTACTACACAGGCCGGTTCGTGGTCCTGGACGACACCGGAATGGCCCTGAGCCTCGCCCATTCCCTCGAGCTTCGCGGCGAGAGGCCGCCCATCTGCGCAATCGCACGCTCGACGACCGGCTCGAGCTGTTCCGCCGGCAGCATTCCTGCAAAGGCTGAGCCTTATCCATCGCTTCCGGGAACTCCCCGCTTGCCGCCGGGCGCTTGCCTGGCGGACCAGAACGTCGCCGCCGCCAGCACGATCAGGGTGAAGACCTCGATCTCCAGACAGGTGCACAGGATATAGCCCCAGGTGCCGATCGGGTGGATGTCGCCGTATCCGGTCGTCGACATCGTGGTGACGACGAAATATGCGCACTCGACGAGCAGCTTCGCCGTCGAAGCGGGATCGGAAACCCACGTTCCGCCGCTTCCTTGTCCGATGTTGAAATCCGGGCCCGACAAGCACGCGAAAAATATGAAGCTGATGCCGGAAAGCGCCACAAGGCCGAGAAGCTCGACGATACGCCAAATTCCGTCGAAGGTCCGGAGATTGGGATGTCCGGAACTCTCCGCACCGGGATAGCGGAAACGCAGATCCATCAAGTGAAAATACCGGAAATAATCGACGAGCACGACCGAGCCATAGATGAACTCCATCATGATGGCGAGATTTAGAAAGGAAACCGCCAACCACAACGCCTCGACCATTGTCGAAGCAGCTTCATTGCTTCCGCGCGATGCAACCTCCACGGAAAGCACGAAGACAAGCACGGAACTGAAGACCACAATTCGGCGATAGCGGAAAAACAAATTTCGAATCACGTTCGACAGCGACCCAAGCCAACGCCGGTAGCGCTGCGGAGCGGCACGCAGGCGCCGTACCGAGCGCTTCCAACGATAATCTTTGATGCCGAACGGCCAGAAAGCGCCATCGCAGCGCTCGAATATCTCGTCGAAATCGACCTTGACCCATTCTTCCGGCGCAACGCTGTCCTCGATGGTTTTGATCCGGTCGATATAATTCATGCCCCGCCGGCCGAGCCATCGTATGGCCTGGGCAACGGAGACGAGGTTGAGCAAAGCGCCGGCGGTAAGCGCCCAACCGAGTGCTATCAGAACAGGGAGACCGAACGACATTCGCGGACCCGCGGCTGGGCGGCGCCATCAAAGGTCGAAACAACCTCAGGTGCAAGCGCGGAAGACGGGCGCTACACCCACACCGCTTCCACCCGCGTCACGGGCTTCTTGCCCCAGGCGTCGGTGGCGGCGCGGCGCGCGGCGCGGCGGACGGTCTCCTTCAGCGCTTCTTCGTCGCCCTTCTTGTGACGTTTGAGCGTTTCGGCGACGGCAGTGCGGACGGCCTGGTGCACGGGCTCGGGGATGCCTTCGATGATCACAGCGGGATCGGCGGCGACCCTGCCTTTGCCGTCCAGCACCAAGGTGATCGCGATGAAGCCGGCAAAGCCGAGCGCGCGGCGCGAGCGCGCCAGGCCGGCTCCTTCCTCGATCAGCACGCGGCCGTCGAGATGGACGCGCCCGGCAGGCACCTCGTCGACGATCGTCGCTTTGCCCGGCGCCAGCCGCAGCATGTGCCCGTTCTCGACCACGACGGCCTCGGGCACCTGCAGCGCGCGCGCGAGCCGCGCGTGCTCGCTCATGTGGCGCAGCTCGCCATGCACGGGCACGGCGATGCGCGGCCGGGTCCAGCGATACATCTCGGCCAGCTCGTCCCGGCAGGGATGGCCGCTGACATGGACGAAATGGTCCTGCTCGGTCAGCACTTCGACGCCGAGGCCCGCGAGCTTGTTGTG
Organism: Rhizomicrobium sp.; assembly: GCA_035549495.1. GTDB lineage: Bacteria > Pseudomonadota > Alphaproteobacteria > Micropepsales > Micropepsaceae > Rhizomicrobium. The sequence goes on along the minus strand of DASZQV010000047.1, from coordinate 7,110 downwards.
CAGCTCGAAGATCGCGAGCTCGTTGCCCGGGATGATGCGCGAGGAGAAGATCACCGCGTCGCCCTCGCCCAGCGCGACGCTCGGATGGTCGCCGGCCGCGATGCGCGGCAGCGCCGCGCGCGGCTCGCCCTGGCTGCCGGTGAGCAGATAGAGCACGCGGCGCGGCGGCAGCTGCGCGGCCTCGTGCTCGTCGATGGTCGCGGGGAAATCCGACAGGTAGCCCGTCGCACGCGCAGCCTCGACCATCCTGTGCATCGCGCGGCCGACCAGCGCGACCTCGCGTCCGTGCTCGCGCGCCGCCTTGGCGATGGAGTCCAGCCGCGCGACGTTCGACGCGAAGGCGGTCACCGCGATGCGCCCTTTCAGAGCGCCGATCAGCGCCGACAGTCCCTGGCGCACGCGCGCCTCGGAGCCCGAATGGCCCTGCACCAGCGCATTGGTCGAGTCGCACACGGTCGCGAGAACGCCGGCATCGCCCAGCTTCATCAGCGCGTTCGCGTCGGTGGTCCCGCCCAGCAGCGGATCGGGATCGATCTTCCAGTCGCCGGTATGCACCACGGTGCCGAGCGGCGTCTTGATCGCCAGCGCATTGGGCTCGAGGATCGAATGGGTGATGGAGACGAAATCGATCGCGAAGGGGCCGATCTCGATATGGCCGCCGAGCGGGACCTTCTTCACCCGCGCGCGGTCGCCGAGCCCCGCCTCCTCCAGCTTGCCTTCGATCAGCCGCGCGGTGAACGGCGTCGCATAGATCGGGCAGCGCAGCATCGGCCACAGATGCCCGATGGCGCCGATGTGATCCTCATGCGCATGGGTGAGCACGATGGCGAGCACGTCCTCGCGGCGTTCCGCGAGGTAGCGGATATCGGGCATGATCACGTCGACGCCGGGGGCGGTGGTCTCGCGCCCGAACAGCACGCCGCAATCGACGACGATCCATTTGCGCTCGTCGGACGGACCGAAGCCGTAGGCGTTGAAGTTCATGCCGATCTCGCCCGCGCCGCCGAGCGGGAGAAGCACCAACTCGTCGTCGCGTTTCGGCATCAGCGCGTGACGTTGTGGTAGTAGATCTGCACGAGCCCGCGGATGGTGAGGTCGGCGTCGATGTGCTCGATCGCGGGGATGTCGGGCTGGAAGAGATGCGCGAGGCCGCCGGTGGCGACCACGGTCATCGGCTTCCCATATTCCTTCTTGATGCGCTCGATCAGCCCGCCGATGAGCCCGACATAGCCCCAATAGATGCCCGATTGCATGGCCGGCACGGTGTCGCGGCCGATCACTTTGGTCATGCGATGGATGGCGACGCGCGGCAGCATCGCGGCCGCCTGGTGCAGCGCCTCGATGGAGAGGTTCGCGCCGGGCGCCAGCACGCTGCCGTCGAAATCGCCGTTCTCGGCGACGATGTCGAAATTGGTCGTGGTGCCGAAATCGACGACGATCACCGCGCCCTTGTAGCTCTCATGCGCCGCCACCGCGTTGCAGAGGCGGTCGACGCCGACGGCGGCCGGCCGGTCGGCGTTGATGCCGATGCCGACGATGGTGCTGTCGACGATCAGAGGCTCGCATTTCAGGTATGTGCGGCACAGCGCGCGCAGGTCGAACAGCGCCGCGGGCACGACGGTGGCGATGATCGCGCCGGTCAGATCCGCGAACGACAGGCCTTCGAGCGCGAGAAGCTGGCTGAGCCACACGGCGTATTCGTCCGCGGTGCGCGCCGTCTTGGTGACCGCGCGCCATTGGGCGCGGAACTTCCCGCCGTCATGGACCGCGAAGACGATGTTGGTGTTGCCGGCGTCGATGGCGAGCAGCATCTAGAAGAACACCTCTCCGGCCGCGATGGTGCGCAGCCGATCCTGGGCTTCGCGCAGCAACAGCGCGCCGTCGGCGTCGATGCCTTCGAACACGCCGGTCGTCTCCCCGTTCTGGAGCCGCGCGCGGATCCGCGATCCCAGCCCTGCCGCGCGCGCCAACCACGCGTCGCGGATGGGCGCGAAGCCGCCGGTCCGCCACACCTCATACCACTTCGCGAAGGAGGCGGCGAGGCGCGTCAGCGCGTCGCGAGGCTTGGGCGCCGCCAGACCGAGATCGAGAAGCGAGATCGCAGGAAACTCCGTATCCGGAGGATAAGCCTTCAGGTTCACGCCGATGCCGATGGCGAGCCACGCGGGATCGGCGCCGCCCTGGCTCGCGGATTCGAGCAGGATGCCGGCGATCTTCTGACCGTCGACCAGCACGTCGTTGGGCCACTTCAGCTTCGGCTTGAGTCCGCACGCCGCGACCAGTTCCGCCGTCGCCAGAGCAGCAACGAAGGAGAGCTGCGCGATCTCGGACGCGGGCTTGCCCGGCGCGAGCAGCAGCGTCGCCGACAGATTGCCCGGCGGCGCAACCCAGGGACGGCCGCGGCGGCCGCGACCTTTCGTCTGGCGCTCGGCGATGAGCCACATCGGGCCCCTCTCGCCGGCGGCGGCCAGACGGCGCGCCTCCTCGTTGGTCGAGTCGATCTCGGCGAATTCCCGCACGCCGTAGCCGGCAGGCCAGCTCACTTGATCAGCGCCAGCGCCGCTGCGTTCGCGGCATCGAGCAATCCGCCGGCATTGACGACGAAGAAGATCGAGAACGCCGTGCCGATGGTCGCGATCAGCGACAGGCTCCAGCCCATATTTGCGTCGAAGGCCGGCGCCGGCTCGTCGAAATACATCGTCTTGACGATGCGCAGGTAATAATAGGCGCCGACGACGCTGGTGAGCACGCCGAACGCCGCGAGCACGTAGAGATGCGCCTCGATAGCCGCGAGGAAGATGAACGACTTGGCGAGGATGCCGGCGAGCGGCGGCAGGCCCGAGAGCGAAAGCATCATCGTCGCCAGGGCAAACGCGTGCCGCGGCCGCGTGCGCGCGAGGCCGGCGAGGTCGTCGATGTTCTCGACCGCTTGGCCGTTGCGGCGCATCGCCTGGATGCAGGCGAAGACGCCCAGGTTCGTGAGCGCGTAGAACGCCATGTAGAACAGCATGCCGCGCACGCCCATCTGCGTGCCGGCAGCGAGGCCGAGCAGCGCATAGCCCATATGGCCGATGGAGCTGTAGGCCATCAGTCGCTTGATGTTGGTCTGGCCTATGGCGGCGAAGGCGCCGAGACCCATCGACAGCACCGAGATGAAGATGATGATCTGCTGCCACTGGTGAACCGCGGCGGGGAACGGGATCAAGAGCGCGCGCAGCACCAGCGCGAACGACGCGACCTTTGACGCGGTGGCGAGATAAGCCGTGATCGGCGTCGGCGCGCCCTCGTACACGTCGGGCGTCCACATGTGGAACGGCACGGCGGAGATCTTGAAGGCAAGGCCGGCGATCAGGAACACGATGCCGAAAAGCACGCCGATGCCGACGCCGCTCGCCGCCACGACCTTGGCGACGCCGGCGAAATCCATCGTGCCTGCGAAGCCGTAGATCAGCGAGATGCCGTAGAGCATCATGCCCGAGGACAGCGAGCCGAGGACGAAGTACTTCAGGCCCGCTTCCGAGGAGCGTACGCTGTCGCGCTTGAACGCGGCGAGCACGTAGAGCGCCAGGCTCTGCAGCTCGAGCCCCATATAGAGCGCGATGAAGTTCGCGGCCGAGACCATCAGCGACATGCCGAGGGTGGCGAGAAGGATCAGCACCGGCAGCTCGAAGCGCACGTTCTTCTCGGTGCGGAAGAAATGCTCGGCCATCAGCACGCAGCCGACCGACGACCACAGGATCACCGCCTTGGTGAACCGCGCGAAGCTGTCCATGATGAAGGCGCCGTTGAAGGCGGTCTCGTTGCCGACGACGAGGGACATGTAGGCGCTGGCCACGATCAGCGCAACCGAGAGCCACGAAATCAGCCCGGTGCTCCTGTCGCCGCGCAAGGCGCCGACGAGCAGCAGCACCAGCGCGCCGACCGCGAGGATCAGCTCCGGCGAGAGGACGTAGAGATCGGCTTGGATGTTCACTTGGAACCTCCCTGGGCGAGCTTGGGAGGTGCGCGGTCATAGGCGACGGCCGCCTTGTGCTGCTGCACGAGGTTGGCGACCGAGGCCGAGGTCACGTCGAAGACGGGCTTCGGGTATACGCCCATCAGGATGGTGATGACCACCAGCGGCGCCAGGATGGCGATCTCGCGCGCCGACAGGTCCTGGATCGTCTGCAGCGCGGGCTTGACCAGCGCGCCGAAGATGATTCGGCGATAGAGGAACAACGCATAGGCCGCCGAGAGGATCACGCCGGTGGCGGCGAAGATCGCGATCCAGGTGTTGAACAGGAACGCGCCCAGCATGGTCAGGAACTCGCCGACGAACCCGCCCGTGCCCGGCAATCCGACATTGGCGAGCGTGAAGACCATGAAGCACGCGGCGTATATCGGCATGCGGTTGACGAGCCCGCCATAGGCCGCGATCTCGCGCGTGTGCATGCGGTCGTAGACGACGCCGACGCAGAGGAACAGCGCGCCGGAGACGATGCCGTGCGAGATCATCTGGAAGATGCCGCCCTGCACGCCCTGCTCGGTCGCGGCGAAGATGCCCATGGTGACGAAGCCCATGTGCGCCACCGAAGAGTAGGCGATGAGCTTCTTCACGTCCTCCTGCATCAGCGCCACCAGCGAGGTGTAGACGATGGCGACAACCGAAAGCGTGAAGACGAGCGGCGCGAAGAGGTGGCTCGCGTCCGGGAACATCGGCAGCGAGAAGCGCAGGAAGCCGTAGCCACCCATCTTCAGGAGGATGGCGGCGAGAATGACGGAGCCCGCGGTCGGCGCCTCGACATGCGCGTCGGGCAGCCAGGTGTGCACCGGCCACATCGGCATCTTCACCGCAAAGGACGCAAAGAAGGCGAACCACAGCCACTTCTGCATGCCGACCGGGAAGCCGTGATGCAGCAGCACAGCGATGTCGGTCGTGCCGGCCTGCCAGTACATCGCCATGATGGCGAGCAGCATCAGCACCGAGCCGAGCAGCGTGTAGAGGAAGAACTTGAACGAGGCGTAGACGCGGCGCGGCCCGCCCCAGACGCCGATGATCAGGAACATCGGGATCAGGCCGCCCTCGAAGAACAGGTAGAACAGCACGAGGTCGAGCGCCGAGAAGGTGCCGATCATCAGCGTTTCGAGCGCGAGGAAGGCGATCATGTATTCCTTCACGCGCTTCTGCACCGAGGTCCAGGAGGCGAGGATGCACAGCGGCATCAGCGCCGTCGTCAGGATGACGAAGGGCAGCGAGATGCCGTCGACGCCCATGTGATAGGCGGCGACGCCGAGCCAGTCGTGCTTCTCGACGAACTGGAATTCGGCCGAGGCCGGGTCGAAGTGCTTGATCAGCAGCAGCGAGACGGCGAAGGTGACGACCGTCGTCCACAGCGCGATCCAGCGCGAGGTGCCGCGCGCCATCGGCGAATTGCCCCGCGCCATCAGCGCGATGAGGATCGCGCCGAGCATCGGCAGGAAGGTGACGACGGAGAGGATCGGCCAGGTCATCGATTGAATCCTAGAAGGCGCGAGCGTTGCGCGCTGCGCGTCACCAACTCCGTCGTCCCCGCGAAGGCGGGGACCCATACGCCGCAGCAGAACCGGGATGCTGCGGAGTATGGGTCCCGGGCCTCGCTGACGCTCGCCCGGGACGACACTGTGTTTTTGTTCGCCGACGTCACTAGTGCACCGAGAACATGAACCAAGTGATGATCGCCGCCGCGCCGATGAGCATGGCGAAGGCGTAGTGATAGAGGTAGCCGCTCTGCAGCCGCACCACGTTGCGGGTGACGTCGAGCACGCGCGCGGACACGCCGTCCGGCCCGAAGCCGTCGATCAGCCAGCCGTCGCCGCCCTTCCACAGCGCGCGGCCGATCCATTTGGCGGTGCGCACGAAGACGACGTCGTAAAGCTCGTCGAAGTACCATTTGTTGAGCAAGAACAGGTACAGCGGCCGGTGCTGGCGGGCGAGCTCGGCCGGGATGTCCGGCCGGCGGATATAGAAGTGCCAGGCGACGAGGAAGCCGACGACCATCATGACGGTCGGCATCAGGCCGATCCACAGCGGGATGTGCTCCATCTCCTCGAGCACCTTGTTTCCCGGAGCGAAGGTGAGCGAGTGCCGGAAGAACTCCTCGACGCCGGGGCCGGCGAAGATCGCCTTGAACGGATAGCCGGCGACGATCGAGCCGACGGCCAGCACGCCGAGCGGGATCAGCATCACCATCGGGCTCTCGTGCGCGTCGCGCCAGTGCTTGCGGTCGTGCGGCTCGCCGTGGAAGGTCTTGAAAATCAGCCGCCACGAATAGAACGAGGTGAGCAGCGCCGCGACCACGGTTGCGACGAAGCCGTAGAGCGCCATCGGATTGTGCGCGACGAAGGCCGACTCGATGATCGCGTCCTTGGAGAAATAACCGGCGGTGAGCGGGAAGCCGGTCAGCGCCAAAGTGCCGACGATCATCACCGCGTAAGTGAACGGGATGCGGTCCTTCAGCCCGCCCATGTGGCGGATGTCCTGCTCGTGGTGCATCGCGTGGATGACCGAGCCAGAGCCGAGGAACAACAGCGCCTTGAAGAAGGCGTGCGTGAACAGGTGGAACATGCCGACCGAATAGGCGCCGGCCCCCATCGCCACGAACATGTAGCCGAGCTGCGAACAGGTCGAATAGGCGACGATGCGCTTGATGTCGTTCTGCACGAGGCCGATCGTGGCGGCGAAGAACGCCGTCGTCGCGCCGATGAACATCACGAAGGCCTGCGCCGTCGGCGCCAGCTCGAACAGCGGCGACAGCCGCGCCACCATGAACACGCCGGCCGTCACCATGGTCGCGGCATGGATGAGCGCGGAGACCGGCGTCGGGCCCTCCATCGCGTCCGGCAGCCAGGTGTGCAGGCCGAACTGCGCCGACTTGCCCATGGCGCCCATGAACAGGAGCAGGCAGGTCAGCGTCAGCGCGTCGGGATGCCAGCCGAACAGCGGGATCGTCTTGCCGGCGAGGCTCGGCGCCTGGTGGAACACGGTCTCGAAGTCGACGGCGTTCGTCAGATAGAACACCGCGAAGATGCCGAGCGCAAAACCGAAGTCGCCGACGCGGTTGACGACGAAGGCCTTGATCGCGGCGGCGTTCG
>DASZQV010000046.1:0-276852 GCA_035549495.1 Rhizomicrobium sp. | reverse complement strand
CGGCAAAGTCGAGATATTTGCGCCAAACGAAGGGGGCAAGCTCGTTGAGCAGCGTTTCGCCGGCGGACAGGTCGCCGGCGCAGGCCCGTGCTTTGATCAGGGCCGCGCGCTCCCAATTCTGTCCGGCGCTCTCGTAATAAGTGAGAGCTGCCAGCACCGACAGCGCCGGCGGCGTCGAGGCGGGGTCGGGACGCAGGCGCAGATCGGTGCGGAAGACATAGCCGTCGGCGGTCTGCTCGCTGAGCAGCTTGACCAGCCCCTTGACGATATCGACGGCGGCGCCGCGCGGATCGTCGCGCTTGCGGAACGGGAAGCGCTCGGTGTCGTAGAACGCGACGAGATCGATGTCGCTCGAATAGTTGAGCTCGAACGCGCCGTATTTGCCCATCGCGAGCACGATGAGCCCGGTCGTCGCCTCCAGCGCCGCGCCATCGCCCCCGCCCGCGGCGCGGCGCAGCAGGAAGCGCAGGCTCCCCTTCACCGCGGCATCGGCGAACTCGCTCAAGCGCCGCGTGACCGTGTCGACGTCCCATGCGCCCGCGATGTCGGCGAGCGCGATGGCGAGCGCCGCCCGGCGCTTGGCGATGCGCAGCCGCGCCATCGCTTCGGCTTCGTCGGGCGCCTCGGCGGCGGAGAGCGCGAGCGCCCGCGCCGCTTCGACGACCGTTTCGGGCGGCGTGCTCAGCACCGCCGGCTCGCGCAGCGCCAGCCGCGCCAGGAACGGCGAATTGCCGAACGCGGCCTCGAGCAGCGGCGTGGGCGCGACGCCGTCGAGCGCTTCGAGCGTGCGCGCGGCGCGGGCCGCGTCGAACGGTTTGGGGAGCGAATCCATGCCCGCGATTATCGCCGAAGCGCCGGCCGCGGGAAGCAGATCGTGGCGCGCAGGCCCGGATAGTTGTCGATGAGCTGCAGGGTCGCGCCGTGCAGCCGCGCCACCGCCGCGACGAGCGACAGGCCGAGCCCCGTGCCGGGCGAGTTGCGGCTGGTCTCGAGCCGCACGAAGCGCTCCAGCACATGGGCGCGCTGCTCGGGCGGAATGCCCGGCCCGGTGTCGGCGACGGTAAGCTCGGGCCCGCGCGGCGTCATCGTGGTGTAGACGCTGATATGGCCGCCCTGGGGCGTGTATTTGATCGCGTTGTCGATGAGGTTGGCGAGCGCCTGGCTGATCAGGCTGCGATTGCCTTCGATCACCGTCGAGCCCGCCGGCTTGATCTCGAGCGTGACGCCGTTCTCTTCCGCCAGCGGGGCATAGAGCTCGGCCATGTCGTCGGCGATGGGCACGAGGTCGATGCGGTCCATCGCGCCGCGCATCACCCCGGCATCGGCTTCGGCGATCAGCAGCAGCGCGTTGAAGGTCGCGATGATCTGGTCGGTCTCGCGCATCGCCGCTTCGATCTCGTGCGCCCGGTCGTCATTGCTGTCGAGATGGCGCAGAGTCTCGTCGAGGCGGTTGCGAAGACGGGTCAACGGCGTGCGCAGATCGTGCGCGACCGAATCCGTCACTTCGCGCACGCCGCTCATCAGCCGCTCGATGCGGTCCAGCATGCGGTTGAGGTTCTCGGCGAGCGTGTCGAACTCGTCATGGGCGCGCGTCACCGGCACGCGGCGCGACAGGTCGCCGGCGACGATCTCGCCCGCGGTGCGGTTGATCTGGTCGAGGCGGCGCAGCATGTTTCGGCTCATCAGCCCGCCGCCGACGAGGCCGAGCAGCAGCATCAATCCGACGGTCCAGGGCAGGTCGGTCGAGAACAGCTTCTCGGTCAGATAGCGCTCGTGCACGTCCTGCGCGACGAGCAGCTCGAACCCGCCCATGAGCTGGAACATGCGCCCGCGCGCGCGGCGGCGCTGGAGGTTGCCCTCGACCCGGCGCTCATAGTCGAACTCGACCTCGACGCCCTGGCGGCTGACGTTTTGCGGCATGCCGTCGAGATTGCCGGCGATCGGCTGGCGCGCGCGGTCGAGCAAAAGATAAAGCCCCGGCCCGCCGCGCGCCGAGCGGCTCATCACCACGTCGGCGAGGCCGCGAAGCCCGAGCCGCTGGTACTGCTCGGAGAGGCCGGCAATCTCGGCGCCGATGATCTGGTCGGTCTGGGCGTCGAGCGCGCGCTCGGTGTTCCAATAGACGAAGGCGAGCAGCGCGCTCACCGAGACGGCGAACACCGCGACATAGACGAAGACGATGCGGAACGCCTGGGTGCGAAGGACGCTAAGCGTGCGCACGGATCATGTAGCCGGCGCCGCGGACCGTGTGCAGCAGCGGCTGCTCGAAGCCCTTGTCGATCTTCGCGCGCAGCCGCGAGATGTGCACGTCGATCACGTTGGTCTGGGGGTCGAAATGATACTCCCACACGCTTTCGAGCAGCATGGTGCGGGTGACGACCTGGCCGGCGTGGCGCATCAGGTATTCGAGCAGGCGGAACTCGCGCGGCTGCAGATCGATGCCGGTGCCGTTGCGCTTGGCCGCGCGGGTGAGCAGGTCGAGCTCGAGATCGCCGACCTGAAGCCGCGTCTTGACCGAGGACGGCGAGCGCCGCCGCATCAACGCATCGATGCGCGCGAGCAGCTCGACGAAGGCATAGGGCTTGGTCAGATAGTCGTCGCCGCCGGCTTTCAGGCCCTTCACGCGGTCGTCGACCTCGGTCAGCGCCGAGAGGAACAGGACCGGCGTCACGTTCGAGTGCTCGCGCATTTCGGCGACGACGTCGAGCCCGTCCATCTTGGGCAGCATGCGGTCGACGATCGCGACGTCGTAGGGCCGCGACAGCGCGAGCGTGAGGCCCGTCTCGCCGTCGGCCGCGTCGTCGACGACGTGCCCGGCCTCCTTCAGGCCGTTGACGAGGTAGCGTTGAGCCTCGAGATCATCTTCAACGACCAGAATTCGCATGAGCCTCTCCATGACGCCTTTGAGTTGGGTCCACGCCGGCGGCAACGGGGGGGAAGGGGCCACCGCCGGCGTGGGGGCCGGACGCCACGGTCTCCCGTGCCGCCCGGTACGCGTGAAACCTCAGGCCTTGATGTCCACCGCCACGTAGCGCGAGCCGTTGGCACCGGCGACCAGCAGCAGCACCGATTTGCGCCCGACCTTCTGCGCTTCGGTGATGCCCTTCTGGATGTCGGCCGGCGTGCGCACGGTCTTGTTGGACACCGACATCACCACGTCGCCCGGCTGCAGGCCCTTGTCGGCCGCGTCGCTGTCGGGATCGACCTTGGTGATCAGCACGCCCTGGGTGCTGTCGTCGAGATTGAAGATGCGCCGCGTCTGGGGCGTGACGGCGGCAAGGCCGAGACCCATCGCCTGGCCGGTGGTGGCGTTGTCGTCGCCGCCTTGCGGGGCGCCGCCCTGCTCGTTGGCGGCGATCTTGTCGTCCTTGCGCGGCGCGATGCGGGCGGTGATCTGCTGCACCTTGCCTTCGCGGTTGACGGTGAAGGTGGCGCTGGTGCCGGCGGTCAGACCCGCGACCCGGCGCGACAGGTCGCGCGAATCCTCGACCTGCTTGCCGTTGACGGCGAGCACCACGTCGCCCTGATGCAGGCCGGCCTTCGCCGCCGGGCCGTCGGGAACGACGGTGGCGATGATCGCGCCCTTGGGCTCGCTCATGCCGAGCGACGAGGCGATCTCGGGCGTGATCGACTGGATCTCGACGCCGAGCCAGCCGCGCGCGACATGGCCATGCGCCTCGAGCTGGGCGACGACGTCGTGGATGGTGGACGCGGGGATAGCGAAGCCGATGCCGACGCTGCCGCCCGACGGCGAGAAGATCATCGAGTTCATGCCGATGACCTGGCCGCGCAGGTCGAAGGTCGGGCCGCCGGAATTGCCGCGGTTGATCGGCGCGTCGATCTGGATGAAGTCCGTATACGGACCGTTGCCGATGTCGCGGCCGATGGACGAGACGATGCCCGCGGTCACCGAATTGGAAAGGCCGAACGGGTTGCCCACAGCCACGACCCAGTCGCCGACGCGAAGCGAGCGGTCGTCGCCGAACTCGACGGTCGGCAACGCCTTGTCGCTCTTGACGCGCAGCACCGCGACGTCGGTCGCCGGATCGGCGCCGACCAGCTTGGCGTCGAGGCTGCGCCCGTCGGGCAGCTTGACGGTGATCTTCTTGGCACCGTCGATGACGTGGTTGTTGGTGACGATGACGCCGGACTTGTCGATGATGAAGCCCGAGCCCATCGATACCGCCTTGCGCGGCTGGAGCTGGCGGCCCTGGTTGAACTGGTTGAACAGGTCCTTGAACGGCGCCGGCAGGTCGTCGAGCTGCGCCTGCTGGTCCTGGGCGGTCTCCTGCTCGATGGCGGTGATGGTGACGACGGCGGGGCTGACGCGCTCGACGAGGTCGGCGAAGGAGAACGGCGCGCCGCTTTCGAGCATGCGCGGCGGCGAAGCGTGCGCGTCGATCTGCCGTCCGTCGACCATGCGCACCGGCTCGGGCGCCTGCGCCGACATATGCGCTTTGGGCAGAAGGCTGAATGCGCCGAGGCCAACGACGACGATGATCGCCGCCGAACCCAGCGCCGTAATCTTCGAGTTACGCTTCACGTAGTCGACCCATTTGCCACTCAACATCGACAATCTCCAGATATTCCGCGTTTCGCGGATGCGGTTTCGCACCCAGCGCCGGTGCTTGACATAGGCCTGTGAAATTACGCAATAGTATCCATAGAATTACAAAGAGTTCATCTTCGTCGCGAGCTGTGCCATGAGGTGAATTCCCGCCCATACCGCCTCCATTTGAACGCGGGAACCCGCGGATTTCCGGCGCCTGTTTCCCGGCGCTCAACCTATGCTATTGTTCCGGCATGTTCCGGCGATTGCTCATCGGCGCGATGCTTCTTGCCGCCCCTGTCGAAGCCGCGCCGCTGGACCCGCCGGTGATGGGCCCGAAGCTGGTCTGCTTCGAATACAGCACCTTCTTCCTGAAGGATGGCGAGCGCATCGTCGATTTCGAGTCCTCCCCGGAAGCGATGCTGGCAAAGATCGAGAGCCCGTCCGCCCGCTATGAGATCGGCGAGAGCGGAGGCCTTGCGCCGCTGAAGACGGGGAAGCGTCTTGTTTCTTCGTCGGGGAAAACGAGCGTGTTCCGAAACTTCGGCCGTGAGCGGCGCTATGAAATCTATGGGCCGACCTCGTTCCCCCATGAGGGGCCCGTCCTGTTCCTGTCGGTCAAGAGCGGGACATCGGACCGGGGCATCTACAGCCGCATCGAAGTGCGCGACCCGAAGCCGGTCGAATGCGGATACAGATTCATCTATGGCTGACGGCCGTCGCCCGCTTGCGCGCGCGCAGCACAACGACGGTTCCGATCGCCCCCGCCAGCGCGAGCACGCCGAACGGCAGCAGCCATAGCGCGTAGGTGTCGGCCTGGAACGGCGGATCCATCAGGATGAAATCGCCATAGCGCGCGACGAGATAGTCCTTGATCTCGGCGTCGCTCTCGCCCTTGCGGATATGCTCGCGGATCAGGCGGCGCAGATCGGCCGCGAGCGGCGCGCCGGATTCGTCGATGGATTCGCCCTGGCAGACCAGGCAGCGAAATTCCTTCTGCAGGCTGCGCGCGCGCGCTTCCTGCGCGGGATCGGGCAAGGTCTCGGGCGCGGGCACGGCGAGCGCCGCGCTCGACACGAACAGAAGCGCGAGCAGCAGCCGCTTCATGCGACGGCCGGCTCGGCTTCGCGGGCGAAGAAGATCGCGCGCACCCGTCCCCACAGGCTCGCGAGCCCGCCAAGCGCCATCACCGCGGCGCCGAACCAGATGAACGGCGCGAGCGGGTTCACATAGGCGCGCAAGGTCCAGCGCCCCTGCCCGCGATCGTCGCCGAGCGCGACATAGAGGTCTTCGAAGCCGGTCGTGCGGATCGCGGTCTGCACCGTTTCCTGGCCCTCGGCGGGATAGGCGCGGCGCTCGGGCGCGAGCCGGCCGAGCACGCGCCCGTCCTTGATCACGTCGATATCCGCATGCGCCGCGCGATAATTCGGCCCCTCGACGATGCGCACGCCTTCGAAGCGAAGATCGTAGCCTGCGATGGTCATGATCTCGCCGGGCCCGAGCAGCTCGAGCGCTTCGCTGCGCCAGAGATTGGTCCCCGCCACGCCCATCAAGGCGATGCCGAGGCCGGCATGGGCAAGGATCGCCGCCATCGCCGCGATGTTGAGCGTCTTCGCCCGGAAACGCTGCACCAGATCGACACCGCTCGCGCCGATCACCCAGCCCGCGACGGCGAACGCGCCGGCTCCCACCAGGCTGCGCGGCGCGGTCACCGCAAGCACCACGACAGCCGTTACGACGGCGACGCCGAGCGCCGGCAACAGCGTGCGGAAGGCCCCACGCAAATCGCCGCGGCGCCAGCTCAGCCTCGGCCCGAACGGCAGAACGATCATCAGCGCGATGAAGATCGGCGCGAAGAAGACCTCGAAATAGGGCGCGCCGACCGAGAGCTTGACGTCGAACGCGGCCAGCAGGATCGGATAGAGCGTGCCGAAGAACACGACCGCCAGCGCCGTCACCAGGAAGACGTTGTTGATGAGCAACGTCGTCTCGCGGCTCGCGGGCTCGAACGAGGTGCCGCTTTCGAGCTTGGGCGCGCGCCAGGCGAAAAGGGTCAGCGCGCCCAGGATCGCGACGCTGAGGATCAACAGGATAAAGACCCCGCGCTTCGGATCGCTCGCGAAGGCGTGCACCGAGGTGATGACGCCCGAGCGCACCAGGAAGGTGCCGATCAAGGACAGCGAGAACGCCATGATCGACAGCAGCAAGGTCCACACCCGGAACGCGCCGGTGCGCTCGGTCGCGAGCGCGCTGTGCAGCAGGGCCGTCGCCACCAGCCACGGCATCAGCGAGGCGTTCTCGACGGGGTCCCAGAACCAGAAGCCGCCCCAGCCGAGATCGTAATAGGCCCACCACGAGCCGCCCGCGATGCCGAGCGTCAACGCGATCCAGGCGATCAGCATGAACGGCCGCGCCGCATTCGCCCAGGCGCGGTTGACCTCACCCGCGATCATCGCCGCGGCGGCATAAGCGAAGGTCGCCGAGAGCCCGACATAGCCGGTGTAGAGCGTCGGCGGATGGAAGGCGAGGCCGGGATCCTGCAGCAGCGGGTTCAGCCCCGCGCCCTCGAACGGCATCGGGTCGAGGCGCAGGAACGGGTTCGAGGTCAGCAGGATGAAGAGGATGAACGCGACCGCGAGGAGGCCCTGCACGCCCAGTGCCGCCGCGGTCAGCCGCTCGCCCCCGCGCCGGAGCAGCGCCATGCCCGCGCCATACACCGACAGCACCAGCACCCACAGCAACATCGAGCCTTCGTGGTTTCCCCACACGCCGGTGATCTTGTAGAGCAGCGGCTTCAAGGTGTGCGAGTTGTTGGCGACGTCGGCGATGGAGAAGTCCGAGGTGACGAAACCATAGACGAGCGCGCCGAACGACAGCGCCACGAACACGAACATGCCGAGCGCCGCCCCCGACGCGACCGCGGCAGCGTTGGCCGAGCGCGCGCCCATCAAGCCTGCCCCTGCCTGCACCACGGCGAGCGCGAGCGCGAGGCAGAGCGCGAGCTGGCCGAGCTCTCCGGTCATTGGCCTTCCTTCCAGCGGCCGGAGCGCTTCAGCGCGTCCACGACCTCGGGCGGCATGTAGCGCTCGTCATGCTTGGCGAGGATCTCGGTCGCGTCGAAGGTGCCGCCGGTGCCAAGGCTGCCCATCGCCACCACGCCCTGCCCTTCGCGGAACAGGGCCGGCAGCACGCCGTCGAACGCGACCGGCACCCGCGTGCGCCCGTCGGTGATCGTGAAGCTGATCGCGGCGCCCTTGCCGTGGCGCACGCTGTGGCTCTCGACCAGGCCGCCGAGCCGAAATGCCCTGCCCGGCTGGATGTGCTTCGCCACGACGTCGCTCGGGCTGTAGAAATAGAGCACGTTGTCCTGCAGCGCGGTGACGATGAGCGCAGCCGCGCCCCCGCCCGCGACGACGAGGGCAAGGGCGAACGCAAGGCGGCGGCGCTTCTTGGGATTCATGGGGCGGACTATAGGGAGCGCCGCGCACAACTCAAACGCGTTCATGGGCGCGTTCGGGCGCGTCGCCGCCCCGCTTCCGCCAGAATCGCAAGCGACCATCCGTCGCTCGACAGGGGGACCTTCATGAACCTGCTTCGCTTCGCGATACTTGGCTTCGCAGCGCTTGTTGTCGCGGCCTGCCTGCCGGTCACGACCAAGCACCCGATCGGCACGACCGTGGGCTTCAAAGAGGACAAGGCGCTGCTCGGCATGTGGAAAGGCCGCGGCGAGGACGAAGACGCCAAGGACGCGTGGTTCGCCTTCCTGCGCAACGCGGACGGCTCGACGACCGCGATCATGATGACCTCCGATCCCGACGGCGACGATTGGGGGACCTTCCGTCTCGACCTCGCGACGCTCGGCGGCAACCGCATCATGAACGTCCATGGCGGCTTGAAGAACGGCAAGCCCGACGACGACGAGATGTCCAAGCAGAACATCCCGTTCCTCTATTCCTTCGGCGCCGACGGCACGCTGACGCTTTCGCTGCTGGACGAGAAAGCGGTCGCCGCGGCGATCCAGGCCGGCAAGATCGCGGGCACCGTCGAGAAGAGCTCGATGGGCGACGTGACGATCACCGCCGAGCCGGCCGCGCTCGACGCCTTCTTCGCGACCAAGGAAGGCGCGGCCTTGTTCTCGAGCAAGCTGGTGACGTTGAAACGCGTGAATTAGTGCCCGCCGCCCTGGCGCAGGATCGCCTGCGCTTCGCCGGTGTCGTAGCCGAGGCCCTCATGCGTCAGCACGATCTGGCGCGGATAATCGCTGCGCGCGAGGCCCTTGCGCGCGAGCGCGTTCCACACCGCCTCGTTATAGAGCCCGGTCGCGTCCTTGCCCGCGACGACCGCGTCGCCCAGATGGAAGTGATCGCCATGCGGCTCCGGGAAGCGCGAGATCGCCGCTTCGCCGCTCGCGGTCATCTGGGCGCCGCCCGCGCGCGAAATCGCCTGAAGCAGAGTGAGCGTGCGCAGCTGCAACGGGTTCAGCTTGAGCGGATTGTTCCTAGGCGGCATGCATCTCCTCGCGCGTATCCGGCCATTCCGCGGCGTCGCTGCCGGGGGCCGGCGGCGGATTGCGCCACGCGGGCGGCGTCTTCGACATCGAGACCACCGGCCCCAGATAGTCGAGCCGCCCAGCGGCGGTTTCGCACGACTTGAGATATTGGTCGAGTCCCTCCGGCGCGAAGCCCTGCGGCACCAGCGAAGCCTCGACCTTGCCGAGACTTTGCAGCCACATCGCGGTCGCCGACAGCGAGACCTGGACGTGCCAGCTGCCGCCTTCGCGGATGCGCCGGAGCAGCGCCGCGGCGGCCCCGGCGGCTGCGAGATAGCCGGTGATGTAGTCGCACGCGGCCGCGGGGATCAGCTCGGGCTGCGGATCGCGCGCCTTGGCGTGACGGAACGCGCCTTGCTCATGCGCGATGCCGGTCGCCGATTGCGCGAGCTGCTCCCAGCCGCGCCGTCCGGCCCAGAGCCCGTCATGGCCGTAGCACGACACCGACACATAGGTGATGCCGCGCGCGATATGGGCGAGCGCCGCCGGCGTGAAGCCGAGCTTCGCCAGCGCGCCGGGGCGATACGAGTCGACGAAGACATGCGCGCCGCGCACGAGCTGGCGCAGGCGCTCCGCGTCGGCGGGCTTCACCAGGTCGAGGAAGGCCGATCGCTTGCCGTGGCCGGTGTCGAAATCGAAGAGCTCTATCGTCTCGAGCTTTTCGGCGCGGACGTTCAGCACCTCGGCGCCGTAAGAGGCGAGCGTGCGGCCGCAGGTGGGGCCCGCGAGCACGCGCGTGAGGTCGAGCACGCGCACGCCCTCGAGCGGCCGCTCGGATTCGGTGAGGCGTAGCGGCGGCGCCTCGCCGATCTTCTTCAGCACGATCGCGGGCGTGTTCGCGAGCGCGCGGCCTTGAGGGCTGTCGGCCCACTCCTCGCGCGTGCGCACCACGGCGCCGCTCATGTTCATGAAGGCGATCGCGTCCTCGAGCGCGAAGGCGTTCCACTTCGCGACCGCGTTCGCCACGGACTCGCGATTGTTGGTCGCGTTGAGCAGATCGAGCATGCGCGGCCATTGCTTCGGGAAGCCGCCATGGAGGTGGATCCAGCGCCCGTCGCCGGCGCGATAGAACCCGACCGTCGGCGCGTCCTGCGCCGGGCGCGGCACGCTCTGGCCGCGGTGCTTGATGAAGCCGAACGACAGCAGCGACGCGGCCGCCGCCTTGAGGTCGAGCGCGACGGATTGCTTCTCGCCGCCGCGCAGGCGCCAGGTCTCCGCCGCGATCGCCGCGCTCAGGCCCAGCGCCGCAGCGGCAGCCTCCGCGGCGCGGAACGGCGTGGCGAGGACGGGATCGGCGCCTTCGAACGCCGGCGCGCTCAGTGGCGCAAGGCCGGTCAATCTGTTGAGATGCTCGAACGCCAGACGGGGACTCATGCAACACTCCAGCCGCCCGGACCGTCCGGGCGCAGCACCCCGCCGGTTCGGAGTCTAATCATTGCAACGAGGTTCGTCCATGCCGGGACCGTTCGAAGGCATCCGCGTGATCGATTTCGGCCGCTACATCGCGGGGCCGTTCTGCGCCGCGCTCTTGGGCGATCTCGGCGCCGAGGTGATCCGCGTCGAGAAGCGCGAGGGCCGCGAAGACCGCACATTGGTGCCGCTGGCCGAGAACGACGACGGCTCCCCCCGCGAAGGCGCGATGTTCCTGCAGATGAACCGCGGCAAGAAGAGCATGACGCTCGATCCGATGTGCGAGGCCGGTCGCGAAATCGTGAAGCGGCTGGTGCGCTCGGCCGACGTCGTGGTCGCCAACCTCCCGGCCGAGACGTTGAAGGCGATGGGGCTCGACTGGGAGAGCGTGTCGGCGGTCAATCCGCGCGCGGTGCTCGCGGTGGTGAGCGCCTTCGGAATGGAAGGGCCGTATGCGACGCGCGTCGGTTTCGACGGCGTGGCGCAGGCGATGTCGGGCGCGGTGTGGTTCGCGGGCTCGCCCGAACAGCCGGTGCGCGCGGCCGCGCCCTGGGTCGATTTCGGCACCGCGTCGCTGCTCGCGCTCGGCGTCTCGGCGGCGTTGCGCGCGCGCGAGGCGACGGGCAAGGGCCAGATGGTCGAAGGCGCGCTGCTGCGCACCGCCCTCACCTTCTTCTCGCCGACGCTGATAGAGGAAGCGGTGCTGAAGCTCGACCGCCAGCCGACGCTCAACCGCAGCCAGACCGCCGGGCCGTCGGACATCTATCGCGCCAAGGACGGCACCTGGATCACCGTCGCGGTCAACGGCGATCCGCTGTTCCGCCGCGCCGCACGTCTGATCGGCGCGCCGGAATGGATCGACGATCCGCGCTTCTCGAGCGACAAGGCGCGCGGCGACAATGGTGCGATCATCAGCGAGCGCGTCGGCCGATGGGTCGCCGAGCGCGACGCCGCCGACGCCATCGCGCAATTCGAAGCGGCGCGCGTGCCCGCCGGACCCGTCTACCACCCGCGTGAAACGCTGGCCGATCCGCATGTACGGAGCGGCGACTTCTTCAAGACGGTCGACTTCCCCGGCATCGGCAGCGCGCCGGTCGCCGCCACACCGGTCAAGCTCCACGGCACACCCGGCGAGGTTCGCGCGCGGCCGCCCCTGCTCGGCGAGCACACCGACCAGGTGTTGAGCGAGCTCGGCTATTCGCCGGCGGAGATCGACGCGTTGAAGCAGGAGGGCGCGGTGTGAGGACGGAGCGTCCTATTCCGCCGCTTTCTTTCGTCTGATCAGCGCACGGGCGATCTGCCGGCGCTTGCGCGCAACCGGCTTCTCGATCTTGAGCGAGAGGCCGGACGCTTTCTTCTTCGCAGCGTTGCGTTTGGGCGGCTTCTTCATGCCGCAGCCATCGCGTTCATCGCGGCCTTGCCGCGGCGGCGCAGGAATTCGGCCTCTTCCAGGGTGAAGAGCAGCGCGGTGAGCTGGGCGGCGAGCTCGAACTGGCGCTCGACGATGGCGCGGCGCGGGGCGTCGATGGCGGCGCGCAGCTCGCGCACCACGTCCTCGTTATAGCCGCGCAAGTGCTGGCTCGCCTCTTCGAACGCGTCCTTCTGTGCCGCGGCGAAGGACCCGAGCGCGGCGTAAGGCGCGCAACCCATGACCAGCCGCGCATAGCGAAGCCCGCGCTCGGCTCTGTCGTCGTCGACGGGTTTGGCGAAATCGGCGCATTTGGGGCCGCCGCCGAACGCGCCGCTCTTCTGCACCGGAAGCATGGCAACGATCTCCTTCGGCGCGCGCTCCATGAGCCCGTCCATCGTCTCGGCGACGGCGGCACGGTCCTTGAGCAGGCGCTTGCCCCATTTGCCGTCGCGGCGGATGTCGATCTCGCGCACGATCGAGCTCGACAGCTCGGTGAAATGCGACAGATGCTCGACCATCGCCTCGGGGTCGAAGCTCGGATGGCGCGCGGCGCGGATCGCGCTGCCGTGGCGCTCGATATCGGCGAACAGCAGATCCCCGACCAGGCCCATATCGGTCGCGCTGATCAGCGTGTCCTGGCTTTGATGCGCGACGAGCTGCGGCAGCTTCAGCGCCTGCCAGGGATGCATCAGCCGGTTCATCGCCACCACGGCGACGTAAGGCGCCGCATCGGGCAGCGCCACGACGAGGCGGTCGTGGATGTCGCGCAGCGCGCGCAGCATCTCGTCGGTGAGCTCGAGCGTCGGCCGCGGCAGCAGCGCCTGGATCTGGACGATCTCGCTTCCCGCCATGAGCAGCAGCGCGATCTCTTCCGCGTCGGCGACGATCGGCTCGCCCACGAGCGCGAGGCGCACCGCCCTGCGGTCGCGCGCAAACGCGCTCTGCATCGCATTGCCGGCGAGCGCCCAGAACGCCACGGCCCGCGCGCGCGCGTCCTCGAAGCGGCCTGCCAGCACCAGCGCCTTCGCCTCGGCGGCGTAAGCGGAGGCCGCGTCGGGCAACAGGTTCTCGTTCAGCCAGCGCCAGACGGGCGCGATGGAGGTGCGCGCGATGCGGCCCTTCTGCTTCTCTTTCGGCGCCTCGGCGGAGACGAGGTCCTCGAAGGGGCGGCAGAACAGGCGCAAAGGCGTCGGCGCGCGCTCGACCTGGCGCAGCATCGGCCGCAGGGTCGAAAGGATGAAGTCGTGCGGCAGGCCCCTGCCGCCGGAGAGCCTGTCGATCTCCACCGCCCGCGCCAGACGCGCCGCCGCCTGGGCCGGAAGGCTGCCCAGAAGCAAGGAAAGCCGCGCCGTTTTCTCGGGCGAAAGCATGGAAGGTCCTGGTTGTGCCGCTAAAAGCCTAGCGTAACGGCGTTAACGCAGGCTTGCCACGGCGTCAGGCGATGGCGGGCAGGCGCAGCCCCGCCTCCAGCCCGCCCAGCGCCGACTGGCCGAGCTCGAGACGGCCGCCATAGAGCTTGGCGATGTCTTCGACGATGGAGAGGCCGAGGCCGGATCCCGGCACGCTCTCGTCCAGCCGCTCGCCGCGGGTCATGACGCGCTCGCGGTCCTCGGGCGCCAGCCCCCGTCCGTCGTCGCCGACCGCAAGCCGCCACGCGGCGCCCTCGCCCACAGCCGTGACCAGCACGCGGCTCTTCGCCCATTTGCAGGCATTGTCCATGAGGTTGCCCGCCATCTCTTCCAGGTCCTGCCGCTCGCCGCGGAAGAACAAAGCCGGCGGACATTCGACCTCGACCTCGATGCCGCGCTCCTCGTGGATGCGCATCAGCACACGCGCGAGGTCGTCGAGCACGGGCTTCACCCGCGTGCGGTTGCCGAGCACGTCGAGCGCGCCGGCGGCGCGGCCGCGCGCGAGATAGTGGTCGACCTGGCGGCGCATGGAATCGACCTGGCGGCGCACTTGGTCCGCAAGCGGTCCCGGCCGCGCTTCCGCTTCGCTCGCCAGCACGCTGAGCGGGGTCTTGAGGAAATGCGCGAGGTTGGCGACATGGGTGCGGGCGCGGCCGACGACCTCCTCGCTGTGCTGGATGAGGCTGTTGAGCTCGCTCGCCAGCGGCTGGATCTCGGCCGGGAACTTGCCTTCGAGCCGGCGCGCCTTGCCGTCGCGGATGCGCGACAGCGACTCGCGCACGCGGCGCAGCGGCAGAAGGCCGACGCGCACCTGCAGGATCACCGCGATGATGAGGCCGGCACCGAGAAGCGTGAATGCCCAGATCAGCGTGCCGTTGAAGTCGCGCGTCTCGGCGGCCACGTCGGCGAGATTGCCCGCGACCAGGAAGATATAGGCCTTCGCGTCGTCCTTGCGCGCGGTGGCGGCGATGGGGAACTCGATATGCTGCGCCAGCACGCGCAGGCGCTGGCCCTCGGGGCCGTCGGCGTAGCCGAAGGTGAGCTCGCCGCTGTGCTCGGGATTGACGATGTCGATGGTGCGGTCGAGCAACGAATGCGAGATCTGCACATGGCCGCCGGATTGAAGCGGCGTGATCTGCCAATAGAGGCCCGAATAGGCGCGGCTGAACTGGTGATTGAGCAGGCGCTCCTCGAGCACGACCTCGCCGTTGGGATCGGGCTCGGCCGCGGTAATCAGCCCGTCCATGTCCACCTGGAGCGTGGTGTCGAAATTGTCCTCGACCGCCGAGGAGAACGCCTGGCTGAGCACATAGCCGCCCGCCGCCAGCGCGATCACGGTCCAGATCAGGGCCGCCGCGATCAGCCGGAACGCGAGCGAATCAAGCTTGGGCGCTATTCTTGTCCTGAGCGTCCGGAACTTCGAGGCAATATCCAAGGCCGCGCACCGTTTGAATGAGACCGGGATCCAATTTCTTCCGCAAGCGCCCGACGAAGACCTCGATGGTGTTCGAATCGCGGTCGAAATCCTGGTCGTAGAGATGTTCGACCAATTCGGTGCGCGACACCACCTTGCCGCGGTGATGCGCGAGATAGGCGAGCAAGCGGTATTCGAGGCTGGTGA
This sequence comes from Rhizomicrobium sp., assembly GCA_035549495.1. Lineage (GTDB taxonomy): Bacteria > Pseudomonadota > Alphaproteobacteria > Micropepsales > Micropepsaceae > Rhizomicrobium. The sequence continues at coordinate 261,903 of DASZQV010000046.1, read as the reverse complement.
GCTTGACCGGATTGCCGTCCATGGTCACGCGGCTGGCGCGGGTGTCGATGTGCAGCGGGCCGATCTCGATCTCGGACGTGGCGAAGCCGGCGGCGCGGCGCAACAGCGCGCGCACGCGGGCGAGCAGTTCCTCGGTGTAGAAGGGCTTGGCGAGATAGTCGTCGGCGCCGGCGTCGAAGCCCGCGACCTTGTCGCTCCAGCGGTCGCGCGCGGTGAGGATCAGCACCGGCATGGTGCGCCCGTCCTTGCGCCATTTCTCGAGCACGCGCACGCCGTCGAGCTTGGGCAGGCCGAGGTCGAGGATCACCGCGTCATAGGGCTCGGTGTCGCCGAGGAAGTGGCCCTCTTCGCCGTCGCCCGCGGTGTCGACGACATAGCCCGCGTCGCTCAGCGCTTTCTTCAGCAGGCGCTGGAGATCCTTGTCGTCCTCGACCAGTAGAAGGCGCACGCTGTTCCCCTATCTGAAACGATTATCTAAAGCGGTGTGGGCGGCCGCCGCCGTTCCAGCGCGGACCGGGCCCGCGCTCGAAGCGGCGCTCCTCGCGGAAGCGCTCGCCGTCGCGATCGCGCATGCGCCGCTCGCGCGGGCCGTAATCGGGACCAGACCCGGGACCCGGGCCAAGCACGCGGCCGGTGCGCGCATCGGCGTCGAACCACACCACGCGCCCGTCCGGCGTCATCCATTTGAGGCGGTAGCGCATCTGGCCGTCGGGGCCGCGATAGGGGCCCTGCGCGTCGTAGAATTTTCCGGGATGGCGCTCGCGGATGCCGGGAAGGATGCGGTCGAGCGAGGGATTGTCGGCTTCGCGCGCCGCGGCCTGGCCCGCGCCGAAGAGCACCAAGCCCGCAAGAATCCAAGGAAATACGCCGTTACGCATGAGCCGTTTCTACTGCCGGTGAAATGAACCTCGAATGAACGCGCCGTCCACAACGCGTTCAGGAGCGCCCTGCCATCTTACGCGACATGGAACGAAGGCTCCAGTTTGGAGCGGAGTTTCGAAGAGACAAAGGAGACGACCAATGTTCAACAAGAAGACCCTCATGGCGGCGGTCGCGGCGCTGGGCCTGATCGGCACGACCGGTATCGCCTCCGCGATGGACCGCGATCACGACGGCCGCCGGGACAATGGCTGGCACGAGCGCCACGACCATGACGGTTACCGCGACCGCTACTGGAAGCCGGGCTTCCGCAACTATATCGGCCACGACCGCGTGTTCTTCAACCTGCGCAACCACGGTTATGTCCGCTATGTCGGCAATCCGTACTTCTACCACGGCCGCTACGTCGTGCGGACCTACAACCGCTTCGGCCGCGTCGTGTTCGTGGAAGTGAACCCCTACACCGGCGCCTTCATCGGCGAGATCCGCCTCTGAGCGAGCCGGCAACAGCTTGAGGCGTACGGCTCGTGGCAAGCCCCTCCCCATAGGGCCGCACGACCTGCAAGCGAGGAACCCGCATCGGAGAAATCCGGTGCGGGTTTCTCATTTTCACGACAACGCCAGGCTGGCGGGGAACTCTGCCGGAGGCGCCCGCAAGGCGGGATTTTCACTATTTCTATCCCGTTGAGGTATTATAAGAGCCGGTGGCCGTAGACCTCGGCCGCGCGTTCGCGTAGGGGAACGGAAATGGACCGGCAAACGACGCATAGCGCTTCCGGCGACCCCCGCCTGGTGCTGCGGCGCATCCGCGAGCTCCTGGACGAGAACCCGCATCTCGCGCCCCGCTACGAGGAGGCGAAGCGGATCATCCGCATCTTCCGCAAGCCCGCTTTCTACGAGATCACCCAGCGCTGCAATCTGAAATGCGAGGGCTGCTACTATTTCGAGGGCGGCTTCAAGCCGGTCCCCGAGCAGGATTCCATCGCCGCCTGGGAAGCGTTCTTCGCCGCCGAGGCCGAGCGCGGCGTCTCCATCGCCTATTTCGTCGGCGCCGAGCCGGCGCTGGAACAGGAGCGCCTGGTGGCCGCCTCCAAGACGTTTCCGTACGGCAATGTCGGCACCAACGGCACGGTCAAGATCGATCCCGTCGTGCCCTATCGCATCTCGATCTCGATGTGGGCCGGCGACGACGACACCGACCGGAAGCTGCGCGGCGCCTCGGTGTTCAAGAAGGCGTTCAAGAACTATCAGGGCGATCCGCGCGTGCTGGTCTATTTCACCCTGTCGCGCTGGAACCTGGGCACCGTGCGCACGGTGGTCGAGATGTGCAAGGACAACGGCTTCCCGCTGACCTTCAACCTCTATTCGCCGAGCATCACCTTCCTTCAGAAGCTGAACGGCGGCGCCGCCAACGACCGCGACTTCTTCCGCGTCTCCAAGCAGGGCGACACGCCGATGTTCACCGACGCCGACCTCGCCGAGGCGCGCAAGGTGGTGCGGGGGCTGATGGACGAGTTCCCGGAGACCGTCCTCTACTCCAAGGCCTATAACGAGTGGTCGACGCGCTCCGGCCCGATGCACGAGATCGACGAGAACGGGCTGGCGCCGCGCTGCGGCTCGCGCATACTCGGCCACATGAACTATTACGGCTCGGACCTGAAGCAGCAGCATCCGAAGTGCTGCACGCCCGACCTCGACTGCTCGCAATGCCGCATCATGAGCGGCGGCTGGTCGACCAAGCTGCAGCCGGACGCGCACGACCTGTCGAGCGGCGAAGGCTTCTCGAACTGGCTCGACATCCTCGAGGCGCTGAACCGCATCTTCGTGTTCGAGAACAAGAACCGCAGCGCTGCGCTGGCGGGGGCGTCGCAGGCGGACGCGGTCGCGGCGCAATAGGCATCTAGAACAGGGCATCCTCCATTGGCACAGGAAGAAGACGACGCGCCGGACGGCAAATCCGAAGAGCTGATCCGCGCCCAGGCGATGATCAAGGCTAAGGACTGGAGCGGCGCCGAGCGCGTGCTGGCCGGCATCGCGAACCGCGAGGACGAACCCGCGGCGACCAAGCTGTTCTACTCGCGCGTGCTGCTCAGGCGCGGAAAGCTTGCCGACGCGCTCAAGGTCGCGCGCCAGGCGGCCGAGGAGTTCCCCAGGAACCGCCGCGTCCAGGCGCAGCTCGCCAATGCGCTGGTCAAATCCGGCAAGCTCGACGAGGCGCTCGCCAAGCTCGAAGAGATGGCCGAGGCGTTCCCCGACGAAGCGGTGGTGCATGCGTTGCGCGCCGAAGCGGCGGTCAAGGCGGGCCAGGCGGAGGTCGCGCTGGAAGCCATCGACCGCGCCGACACGCTCAACCCCGGCGATGCCGACAACACGCTGCTCAAGATCGTGATCCTGGCCGCGGCCGAGAAGCCGATCCGGGTGAAGAAGACCGTGCGCGAGGCCGCGCCCGACGAAGAGAGATTGCTCGCCTATTTCAAGGACATCGCAGGCTTCCATGCCAAGGCGGGCCGCAAGGACCAGGCCTTCGCGCTGGTGAAGAACGCGACCGACTACCTGCCGCGCATGGTCTCGCTGCGGGTCTATTACGCCGAGCGGCTGCTCGCGGCGAACCAGGCGAAGGACGCGCTCGCCGTCCTCGACGCGAACGCGGTCGCGCGCGAGGAGATGCAGAAAGACCGGGCGCTGCGCTTCGCCAAGGCGCGGGCCGGCGCGCTGCAGGCGCTGGGCAAGCGCGAAGAGGCGATCGAGGAATGCAAGGCGGCGCTGGCGCTCGACGCCGAGGACGAAGACTCGTTGCGCGACCTCTATGTGCTGAACCAGCAGCTCGGCCGCGACGCCGAGATGCGCGCCTATGGCAAGCGGCTGAGCAGCGCCGGCGCCAAGGCGATGCCGAAGACGCTCGCCGAAGGCTTGGCCGCGATCGAGAGCAGCCGGCGCACCGAGGCCAAGCTCGTGCAGGCCAAGCTCGACTGGGCCTGGGAAGTCGCCGACAAGTCCAAATGGCTGCGCGAGGACTGGCTCAAGGCCGTCGATTGGGGACGCCAGGCGGATCAGCTGTTGCGCGCGTGGTGGCTCAACATGCCCGACCGCGCGGACGAGATCGACGCGCTGATCGACCGTCCCGGCGCGAACGGCACGGTCGAGAGCATGCCCAAAGGCGCGCGCTGCCTGATGGTGACGACGCATATCGGCCCGCTCGCCGGCGCGGTGCGCTACATGCAGACGCTCGGCCGGCCGTTCCGCGGCTTCGGCTTCGGCGGCCCCGACCCGGTCGCCGGCGAAGGTCCGCCGATGCGCATCGCGTCGAACCGCTCCAATCCGGCAGCTGCCTTGCGCACCCTGGTCGACGAGATCGCCAAGGGCACCGTGATCGGCTTCGCGCAGGATTCCCCCGACGTCGAAGGCAATCTGCGCCTCGAGCTGCTCGGCCGCACGGTCGCGATCTCGACGCTCGTGCCGCGGCTCGCGCAGAAGCACGACGCGGCAACGGTGTGGTGCCAAGCCCGCTGGCAAGGCAAGCGCATGGTCGTCGAGACCGAGCGCCTGCCCGATCCCGAGCCCGGCGAAGCGGCCGACGCGTGGTGCCGGCGCTGGTGCGAGGCGTATCTCGCCAAGATCGCGACCACGATGCGCGGCGCGCCCGAGAACCTCACCCTCGGCCAAGGCATCTGGGTCAACGCCGACGAGAGCTTCGCCGCCCGCCGCAAGGCGCTGGCCGCGGCGCAGTAGGATCGCTATTCCCCGAGAAGATCGCCGACGCCGTTGGAGATCCTGGCGACGCCGGTGATCACCGACGTGATCGCGCCCAAGGTCTGGGTTTCGGGCGAGATCGGAAAATGGAACGCGCCCAGCGCCAGGCCGGCATTGGCGATCGTCAGCGCCGCGCCCTGCCCGATCTGTCCGAGGCCTTTGAACCAGCGACGGGATTTCTTGGGGACCTCTCTTTCGCGTTTCACCGACTCGTCCCGGAAGCGTTGGAATTCCTCGACGGCGCTGCGAAGCAGCTCGGATCCCTGCTCCAGCTTCGCCATCGCCGGCGCCTGCCCCTCGGAGTAGCGGGAAATGCGCTCGAAGGTCTGTCGCGCCTCTTGCACGAGCAATCGCAGCTCGACCTCGGGATTGGCGCTGCCGATCTCCTTGAGGACGGCCTGATCGACGAGCGGCAGGTGCTCCGGTTTCAAGCCCGCCGCGATTTGAGGGCCGTAGTCGCGCAGCATGTCCTCGAACCCGCCCCGCTCCATCAGGGCAAGCGCGACCTGTTCGGAATCTCTGACGTCTTCGACGGCCTGTTTCAGGCTTTCCGGCGTGAAGGTCCGATAGACCTCTTCGTCGTACGCGAAATGCGTCCGGACGAACCGCAGCAGCCGGGCGGCGCGGATCGCGCGCGCGAGCTCATGGGAAAAGCGGTCATAGGGACCGCCGCCCCACCGGTCGCGCAATTCGGGGAGCCGCGGGCGGATATATTGCTCGAAGAGGAATTCAAGCAGCTCGCGATATTCGCGCTCGCTCTTGTCCGGTGGATCGCCCATGCCAGTCGCCTCCGGCTGTGGGAATGATGGTGCCCGAGGTCGGAATCGAACCGACATGCCCGCAAGGGCGCTGGATTTTGAGTCCAGTGCGTCTACCAGTTCCACCACTCGGGCTTGCCGCTTCTATAGCGGCGAAGCGGCGCCTCGCCAACGGGTTTTTACCTTGTCCGCCGGGCCTGTCCCGGGTCGCGGCAACCCTTCCTTAACCACGCTCGTTCGCATTTTGTTGAGGCCTGTGGCGCGAAACTCCGGCTGCGTACGACTGTCGACCGAGGCCGCCATGCAGCAGATCCCGATCACCGAGCTTTTCGACCTGCTCGAGCGCTACAACGGCATGACGCCGATGAAGGTGGCCGGCGAGGCGCCGATCGCGCCCGATCCGCTGAACTCCGACGACCCGCTGGTCCGCGCCGCGGCCGAGGATCTGGCGGCGAAATCCAAGTCATGCGCGTCCCGGGCAGCATAATCTTCCTCGCCATCCTGACCGCGGGGGCGCTGGTGCTTTGCCCCGTGATCGCCTTTCTCGGCATCGATCCCCTCCCCGGCGACCTGCACCTCAACCTGAACAATCACAAGGTTTTCCTTCCCGTTACCCAGTCCCTGATCGCGAGCGCGACGCTCGGCCTTCTCTTTTTATGGGCGAAGAAGTAAGGACCCGGCGTAGCTTCCTTCGCCCGAGTCGCCATGACGCTCCGCCCCATCCGCCGCGCGCTGCTTTCGGTTTCCGACAAGTCCGGCCTGATCGAGTTCGCCCAGGGCCTGGTCCGCCACGGCGCGGCGCTGATCTCGACCGGCGGCACGGCCAAGGCGCTGCGCGACGCGGGGCTGACCGTCGTCGACGTCTCGGAGGTGACCCGGTCGCCGGAGATGATGGACGGCCGCGTCAAGACCTTGCATCCGAAGATCCATGGCGGGCTGCTCGCGCTGCGCGACAAGCCCGACCACGCCGAGGCGATGCGCGCGCACGGCATCGAAGGCATCGATCTGCTCGTCTGCAACCTCTATCCCTTCGAAGCCACGGTGGCGCGCGGCGCGGCGTTCTCCGAGACCATCGAGAACATCGACATCGGCGGCCCGGCGATGACGCGCTCCGCCGCGAAGAACCACGAATGGACGACGGTCGTCGTCGATCCCGAAGACTATGAAGCGGTGCTGGCCGAGATGGATGCGAACGGCGGCGCGACCTCGGCCGCGCTGCGCCGTCGCCTCGCGCAAGCCGCGTTTGCGCGCACCGCCGCTTACGATGCGGCCGTGTCGAGCTGGTTCGCGAGAGAGATCGACGAGCCCAACCCGCGCCGCCGCGCCTTCGCCGGCCATCTGCGCCAGGCGCTGCGTTATGGCGAGAACCCGCACCAATCGGCCGCGTTCTACACGACGGCCGAGAAGCGCTTCGGCGTTGCGACCGCCGAGCAGCTGCAGGGCAAGGAGCTTTCCTACAACAACATCAACGATACCGACGCGGCCTATGAGCTCGTGGCCGAGTTCCGTGACGGGCCCGCCTGCGCGATCATCAAGCACGCCAATCCGTGCGGCGTCGCGGTGGGCCACGATCTCGTCGACGCTTACCGCAAGGCGCTGGCCTGCGATCCGGTCAGCGCCTATGGCGGCATCCTCGCGTTCAACAAGACGCTCGACGGCCGGACGGCGGAAGAGATCGCCAAGCTCTTCACCGAAGTGATCATCGCCCCCGATGCCGACGCCGACGCGCGGCGCATCCTGTCGGCGCGGCGCAATCTGCGCCTGCTGGTCGCGGGCGGCCTGCCCGATCCGAACGCGGCCGGGCTCACCTTCAAGTCGGTCGCCGGCGGCTTCCTGGTGCAGAATCGCGACAACGGCCACATCGCGGCGTCGGACCTGAGGATCGTCACCAGGCGCAAGCCCACCGATGTCGAACTCGCCGACATGCTGTTTGCGTTCACCGTGGCGAAGCACGTCAAGTCGAACACCATCGTCTATGCCAAGGACGGCCAGACGGCCGGCATCGGCGCCGGCCAGATGAGCCGCGTCGACGCGGCGCGCATCGCCGCGATCAAGGCGCGCGAGGCGCAGGCCGCCGCCGGCTGGGCCGAGCCGATGACCAAAGGCTCGGCCGCGGCGTCGGACGCGTTCTTCCCCTTCGCCGACGGATTGCTCACGGTCGCCGAAGCGGGCGCGACCGCGGTGATCCAGCCCGGCGGCTCGATCCGCGACGACGAGGTGATCGCCGCCGCCGACGAGAAAGGCCTGACCATGGCCTTCACCGGGATGCGCCACTTCCGTCACTAGGAGAGCCGTCATGGATCGCACGCCGCCGCCGGTTTCCCTCGAAGCGGCGCTCGCGCTGCCGCGCACGCCCGGACGCTCGACCGAGATCCTGATCGACGGCGAGATGGAGATCCGCTTCGCCGCCAAGCCGTCCAACGGTCCGCAGACGCCGCATGTTCGCGACGAGTTCTATGTCGTGGCCCGCGGCCATGCGCGCTATCGCGCCGAGGATCGCGTCAGCGCGGTCGGTCCGGGCGATCTTCTGTTCGCCGCGGCGCACGCGCCACACGGCTTCGAAAACCCGTCGGAAGATTTCTGCGTCTGGGTGATGTTCTACGGAGCCGTCAGAGCCTGACCTCGGCCACTTTGTCCTTGTATTCCTGCTTGGGATCGCGGCCGAGCAAAAGCCTGACGCCGGCCAGGAAGCTGTGGTCGTTGAGCCAGATCTGCGCGTTGGCGGGCTCGAAGCGCAGGAGCGCGAGCTTGGGATCGTTCTTGCCGCCCTCGAACCACGCTTCGACGTAAGGGTTCCAGAGCCGATCGATCGTCTTGCGGTCGTTGTCGAGGGTGAGCGCGCCGTCGATGGCGGCGAAGAGGTCGTGGCTCTTCGACGCGAAATACGCGACCGCGGCATGCTGCGTGTCGAGCGCGCGCACCAGATCGCTGTCCTTGGCGGTGAAGAACCACAGCGTGCTGCCCGGCGTGTTTTCGTCGAACTGCGCGGCCATGGGCTGCGCATGGCCGCCCCCCTTCAGCCCCAGCATCAGGGTCATGTCGGAGCGCAGGGCGCGCCAGAATTTCTGCTTCAATTCGGCTTGATCGGTCATCGCGCGCTCCGTTAACCACGTCGGCGCCGGCAAATTCCGGCGTCCGGTCAAAGGGATAAACCCGCGAGACCGCCATCTGTTCAAAACACCGTCCCGCCCTATGCGCGGAGGCAAGACAGGCTTAACCTTAACCGTGACGCGGAATCGAATCCGCGCGGGCGTGGCGGGGGTTTGCCATGGGTGGGATTTCGAGAGTTGCCGCGGCGGCGTTGGTCGCCGCCGTCGCGTGGATGGGCACGGCGCGCGCCGACTATACCGACGGCGTGATCGCGGCGCGCAAGATCAGCATGGACGCCGGCCTGCGCATCTGGCGCAAGGCGGCGTGGACCGACGACGATTTCCTCTCCGAGATCCAGCTCGGCGACACCTACGGCAGCGAGAACGGCGACAACAAGTTCTACGATCCCGTCGAGTCCTATGTCTGGTACTATCTCGCCACCCGCAGCACGCGCATCGGCGAGCATGCCGGCGACGGCTATGCGCGGCGCATCCTCTCCAACGACATCCACCGCGCCTATGTGCACCAGAACAAGCTGATGGTGCTGCTTTCCGCCGAGGAGCGGCAGGAAGCGCGCAACCGCATCATCTACATCCTCTCCTGCCGCGGCGCCGACGGCTTCGTGCGGCTGGGCCAGATCCATTCCACCGGCATGAACAACGGCGGCGGCGGCGGCAACGACTTTGCGAGCGACAGCCCCTCGACCTATGGCGGGCTGTCCGACATGGCGCGCTCCTACGATTCCTTCCGCGACCGCTCGGAGCGCGAGTTCGAATACGGCCAGGACGCCCAGGCGCGGCAGATGATGGGCGTCAACTCGATGTCGGTGATCGTCAAGAACGACGGCGAGGCGCTGACCTATTTCCACATCGCCGACAATATGGGCCACCCGATCGCCAAGGAGTATCTGCGCGGGCTCGACCGCGGCGTGCGCCGCAACCGCCCGCTGGGCGACCGCATCGCCGACGAGGCTGCGCGCAAGGCGCGCTATTGGTCGGCGCCGTTCGAGTTCTATCCCGCCGGCAACAACCCGAGCGGCGTTCCGTACACGGACGAGTGCTATGTCGGCCTCGACAAGCAGCGCGCGCTGGTGCTGGCCGCGACCGGGCTTCCGGCCAAGGCGGTCGAGCGCGCGCTGGTCTTCCTGGGCTGGACGCCGAACGCTTTGGGCATCCAGCGCTTCCAGGCGACATTGGTCGAGACGCCGAGCGGCAAGCTGACCGCGGCGCAGTCGGTGCGCGCGATCCAGATGGCGGCGCTGCGCGGCGATGCTTCGTCGCAGAACGCGCTCGGCGTGATGTATGCGCACGGCATCGGCGTGCTGAAGAACTTCGTGCGCGCGGAGTTCTGGTTCCGCAAGGCGGGCGACCAGCGCTTCGGTGCCGCGCTCTATCATTTGGGCGTGCTCTACAAGGTCGGGCCCGACGGCATCCACCAGGACCTGTCGAAGGCAAACGACTACATGACCGCCTCCGCGCTCGCGGGCTTCCGCCCGACCATGAACCAGCTCGGCGACCTGCTCGCGGTCGCGGCCTCGCGGCCTGCGCAGCATTAGGCCCCCTAGCATTAGGAGAGAGACATGACGATGCGCCTCGCCTTCCTGAGCCTCACAGCGCTCCTGATGCTCGCCTTCACGGCACCCGCGGCGCATGCGCAAGTCGCGGTCGACGACACGGTGCTGCTCGATCCCTTCGATCCGGTGCCCGAGATCCAGTTCCGCCATTTCGGCGGCAATGGCTGCTGGGACGGCTGCGGCTGGCGCGATCGCTGCCATAGCGGCTGCTACACGCATCGGCGGTGCTGGCGCGACTGCTATGGAAGGCGGCATTGCGAGCACGACTGCTATGACGGGCGGCGGCACTGCGAGCACGATTGCTGGCACGAGCTCGGCTGCGCCCACGACTGCTACAACGACAACGGCTACGACCGCTACGCGCGCGATCACCGCAAGTTCCGCCACGACGACCACGCGTTCCATCGCGACCATCGCCGCTTCAACGAGGACGCCGATTTCTACGAGCACCAGGCCGGCGAGTACGAGCGGCGCTATGGCGACGGGCATCACCACGACCACGACTGGCATCACGATGGGCATCACGATGGGCATCACGACGCGAATTGGCACGATGACGGCCATGGCGGCCGCTATGATGGCCCGCCGCCGAACGCCTATGCCCCGCCGCAGGACTATGACGGCGACGACGGCACTTACGACGACGATGACGGCTATGGCGACGACAGGTACTATGACGGCGATCCGCCGCCGCCGGGCGCCGCCGCGGCGCCTCCGGCGCCGGCCGCCGCGGCCGCGCCAGCCCCAGCCGCAGCGCCGCCGCCCGCAGCGCATTGAAGACCAAGGCCCCGGCAATCTGGTGCAAGTCCTGACGCGGGAGGTCCGATGAGCTGGAACATGTGGATACGGCAGGTTCACCGCTGGCTGTCGATCCTCTTCACGCTTGCGGTGATCGCGAACGTCGCCGTGCTGGCGATGCAGGTTCAGGCGGTATGGATCGGATTGCTGGCGCTGTTCCCGCTGATCCTGCTGCTGCTGAGCGGCCTGTATTTGTTTGCGCTGCCCTATTTGCGCAGGGCGCCATGACGGCGCCTTCCAGGCAGATCGACGCGCGCATCGAGGAACTGGGCGATTGGCGCGGCCGGATGCTGGCGCGTATCCGGGCGCTCATCAAGGAGGCCGATCCCGGAATCGAGGAAGCCTGGAAATGGCGCGGCGTGCCGGTGTGGGAGCATGACGGCATCGTCTGCACCGGCGAGACCTATAAGAGCGTCGTGAAGCTGACCTTCGCGCGCGGCGCCGCGCTGGACGACCCCAAAGGCCTGTTCAATTCGAGCTTGGACGGCAATGTGCGGCGAGCCATCGACATCAAGGAAGGCGAGAAGGTCGACGAGAAAGCGCTGAAGGCGCTGATCCGCGCGGCGGTGGCGCTGAACGCGTCGAAGAAAAAGAAGAAGTAGCCGTCAAGCCGCGTCCGAGCGCTCTTCCTTCACGTGCAGCATCCACAGCCAGCCCGCGACGAGCAGCACCACGACCGCGACCATCCCGCCGCGCTGGCTGTGCGTCCAGCGCGTGAGCAGCGAGACGCCGACGGGAGCCAGGAACGTCGCGGCCGTGCCCGACAACGACATCAGCCCGAAGAACTCGGTCATCTTCTCGACCGGGGCGATGCGCGCCAGCATCGTGCGGTTGTTGGCATAGCCGGCGACCACGAACACGGCGGTGAGGCAGGAGAACACGGTATAGATGACGAGCGGCGCGCTGCCCCGCGCCAGGATGAACCACAGGATCCTGTCCGGCCCCATGGTCAGGTTGAGGCCGAAGCACAGCGCCGTGCCGCCGATCGCGATCAACAGCGCGCGCTTCGAGCCCAGCCGGTCGTCGAGCCAGCCGCCGACGAATCCGCCCAGCATGCCGAAGAACACCTGCACGATGCCGAAGATCACCATCGGCAAGGTGCCGAGCGCGAAGGTGCCCGAGGCATAGATGCCGCCGAAGGTGAGCACGCCCGTCAGCCCGTCGTTGAACAGCGAGCGCGCGCCGATGTAGTGCGCGACGTTCTTGTAGCGCTTGAGGCTCCGCACCGTGGCGATCACCGCGGCGATGCCGTCGCGCACCGCGCGCCACAGCGGCAGGTCGCTGCGCGCGCGGTCGGGGGTGTAGAGGAACAGCGGCAGCGCGAAGATCAGCATCCACACCGCCGTGACCGGGCCCGAGAGGCGCTCCGGCACGTGCGCGGGCAGCGCGATCCAGGCATGCGGCATCACGAACAGCACCAGGAACAGCAGCATCAACAGCCCGCCCGCCCCGCTGCCCAGCGCATAGGACAGCCCCGACAGCCCGCCGATGCGCGACGCCGGCGCCAGCGACGAGAGCATCGCGCCGTGGAAGGCGTTGGAGAACTCGAACACGATGTTGTTGACGACCACCGCGGCCGAGACGATCCAGATCACCGACGTCGACGCGGCCGGCGCGCCGAACCAGGTGCCGGCGAAGCTCAACACCATCAGCACCGTGAACAGCGCGAGCCACGGCTTGCGCGGGCCGCCACGGTCGGCGATGGCGCCGAAGAACGGGCACAGCAGCGCCGTGATGTAGCCGCTATAGGCGGTGATGTCGCCCCACAGCTCCTGGCCGCGGATGGGATCGGCGATCATCACGTTCGCGAAGAACGGCGAGATCACGTAGATCTGGAACACGATGTTGGGATCGCGCGCGCCTTCGTAGAGCGCCCAGGCCCATTGCCCGAGCCGGTTCGCGACCGGTCCGCCTTCGGCCGAAAGCTCCGCCGGCCCGGTCTCGGCGGCGATGAGGGTCTCCGCGTTCGCCATCAGGCCGAAGTCGCGCGCTCTTCGCGCACGAACATCATCAGGATCAGGCCGGTGACGAGGAACAGCGTCTCGCCCAAAAGGCCGATGCGCTGGCTCTGGCTCACGAAGGTCAGCCAGCTGACGAAGCCGGTCGCAAGGAAGCTGGTCGACTGCCCGGAGAGCGAATAGAGGCCGAAGAACTCGGTCATCTTCTCCGTCGGCGCTATGCGCGCCAGCATGGTGCGGCTGTTGGCGTAGCCCGCCGTGATCAGCACGGCGATGAAGTTGACGATCCCGAGATAGATGAGCTCCGGCCAGGTATTGAAGAACGGGAGGCCCGCGATCCTGTCGGCTGGATCGTATGGGATGATCCACAGGATGCGGTCCGGCCCCATGGTGAGCGAGATCAGCCCGAACAAGGCCGTGCCGCCGATGGAGATGAAGATCGCGCGCTTGGAGCCGAACACGTTGTCGATGAAGCCGCCGAAGAAGCCGCCGACCACGGCGAACATCGACAGCTCGATGCCGTAGATCAGCATCTCGACCGGGCCCCAATGGAAGGTGCTCGACGCATAGGCGCCGCCGAAGACGAGCACCGCCGTCATGCCGTCGTTGAAGAACAGCCGCGCGAGCAGATACATGCCGACATTGCGGTAGTGACCGAGGCTGCGGGTCGTGCGGATCACGCTCTTAACACCCTCGCGCATCGCGGTGAGCAGCGGCAGGTTCGACGACGGCCGGTCGGGCGTGAACAGGAACAGCGGCACGGCAAAGATCAAGAGCCACACCGCCTCGACGGGACCTGCGAGCCGCTCGGGTTCGTGCGCGGCCTGGTCGATGCCGAACAGGGGATGCGCGGGGATGAAGCTCCACGGAAGCTTTCCCGGCAGCGCGAACGCGATCAGCATGAAGAGCAACAGCACGATGCCCGCGGCGTTGCCGAGCGCGAGCCCCAATCCCGACAGCCCCGCGATCCTTCGCTGCGAGGCGATCGAGGGCAGCAGCGAATTGTGGAACACCGCCGAGAACTCGTAGACCACGTTCGCCAGCGCCCACCACGTGCCGACCAGGAACAGGCTCCAGCCCGTCGCGCCCGGCATCGCGAACCACAGCATGAAGCTCGCGCCGGCGAGGATCAGCGAATAGAGCGCGATCCACGGCTTGCGCCGTCCGCCGCTATCGGCGATCGCGCCCAGGAACGGCGCCAGGATCGCGATGACGAGGCCGCTATAGGCCTGGATCTCGCCCAGAAGCGCCTGGCCGCGCACGCCGTCGCCGATCACGCTGTTGGTGAAATACGGCGCGAAGAGATAGATCGTGATCAACAGCACGAACGGGTTGCGCGCCCATTCGAACATCGCCCAGCTCGTCTGACCCAGGCGGCTGGCAGCGAGGTCGCCGGTGGTCGCGGTCTCGCTCCGCGCGTGCAGCCATTGCGACAATCCCGCGGCGCCGGCGAGCGCGGTCTCGGAAGGGTCGCCATCCGGCGCGCCCGAAGCCGCAGCCTCGTCAGTTGATGATTTCACCCGGATCCACTCCCCAGATTCTGGTTCTATCGATCCAGCCGGTGACGCCGTCGACCGCGATCTCGCAGAACCGAGGCTTGCATGCCTTGAGCCGCGCGACAACGCCGGGCTCGGCATTGGCGAGCGGCGGCGCCGTAGCGTAAGGCGCGGAGCGCAGCGCCGCGCGGCCTTTGCCGGTGATCAGCACGCTGCGCAGATCGGAGAGCATGGTCTGGCTGACCCAGCCCGTGGTTCCGTCGACGTCGCGCACGCGCCGCCAGCTGTCGTACACGGCGAGCACCTGAAGCGGATAGCCCTTACGTTGATAGGTGAAGAGCACGCGATGCTTGTAGGTCGGACCTTCGCGCAGGAACACCTTGTCGCTCTTCAGGCTGACATAGTGGCCGGCGAAGCATGGCGTCGCCAGCACACAGAAGATCAGAAGAGGCGCGAATCGGCGGATCACGAAAGACATGTAGCGCAAATCTGGGCCAGCCGCGCCACCATCGCGCTGTTCGGATCGCTCAAAGGATCGAGCACGGTGAAATGGTTCGCGCCTTCGATCTCGACATAGGGCGCGGCCCACGCATCGCTCAGCGCCCGGCTCTGCAGCTTGAAGGCGTTGGACTCGAGCGCGCCGACCGCGCAGTCGAACGTCTGCGCTTTGGGACCATAAAGCGGCGACAGCGTCCGCGCCGATGCCGCGTCCAACCGGAAATCGGCGTTCATCGAGACCTCGAGCAGCGGCAAGAGGTCGAACACGCCCGAGATCGCGTAGCCGGCGGCGACCGAGGGCTCCGTGGCGGCCAGGGTTGCGGCCAGATGCCCGCCCGCGGAATGGCCGAACGCGACGACGCGCCGTCCCGTCCGCGCGGCCAGGAAGCGGACCGCCCGGCGCATCTGCGCCACGATCTCGGCGATGCTCACCTGCGGGCAGAGGTCGTAGCCGGCCACCGCGACCGCGATGCCGTGGGCATTCAGGCCCCGCGCCATATGGGAGAACTGCGAGCGGTCCATCGCGCGCCACCAGCCGCCATGGATGAACATCGCGACCGGCATCGTCCCTGGGCCGGTCCCGAACACATCCATCGCCTGGCGCGGCGTATCGCCATAGGCGAGCTCCGGCACGCCGCCGGCCTCGGCCCGGTGGGCGGCGGCATCGCGCGCCCAGCGCTCGAAGATCGCCGGATGCTCGGGCACCATGGCGCGGGCGTTGAACTCGGCCTCGTAATCGATGCTTCTCATCGCTTGACGCTGCGCCTGTTGCACCTGCTAATAGTAGTAGATCGTTTGGATTTTACGCCATGCCCGCCGCAAAAAAGCCGCTCGTCATCGTCACGCGCAAGCTGCCCGACGCGATCGAGACGCGCATGCGCGAGCTTTTCGACACGCGGCTGAACCACGACGACAAGCCGATGAGCCAGGCCGAGCTGATCGAGGCGGTCAAGGTCGCCGACGTGCTCGTCCCCACCGTGACCGACCGCATCGATTCCAAGGTGCTGGTCCGGGCAGGGCCGAACCTGAAGCTGATCGCCAATTTCGGCACCGGCGTCGACAATATCGACGTCAAGACGGCGCTCGACAAAGGCATCACCGTCACCAACACGCCCGGCGTGCTGACCGAAGACACTGCCGACATGACCATGGCGCTGATCCTGGCGGTGCCGCGCCGGCTGGTCGAAGGCGTCAAGGCGCTGGAGGACGAGCAGTTCCGGGGCTGGTCGCCGTCGTGGATGCTGGGCAACCGCCTGCAGGGCAAGCGGCTCGGCATCGTCGGCATGGGGCGGATCGGCCAGGCGGTGGCGCGGCGCGCCAAGGCGTTCGGGCTGCAGATCCACTACCACAACCGCAAGCCCGTGCATGCGAACATCGAGCGCGAGCTCGAGGCGACCTATTGGGAGAGCCTCGACCAGATGCTGGCGCGCATGGACATCGTCTCGATCAATTGTCCGCACACGCCGGCGACCTATCATCTGCTCTCCGCGCGGCGGCTGAAGCTGATGAAGCCGACCGCCTATATCGTCAACACCGCCCGCGGCGAGGTGATCGACGAGAACACGCTGGCGCGCATGCTCGAGCAGGGCCAGCTCTCCGGCGCCGGCCTCGACGTGTTCGAGCACGAGCCGGCGGTGAACCCCAAGCTGCTCAAGCTCAAGAACGTCGTGCTGCTGCCGCATATGGGCTCGGCCACGATCGAGGGCCGCACCGACATGGGCGAGAAGGTCATCATCAACATCAAGACCTTCGCCGACGGCCATAAGCCGCCGGACCGCGTCATCCCGGCGATGCTGTAAGGGCGCAGCCTCTTACCAGAGCTCCAATCTTGCATCCTGGAGCGCGGCCTTCCCGGCACCGCGCGGTACGACGCGCAGCGAAACCTTGTCGGGCGGCCGGTCGCCGCTCGCGAGCGCAAGCGTGGGTAGGACAAGCGGCACGGTAAAGGTCACGGGCATCGCCATGCCGGGCATCGACTCGAAGAAAGAAATCGTCGCGGCGTAGTGCGGGCTGGTCGCGTCGGCGCCGTGCGTGTCGGCAGGCGCGTTGACCAGTACGTCGAAGCAGCGTTCGTCCCTTGCATCGGCGGGCGATGGCAGCGTGATCTTCGCCAGCAGCATCTCGCCCTTCGCGACATTGCCGAGGAAATTGTCCGGCAGCGCAATGCTCGCCGTGTCGCCCTCGACGATCCCGGTCAACTGCTTCTTCGGCCCGCCTTCGGGAGCCGGCTTGTGGCTGTCCGAACCGAAGAGCGAGCCGACATCGAAGCCGACGCCGACGCCGCCGCCGGAGGAGGAGGACGAGGGATGTCCGCGATCGCCTTTGACAGGGCCGCCGGGATGCGAACCGCCGGACTCGCCGCGCGCGCTGCCGCCCATGCCGAAGCCGAAGCCGAAGGAGAAGCTCGAATGCGTTTGCGTCTTGCCGCCCGGCACGATGTCTTCGCCGAAGCCGGGCTCGTAGTCGTAGACGATCCGCATCGCGCGGCCGGCGGGATGCGGGCCGTCGTCGGAGAAGAACAGATGACCGTCATCGGCGTCCTTCAGGAACGGCGCATCGGGCAGATAGGTCGGCGACAGCCCCAAAGCCCGCTGCTTGCGCGCCCACACGTCGCACAACCGGTCGATATTGGCGTGATGGAGGAAGAACAGCGGATCGATCGGCGCGAGGCCGCCCGCCATGAAGCCGGGATGGCTGCTGCCGCAACCGCCGACCGCGGCGTGGATCGCGTTGTGGCAGAGGCCTTCGAGAATCGAGAGCGTGCCGTTGCCGCTGGCGAAGGTCTCGGGCGTGGTGCGCGACAGCGCGGCGGTGACGATCTCCGGCGAGCACATGCGCGCGGTCTTGGGATCGAGACGCGGATTGTCGCGGGTGACGGCGCGGGCGAAGGGGCGCGGCGCGAAGTCTGCGCCGTCTTCGACCGATTTCCAGAAATCCTTGGGCGAGCGGAAGCCGCGGCGCGCGAGCTGCGCCGCCTGGTCCGGGGTCAGCGACTTGAAGAAGGCATCGATTTGCGGGGCGACCGTCTTGCGAAAAGTCGCGGCATCGGCGAGCCAGGGATCGTAGACCGGATCGGCGGGATTGAGATAGCCGACGAACATCTCGTCCGGCACGGACGGCGATTGCGTCCAGTCCCAGTACGGAATCGTGAACTTGTCGTCGCCGGTCACCGCGCGAATGTCGTGCTCGACATGGCCGAGAAAACTGTTGTGCCAGGTTGGGAAAAACCAATTGCCGTGCGGGCAATCCATGGTGTGGACGCCGCCGTCGACGAACCACGGCCGCGGATCGCTCGTCGGCTTTGTCACCAGCATCTCGATGCCGGCGGCGAAGGTCTGCAGCATCCGGCGGCCTTCGCGCGAGGCGACGTTGTGGCGCGGCAGCGGCTTCGCCTCCGCGGCGAGCACTGATACCGGCAAAGCCAGCGAGCCTAGTAACACGGAAGAACCGCGCAGAAACGACCGGCGCGATTCCATACCCAATGCGATAGCCATTGGCGCTCCCCACCCAGGCGCACAGATATAACCGCGATGCATTTACGAAGCAATCAAACCTTTCCGGAGCGCTCGGAGCCGTTCGTCCTTGCGGCGCATCGTGCGCGATGCCGCGCGGCTTCGACATCGATCAAAGAAACCAGAACCTGATCACCACGGCCAGCAGCACCAGGCCGAGCACGACGCGCACGACCGTGTCCGACATGCGCGCGGAGGCGATGCTCGCCACCACGATCGCCGGCAGCGAGCCGCAGAGCAGCGACACCAATATAAGTCCGTCGATGGTGCCGAGGAAGGAATGGCCGAGGCCGGCAAGGAACGTCAGCGGCACGGCGTGCGCTATGTCGGAACCGACGATGCGCTGTGTCGGCATCTTGGGATAGAGCATGACGAGCGCGGTAACGCCGATGGCGCCCGCGCCCACCGACGAGATCGTGACCAGAAGGCCGAGCGCCGCGCCGGTCGCGATCGTCAGCCGTCCGACCAGCTTCGGATCGGGCTCGCCGACCCTGCGCTCGTACCAGCGGAGCAGCGGCTTGCGCAGGAAGAGCAGGATCGCGGTCACGAACAGCGCCAGGCCGAGCACCTTGGTGACGATCTCGTGGCCCCATTTGCTCTCCGCGCCGATCTCGTAGAGCAGGAAGATCGACAGCGCCGTCATCGGCACGCTGCCGAACGCCAGCCGGCCGACGACCTTCCAGTCGATGGTGCGGTTGTAGCCGTGCACCAGCGAGCCGCTGCCGTTGGTGATCGCGGCATAGATCAGGTCGGTGCCGACGGCGACCGCAGGCGGGACGCGGAACAAGAGGATCAAGGTCGGCGTCATCAGCGAGCCGCCGCCGACGCCGGTGAATCCCACCAAGCCTCCCACCAGCACGCCGCACAACACGAAAAAGGGATCGATATGCGAGAGGATGTCCGGCATTGCCGCTCCGCCGACTGCGTTGCACCATCGCCGGCGCGCGGGCCCCTCCGCGGCAAGCAGGGCGATAGCTCCACGGCCTGCGGCCGGAAGTCAAGCGGCGCTCAGAGAAACCAGAACCGCGCGCACACCGCGAGCAGCACCAGGCCGAGCGCGACGCGCACCACGTTGTCGGACGTGCGCGCCGACGCGATGCTGGCGACGACGATCGCCGGCAGCGAGCCGCAGAGCAGCGACACCAGGATGTGCAGGTCGATGGTGCCGAGGATCGAATGGCCGAGGCCCGCGAGCAAGGTCAGCGGCACGGCATGGGCGATGTCGGAGCCGACGATGCGCTGCGCCGGCATCTTGGGATAGAGCATCACCAGCGCCGTGACGCCGATCGCCCCGGCGCCGACCGAGGAGATGGTCACCAGCACGCCGAGGACCGCGCCGGTGAGCACGGTGAGCTTGTTGACAAGCTTCGGATCCGGCTCGCCGATGGTGCGGTCGTACCACGCCATCAGCGGCTTGCGCATGAAGAGAAGAATCGCAGTGGCGAGCAGCGCCACGCCGAGCGTCTTGGTGATGACGCTTTGCGTCGCCTTGCTGTCGACGCCCATACAATAGAGGGCGAGCACGGTCAGCGCGGTCATCGGGATGCTGCCGAGCGCGAGCCGCCCCACGATCTTCCAATCGACGGTCTTGTTCCAGCCATGGACCGCCGTACCCGCGGTCTTGGTCGCCGCGGCATAGAGAAGATCGGTGCCGACCGCGCTCGCCGGGTGCACGCCGAAGACCAGGATCAGCAGCGGCGTCATCAGCGAGCCGCCGCCGACGCCGGTGAAGCCCACAAGCCCGCCGACCAGGATGCCGCTGAGCACATAAAGCGGATCGATATTCGAAAACAGGTTTTCCATGCCCGGCCCCTTCCGATGCGGAACGGCCGTATGTCATGTATTCCCGATCAATTCAATAGAGTTTAGGGTGCAAGCCGCCCCGGGGGACCGAAAGGCCCCCATATCTGGTAGTGGACCGTCCGCCCGTCTCTAGCGGATGGTGAAGCTCTGCTCCGTGCCGCGCGGTCCAACCGGACGCGACGCGGTGCGGATCGGGACCATGTTGGCCGCGGTGCCCTGCCCCAGGAAGTCGGCGACGAAATCCGAGGCCGGGTTGGCGCGCAGCTCGGCCGGGCTCGCGATCTGCTCGATCTTGCCCTGGTTCATCACCGCGACGAGATCGGCGAGCTCGAGCGCTTCGTCCTGGTCGTGGGTCACGAACACCGTCGTCAGCCCCAGCCGCTCGTGCAGCGAGCGCAGCCAATGACGCAGATCCTTGCGCACCTTGGCGTCGAGCGCGCCGAACGGCTCGTCGAGCAGCAGCATGCGCGGCTCGATCGCGAGCGCGCGGGCGAGCGCCACGCGCTGGCGCTGGCCGCCGGAGAGCTGGCTCGGATAGCGCTTGCTTAAGCCCTCGAGCTGGACGAGCGCGAGCAGCTCTTCGACGCGGCGCGCGATCTCGGCGCGGGTCGGCCGCGTGCGGCGCGGACGGATCGCAAGCCCGAAGGCGATGTTCTTGGCCACCGTCATGTGCTTGAACAGCGCATACTGCTGGAACACGAAGCCGGCGCGGCGCTCGCGCGCGGGAATGCTCAGCCAGTCCGAGCCGTCGAAACTGATGTGCCCGACATCGGCGAACTCGAGCCCGCCCAAGATGCGCAGCAAGGTCGTCTTGCCCGAGCCCGAGGGCCCGAGCAGCGCCATGAAGCAGCCTTTGGGCGCCGTCAGGCTGACGCCTTTCAGCGCGGGGAAGCGATCGAACTTCTTGGCGACCTGTTCGATGACGAGGGACATGACGGTTCCTTCAGTGACGATGGGAGGCCGAGATCTCGTCGGCGAATTGCCATTCGAGCAGCGATTTGATGATGAGGGTTGCGAGCGCCAGCAGCGCCAGCACCGAGGCGACCGCAAAGGCGCCGACATACTGGTAGTCGTTGTAGAGCACCTCGACATGCAACGGCATGGTCTCGGTCTGGCCGCGGATATGGCCGCTCACGACAGACACCGCGCCGAACTCGCCCATCGCGCGGGCATTGCACAGCAGCACGCCATAGAGCAGCGCCCATTTGATGTTGGGAAGCGTGACCCGGAAGAAGGTGCTCAAGCCGCCCGCGCCCAAGGTCGCCGCCGCCTCTTCTTCGTCGCGGCCCTGGTCGATCATTAAGGGGATCAGCTCGCGCGCGACGAAGGGGAACGTCACGAACACCGTCGCCAGCACCATGCCGGGCAGCGCGAAGACGATCTTGATGTCGTGGTCGCGCAGCCACTGGCCGAGCCAGCCCTGGAGCCCGAAGATCAGCACGAACACCAGGCCCGACACGACGGGCGATACCGAGAACGGGAGATCGATCAGCGTGATCAGGAGATTCTTGCCCACGAACTCGAACTTCGAGACCGCCCAGGCCGCGGCGAGCCCGAAGAGCATGTTCAGCGGCACCGCGATGGCCGCGACCAGCAGGGTCAGCTTGATCGCCGCGATGGCGTCGGGCTGCTCGAGCGCGTCCCAAGCCATGGCCGCGCCTTGCGCCAGCGCTTCCGAGAACACGGTCGCGAGCGGCATGACCAGGAACAGCGCGATGAACGCGACCGCGATCGTCGACAGCGCGATCTTGACCAGCGGATGGTCGTCGGTCGGCGCGCGCGGGCGCAGGATCGGGATCGTCTTCATCGCCGCGAGCTCACCCAGGCCTGCAACGCGTTGAGCGCAAGCAGGAAGACGAACGACACCGCCAGCATGATCACGCCCACGGCGGCCGCGCCGGCATAGTCGTATTCCTGCAGCTTGATGATGATCAGCAGCGGCGTGATCTCGGACACCATCGGCAGGTTGCCGGCGATGAAGATCACCGAACCGTACTCGCCGACCGCGCGCGCGAAAGCCATCGCGGTGCCGGTCAGGAGCGTCGGCGCCAGGCTGGGCAGGATCACGCGCCGGAACGTCTGGAAGCGCGTCGCGCCGAGCGTGGCCGCGGCCTCTTCGGATTCGCGGCTGAGATCGGTCAGCACCGGCTGCAAGGTGCGCACCACGAACGGCAGGCCGATGAAGATCAGCGCCACGACCACGCCATAGGGCGTGTAGGCGACCTTGAGGCCGAGATACTTCTCGAGCGGCGCGCCGATCCAGCCATTGCCGGCATAGAGCGCAGACAGCGCGATGCCCGCGACCGCCGTCGGCAGCGCGAAGGGAAGATCGACCAGCGCGTCGACCACGCGCTTGAAGGGAAAGCGATAGCGCACCAGCACCCAGGCGACGATCAGCCCGAACACGCTGTTGACCGCCGCCGCCACCGCCGACGCCCCGAAAGAGAGCTTCAACGCCGCGACCACGCGCGGGGCGGAGACCTCGGCCCAGAAGCCGCTCCAGCCGAGCTCCCACGGGCGGATGACCAGCGCCGCCAGCGGGATGAGCACGATCGCGCTCAGGTAAAAAAGCGTGAAACCCAAGGAAAAGCCGAAGCCGGGCAACGCGCTCCGGCTTCGGAATCCGGGGAGGACGAGCGCCGCCACGGTTTACTGCCCGGGCTTGTAGATCTGGTCGAACACGCCGCCGTCCGAGAAATGGACCTGCTGCGCCTTGGTCCAGCCGCCGAACACGTCGTCGAGATCGTAGAGCGGGATCTTCGGGAACTGCGATGCGTGCGCCGCGAGCACGCCCTGGTCGCGCGGACGGTAGTAGTTCTTCGCTTCGATCTCTTGCGCGTCCTTGGTGTAGAGGAACTGGAGATACGCTTCCGCGACCTTGCGCGTGCCGTGGCGGTCGACGTTCTTGTCGATCAGCGCGACCGGCGGCTCGGCGAGGATGGAGTTCGACGGATAGACGATCTGGTACTTGTCGGCGCCGCCGGATTCCTGAAGCGCCAGATGCGCCTCGTTCTCCCAGGAGAGCAGCACGTCGCCGATGCCGCGCTGGGCAAACGTCGTCGTCGCCCCGCGCGCGCCGGTATCGAGCACCGGCACGTGCTTGTAGAGCTGGCCGACGAAGGCCTTCGCCTTTTCGGCATTGCCGCCCGGCGCTTTCTCGGCATAGGCCCAGGCCGCGAGATAAGCCCAGCGCGCGCCGCCCGAGGTCTTCGGGTTCGGCGTCACGACATGGATGCCCGGCTTGACGAGATCGGGCCAGTCCTTGACCTTCCACGGATTGCCCTTGCGCACCAGGAACACGATGGTCGAGGTGTAAGGCGTGGAGTTCTGCGGCAGGCGCTTCTGCCAATCCTTGGGCAGCAGCTTCGCCTTGTCGGCGATCGCGTCGATATCGTAGGCGAGCGCGAGCGTGGCGACGTCGGCGTCGAGGCCGTCGATGATGGCGCGGGACTGCGCGCCCGAGCCGTTATGCGACATGTTGATGGTGACGGTGTCGCCGGTCTTCTGCTTCCACTGCGCCGCGAAGGCCGTGTTGAGGTTCTTGTAGAGCTCGCGCGTCGGATCGTAGCTGACGTTGAGCAGGGTGACGTTGCCGGCAAGAGCGGCGCTCGAAGCGAGCAGGCCGCAAGCGAGCGCGATTGCAAATTTCTTCATCGTGGCCTCCGGTCAGAACGAGATTTGCGTGCGCAGCGACACGGCGTCGAGGCGCGCATCGGCGTCGGCGCCCGCGCCCGACAGCTTCGAGACGTCGGTGTGCTGGAAGTCGAGCATGAAGCGCAGCACCTGGTTCGGATACCAGTTGATGCCGGCCGACCAGATGCGCTGGTCGCCGCCGCGGATGCCGCCGAACGGCGTCGTCTTGCCGAAATCGCCCGCGTGATAGTCGAGATCGAGATCGCTGTAGCGCGCCGCGACTTCCCATGCGCCCGCGCCGACCTTGTCGATGGTGAACGGGTCGTTCGGCTTGGGCGAGCCCCACGAGCCGGTCTCGGGCTTGTACTTCTTGGACTCGCCGGTGAGGATCCAGCTCGCCTGCACGTACCAGCCGTTGAAGTCCGGATCGGGCAGATGCGTCGGATTGCCGAGCGCACGGCGGTCGGCCAAGAAGCCGAAATAGCCGCCCTGGCCGTAGAAATTGTAGTAGTTGCCCGCCGCTTCCACGCCCCACTCGGTGGCGTGATCGGCGTCCAGCGTGCCGGAGCTGATCAGGCGGATGTTGTTGTCGTCGGCGTTGAGCTCGGGCCGCTCGCTCAAGGAGAAGGCGTGCGCCGAGTTCGGACCCGCCGTGAGGTCGGGAAGCTTGAGCACATAGGTCAGGTCGCCGCCGAAGGCGAGGTTGACGTTCTCCGACGCGATCGGGCGATAGGCGAGACGGCCGACCAGCGCCTGCTGCTCGTCGAACGCGCCGGCCGTGCCGACGAGGTTGCCGGTATAGGCGATCGAGGCGAAGTAGTCGTCGTCGTAAGCGAAGATCTGAACCGCGTCGCGGCCGTCGGAGCCCGCGATGCCGCGCGCGACGTCGGTCGGCTGCGCGCGCTCGAGGAACAGCAGGTCCGAGGCCGAGGTCGTGTCGTCGAAGCTCTCCGACGGCGGGAACGCGCCGATGCGCAAATGCACGGGCGCCAGGCCGTTGTACTGGATATAGGCGCTGGAGATCGTCGAGCCTTCGTTGCCGGAGCCGCCGAAATCGTAGATGAAGGTGTAGTACCAATCCTTGAACGCCGTGCCTTCGAAGCCGAAGCGCGCGCGGCGGAAATTGCTGCCGCTCGAGAAATCCGTGCCCGCCGGGACCTTGCCCTGGCCGTAATAGGCGCTGTCGTATTGCACCAGCGCGCGCAGCGAGAAGGTGAAGTCGTCGGCGGTGATCGTCGGGCGGCCGTTGTTGAGCGTGAGCTTCACGCCCTTGGCCTGCTGGGTCCGGACGTCGGCGTATTGATCCGCGGTCGAGCGCTTCAGGTCCTGCACCTGCGCCTGCAGGTCCTGGATGTCCTGCTCGAGCTGCTCGATCTTCGCGTCGTTCGCCGCCGCGCCCTGGTTGGAGGTGCCGCTGGATTGCGCGCGCTCGCCGGCGTGAGCGGCTGTCGCGAGCGCGATCAACGCCGTGCCGGCTAGCAGCCGGGTTGCGAATGGCTTCATGGAATGTCCCCTGCTTGAATTGCCCGGGCGGCCCCGCCGCCCGTTTCTCCATTAATCCCATATACTATACCGAGTCAATATAGTATAAGTACATAGATCAAGCAGCACGGAACCAGAACGATGAATCT
This sequence comes from Rhizomicrobium sp., assembly GCA_035549495.1. GTDB lineage: Bacteria > Pseudomonadota > Alphaproteobacteria > Micropepsales > Micropepsaceae > Rhizomicrobium. The sequence continues at coordinate 236,524 of DASZQV010000046.1, read as the reverse complement.
TCGCCCAGCCTCCTTAGTCCCGGAATCCTTGCCAAACCCCTTCCACGTCGTGCCGATGTCCTCGACCCTGGGCGCGCGGATCGACGGCGTCGACCTGTCCCGGCCGCTCGGCGCCGGCGACATCGCGGCGATCCGCCGCGCGCTGCTGCGCTATGAGGTGCTGTTCTTCGACGACCAGACGCTGACGCCGGCCGAGTTGCGCGACTTCGCATCGCGCTTCGGCGCGCTGCACGTCCACCCCATCCGTCCGCATGTCATGGACGTGCCGGAGGTCGCGCTCTTGCAGAACCAGTGGGCGATCGACGACAGCGGCAATTGGCGCGCCGACGTGACCTTCATCGACACGCCACCCGCGGCCTGTCTTCTATACGCACAGGACACGCCCCCCGCCGGCGGCGACACGATCTGGGCGAGCACGCGCGCGGCCTATGCGTCGCTGTCGCAGCCGCTGCGCAACTTCCTCGACCCGCTGATCGCGAGCCACGATTTCGAGCGCTCCTACAGCGAGGAGCGGTTCGCGCGCATGGACCTCGGCGTCGAGCGCTTCGCCTGGGCGCGCCGCGACCATCCGCCGACGACGCATCCGGTGGTGCGCACGCATCCCGAGACCGGCCTGAACAGCCTGTTCGTCAACCCGGCGTTCACGACCGCGATCCTCGGGCTGACGCGCTCGGAAAGCCGCAAGGTGCTCGAGATGATCTTCGAGCAGATCCAGCAACCGCAATTCCTGGTCCGCCGCCAATGGAAGCCGCGCACGGTCGCGTTCTGGGACAATCGCGTGACCCAGCACTACACGGTGGCCGACGTGCCGGCCAGCGAGCGCGTGATGTACCGGGTCACCGTGCTGGGCGACAAGCCGTTCCACCGCTCACGCTGACGCCGCGAGCGCCCCGGCGAGCGATTGCCCGAGCTGGTCGAGCAACAGGCCCGTGCCATGCTCGCGCCCGCCCGCATCGTCATAGCCGTCGAGGAAGGCGCCATGCTCGGTCACGCTGAGCCGGGTAGCCTTGCCTTCGCGCGCGAACTGCACGATGGCGAGAGAGACGGAGATCTTCCTGTCGTCGACGAACATGTCGTAGACATAGACGATGCGCTCGTTTTCGACGATGTCGCGATATTCGCATTGGAAATCCGACGTATGCCCATTGGGCAGCACGCCCTTGGTGCGGTCGCGGCCGCCGACGCGGAAATCCTGCTCGCGGATCGCCGCTTCCCAACCGCCGTCGGAGCGCGCGAACCAGCGCGCCTTGGCTTTCGGATCGGCGAAGGCCTGGAAGACCATCTCGACCGGCGCGTCATAGACGCGATGGATGGTGAAGCTGCTCTGCACGACGCTCATGGCGTCACCCCGAACACGTCCTTCAGGAACGGCGCGGCCTCCTGCAAGGTGCGCGCGACCGAGGGACGCTTCTTCAGCCGCTCGAGATAGGCGCTGGTGCGCGGGCCGAGGCTGCCGAGCGCGATATTGGCGTAGAACAGCGCCGGCATCGCGGCGATGTCGGCCAGAGTGAACGCGTCGCCGACCGCCCAGCCGTCGCCGACGTCTTCCTCGATCATCGCGAGCGACGCGGCAATGCGCCGGCGCATCTTCTCGACTCCGATGCGATCCTTGTCCTCATCCTTGCGCCAGCGGTCGTCCATGATGTGCTGCATCGGCACCTGGACGTGCAGGTCGAAGAAGCGGTCGCGCATGCGCACCTGGCGCGCTTTGTCCGGATCGGCGGGAATGAAGCGCGTGCGGCCGGGATAATGCCGGTCGAGATATTCGACGATGATGCTCGATTCCGGCACCAGCCAGTCGCGCGCCTCGTCCTTGATCACCGGGAACTGCCCGATGGGCCAGACCGCGAAGAACGCCGCGCGCTCTTTCTCGTCCATGAGGTTGACCACGATCTTCTCGAACTTCGTGTCGTTCTCGTAGAGCGCGATGGTCGCCTTCCAGCAGAAGGACGAGAGCGGATGATAGTAGAGCTTCAGCATCGGTCTATCCTGCCTTGTCGAATTCGGTGTCGATGGCGATCTCGATCGGCTCCTGGAACACGGCGGGAAGCCCGATCGCCTTCGGGCTCACATGCGTCACGGCGTGGATGCCGATCACATGGCCCATGGTCGGCCCGCCCGCGAAGCCCGGCCCCGCGCCGACGAGCGTGACGGCGAAGCTCGTGTTCACGGTCTTGCCCAGCAGCGTCAGCTTGCCGTCGACAATCCCGTGCGCGAAATCCTTCTTGCGGAACGCAGTGGAGACGAAGCTCGCGGCCGGGAACTTCGCGACGTTGAGGTAGTCGGCACCGGTCAGCTCCTGCGCGAAATCGGGCACCGGCGTCGCGATGGAGCCGGGGTCGACGGTGGCGCTGAGCTTCGATTTCTCGATATGCGCCGGGTCCCATTCCAGCGTGGCTTGCGCCTTGCCGAAGCGGAACGCGCTCATCGAGAAGCCCAGATGCGAAACGCGCGCGATCACCGCGGTGTGGTTCGGATCGAGCGTGTAGGTGCCCGCCGTCGCGGTACGCACGTCGTGCTGGCCGTGCGGCAGCTTCATCGGCGGCGCATCGGCCGCGAGCGCAGGTCCGACGAGCACGAGCGCCACGGTGAAAATCGAAACCGCCCGCATGCTCACATCTCCTTCTGGCAGACGACCATCCAGGCCATGCCGAACTTGTCGGCCAGCATGCCGAAGCGGTGGGCGAAGAAGCTCTCGGCCATCGGCATCTCGATCCGTCCGCCGTCGCTCAGCGCGGCGAACACGCGCTCGGCCTCTTCGGGCGTGGCGCAGCTCAGCGACAGCGAGAAGCCGTCCGGCGTGCCTCGGCGCTGCGGCGGCGCGTCGGAGCCCATCAGCACCGTGTCGCCGATGCGGATGCGCGCATGGATGATCTTGTCCTTCATCTCGGGCGGCGTCTGCGCGCCGGCGGGCGATGCGCCATAGGTCTGGCGCATCTCGATCTTGCCGCCGAGCGCCTGCTCGTAGAACCGGAAGGCGTCGTCGCAATTGCCGTTGTAGTGCACATAGGTGTTGAGCTGCATCGTCTTCTCCCCGATCACTGTGCGCGTTTCACATAGTCCGCGAGCTGGTCGAGCGTGCCGGCATAGCCCTGTTGCATCGACGGGAACATCGCGCGGAAGAACTCGCGCTCGCTCTCGGGCGCCTCGAACGGCGTGCCGGTCATGGCGAGCGTCGTCTTCGCGCCCTGGTCCGCGAAACGCACGTCGTTCAGGATGCGCAACGGGAAGTTCGCCGCGAAGGGCGCGCGCACGATCTCGCCCGCCGGGTTCGAGAAGCCGGTGGTGAAGACGATGCGCTTCAAGGGCTCGATCTCGCGATACTCGAAGCGGCCCCACATCTCGTCGCCCGTGGGCGCGCGCATGCAGTAGTGGAAATGACCGCCGGGCCGGAAATCCAGCGAACCCTTCACCCATTCGAAGCCCTTCGGGCCCCACCAGTTCTTGAGGTGCTTCTCCTGCGTATAGACCTCCCACATCAAGGCCAGCGGCGCGTCGAACGTGCGATTGAGAGAGAAGACGGGATCGCTCATGATCAGCCTTTCAACCGGTCCAGAAGTTCATCGAGGCGGGCGAAGGATTCGCGTCCGCCTTCCGCGGCGCCGCTCTTGGCCATCCAGTCGCGCGCCGTCACGCTCGGATAGGTCTGGATGCAGACGAGCCGCGTGCGCCCGCCGTCGTCGTGGAACTCGTAAGCTTCCTCGATCGGCTGGAACTCCATGAAGCGGAAGCTGCGCGCGAGCCGCAACGGTTTCACGACCTCGCGATATTCGCCGAAGAACTCGACGATCTTGCTGCCGTCGGAATGCGAGATGCGCCACTTGCCGCCGGGACGCACGTCGAACTCGTGCACCGTGATCGCGTATTTCCCGGGCCCCCACCAGCGCGCGATGTGCTCCGGCTTGGTGAAGGCGTCCCACACCAATTCGCGCGGTGCGTCGAAGCTGCGCGTCAGGCGCATGACGGCTTCGCCCGGCGGCGCTTCGGCGGTCATCTCATTTCTTGCGGCCACGCTTGCGATCCTTCGCCTGGAGTTCCTGCAGGTACTCGCCGAGACGGTCGAGCCGCGCCTCCCAGCTCGCGCGCTGGCTCGAGATCCAGTCCTCCGCGGTCATCATCATCCTGGGCTCGATGCGGCAGGTGCGCACGCGTCCCACCTTTTCGGACTTCACCAGCCCGCTCGATTCCAGCACCTGCAGGTGCTGCACCACGGCGGGCAGCGACATGTCGAACGGCTCGGCGAGCTCGCTGACCGAGGCGGGGCCGCGCGACAGCCGCGCGATCATCCCGCGGCGCGTCGGATCGGCGAGCGCCTGGAAGACGAGATCGAGGGGCTGCGGTTGATAGTTAAGCATCAACTTAAGTATCACGTCGCGCGATGTCCCGCAAGCCCCGATCTGCGGATTTCAGACGCGATTAAGGTTTGCGGAGCTTCTCAAGCCGCGCGGCGGCGTCTTTGTCGTCCGGCTCCATGCCGACATATTTCGTGTAGGCCGCGATAGCGCCGGCTTTGTCTCCGGCACGCTCGTCCGCCGCGCCGAGCCCGAGATAGGCATAGGCGTCGTCCGGCACGGCCAATGCGTAGAGCCGGAAGATTTCCTGCGCTTGCGTGATCCTTCCCTGCCAGAGGAGCTTGTAGCCGATCTGCTCGAGCAGCCCGTTGCGAATCGCCGGATGCGCGGGATCGGCGTTCAGCAATGCCACGCTTTGCTCATAGCCGCGATGCTCGACGACATCGATCAGCGACCGGGTGAAGTCGAAGCTTCGCGTGTCCGCCGACGGGCCCATGATTTCCCGCTTCGTGAAATTCCGGATGTCCCAGAAATTCTCCACGTCGCCATTGGTGAGGATCACCGCCGTGTATCCCAGATCGGTGAACATCATCAGCTCGTCGGCGATGCCGGCATTGCCGCCGCCGTGACCGATCAGCCTGTGACCGTTGGCGGTGTCCTCGGTGAAGCCGTATGCGTAGCGCCGCGCGCCATAATTTGCTTTGCCCGAGGTCAACGTCTCGGTGTCCTGCCGGTTGAGAAGCCTGAAGCTCAGCAGCGCATTGGCGAACTTCAAAAGATCGGACGCCGTGGTGTAGCTCCCGCCGGCGGAGCTGCCCTTGTAGGGCAGGACATAGATGTTGCTCACCAGCTGATGCGGTACGCTGGGCGAGCGCGAATAGCCGGTCGCCATATGCGCAACGGGCTTGTCGAGCTCGTAGGCATCGGTGTCGGTCATGCCGCAGGGCCGGTAGATGTTGTCCCGCACGTAGTCGAAATAGGACTTTCCGCTCACCGCTTCGACGATCAGTCCCAGCACGGTGTAGCCATTGTTGCTGTAGGCAAAGCCCTTGCCGGGCTCGAATTGCAGCTTCTCGTCCGCGAACAGCGGCACATAGTCGGCGATCGCGACATAGCGATCCTTGGCCTTGCCGGCGAGCTGCTCCCAGAAGTTGCCCATGCCCGAGGTATGCGTCAGGAGCTCTTCGATGGTGACCTGCTCGCGCACCGCCGCATTGGGATAGTCCGGCAGATATTTCCCAACCTTGTCCTGCAGGCTCGCGATCTTGCCGGCTTCGACGAGCTGGAGAACGGCCACCGCGGTGAACATCTTGCCCATCGAGGCCATGTTGAATTTGGTCGCGGTGGTGTTGGCCACGCCGTCCGCGACGTTTGCGAGCCCATAGGCTTGCTGAAATACGGGCTTTCCGTCCTTGGCGATCAGCACGACCCCGCTGAAACCTTCCGATCTCGAGAGCATCGCCAGATGATCGCGCATCCGGTCGGCGAGAGGCGCCACGCTCCGCGCCGCGCTAGCGGCTTCGGACATCGGCGAGGTCCAGGCGAGAAACAGCAACCCGAATGCGACGCTGGCCAGCTTGCCCATGGCTCTCTTCCGGGAGATGATCGACGACCGCGATTTGTGTAGGCACCTACGGATTTTGTCAAATGAAAAAATCGAAACCCGCGTCCGTTCCCGACGCCACCCGTGGGCACGGCGCCGCGGCGATCGGAGGACGATTGCGTCGGCTTTCCGAGAGCATCGACCAGGACTGCGCGCGCATCTATGCCGAGAACGGCATCAAGTTCGAGCAGCGCTGGCTTGGCGTGCTGTCTCAGCTGGCATGGGAAGGGCCGCAATCGGTGGGCCGGCTGGCGGCGAGCCTCGGCATCAGCCACGCCTCCGTCAGCCAGACGCGGAAGTCGATGGAAAAGGCGGGGCTCATCCGCAGCAAAGCGGATGCGAACGATGCGCGCAGCCAGACCTTGAGGTTGTCGGCTGAGGGGAAGCGGCTCTTCTCGCGCCTGTCGCAGATCCTGGAGTCTCTCAAAGCGGTATCGGTCGAGTTGAACGAGGAAGCCGGCCAGCCGCTGGAGGCGCTTGAACGGCTGGACGACGCGTTGAGCCGCCGCTCGCTCTACGAACGCTATCAGACGCGTTCGTAGACCACCGCGTTCCAATAGGTGACCCGGTGCGAGCCGCATTTGAGGAACCCGCGGCGGCGCAGCTCGCGCCCGATCATCAGGTTGAAATAGCCATGCGCGACCAGCGCCGCCTGGCCGTTCTCCCGCGCGCGCCTCATCAGGATGTCGGCGGCATCCGACGCGCGGGCCTTGGCGCGGCGATAATCCTCGATCTCGGGATGATAGCCGGCGTGCCACAAGATGCGCGCGACCACGGCCCATTTCGGGACCTTCATGCGCAACAGCGGGATGCGCGGGCTCGCGAGCGGGGCTTCGGCGAACAGCGGGTCGGCGATCAGCTCGGCATTGGGCGCGAGCGCCTTGGCGCTTTCGTGGCTGCGCGCGCGGTCGCTCGAGAACACGGCGGTCAGCTCCTTGACCAGGTCCTGAAGCTCCTCCGGCGGCGCGCTTCCGGGATCCAGGCCCGCGGCTTCGTAGTCGTCGATATAGGAGCGGAAGCCATGATGGTTCTTGCGCGGAGACGTCTCGATTGCCGGCCTTCCGTGGCGGATCAGGATGATGCGCTCCGCCGCCCGGGCCGGCGGGAGTGCTGTGAGGGCGGCGGCTTCTTGCGGCATCGCGTGGGGTCTGTACGATCTTGGGTGAGGGACAATAGGACAGGACGCGGCTCATGGAACAGACGGACCTCAAAGGCAAGGCAGCCATCGTCACAGGCTCGTCCTCCGGCATCGGCGCGAGCGTGGCGCTGGGCCTGGCGCGGCGCGGGGCCGACGTGGCGATCAATTATTCCAAGAGCGTCAAGGAAGCCGACGCGGTCGCGTCCCAGATCCGCGAAACCGGCGCCAGGGTCGCCATCGCGCAAGGCAATGTCGCGCTCGACGCCGATTGCCGCAAGATCGCGGCCGCCGCGGTCGAGGCATTCGGCCGCATCGACATCCTGGTCAACAACGCCGGCACGACGAAATTCGCCGGCCATCGCGACCTCGACGCGCTCTCGGCCGAGGATTTCGCGAGCATCTATGCGGTGAACGTGATCGGGGCCTTCCAGATGGTGCGCGCCAGCGTCGACAATCTGCGCAAGAGCGACGACGGCGCCGTGGTGAACGTCTCCTCCATCGCCGGCATCGAAGGCATCGGCTCGTCGGTGGCTTACGCGGCATCGAAAGGCGCGCTCAACACGATGACCCTGTCGCTCGCCCGCGCGCTGGCGCCGGAGATCCGCGTCAACGCCGTGTGCCCGGGCCTGGTCGCCACGCCCTGGTTCACCGAGCGCTTCGGCGCCGAAGCCTTCGGCCGGGTCAAGGACAATTATTCCAAGGTCGCGGTGCTAGGCCGCGTGGCCGACGGCGACGAGATCGCCAAAGCGGTGATCTTCCTGGCGAGCCCGGATTCGCGCAACATCACCGGCGAAACCTTGCTGAGCGATGGCGGCTTCCGGCTCGCCATCGGCGGCGGCGCGGCGCTGCGCTAACACGAGACAGGGGCGAGAGATGGATTTCCCGAAAGACTTTCTCTGGGGCACGGCGACGGCGGCGCATCAGGTCGAGGGCGGCAATACGTCGAGCGATCTCTGGCTGATGGAGATGATGAAGGACTCGCTCTTCGCCGAGCCGTCGGGCGATGCGTGCGACCACTATCACCGCTACCACGCCGACATCGCGATGCTGAAGGCGCTGGGCTTCGGCGTCTATCGCTTCTCGATCGAATGGGCGCGCATCGAGCCCGAGGAAGGCTTCTTCTCCAAAGCCGCGCTCGACCACTACCGGCGCATGATCGCGGCGTGCCTTGCCGAGGGCGTCGTGCCGATGGCGACCTTTCATCACTTCACCGCGCCTTTGTGGTTCACGCGCGACGGCGGCTGGGAGAACCCGGCCTCGGTCGACCGCTTCGCGCGCTATTGCGAGCGCGCCGGCAAAGCGCTGGGCGACCTCATCGCCTATGCGTGCACCATCAACGAAGCCAACATCCCGATCATGGTGACGATGATGCGCGAGGCCGTCGGCGTCGCGGGCAGCGGCGAGAAGCGCAAGCGCGCGCTCGAAGCGGCGGCGAAGCTTTGCGGCGGCGAGGCGGGCAGGTTCTCGCCCTATCTCTCCGGCGACGGCCACGCCGCGACGCCGAACCTGATCGCGGCGCATCGCAAGAGCTATGAGATCTTGAAGCCGCTGGTGAACGGGCCCGTCGGCATCACGCTTGCGCTCAACGAGTTCCAGGCCACCCCGGGCGGCGAGAAGCTGCGCGACATGGCGGACCAGGCGATCAACGGCCAGTTCCTCGAGGCGATCATGGGCGACGATTTCGTCGGCGTGCAGACCTATACGCGCGTGCGCTTCGGCGACAACAAGGTGCTACCGCCGCCGGACGGCGCCGAGCAGACGCAGATGTACTACGAGTTCTATCCCGAGGCGCTCGAGGCGACGATCCGCCAGGCGGCGCGGGTGAGCGGCTGTCCGGTGATCGTCACCGAGAACGGCATCGGCACCGACGACGACACGCGCCGCATCGAATACACGCGCCGCGCGCTCGAAGGCTGCCTGCGCTGCCTGAAGGACGGCATCGACCTGCGCGGCTACATCCACTGGTCGATGATGGACAATTACGAGTGGCTCGAAGGCTACCGCCCGACCTTCGGCCTCGTCGCCGTCGACCGCGCGACGCAAGCCCGCGCGCCCAAGCCCAGCGCCTACTGGCTGGGCGGCGTGGCGAAAAGGAACGTTTTAGAAGCCTCCGATCGCAATTAACGTTCCTTTCCAAATCAAAGGAGTGGAAGATGGCGACCACGATGTATTTCGAAAAGGAAATAGAAGACGTTTCAGACAAAAAGATAAGACGATCGCTTGATGTAGAGATCGGCACAAGTTCCTATCTAGGACCTCACAGGTTGTATCTGCGGGTCGGCGACACGGCGGTGCTGCTCGGCGATGAGATCGGCCGAGAATTTTGTGAGTCTGTTTATCTTGCCGGCAGATATCTGGGGTATCTCAAGGATTAGCCGGTCCACGGAAAGCAACGGAGCTAGGCTGCCCCTTTTATTTTCTCCCTCGCCGCATCCGCTAAAAATGCCGAGCGCGTCTGTCCCCGCACCTTAGCGGCACGATCCACTGCATCGAGCAATCGATCTTCGATGGAGATGTTCACGCGCACCGGTTTGCCGGGGAGTTCAAAAGGCACTTCGACGAGGCAGACGCGTCTCACATCGCGCATCTCGCGCGCGACGTCCTTGTCCGCGCGCAGTTCTTCGAGCGAGCGGAGACTTGGCATCGGATCGCCGTCCTCGATCATGCCTTCGACATGGAACGCGAGCGTTTCGCGGCCTCGCGCGATCGCTTCGTCCACCGTTCGCCCACCCGAGACAGCGCCAGGAAAATCGGGGAACGAGATACCATAGACGCGGCCCTTCGGCCCTTCTGCTTCATGCACCAGCGCCCATACGATTTCTGGCATCGACAACTCCTTAACTCACCAAATCCATCCCGCTTGCCGGAAGATGCTGCGCAGTGTTCCGGTGGGAATATCGCGTGCACCCATGTCGACGGTGACCTTGCCCGGCTTAGTGGGATGCACGAACTGAACGTGATCGCCGGGACCGCGGCGCTTCACCGTCCAGCCGTCAGCGTTGAGGCGGCGCACCACCTCTTTCGCTGAAAGCGTTCCGCGATTGCCCATGTCTCCGCCGATATTGTGTATCTCTACACAATTTTCTGGGAGGATCAACCGCAGTTGCAAAGCGTGCTCAGGAGCCGGCAGCACCACGAAAGCGAGCGCATCTACCCAACTTCGCGGAACGGTCATGAAACAGGAGCAGGATTGCCGCCGCCGAACAAGTGCTTGCTTCGGAAAGCAAAAAGCTGCCATGCTCCCCTTCAGGCAAGCGGGGGCTTGACTGTGTGTAACGCGTGAGGACCCCGCATGTCCGTGCCGCTGTTCCGCGACAAGACCAGGCCGTTCGGGTCCGACGCGGCGTTGCTGCCGTTGTCGCAGCTCGGCGCAGCCGCGATCGTGACCGGAATCCTCGACACCGACGGCGAGCTCGCCGTCCACGGCAGCGTGCTCGGCCGCATCAATGCCGAGCGCTTCGTCCTTTGCGAGCGGGGTTACGTCGAAGGCGACGTGGTCGCGAGGGACGTCCATATCGGGGGGCGCCTGAACGGGCGCGTGTTCGCACTCAACGTGACGTTGGGCGACACGGCGGACGTTTCCGGGCGCATTTTCCACAACACCGTCACGGTCGCGAGAGGGGCGCGGTTCGAAGGGCGCATGCCGTGGCGGCCAACCAGCTATTTCGAGGCGCTCGACCAACTCCCGGAGACACGCTCATGACCATGTTCAACCGCAACGACAAGGCCGGCGACACGAGCGCCACCACCACCGCCACTCCAACCCCTGCCGCTTCGGCTTCGCCCACGCCCGTGGACGCGAAGCGCCCGCAGGCCTATGCCCAGCCGCTCGCGGCGCAGCCTTCGTCGGGCGCGCCGTCGGTGTCGGTGATCAGCAAGGCGCTGAAGATCACCGGCCAGCTCGAAAGCACCGAGGACATCCAGATCGAAGGCGAGGTCGAGGGCGACGTGCGCGCGAACTCGGTCAGCGTCGGCCCCAACGCCAGGATCAAGGGCACGGTGCGCGGCGAGCAGGTGCAGCTCTCGGGCGCGGTCGACGGCAAGATCGAGGCGAAGAAGGTCGTCCTCACGCGCACCGCGAAGATGTCGGGCGACGTGATCCATCAGGACATCACGATCGAATCCGGCGCCTTCATCGACGGCCATTGCAGGCCGGAATTCGGCAAGGCGCAGCCCTTCAAGGCCGACAAGTCGAACGCCGCTTAAAACAGGCGAAACGGCGGAGCCACCCTCCGGCGTCGGCATGGCGCGCTATTCTCCCATCCTGGGCGAGCTGAAGGAGACGCGCCCGCCGATCTGCGCGATCTGCGACGGCAAGGGCTATCCGGTGCTCGCGATGCCGAACACGATCACGTCGTAGGGCGCGCCATAGCGCTCGACCTCGCGAAATCCGTAGGCGCGGTAGAAGCGCACCGCGCGCGCGTTGCTCAGGCCGACGCCGAGATGCGTCGGCCGGCCGATCGCGTCGCGCCAATGGTCGATCATGCGCTTGCCGAGGCCCTGTCCCTGCAGCCGCGGCAACAGGTCGATATGCAGATGCCCGGGAAAGGGATCGGCGATGCGCGGCGGCGTGCGCTCGGGGCGATGGATGAGACGCTGCATGCGCTCGTCGGGCGACGTCGCAGCCTTGCCCGGATCGGCATAGCGCGCGCGCAGCGGCGGCCACCATTCGCGCTCCAGCCGCGCCTCGAAATCGCACGTGTCTGCGGTTCCGATGACATACCCCGCGACGCCGTGCGCGTCCTCGGCGACGAAGCAGCACTCGGGCGCAAGCACGCCATAGGGCGCGGCATAGACATGGCCGAGCAATTGCGGATCGCCGTAGAGACCGGTCGCGTCCCGACCGGCATCGCCCGTCTTCAGGCAAATGTCGTAAATCGTCGCGAGATCGGTCGCGCGGTAGGGGCGGATTTCCACCATGGAAGAATGCTAGCATCCCTTCATGCGCCGCGTGATCCTCGCTTTCGCTTTGCTGCTGTCGCCCGCGTTCGCCACCGACCGGCCGGAACGCGCGTTCCAGGAATGTCCCGACTGCCCCGAGATGGTCGGCATTCCCGCCGGCAGCTTCCTGATGGGCAGCCCCGCGCACGAGCCCGGCCGCTTCGACAGCGAAGGCCCGCAGCATCGTGTGACCGTCAAAGCCTTCGCGCTCGCCAAATACGACGTGACCAGCGCCGAGTTCCTGAAATTCCTGAGCGCCACGGGCTACCAGCCCAAGCCGTGCAATCCGATCCAGAGCATCGGCTGGCGCTCGCCCGGCGACGGCAAGGCCTATGCGCCGTCGCCCTCGTCCTTCGAGCCGCCGCGCTGGCCGGCGGTGTGCCTCGATTGGAACGACGCGAACGCCTATATCGCCTGGCTCAACAAACGCGCGCATGAGGAGCGGCCGGCGCTTGGCGGCCGCAGCGGACCCTATCGCCTGCCAAGCGAAGCCGAGTGGGAATATGCCGCGCGCGGCGGCACGACGACCGCGCGCTGGTGGGGCGACGCGCTGGGAAAAGGCCACGCGAACTGCAACGGCTGCGGCAGCGAATGGGACTACAACACGCTGGCCGATGTCGATGCGTTCGCGTCCAACCCGTTCGGGCTCTTCGGCATGCTCGGCAACGCATGGGAGTGGACGCAAGATTGCTGGCATCCGAGCTATGCCGGCGCGCCGTCGGACGGCCGCGCGTGGGTCGGCGGCGCCTGCGACAAGCGCGTGATCCGCGGTGGCGCCTGGAACAACCTTCCGGTGTTCGTGCGCTCGGCCGCGCGCAGCGGCGCCGGACCGAATGGCGGCGAATTCGACTATTCGAGCCTGGCGGGCTTCCGCGTGGCGCGGGACTTGCCATGAATTGGGCTCTGATCGCCATCGACCGCGACGCGCTGATGCGCAACGGACCGGGGATCGCGGCCTCGGTGCTGCTGCACGGGTTCGCGCTGCTCGTGGTCCTGTTCTGGCTGCGTCAGACCGCGGTTGATCCCGACGCGCAGCTGCGCACGGTGCTGATCGACATCGTCCATCTCGGCGACGAGACCACAGCGCCACCCGCGCCCGTGAGATCGTCTGCGCCGACGAGCCGGGCTTTCGCCCGCAAAGCGCCGGTCGCGCACAGTCCGGAGACGCGCGTCTCGCCGCACGCGGCCAAGCCCGTCGACGATCTCGAGAACCGGCTGAATGCCCTCGCCAAGCTCCAGGCGCCGGAGACCGACACGCGCGCGCTGACCGGACCGGGCACGACGCGCGATGCGACCGCGACCGGCGACGGCGCGCCGGGCAGCGGCACCTACGCGCTCAAGGACTTTCTCCGCGCCCAGATCGAGCGGCGCTGGAACCTCGACCTCGCCGAACTCGGGCCGGCGCGCGTGGTCGTCGCGCTGCGCGTGGTGATGAAGCGCAGCGGCGCCATCGCCTCGGCCGACATCGTCGACAAGCAGCGCTATGCCACCGACCAGGCCTTTCGCCGCATCGCCCTGAGCGCCAAGAACGCCGTGCTGCTTGCCTCGCCGATCGCGCTCCCCGCGGGCGACTATCCGCCGGAGACGGTGGTGACCTTGCTGCTCGATCCCAGGGAGGTGGTGCGGTAGGGGGAAGGACGGCTGGCTTGCCAGGGCGTAGCACGCGGCCACCAGCCCGGCTTCGCCCGTTGGGCTACGCCGTGGCCAGTCTTCGCACCGCTGTCGCGTTGCGAAGCCTGGTCGGAGAGAGAGGATTCGAACCTCCGGCCCCTAGCTCCCGAAGCTAGTGCTCTACCAGGCTGAGCTACTCTCCGCTGCCTTGAGGGGCGCCCTTATAGCGACGGGCCTCCGCCCCCGCAACCCGCGCCAGGACGGGATTTTCGTGCCAGTCCGCCTGCCGTCCGGGCATGGCCGGGCCGCGCGCCGACGCCTTGGCGCGGGCGGGGCGGCGGTGGGAGGATCGCCCCATGATCCTTGTCGGCCAGTACGATTCTCCTTACGCGCGGCGCGTCGCGATCTCGCTGAGGACGCTCGGCATCCCCTATCGGCACGACACCCGCTCGGTGTTCGGCGATTTCGACTCCATGCGGACGACCAATCCGCTCGGGCGCATCCCGTCGCTGGTGCTCGACGACGGCACGGTGCTGATCGATTCCGCCGCGATCCTCGACCATATCGACGAGACGGTCGGGCCCGAGCGCGCGCTGCTCCCTCGCGCCGGCCTCGCGCGCCGCGAAGCCTTGCAGCGCATCGCGCTCGCTTGCGGCGCGGTCGACAAGATCGGCGGCGGGCGCAACTACGAGAGCATGATCCGGCCCTCCCGATATCGCTGGCCGGAATGGATCGCGCGCACCACGACGCAAGGCGAAGGCGCGCTGGCGGCGCTCGACGCCCTTGCCTGGCCGGAGACGGCGCCGCTCGACCAGGCGCAGATCACCGCCGGCTGCGCGCTCGACTATGTGCGGGTGACGGCGCCCGAGCTGATGCCGGAGGGCCGCTATCGCGCGCTCGACCGGCTATGGCGAAGGCTGACCGCGCGGCCCGAGTTCCAGGCCACCAGCTTCAAGGATTACGCGGTTCCCCGGGCGGATTGAAGCGGCGTTGAAAGCCGCGGGACCTGACAGTATGGTCCCGGCCCCGTTGGGGCGTCGCCAAGTGGTAAGGCACCGGATTTTGATTCCGGCATTCGAAGGTTCGAATCCTTCCGCCCCAGCCAGTCTTACCGCACAACCCGGCCCAGGAACGCCTCGATGTTCTTCGACAGGCGCGAGACCGAGCCTTCGTCGTCGAGCGCCAGCCGCACGCAGACCCCGTCGAGGAACGCGCCGAGCACGTCGGGCAGCACCGCAGCGTCGGCCGGGTCGAGGCGGCCGCTGTCGACGTAAGGCTGGAGTTTGTCGCGCAGGAACGCCGTGCCTTCCTCGTTCCAGCGCGCGAGCTTCAGGGTCGCGCCGCGCGACGGCGACGGGCGCAGCAAAAGGCGGTATTGCGCGCGGTTGGCGTTGAAATCGGCGAGCACCGTGTCGAGCAGCCGCTTGACGATCGGCGCGTTGGGATCGGTCTTTCCGAACTGCGCCTCGAGCCGCGCGACATAGCCCGTGACGCAATAGTCCAGCACCGCGTCGTAGAGCGCCTCTTTCGAGGGGAAATACCAATAGAAGCTGCCGCGGCTCACCTTCGAGCGCGCGATGAGATCGTCATAAGTGACGCGCTCGAAGCCGTGCTCGGCGAAGCAGGCGAGGCTTTCGCCCAAAATATGCCCGACGCGCTCGCCCCGCCGGGGGGCGCGGGACTTCGGTTTCCGGCGAATCGCAGCCACGGCCTTGTCTAAACCGACTGGTCAGTCTAGTAAAGAGTCTGGAACGGGGAGCGAGGCGGCAATGGGCGGGCGCAACGAACGGGCGGACATGGACGCGGCGAGGTCCGGGGCCATCGCGCGCATCACCCGCGAGCACATGAAGCCGCTGATCGAGCCTTACGGGCTCTGCGAGGCGGTGCGCCATGGCGGCCTGCTGCATATCGGCGGCCAGACCGGCATGGATGCGCAGCACCGCATCGTGGAAGGCGGCATCAAGGCGCAGGCTCTTCAAGCCTTCCGCAACATCAAAGACGTGATCGCGCACGCCGGCGGCGATCCCGCGAACCTCGTCAGCCTCACCTGGTACATCGCCGACAATCCGCGCAGCTTCATGGAGGACGCGCTCGACGTCACCGCCGCGCGCTCGGCGATGCTGCCCGGCGTGGTCGCGAGCTCGACCGCGGTCCGCGTCGCGTCGCTGCTGACGCCGGAGATCCTGGTCGAGATCCAGGCGGTGTGCGCGCTATGAGCGACACCGACGTCATCGTCGTCGGCGCTGGTTTTGCGGGGCTGAAAGCGGCGCAGGAGCTGGTCAAGGCCGGGCGCTCGGTCGTGGTGCTCGAAGGCAAGGACCGCGTCGGCGGCCGCACCAAGCATGCGACGCTTGCGGGCCGCGACGTCGATGTCGGCGGGCAATGGATCGGCCGCGGCCACGATGTGCTGCGCGCCGAGGCCGCGCGGTTCGGCATCGAGACCTACCCGCAATACGAGACCGGCCGCACGGTGATGGAGATGCTCGGCCGCAAGAGCGAGTTCACCGGCCAGGTGCCGAAGATGTCGCCCTTGGCGCTGATCGAGCTCGCGCTGCTGCAGCGGCGCTGGACGCGCGACATGAACACCGTGCCCGCCGAGGCGCCGTGGGAAGCGCCGCGCGCGTGCGAATGGGATGCCGAGACGCTGGAGAGCTGGATCCTGCGCAACCTTCGCACCAGGCAGGCGCGGGAGTTTGCGCGCCTCGTCCCGCGCGGCGCGTGGTGCGCGGAGGCGCGGCAGGTGTCGTATCTGTGGTTCCTCGACGCGCTGCGCAACGGGACGGGGCTCGACTATCTGATGGGCGTCAAGGATGGCGCGCTCGATGCCAAGTTCAAGGGCGGCATGAACCAGGTCGCGCGGCGCATGGCCGAGGAGTTGGGCGCGCGCGTCGTGCTGAGCGCGCCGGTGAGCCGGATCGCGCAAGACGCGAACGGCGTGCGCGTCGCGACGCCCAAGGGCGACTACACCGCGCGCTTCGCCATCGTGGCAGCGCCGCCGGGCCCGATCTCGCGCATCGATTTCGAGCCGCATCTGCCGGCCGCGCGCGACGGGCTGCATCAGCGCATGCCGATGGGCACGATCATCAAGGTCGTCGTCGCCTACGATCGGCCGTTCTGGCGCGCGAAGGGCTATTCCGGCCAGGTCGCGACCGACGACGACGTCGTGGGGCTGGTGATGGAGGACAGCGAGCCCGGCAGGACGCCGATGCTGCTCTGCTTCATCGAAGGCCGCCACGCGCTCGAATTGAGCGGCACCGACATGGAAACGCGCAAAGCCAAGGTCGTGGCCTCGCTGACGCGCTTCTTCGGGCCGGAAGCGGCGAGCCCGATCGGCTATATCGACAACGACTGGCAGGTCGAGCCTTACAGCCACGGCTATGTCGGCCACATGCCGCCCGGCACCATGACGCGCTTCGGACACGCTCTGCGCGAACCTTGCGGGCGCATCCACTGGGCGGGGACGGAGACCGCGACGCAATGGGCGGGCTATCTGGAAGGCGCGCTGCTGTCGGGCATCCGCGCCGCCCGTGAGGTGCTCGCGCGCCATAATCAATGATGGTAACATTTCGTGTGTCGGGGAACGAACCATCCACGCGGAGCCTCGACGTCGAGGCGCTGACGGCGCTGGGCAAGAGCCTGCTCGCCCGCGCGCCCGCGGATTCCTATGACGGCGTGAAAGCGGTGGTCGACGCGGCCAATGGCGGCGGCGCGGAAGCGGCCTATCTCTGCGGCGCCATGGCGGCGGTGGGCGCGGGCCTGCCGCAAAGCTGGACC
This sequence comes from Rhizomicrobium sp., assembly GCA_035549495.1. GTDB lineage: Bacteria > Pseudomonadota > Alphaproteobacteria > Micropepsales > Micropepsaceae > Rhizomicrobium. The sequence goes on along the minus strand of DASZQV010000046.1, from coordinate 219,165 downwards.
ATGGCGTTCGACTGCCTGGCCGCGAGCGCCGAGCGCGGCTGGGCGCCGGCGCGTGACGAGATCAAGCTGCTGGCGGCGCGCCGGAGCGAGAGCTGGAAGGCGCTGCGCGACGCGGTCGACATCGGCGCGCTGCTGGCGCCGGGCGCGCTCGAGCCCGTGCATGCGGCGCCGCGCATCGCGGTGGTCGAGAAGTTCCTCACGCCCGAATTGTGCGACTGGCTGGTGGCGCGCGCCGGTCCAAGGATCGTCCGTGCACGCACCTTCTCCGGCATCGACGAATCGCGCAGCAACAGCGCCGCGGAGTTCGGCTTCCTCGATCTCGACATCGTGCTCGCTCTGGTCCGCGCGCGGATCGCGAGCCTGACCGGCCTTCCCGTGACGAGCCTGGAGAACACGCAGATCCTGCACTACGCGACGGGCCAGCAATTCGCGCCGCACTACGACTATCTCGACGCGTCGCAGGCCGGGCCGTGGGGCCAACGCGCAGCCACGTTCCTGGTCTATCTCAACGACGATTTCGACGCGGCAGAGACGTCGTTCCTGAAGCTCGACTGGCGTTATCGCGGCGCGAAAGGCGACGCCATCCTGTTCTGGAACGTCGATCCGTCGGGCGCGCCCGATCCGCTCACCCTGCATGCGGGGCTCGCGCCTACGCGCGGCGAGAAATGGCTGCTGTCGCAATGGATCAGGCAAGCGCCTTGAGCAGCTCGCCCGCGAAGGTCGTGAGCGTGTCGTCGCGCGCGCCCATCACCACGATGCGGTCGCCCTCTCTAGCGCGCTCGAGCAGCGCCGCGCCGCAGGCCGCGCGGTCGGCATAGGCGAAGGCTTCGCGGCCGCGCGCACGCACATCCGCGGCGATATCGGCGCTGGCGACGCTGCGCGTCGTGGTGCCGCCGAAATAGACCGGCTCGGGCAGGATCAGCACATCGTCACGGCCAAGGTTGCGCCCGAAGCACTCGGCGAACTCCGCGCGCATCTTGGCAAGCGGGCTGAAGCCGTGCGGCTGGAACATCACCAGCAGGCGGCCGGGGAAATCGTGCAAGGTCGACAAGGTCGCGGCGATCTTGTCGGGGTTGTGCGCGAAATCGTCGATCACCGTGACGCCCTTCGCCGTGCCCACGACCTCGAGCCTGCGGCGCACGCCCTTGAACCGCGCGAGCGCCGCGACCGCGTCGTCGAGCGTCACGCCTGCCGCCGCGCCCGCCGCCAGCGCCGCGAGCGCATTGGCAACGTTGTGGCGCCCCGGCACCTTGAGATGCACGCGCCGCTTCGCGACCGTGAACGCGATGCCGTCGGGCGCCGGCACGATGTCGCTCGCGACCAGATCGGCCGCCGGGTCGGACAGCGAATAGACGATCGCGCGCTTCGCCACGGGCACGAGCGCGCGCGTCTCGTCATTGTCGAGGTTCAGCACCGCGACGCGCGCCTTGGCGGTGAAGTCGCGGAACAGCGCGCGCAGCTCGTCCATCGATTTGTGGTCGAGGGAGATGTTGTTCACCACCGCGATGGCGGGCGTGTACGCGGCGATCGAGCCGTCGCTCTCGTCGACCTCGCTGACGAAGAGACCGCTCTCGCCCACCAGCGCCGACGCGAACGGCGCATCCGGCGTCGCATAGTTCGTCATCACCGCGCCGTTCATCACCGTTGGCGAGCGGCCCGTGGCATCCAGGATCCAGCCGATCATCGCCGTGGTGGTCGACTTGCCGCTGGTGCCGGCGACGCCGATGCCGGTCGGCGCAGCATTGAACAGCTCGGCGAGCAGCGCCGCGCGCGTCAGCATCGCAGCGCCGACGCGCCGCGCCGCCACTATGTCGGGCACCGTCTCCTCGACGGCCGCGGACGCGACGACGACCTGCTCGGCGCCGGTCACGCCGCTGCCGTCCTGCGGAAACAGCGCGATGCCTCGCGCGCGCAGGAACTCGAACTTGGCGCTCGTGCGTCCCTGGTCGAGCGCGCGGTCCGAGCCCGCCACGGTCACGCCGGCGCCACGCAGGATGAGCGCGAGCGGCAGCATTCCGCTGCCCCCGATGCCGCAGAAGAAATGGGGTCTGTTCCGGTCCATGTTCCACGGCTATAAGCGAAGCATGCCTCAAAGTCGAACGCGGATCGGCATCGTGGCGCCGGCGTCGCGCCTGACGCAGTCGCTGGCCGACGACGTCGCCGCGCTCGCGGCTTCGCGCCATGGCGAGCGCGCCGAGCTCGTCTTCCATCCGCAATGTTTCCTGAGCAGCGGCCATTTCGCCGGCAGCGACGAAGAGCGCGAAGCCGCGTTCCTCGACTTCGCCAACGATCCTTCGTTCGACGCGGTGTGGTTCGCGCGCGGCGGCTATGGCTCGGGGCGGATCGCGAGCGAGGCCTGCGCGAAGCTCGGCGCCGCCGCCGAACGGAAGCGCTATCTGGGCTACAGCGACATGGGCTATCTGCTCGGCGGCCTCTATGCAAAGGGCTGCAAGGTCGCGCATGGGCCGATGCCGGCCGACCTCAAGCGCGACGGCGGCGATGCGGCAGTCGCGCGCGCGCTCGCCTGGCTGGTCGAGGCCGCGCCGGAGACGCTCGAGCCGCATGTCGCGCGCGACACGGCGGCGGCCGCGTTCAACATCACCGTGCTCAGCCACCTGCTCGGCACCGAGGTCGAGCCCGATCTGAGCGGTCACGTGTTGATGCTCGAAGACGTGTCGGAGCACCTCTACCGCATCGACCGCGCGATGCATCACATCCTCTCGCATCGCGCGATGCGCGGCTTGAAAGGCATCAGGCTGGGGCGCATCGGCGACATCCTGCCCAACGATCCCGATTTCGGCCAGGACGAGGAAGCGATCCTGCGCCATGCCTGCGCGCGCTTCGACGTTCCCTATCTCGGCCGCGCCGATATCGGCCACGACGCCGACAACAAGGTCGTGCCGTTCGGGACGCGGTGGTGATGCTCAGCCTCCGCGCGCATGTGTGGATTTGCGCCGGGCTGCTGGTCGCGCTGTTCGCGATCCCGATCCTGGGCAATGCATGGACGGCATCGGGCGGGGTGATGCCGGGCGCGATGCGGCTGCCGTTCATGATCTGCTATTTCGGGCTGTTCCTCGCGTTCGGATTGTCGGCGATCCCGGTGATGGTGAAATTCGTGCTGCGCGGCCGCGACGCGAACGAGCCGCTGGTCGGCACCCTGATCCGCCATCAGGATGCGATCGTGTGGGTGCTGTGGATCCTGATCCTGGGCGGCCTCGCCGTCGCTTTGCCGGAGATGATCCGCGACGGCTTCTTCACGCCGGTGGGGCCGTGATCGTCGACGGCATCGTGCTGGCCGCCGGCGCGTCCAGCCGCATGGGCACGCACAAGCCGCTGCTGCCCTTCGCGGGCGCCAAGCTGATCGACGCGGTGATCGCGCGCACGGCCCCGCAGGTGCGCCGCCTCGCCATCGACGTGCCGCGCGCTTTTGCGGGCGACTATCGGTATCCCAGCGTCGTGCCCGACCTGTTCGACGCGCAGCACGGACCGGTCTGCGGCATCGTCACGGGGCTCGAATGGCTCGACGGCGACATGCTCGCGACGTTCCCCTGCGACACGCCGTTCCTGCCGCACGATCTGGTCGCGCAGCTGGCGCGTCACACAGCACCGGTCACGGTCAAGGGCATGCCGGTGTGCGGGTTGTGGCCCAAAGCTGCGCTCGGCACGCTGCGCAACCATGTGGGCCAAAGCGTGCGCGGCGCGCTGGCGGCCTTGGGCGGGCGCGAGGTCGAGATCGCAGCCGGACCGCACGCCTTCTTCAACGTCAATGCGCCGGCGGATTTGCGAGAAGCTGAGCGGCTTTTTGCGCAAGCGGATGCAGATTGTCGTGGCTTGCCGCCAGGAAGCGGCGGCGCATCTCCGGGTCCCAGAACTTCCTGAAATGGTCGGCAATGGCGGGCACGGCGCGCGCCTCGCCCTGCGCCGCGAAGAACGACGCGACCTGGTTGGCGGTGACGATCAGCTTCTCGTCGGTGCTCATGCGATGATCCGTTCTTCACCGGTGAAGATCTCGAAGCTGTCGTCGCGCGCCACCGCCGCGAGCGTGATGCCGGCCTCGCGCGCCGTTTCGATGGCGAGCGCCGTCGGCGCCGAGACCGCGACGACGATCGCGGCATCCATCGCCGCCGATTTCTGCACCATCTCTATGGAGACGCGGCTGGTCAGCACCACGATGCCGCCCGACGCGTCGCCCTTCAGCGCGCCGCAGAGCTTGTCGAGCGCGTTGTGGCGGCCGACATCCTCGCGCACCGCTTTGTAATCGTTTGCGCCGAGCGGCCAGAAGCCCGCGCCATGCACCGCATGCGTCTGCGCGTTCAGCGCCTGATGCGACGGCAGCCGCGCCAGCGCTGCGAACACCGTGTCGCGGTCGACGCGGATGTCGGACATAACGCGCTTGACCGGCCGGACCGCCGCGTCGAGGCTTTCCACGCCGCACAATCCGCAACCGACCGGTCCCGCCAATCTGCGGCGACGGTTCGACAACGCCACGTCGCGGTCGTCGACAAGCCCCAAGCGCAATTCGATACCGCGCGGGTGCTCGACGATCTCGAGCTCGCTGATCTCGTCGGGACGCGCCACGCCTTCGGTGAACGAAAAACCGACCGCGAAATCCTCGAGGTCGCGCGGCGTCGCCATCATCACCGCATAGGTCGTGCGCCCATAGGTGAAGGCGATGGCGGCCTCTTCGGGGACGACGCGCGCGCCGTCCGCGGTCCCATCGCGACGGACGACGACACGCGGCGCTTTCATTCCGCGGGTTCTTGGATGCGGCGCGCTTTTGCGGCGTGGGCGCCGTATTCGCGCTGCCAGTCGGTCGGGCCGTTCGACGGCGCAACCTGCACGGCGGTCACCTTGTATTCGGGACAGCTCGTCGCCCAGTCGGAATAGTCGCTGGTCACCACGTTCGCCTGGGTGTCGGGATGATGGAAGGTCGTATAGACCACGCCCGGCGCCACGCGGTCGGTGATGAGCGCGCGCAGCGACGTCGCGCCGGCGCGGCTCGAAAGCTTGACCCAGCTGCCGTCGGCGATGCCGCGCTGCTCGGCGTCGTGAGGATGGATCTCGAGCCGATCTTCCTGGTGCCACAGCGAGTTCGCCGTGCGCCGCGTCTGCGCGCCCACGTTATACTGCGACAGGATGCGCCCGGTGGTGAGCAGCAGCGGGAAGCGCGGCCCCACCTTTTCCTCCGTCGGCACGTATTCGGTGAGCACGAAAAGGCCTTTGCCCCGCGCGAAGCCGCCGATATGCATCACCGGCGTGCCTTCCGGCGCCTTGTCGTTGCAGGGCCACTGGATGGAGCCCAACGTGTCGAGCTTGTCGTAATTCACACCAGCGAAGGTCGGCGTCAGCCGCGCGATCTCGTCCATGATCTCGGATGGATGCGCATAAGGCATCGCAAAGCCGAGCGCCTCGGACAGCTTCACCGTGATCTCCCAATCGGCATGGCCGTTCTTCGGCGCCATCGTGCGGCGCACCCGCTGGATGCGGCGCTCGGCATTGGTGAAGGTGCCGTCCTTCTCCAGGAACGTCGAGCCCGGCAGGAAGACATGCGCGTAGTTCGCGGTCTCGTTCAGGAACAGATCCTGGATCACGACGCATTCCATCGCCTTCAGGCCGTCGACGACGTGACGCGTGTCGGGATCGGATTGCGCGATGTCCTCGCCCTGGACGTAGAGGCCCTTGAAGCGCCCGTCGACCGCCGCGTCGAGCATGTTGGGGATGCGAAGCCCCGGCTCGTTGTCGAGGCTCACGCCCCACGCCGCTTCGAACAGCGCGCGCACCGCGCCGTCGGAGACATGGCGATAGCCCGACAGCTCGTGCGGGAACGAGCCCATGTCGCAGGAGCCCTGCACGTTGTTCTGGCCGCGCAGGGGATTCACGCCGACGCCCTCGCGGCCGATATTGCCCGTCGCCATCGCGAGGTTGGCGATGCACATCACCGCCGTCGTGCCCTGGCTGTGCTCGGTGACGCCGAGGCCGTAATAGATCGCCGCGTTGCCGCCGGTCGCATAGAGCCTTGCAGCCTCGCGCACCGTGGCCGCCGGCACGCCGGTCGCGGCCTCGGTCGCTTCGGGGCTGCGCGAAGGATCGGCGACGAACGCGGCCCATTCCGCATAGGCGTCGACCTCGCAGCGGTCGCGCACGAAATCCCGATTTATCAGCCCTTCGGTGACGATCACATGCGCCATCGCGGTCAAGACGGCGACGTTGGTGCCGGGACGCAGCGCGAGGTGATGCGACGCGTCGACATGCGGCATGTGCACGAGGTCGATGCGGCGCGGATCGATGACGATCAGCCTGGCGCCTTCGCGCAGCCGCTTCTTCATCCGCGAGGCGAACACCGGGTGGCCGTCGGTCGGATTGGCGCCGACGACGACGATCACGTCGGCCTGCTCGACCGAGACGAAATCCTGCGTGCCGGCCGAGGTGCCGAAGGTCGTCTTCAGGCCGTAGCCCGTCGGCGAGTGGCAGACCCGCGCGCAGGTATCGACATTGTTGTTGCCGAACGCGGCGCGCACCATCTTCTGGACCAGGAAGGTCTCTTCGTTGGTGCAGCGCGACGAGGAGATGCCGCCGACCGAGCCGCGGCCGTACTTGGCCTGGATGCGCTTGAACTCGGACGCGGCATGAGCGATCGCCTCGTCCCACGACACTTCGCGCCACGGCTCGTCGATCCGTGCGCGGATCATCGGCTTCAGGATCCGGTCGCGATGCTGGGCATAGCCCCAGGCGAAGCGGCCTTTGATGCAGGAATGACCGGAATTGGCTTTGCCGTCCTTCGACGGCGTCATGCGCACCAGCTCGTCGCCGCGCATCTCGGCCTCGAAGCTGCAGCCCACGCCGCAATAGCCGCAGGTGGTCTGGATGCTGCGCTCGGGCGTGCCGATCTCGGCGACGGATTTCTCGATCAGGGTCGCGGTCGGACAGGCCTGCACGCACGCGCCGCAGGAGACGCATTCGGATTCCAGGAACGGCACGTTCGCGCTGGCGCTGACCCGGCTCTCGAAGCCGCGCCCGCCGATGGTCAGCGCAAACGTGCCCTGCACCTCCTCGCAGGCGCGCACGCAGCGCGAGCAGACGATGCATTTCGCCGGGTCATACGTGAAGTACGGGTTCGACTGGTCCTTCACGTCGGCGAGATGGTTGCCGCCGGCATAGCCATAGCGCACCTCGCGCAGGCCGACCGCGCCCGCCATGTCCTGCAATTCGCAATCGCCGTTGGCGGCGCAGGTCAAACAATCGAGCGGATGGTCGGAGATGTAGAGCTCCATCACGCCGCGGCGAAGCTTCTTCACCCGGTCGGTCTGTGTACGGACGACCATGCCTTGCGCGACCGGCGTGGTGCACGAGGCCGGCGTGCCGGCGCGGCCGTCGATCTCGACCAGGCAGAGCCGGCACGAGCCGAAGGCGTTCAGGCTGTCGGTGGCGCAGAGCTTGGGGATCTGGAAGCCGGCGAGCGAGGCGGCGCGCAGGATCGAGGTGCCTTCGGGCACTTCGACGACAGCGCCGTCGACGGTCAGCGACACCGTGCGCGTGGCCTTCGCTGCCGGCGTGCCGCGGTCGATCATCGCCCAGACTTCATAGCAAGAAAATCCTCGCCGAAATGGTTGAGCGCGCTGAGCACGGGATAGGGCACGAACCCGCCGAGCGCGCACAACGACCCGGACTTCATCGTATCACAAAGATCGCGCAAAAGCGCGAGGTTCGCGGGCGCATCCTGCCCACGGACGATGCGGTCGACGACCTCCTGGCCGCGCACCGCGCCGATGCGGCAGGGCGTGCATTTCCCGCAGGATTCGATGGCGCAGAACTCGAACGCGAAGCGCGCCTGCGCCGCCATGTCGACGTCGTCGCCGAACACCACCACGCCGCCATGGCCGAGCAGGCCGTCGCGCGCCGCAAACGCTTCGTAGTCGAACGGCGTGTCGAACAGCGACGGCGGGAAATAGGCGCCGAGCGGGCCGCCCACCTGCACCGCGCGCACGGGCCGCCCACTGCGCGTCCCACCGCCGATGTCGTTCACCAGCTCGCCGAGCGTGAGCCCGAACGCCGTCTCGTAGAGACCGCCATGCCTGATGTCGCCTGCGAGCTGCACGGGCATGGTGCCGCGCGAACGCCCCATGCCGAGACCGGCATAGAACGCCGCACCCTTCTCCAGGATCGCCGGCACCGACGCGAAGGTCAGCACGTTGTTGATGACCGTCGGCTTGCCGAAAAGACCCCGATGTACCGGCAGCGGCGGCTTGGCGCGCACCTGTCCCCTGCGGCCTTCGAGGCTTTCGAGCAGCGCGGTCTCCTCGCCGCAAACATAGGAGCCTGCGCCGACGCGGATCTCGATGTCGAAATCCTCGAACATGGCGGCCGCGCGCGCCATCGCCGCGACGGCATGCGGATACTCCGAGCGGATATAGACGTAGCCCCTCGCAGCACCGGTCGCGAAGCCGGCGATCGCCATGCCTTCGAGCAGCAGGAACGGATCGCCTTCCATCAGCATGCGGTCGGCGAAGGTGCCGCTGTCGCCCTCGTCGGCGTTGCAGACGATGTATTTCTCGTCGGCCTGCGCGTCGGCGCAGCCCTTCCACTTGATACCGGCCGGGAAGCCCGCGCCGCCGCGGCCGCGCAGGCCCGACTTGGTCACCTCCGCGAGCACCGCGGCGGGCCCGATCTCTCGCGCGCGCTGCAAGCCGTTCAGCGGCGGCGCGATGACGGGATCGATCGCGCCGCAACGCGCGAAGATCAGCCGCGTCTGGCTCTTCAGCCAGGGATGGTCTTGGATATCGCCCAGCGCGCCCTTGCCGTCGAACACGGCGCCGACGGTCTCGGGCGTAAGCGGCCCGAACGCCTGCCAGCCCTTGTCGGTCTCCAGCTCGAGCAACGGCTCGAGCCACACCAGCCCGCGCGAGCCGGTGCGCGTGAGCTCGAGCGCGATGCCGCGCTCGGCGGCGGCCCGCAGCAGCGCATGCGCCACGCGGTCTGCGCCCAACGCCAGCGACGCGGCATCTTTCGACAGCCGCGCCTTCACAGCAGCTTCTCCATGGCGTCGGGATCGAGGCGCGCATGCACCTCGCCGTCGATCATCGCCGCTGGGCCGCAGGCGCAAAGCCCGAGACAGAACACCGGCTCCAAGCTCCATTCGCCGTCGGCGGTCGTGCCGTGCCAATCGATGCCGAGCCTGGCTTTGACATGCGCCGCGACCGCGCCGGCGCCGACGGCCTGGCAGGCTTCGGCGCGGCAGAGCTTCAGGGTGCGGCGACCGGCGGGGCGGTCGAGGCGGAAATCGTGATAGAAGCTCGCGACGCCGTAGGTCTCGGCTTCGGTGATGTTGAAGCCCGTGGCCAGCAGCTTCAGCGCCGCGCGCGGCACATGGCCGAAAGCGTTCTGGATCTCCTGCAGCGCCGGCAGCAATCCGCCCTTCACGCCAGCGTGGCGCGCGACGATCTCCTTGGCCATGTCTGCATCGAACGGGGCCATGCCGGTTTATACACCAGAACGGCTGCCCAATGCGCGGCCTACTTGAACACGACGCCGATGGTCTCGGCGATGCAGGCGGGGCGGCTCTGGCCTTCGATCTCGATGGTGACCTCGCTGGTCAGCTGCAGCCCGCCGCCGCGCGCCTCGACCGAGAGCAGCTTGGAGCGCGCGCGCACCTTGCTGCCCACCGGCACCATGTTGGTGAAGCGCACCTTGTTGGAGCCGTAATTGATGCCGCGCGTCACCCCTTCGATGCGCAGGAAGCCGCCCGTCAGCCACGGGATCAGCGACAGGGTCAGATAGCCATGCGCGATGGTCTTGCCGCCCGGCAACTCCTTCGCGGCGCGCTCGGCGTCGAGATGGATCCATTGATGGTCGCCGGTCGCGTCGGCGAACTTCGCGATCCGGTCCTGGTCGATGGTCACCCAGTCGGAGACGCCGTATTCCCGGCCCACCAGCTCCGACACGGTCTCGAACGTCACGGTCTTCATCTTCAACCTCAAACGATGCGGGATTCGCGCTTGCCCCAATAGCGGTCGCGGATGAGGCGCTTGTAGAGCTTGCCGGTGGGATGGCGCGGCAGCTCCTGCTCGAAATCGATCGAGCGCGGGCATTTGATCGGCGACAGGCGCTCGCGGCAATAGGCGATCAGCTCGTCGGCCAGCGCGGGTCCGGCGCGGTTCCAGTCTGCGGGCTGGACCACGGCCTTCACCTCTTCGCCGAACTCCTCGTTGGGCACGCCGATCACCGCGACGTCGGTGACGGCGGGATGGGTGATCAGAAGGTTCTCGGCCTCCTGCGGATAGACGTTCACGCCGCCGGAGATGATCATGAACGCCTTGCGGTCGGTGAGATAGAGATAGCCCTCGCCGTCGAGCTTGCCGACATCGCCCAGGGTCGACCAGTCGGGATGCGCGGGATGGCGCGAATCGGCCGTCTTCTTCTCGTCGTTGTGATAGTGGAAATGCGTGGCGCCGCCGAAATAGATCACGCCTTCCTCGCCGACCGGCAGCTCCTCGCCGTTCTCGCCGCAGATATGCACCGCCGCCAGGATCGGCCGGCCGACGGTTCCGGGATGGGCCAGCCAGTCGGCGCTGTTGACGTAGCACATGCCGTTGCCTTCGGTGCCGGCATAGTATTCGTGCAGCACCGGCCCCCACCAGTCGATCATGCGGCGCTTGACCTCGACCGGGCAAGGTGCTGCGGCATGGATCGCGGTCTTCATCGACGACACGTCGTAGCGCGCGCGCGTCGCGTCGGGGAGCTTGAGCATGCGCACGAACATCGTGGGCACCCATTGGCTCGCGGTCGCTTTGTAAGTCTCAATCGCCGCGAGCGCCGCTTCGGCATCGAAATGCTCCATCACCACGACGGTGGCGCCGAGGCGCTGCGCGCTCATCGAATAGTGCAAGGGCGCGGCGTGATAGAGCGGCGCGGGCGAGAGATAGACCGAATCCGGACCGATGCCGAAGAACATCGAGACCAGCGCGATCAGGGGCGACGGCGCGTCGATGGGCTCGCCGGAGAGGGCGGCGCGCACGCCTTTGGGCCGCCCGGTCGTGCCCGACGAATAGAGCATCGCCGCGCCCGCGGTCTCGTCGACGACGGGCGTGGCCGGCATCTCGCGGATCGCATCTTCGAAGCGCATATGGCCGGCGATCGGTCCGTCGACGCTGAAGCAGCGCAGACCGGGCATCGCGGCGACCTCGCCCGCGACTTTCGCCAGACCCTGCGAGGCGATGAAGACCTTCGCGCCGCAATCCTTGACGATGTACTCGACCTCGCCGGCCGTCAGCCGCGACGAGATGCAGGTGTAATAGAGCCCCGCGCGCTGCGCCGCCCAGCAGATCGGCAGGAACAGCAGATTGTTCTCCATGAAGATCGCGATGGCGTCGCCGGCGTTGAGACCCTGCGCGCGGAACAGCTGCGCCCCCCGGTTCGACAGCGCGTCAAGCTCTCGATACGTCAACTTCTCGCCGCTCGCGGCCATGATCAGCGCGGGCTTGTCGGGCGTTGTGGCGACGTGACGTGCGGGATGCATTGGCAATTCCTTTCGCGCGATTGTTACACTCGCGCTTTGTGAGAGGCCAGTGCATGCGACGATCGCTTCGACTTGCCGATGGGGAAGTTTCGCAACTCGCATGGGACAGGCCCATGGAAGCAGCGTCGACGCTCGTGCATTTCGCGCACGCCACCGGCTTCAACGCGCAAACCTATCGCGACCTGCTGGCGCCGCTCGCCGAAAGCCTCCGCGTCGTCGCGAGCGACGCGCGCGGCCACGGCTTTACGCGCCTGCTTGCGACGGCGGGGATGGCTGTGGGCTGGACGGTCTTCCGCGACGACCTGATCGCGACGCTCGAGCGCCTCGCGCCCGAAGGCGCGATCCTGGCCGGGCATTCGATGGGCGCGACGGCGAGCCTGATGGTCGCGGCGGAGCGCCCGGAGCTGGTGCAGGCGCTGGTGCTGATCGAGCCGGTATTCGTGCCCAAGGGATACGCGCCCGGCGCGTCGGAGATGTCGGAGCGCGCCGCCAAGCGCCGCGACCGGTTTCCGTCGCGCGAGGCGGCGTTCGCGGCTTATCGCGGCCGCGGCGCCTTCAAGACCTGGCCGGACGAGACCGTGCGCGCTTATCTCGAAGGCGGCCTCGTGGCCGCGGAGGACGGCGACGGCGTGCGCCTCGCCTGCCGCCCGGACTGGGAAGCACAGATCTTCCGCGCGGCGCCGCCGGGGAAATCGGAGCTGGCGGCGATGGTGCGCTGCCCGGTCACGCTCATCCACGGCGAAGGCGAAGGCAGCACGGCAAGCGGCAACGAAGTCGCGATCTTCCGGGAGCTTTGCCCCGCGGCGCGCATCGTCGCGCAACAGGGCGCGAGCCATTTCCTGCCGATGGAGTTCCCGCAAATCGTGCGGGACGAAATCCTCAAGACGAGAAATGCGTATCCAGCCGGGCCAGGATCTCTTCCGGCGTGAAGCCCAGCGCGGCGAGGCGGCCGGAGCGGGCAAGCAGCGCCAGCCCCGCGAGCGAGGCGGCGACGAGGACGACGTCGCATTGGTTGTCGCGGCTGTCGGCCTTCTGGCCCGTGGCATCGGCGAGCACGCGCAAAGCCGCGATCATGCGGCCGTTGAACAGGCGCTCGGCTTCGCCGGTGCCCGCCTCGGCCGGGAGCGCGGCCTGCGCCGCGGCGAAGGTCTCGTTGTTGCGCAGCAGATCGAGCGCCGCCGCCGCCGCGCGGCCGAGCCTGTTTTCGCCGGCATTGGCGCCTGCGCCCGCCTCGCGCATCGCCCGCGACAGCGCGCTCAGATCTTCCGCCGCGAGCGCGAGCAGAAGCTCGTCCTTGCCCGCGAAATAGCCGTAGAGCGCGGCCGGCGCGAAGCCGGCTTCGGCAGCGACCGAGCGCAGCGAGAGATTGCGCGCGCCGTCGCGCGCCGCCACCACCCGGGCCGCGTCGAGGATCGACGCACGCGCGGCCGAGCGCTGTCGCGCGCGGCGCTCGACGCGGTTGGGCACGGGCTCGCTCATCGCCGCATGATAGGCGATTCGTGGGCGTTTAGGGATGCTTCTGCTTGTAGAGGCCGACGGCGGAATTGAACTCGGCGCCGACTTTTTCCTTGAGCTTCTGGTTCGCGCCGATGCGGCTGTTCAGATCGTCGGTGATCGACGGATCGATCGGCTTCTTGTCCTTGGCGTTCGCCGCGTCCTTCTTCATCTTCTGGTACTGCGACTGCAGGCAGACCTGGTAGTCGTCGGACGCCTTGATGAAGTCCTTCACGTCGGACTGCGCATGCATCATCTGCTTTTCGTCGGCCGTGGCGCCGTCGACGGCGACGGGCGCGATCGGCTCGTAGCACGAGGAAAAATCGGCAAAGGCCGGCGTCGCCGCAAGCGCCAACGCGCAACCCAGAAGAGCCTTCTTCAACATGACCGCTTGTTCTCCACTGTTTTCGCTATCGGGCAGTGAAGCATATTACGCACCCTGCTGATAGGGCGGGGCCGGATCGTATTCCATGCCGCGCTGCACGGTCCTCGCGAAATCGGCGCCGTGCCATTCGCCCACCAGCCACAGCGCCATGTCGATGCCGGCCGAGACGCCGGCCGCGGTCACGACATTGCCGTCGCGCACGTAGCGCGTGTCGGCGAGCACCGCGGCCGCTTCCTTGCGCGCGCGCAAGGTCTCGACGAAGGCCCAATGCGTGGTCACGCGCTTGCCCTTGGCCGGGCCCGAAGCGGTGAGCAGCATCGCGCCGGTGCACACGCTCGTCACCCATTGCGCGCGTTCGGCGACCTTGGCGATCCAGCCGAGCAGCGCCCGGTTGCCGACCTCGCGCCGCGTGCCCTGCCCGCCCGGGACCAGCAGCACGTCGATCGGCCGGTCATCCGCGATCGTCGTGTCGGGCAGCACGCGCATGCCCTTGGCGCAGCGCACGGGAGCGTCGCGCTCGGCGATGAGGAACACCTCGTGCGGCACGGGCTTGTCCGCGCGCTTGGCCATCTCGTTGGCCATGGTGAAGACTTCCCAGGGCCCGACGAAATCGAGCTCCTCGGCGTCGTCGAAGATCAGGATCGCGATTCTGAGGGTCATGCCCCCAGTCTAGTGGAGTTCCGGCATCAGGCGGTAGCGCTGCACGAAGCTGTCGGCAAAGCGCACCAGCACCGCCAAGGTGAACGCGAGCAGCGACACGTCGTAATAGTGGTCGACGCGGTGCGGGCCGGCGATGTGGTTCAGATCGTCGACGGCGAAGACCAGCCAGAAATAGGCGACGCCCAAGGTCTCCATCGCCCGCCAGGCCGAGCGCCATCCGGGGGCGGCGCGGCCGGCATATTCGCCCGCCAGCACGACGGCGAGGACCAGTCCCGAAAAGGCGCAGAAGGTCAGCGTGGCCAGCGGCACGCGCGCATGGCTCATATAGTCCGGCGCCAGCGTGCAGCCCAGGAACACCGCATAGATGCAGACGAAGGCGAGCGCGAGGCCGGTGCGCTGGCGCGCCAGCGCCAGGGTCGCCGGGGTGCGGACCAGCCGGGCCAGCGGCACCGCGAGGTAGTAGACGAGGAACGCGATCGACGCGGCGCGGAACACCATTTGGGCGGCATAGCGCGCCGCGTTGCCGTCGCCGCCATGCCAGAGGAACGACGCGATGGCGACGCCGAGCCCGATGGCGGTTCCGCTGAGCGCCAGGGTCGCCTTGCGGCGTCCGGGCTGGAACGCGGGCGTGACGATTCCGATGTCGGTGTCGATGGCAGCCATGATCGTGTTCTTCCCCTGACGAGCTCTCCCGCTCGCTGGAAAGAACGTGCGATGATCTAATTCGTTGCGGACAAAGCGACCGCGAAGCCTTCGACGGGCGCGCCCGCCTCGTGGCGCGGCGCGCAGACCATCAATCCCGCGATGTCGAAGCCGTGCCGGGCGGCCAAATCGCGCAGATAGTCTTCCGCATGCCGCCAGCGCCGCTTGGGGCCGAGCGCGAAACCGGCGTCCGGATTGCGCTCGACGGTGAAGAGGAAGGCGCCGCCCGGCTTCAGGCTGCGCCGGGCCGCCGCGAAGACGCGGTCGAGATCGCCCAGATAGACCAATGTGTCCGCTGCCAGCCAGAGGTCGTACGCGCCCGCGGCCTCCTCGATATCGCCGACGGCCAGGTGGTCATAGAGGTCCCGGGCGCGCGCCTTCTCGACCATGGCGGGGCTGAGATCGATGCCGTCGAGCCGCCGCGCCAGATCCTGGAACGCGAGACCCGTCAGCCCGGTGCCGCAGCCGAGGTCGAGGATGTCGAGCCCCGCTCTGCCCGGCATCACCATGTCCGCCAAGGCGCGCAGGATGGCCGGCGCTCCATAGGCGAGCTGCCCGATCATCCGCTGGTCGTAGTCCGCGGCGAACTGGTCGAAGAGATGGCGCACATAGAAGGCGTCGGAGCGCGCTTGGGTCCTCATCGCCCGCGCCTTGGCGATCAGCGGCGCGACCTCGTCGTCCTCCTCGAGATGATCGAACGCTTCGAGCGCCTTGTCCGGCTCGCCGGCCTCGAGCCAGGCGCGGCCGAGCGCGAACCGCGCATCGGCAAGGGTGTAGTCGAGACGCAGCGCGCGCTGCAGCTCGGCGATCGCCTCGGGCAGCCGACCCGCCGCAAGCAGCGCCTCGCCATGGGCAAGCGCGCGTCCGGCATCGCGCGGATGGAGCGCCGCCGCGTCGCGCGCGGCCTCTAGCTCGCGAGCGTGCATTTGCCGTTGTTGATGACGACGGCGTCGCGCTCCTTCGCCTTGCAGCGGAACGAGACGACGTTGCCGTCCTTCCACATCTCGGTCGCGATGGTCTCGCCCGGGAACACCGGGGCGGAGAAGCGCACGTCGAAGCCCGCGATCTTCGTCGCATCGTATTCGCAGATCGTCGAGACGATGGCGCGGCAGGCGACGCCATAGGTGCATAGCCCGTGCAGGATCGGCCGCGGGAAGCCCGCCATCTTGGCGATGTTGGGATCGCGGTGCAGCGGGTTGCGGTCGCCCGACAGCGCATAGAGGAAGGCCTGGTCGGGACGCGTGTCGCAATCGTGCGCCAGATCGGCCGCGCGCGCCGGGATCGGATGCGGCTCGGGCGCGCCGTCCTTCGGTCCGCCGAAGCCGCCGTCGCCGCGCGCGAAGATCGTGTTCACGAGCGTGCAGAGCTTGTCGCCGCCCTTCTCGCTCATCACGCGCTCCATCAGGATAACCGCGCCCTTGTCCTTGCCCTTGTCGTAGATGCCCAGGATGCGCTCGTCGAAGGTGACCTCGGCCGCATAGGGGAGCGGCTTGTGCATCGTCAGCCGCTGCTCGCCATGCACCACCATCAGGTAGTTGATGCCGGAGCGCGCCATGGTGCCGCCTTTGCCCCAGCCGATCACGGTGGCCATGGTGGGCACGGTCTGCAGATTGTTCTCGTAGACGAATTTCAGCTCGTCCCGGTTCATCGGATCGCGCATGAAGCCGATGCCGAGCGCGTAGAGCATGGTCTCGCGGTCGCCATAGCTTGCGGTCAGGCCCGTCTCTTTCGCCTGCATGAGCTCGTCGTAGATGATGGGCATGGGCGGCCTCCGGTGGTTCTCGCGCGAGTCGTAACCGAGCGCTCGAGCCCGCGCAAACGCGCCGTTTCGTAGGGGCAAGTTCTCAACCCTCGCAGGCGCGGCGCGCCGGTGCTAGCGTGCCCGCAAAACCAACGTTCGGGAACGCCATGACCTATCGCTGCTTCAACCTCGAGATCGAGGACAAGGTCGCGCATCTTCAGCTGAAGCGCGGCGACGAGCTCAACACGATGGTGCCGGAGTTCTGGAAGGAGCTGCCGGAGATCGTGCGCGATCTCGACGCCAACGCCAAGGCGCGGGTGATCGTGGTCTCGTCGACGGGCAGGCATTTCACCGCGGGCATGGACCTGTCGGTCTTCGCCAAGAGCACGACCATCGGCACCGAGCGCGCGGCGCAGGAGCGCGGGCGGCGCGCGGCGATCCTGCGCCAGAGCGTGCTCGACATCCAGGAGACCTTCAACGTCATCGACCGCGCGCGCCTTCCCGTGCTCGCCGCGATCCAGGGCGGCTGCGTCGGGGGAGGCGTCGATTTCGCCAGCGCCTGCGATTGCCGCTATGCGACCGAGGACGCGTTCTTCGTGGTGCAGGAGATCAATATCGGCATGACCGCCGACGTCGGCACCTTCCCCAGGCTCTGTCATCTGTTGCCGCAGGGCGTGCTGCGCGAGCTGGCCTATTCGGGGCGCCGGCTGCCCGCGCGCAAGGCCCATGCGCTCGGCCTCGTCAACGAGCTGTTCCCGACGCAGGAGGCGATGCTGACGCATGTGATGGCGGTGGCGCGCGACATCGCCGCCAAATCGCCGCTCGCCGTGCACGGCTCGAAGGTGATGATCAACTACGCCCGCGACCACTCCATCGCCGACGGCCTCGACTACATCGCGACCTGGCAGGCGGGCATGTACAACCCCGAGACCGACATGAAGGAAGCCCTCACCGCGCGCCACGAGAAGCGCGACGCCGCGTTCGGGGATTTGCTGCCGCTCAGGCGGGGGTGACGGCGGACTGGCCCAGGCTATGACAGCGGGAAGCGAGCCATGTCCAAATTCATCGTTCACGTCTGTGCAGACCATCCTATTCGAGATCATCTGCTAGGATCAGACAGCTGGAAGCTTGACGCCAGGATCGAGGAGACTAGGTGGCAGACGGACTATAACGTTGGTCCCGAGGCTTATTTCGTCTCTTACCATCTTGTCATCACTTTTGCGGGCGCCACAGCGTTCGGCGCGTTCCTGAAGCACATTATCGACGGCTTCGTGAAATGGCGAAAATACACCAAAGACAACTTCATCGAGATCGAGATCGACGACGTAAAAATCAGCATCAGGGGAAAGCCCGACATTGAGGCTGCTCTGGAAGCGCTAAAATCGGTTCAGCGCGTGCGCGAAGTGTCGTTATCGCTTCCCCAAAAAACAGCCCCCCCAGATATCGAACCTCGGAAGATCGAAGAGGAAAGGAGAGCGCGCAGCTCGAGGGCTGCCGGAAGGCCAACAAGGAAGCAAACAAAACAGCGCCACAAGAAGCGCGGAAAATCGACGACAAAAAAATAGCCTGCCCGCCGAGTGCAGCTCAAGCCACCCGGTGCCGCACCGGGCTGTCGATCCAGGCGCCGGTCAAGGGCACGCCGTTCTTCTCGATGCGCTGGAGCGCGTGCTCGTAGCCCTCGGCGATGGCGCGGTCGAAGCTCTGCCAGTCGCGAAGACCGATGTCCGGAAGCGGCGGCTCGAAGAGGTAGTCCGCCTGCTCGCGCACGACGCGGCGCTGCGCTTCCGAGCCCACGGTGCCCGAGCGCATCAGGATCGAGATGATCGACGGCGTGCCGCGCATGCGCTGCGCGATCAGCCACCACCACGGCCGCTCGCCATAGCGGTCGTCGCGCACCTGGAGGTCGATCTCGCCGGTGACGTCGGACGCGATGATCGGCCCGCTCTCGCGCTGGCGCATCACGTCGACGGGAAGGTTGTTCATCACGCCGCCGTCGACGAGCAGATGGCCGTGATGCGTCACGGGCGGAAGGATGCCGGGCAGCGCCACGCTCGCGCGCAGCGCCCGCCACAAGGCGCCGCTCCGGTGATCGTGGATGCGGCCGGTCGTGAGGTCCGACGAGACGCAGAAGAACGGCTTGGGCAATTCCTCGATGCGCACGTCGCCGAAGTGCTGGCGCAGCAGGGTCGAGACCTTCTTGCCGCGCACCAGCGCGATCAAGGGCAAGGTGTAGTCGGAAAGCGGATTGACCTCGACGAAGGCGGCGCGGACGCGCGCGGTCAGCTCTTCGATGCTCCATTCCGCGGCCATGCCGGCGGCGATGATCGCGCCCATGGAGGTGCCGCCCAGATGATCGAAGGGCACGCCGGCCTCGGCCAGCGCTTTCAAGATGCCGATATGGGCGAAGCCGCGCGCGCCGCCGCCCGCGAGCACGATGCCGACCGCGCGTCCGGCGATGAAGCGCGCCAAGCGCTGGACGTCGGCCGTGTTGCCGGCCCGGATATGATGATGGGATTCGAATACCCCGCTGCGCACCGCGAAATGCTCGGGCAGGTTGGCGTTGCCCGAAGGATGCAGCAGCAGCAGCTCGGGCAGCGCCCCCGCGCGCTCCTTATAGGCCGGCATCTGCATGGGCTTGAGCGGCAGCGGCCGGTCCGAGCGCGCCAGCAGCAGCACCTTGTCCGCCTGGCGCAGGCAAAGATGCGTCCACGCCGAGTCCGGCGCGTCGCCGCGATAGAACACCGCGTCGTGCGCGGCTTCGTAGGCGTTGAACCACGCGGCCGATTGCTCGGCGGCCGACGCGTCGAGCACAGCCGCCTTCAAGCCCATCTCGTTCAGCGCAGAGGCCAGGCGCTGGGCAATCGTCTCGTCGGCGAGGCCCTCCTGCAGCGGCACCAGCGCGAAGGTGCGCGGCCGCGCGCCGTCGGTCGGGTTGCGCGTCGTCTCCTGCAGCCGCTTCACCAGCACGCGCATGAGATTGAGCATGACGCGCGGATGGCGCGTGATGAGCGCATCGAAGCCCTGCGGCGAGATGCGCAGCAGCTCGGTGTCGCGCAGCGCCACGATCTCGGCCGAATGCTCCTTCTCGCCCGAGATCAGCGACATCTCGCCGACGGTCTCGCCGGCGCCGACATGGGCGACGCAGCGCCTCTGCTTGTGCTCGCCGTCCTCGACGAAGACGCCGAGGCTTCCGGTCACGACCAGGAACAGCGCTTGCGCGTTCTCGCCGTCCCGCTTGAGCTCCATGCCGCCCGGCAGGCCGAACCAGTTCGCCTCGCCGAGCACGCGCTTGAGCGCATTGTCGTTCAGGTCCTGGAGCAGCGGGAAGTTGCGCAGCCGCGCGCGCAACGCGTCGGGGTAGAGCGTCTCCTGGCCGGCGCGGAACGAGGAAAGGAAAGCCATGTTCATCTTCTAGCTCACCATGCCGTCCAACCGCCATCGACCGTCAATGCCGCACCGGTGACGTAGCTCGACGCCGGCGACGCCAGGAACAGCAGGGGGCCGCGGATTTCTTCCGCGCCGCCGGTGCGGCCGAGCATCGTCTTTGCCGACAGTCGCGCGGCGAATTCGGGATTGTCCTTAACCACCTCAGCCTTGGGAAACGGCCCGGGGACCAAAGCGTTCACGCGAATGTTCTCGGGCCCGAGCTCGGCCGCCAAATGACGGGTGAGCTGGATCAGCGCGGCTTTGGCGGGGCCATAGTGGAAGGGGCTCTGCCGGCCGGGCTCGGCATAGATCCGCGCATCGGGCGCCACGGCGCCATACATCGACGCAATGTTGACGACGCTTGCACCCTGCGCCGCTTTCAGCGCCGGCCGCGCCGCGCGCACGGCCTCGAAAGCAGCCGTGACGCTGCTCGCATAGGTCGCGGCAAAGTCCGTAGGCTGAAGATCGCCGAAGGGCTTGGGCGTCATGCTCACGGCATTGTTGACGAGCACGTGCAAGCGGTCTCGGCCGGCGAAGAAGGCGCGCACCCGCTCGAAATCCATCATGTCGAACGCGGCGCGCTCGACGGAGAAGCCGTGGCCGCGCAGCTCGCCTTCGAAGTCTTTGAGCCTGGCCTCGTCGCGGCCGTTGATGACGACATGCGCGCCCGTCTCGCACAGCGCGCGGCTCATCTCGCGGCCGAGATGCCCCGCGGCGCCCGAGACGAAGGCGATGGTTGCGCTCATGCTTTCGGCCAGCGCGACGGATCGAGCAGCGCCACGGGAAGGCGCGGGATGCGCGCGGCGACGGACTCGCATTGCTCCGCCGTCAAAGGCGGCTTCACGAACAGGCGCAGATTGTCGTCGAGCTGCTCTTCGGATTCGAGGCCGACCACGACGCCGTCGATCCAGCGCTGCCCGCGCACGTAAGCCAGGCACAGATCGGCCGGCGTCTCGCGGTCGAAGATCTCGGTCAAGGTCGCGATCATGCGCACCATCGCCGGCGCGTCGACGCCGTGCACGAGCGGCCACACATTCGGATCGTGCACCGCGAGGATGCCTTGCAGGAACGCGCTCCTGGCATGCACCGTCACGCCCGGCCGCGCGGCGAGGCAGGCCTGGAAGCCTTCCGCGCGCCAGCGCCAATCGAGCAGGTTGAACGGCAATTGCAGATGCACGACGTCGGGACAGGCGAGCGCGGCCAGCGCCTCCATCGGCGACTGCACCGAGACGCCGAGCGCCAGGACGCTTCCGTCCTCGAGGCGCTCGATCAGCCGCTCCCAGATCGCGCCGTCGAAGGCCCACATGTGCTGCGCGCGATGCAGCAGCAGACAGTCGAGCCGGTCGCGGCGCAGCGCGGCGAGCGACTGCTCGATGCTGGCATCGACCGCGGCGTGGACCTCGCGGCGCGAAGCATGGCGCGCAAGCTCGGACAAAGGGCTCAGCTTGGTGATCGCGCGCACGGATTTGCGGCCCGCCAGCGCTTCGCCGACGCGGTCCTCGGAATCGCCGTAGGCGCGCGCCGTGTCGAAGTCGCGGATGCCGGCCTGCGCCGCCTTGCGCACCAGGCCGAGCGCCGCGCGGCGCGACGGCTTTCCGGTGCGGTTGGCCGCGCCGTAGCTCAGCCCGAGCTGCACCGTTCCCAGCACGAGCTCTGCGGCGCCTTCTCTGCGCATTCCTCTCAAGCCGCCCTGATCCCCGACCGAGCGTTGCAGATCGTGGTAAAGATCGGGTTACGCTGGCTTAGTCCTGCCCAAGCAGCTTCCACACGCTCTGCACCGTCATCACGAGCTCGCCGCCGACGGTGAAGTCGCCGCGCATGAAGACCATGCCGCGCGTGCGCCGCGTCAGCTCGGGCGCGACCTCGATCCATTCGCCGGCCATGGCGGGCTTGAGGAACTGGGTCTGCATGTTGAGCGTGACGCAGGCGGCGTTGTCGGTCGCGTCCCACACCGCCTGGCCGAGCGTCATGTCGGCCAAGGTCATCAGCATGCCGCCATGGACGACGCCGCGCATGTTGCAGTGACGCGGCTCGGCCCGGAACGCATAGCGCCGCGCGCCCTTCTCGCCGGCGGAGAACGCCGGCCCGACATGGATCTCGAACGGATCGAGCAGGCGGACCTCGCTATAGCCGTCGCGCGGGCCGCTCATTGCACGATCCTCCACAGCCCCGTCGCCGTCATCACGGCGCGCTCGCCCGTGGTAAGCTGCCCCGAGAGGAACACGAGCGTGCGCGTCTTCTTCGTCACCGTCACGGCGATCTCGATCAGGTCGCCCTGGCGCCCCGGCCCCGCGAAGTCGCACGACAGCGACACCGTGCTGCAGGAGCGCGCCCCGGTCGAAAGCCTGGACGTGCGGCTCATCGCGATGTCGGCGAAGGTCATCAACAGCCCGCCATGCACCGTGCCGGACGCGTTCATGTGCTTGGGCAGCGCGATGAAGGCGAAGCGGCGCGTCTCGCCCGCGTCGGGCAGGCGATAGAACGGTCCGGCGAAGAGATTGAACCCGCCGCTCGATATGTCTTCCGCGCCGTCGGGCAGGCGCATCGCCGCGTGGCTCATCTTTCGTTTTTCCCAAGCCCTGAAAGGTGATAGGAAGTTTCGCGCTGCGCCGCAATATCGCTAGCCCCGCCACGTTGGAAACACCGCCCTGACCCGGTAAAGTCTCATTCCGCCTTTAGATGCGGCCTCGACGGGGCGCGTCGTTTCAACACTGAGAAGAGGAAATGCCATGAGAGTGCCGTTCGCCCGCTTTGCCCTTGCGGGGCTTTTCGCCGTTGCCGCGTTCGCGGCCACGCCGGGATATACCGCCGACGCGCCGAAGCTCACCCGCGACGTCGCCAAGACGCTCTCCGAAGCGCAGACCGCGATGAAGGCCAACGACCTGGCAACCGCTCTCTCCCATGTGAAGGAGGCGCAGGCGGTGGCCGACCGCACGCCGTTCGACGACTACACGATCAACCAGTTCCTCGGCAGCATCTATATCCAGCAGCAGGACTGGAAGAACGCAGCCCTCGTCTTCGAGGCGATGTCGGACTCGCCGGCGCTGCCGCCCGAGAACGCCAAGGAGGTGCTGACCAACACGGTGCTGATCGACAACAACGCGCAGCGCATGGACAAGGTCGCCGTCTACGGCGCCAAGCTCGAAGCGCTCGGGCCGCTGGACAGCAAGGTCGCCGGCACGATCGCCGTCGCCTATTACAATGCCGGCAACACGCAGAAGGCTCAAGCGATCGCCGAGGCCGAGCAGAAGGCGGCGACGGCCGCGGGCCGCACGCCCGACCAGGCCATCCTGGACATCCTCACCCGTGTCCAGATGAAGAACGATCCGGAAGCCGCGAACCGCAATCTCGAGATGGTCGCGCAGAGCTACAACGATCCCCGCGCATGGCACGACGTGATCCTCAACGCCTTCGTCAAGGGCGTGAACGAGACCAAGGCGCTCTATCTCTATCGCCTGCTGGTCGTCACCAATGCCGAGCTGATCGCCGACGACTACACGGTCATCGCCGACATCACCACCAAGGCCGGCTATCCGGCCGAGACCGTGGCGTTCCTCGAGCACGGCCAGTCGACCGGCGTGCTCAAGCCGGGCGACAAGACCTCGGCGGCGCTGAACGCGGCGCGCGCGAAGGTGCCGGGCGACAAGAAGAGCCTGCCCGCCTTCGACGCCGAGGCGAAAGCGAAGAAGACCGGCGACTACGACGTGAAGGTGGCCGAGACCTATTACGGCTATGCGCAATACGCCCAGGCCGAAGAGGTCGCCAACCGCGCCATCGCCAAAGGCGGCATCAAGGACATGAACGAGGCGTACATGATCCTGGGCGCCTCGCTCGCCGCGCAAGGCAAGAACGCGGATGCGGCGGCCGCCTTCCAGAAAGTGTCGGGGGATCCGGCCTGGATGAAGGTCGCCCATGTCTGGACCGTCTACGCGCAGCGCAAGACCGGCACCGCCGCGGCTCCGGCGCCTGCCCAGCACTAGGCATGGAGCGAAAGACCGTCGCCGCGCGCGCGGGCCATCCTGCGCGCGCGGGCTTTCCCGCCGCTTTGCTCCTGGGGCTGGCGCCGTTCGGCGCCTTCGTGCTGCTGCTCGGCCTGTCGATGAGCATGGCGCTATGGGTGGCGTTCGCGGCCGCCTTCACGCTCGGGCTGCAGGCGTTCCTCGAGACGGGGAAGATCCGGCCCTTCGACGCGACGAGCACGATCCTGTTCGGGCTGGGCGCGCTGGGCGCGGGGTTCATCCCGGGCAACGTGCCCGCGGCCGCGGTGCGGCTCGCCGTCGAAGGCGTGCTCTTGGCCGCGATGCTGCTCGCATTCCTGCGCGGCGCGCCGTTCACCCGCCAATACGCGCCGGACGACGGTCGGCCGCAGCGCCATATCCTGTTCTCCGCCGCCTGGGCGCTGGCCTTGGCGCTGATGGCGGTGCTCGACGCAGCCGCGTTGTATGCGGGCCTCCCCGAAGCGATTTCCGCCGTGCTGGGCCTTGTCGCGCTGGCGGGAGCGCTTACCTTCACACTGCGATACCCCGCCATCGCCGGCGGCACGCACTAACCGCCGGGTTGTCATGAGCCCTTTGCAGGTCGCAAAGCCCATCGTCCTCGACCTCATGGCGGCGATCGCCTTCGCGGCGAGCTTCTTCATCGCCAAGAACGGCTTCCACGTTTCGGGGCTGCACAGCGTCTATATCGCGGCCGGCACCGGCGTCGGCATCGGCCTCGTCCAGCTTGGCCTCAAGAAGCTCGCGCGCGAGCCCGTCGGGCCCTTGCATTGGCTGAGCCTCGGCGTCGTGACGGCGCTGGGCGCGATGACGGTGCTGTTCCACAACGAGCTCTACATCAAGCTCAAGCCGAGCTTCATCGACGGCGCCGTCGGCCTGTTCATGGTGCTGAACGACTGGATGACGCCCTATCTTCCCGACGACGCGCGCAAGAACATCCCGCGCCGCACCGTGTTCCTGGCCGAGAAGCTCTGGGCGGCGATCATGATCGGCTTCTCGCTGGTCAACGTCGCGGTCGCGCTGCTGTTCGACTTCGCGGTGTGGGCGATCTACGCGACCTTCGTGCCCACCGGCATCATCGTCGCGCTGTTCTTCCTGCAATATGCCTGGTTCCGGCGGCTGACCGACCGCAATGCGGCGAAGGCGGCTTCCGCCCCTTGATCCCGCCGTCCTTGCCTGGTCCCGGCCGATGCCCTCTTGAATATATTTCGGTAATTCGCTAAATAACAAATATGAGCGATGTGTTCGATGCCCTGGCCCATCCGGTCCGGCGCAAGATCCTGAAATACCTGCGTGAACGGCCGTTGTCCGCCGGCGAGCTGGCGGAGCGCTTCGACTTGGCCAAGCCGACCCTGTCGGGACATTTCGCGGTCCTGAAGGCGGCCGATCTGGTCACCACCGAGCGCAAGGGCACCTCGATCATCTATCGCCTGAACATGAGCGTGCTCGAGGAAGCGATGGCGGCCTTGATGTCCATCGCCGGAACCGAGGCGCCAGAGCCCGAGAGTCAAATGCCGGAGGGACAAATCACATGAACCTGCGTCTGCCATTGGCGATGAGCCTTGTCCTGTTCGCGGCGATGGTCGCGATCAGCGTTTGGGGATGGTTCGTGCTGCCCGACGGCGTGCGCCTCGCCACCCATTGGGGCATCGACGGCCAGGTGAACGGCACGATGTCGAAGGAGACCGGCCTCGTCACGGGGCCGGCAATCGCGCTCGGCCTCTTGCTGCTGCTCCTGCTCGTGCCGCGCATCGAGCCCCGGCGCGAGAACCTGATCGCCAGCCGCAAGGCGTTCTTCGCCTTCTGGATCGGCGGGCTGACCGTGCTCGCGCTCATCCACGCGCTGGTCGTCTTCAACGCCGCCGGCATCGTCACCGACGTTCCCGGCGCGGTGATGATCGCGGTGCCGGTGATGATCGGCGTCGGCGGCAACTATCTGGGCAAGGTGCGGCCCAACTTCTTCCTCGGCGTGCGCACGCCCTGGACGCTTTCGAGCGATCTTTCCTGGGAGAAATCGCATCGCGTGATGGCAAGGCTGTTCGTGTTCAGCGCGCTCGCGGCGCTCGCGACGCGCTTCGCAATCGGCACCACGGCGGCCGGCGTCGTGCTCGCCGCGACCCTGACCGCGAGCGCGCTGATCGGGATCGCGAGCTCCTACGTCTATTGGAAGCACGATCCGGAGCGGCGCACGACCTAAAGCGCCGCTTCGCCCACGGGCAGCTCGGTCGTGTACTTGATCTGCTCCATCGCGAACGCAGAGGAGACGTCGGTCAGCTTCACCGCCTTGATGAGCTTCTTGTAGAAGCGGTCGTAGCCTTCTACATCCGCGACCACGATCTTCATCAGATAGTCGACGTCGCCGCTCATGCGGTAGAGCTCGACGATCTCGGGAAAGGTGGAGGCGATGCGGGCGAAATTCTCGAGCCAGGCCGCATCGTGCTCGTTGGTGCGGACGCTGACGAAGACGGCGACCTTGAGGCCGAGCTTGGCGCGATCGACCAGCGCCACCCGGCGCTGGATATAGCCCTCGTCCTCCAGCCGCCGGATGCGCTTCCAGCACGGCGTGGTGGAGAGGCCGACGCGCTCGGCGAGGTCGGCGACGCTCGACGAGGCATCGCGCTGCAGGCATTCCAGAATCTTGCGGTCGATGCGATCAATCATTCTACAAAATTATCATAAAGGGGAATAAATTTCCACAGAGTCACGATATTAGAGTGAATTCGATAATGAAATCCTCGCGGGCTTCGGTGCATCATCCCCGCGTCCACACGGAAGGCGTCCCCATGCGCGCGTTCACCGAGCATCCCGAAACTGTCGGCGAGACCTATTGGGAGCATCTCGACAGCGCGACGCATTTCGGCACCCGCATGATCGCCGCCGGCCTCGCTTGCCTGCTGCACGGCCTCTTCCCGTTCCTGTTCGCGACCACGGGCAGCCGCACCGTGCGTCACCTGCACGAGCGCATGATCGCGCATCGCTCGCGCAAGCGGGCGGCGCCGGAACTCGTGGATCAGGGCGCCTATATCTGATCTATAGTCCTCCGGATATTTGGAGGACGTCATGAGAGAAGCCGTCATCGTCTCGACCGCGCGCACCGGTCTCGCCAAATCCGTGCGCGGCGGCTTCAACATGACCCATGGCGCGACCATGGGCGGCCACGCGATCAAGCACGCCGTCGCCCGCGCCGGGCTCGATCCGAAGGAGGTCGAGGACGTGGTGATGGGCTGCGCGCAGCCCGAAGGCGCGACCGGCATGAACATCGCGCGGCTCTCGGCGGTGTGGGCCGGCTGTCCGGTGACGACCGCCGGCACGACGATCAACCGCTTCTGCTCGTCCGGACTGCAGGCCATCGCGGTGGCGGCGCATCAGATCGTCGTCGAAGGCACGCCGGTCGCGATCGGCTCCGGCGTCGAATCCATCTCGCTGGTGCAGATGGGCGGGATGAACACCAAGAACCTGACCGAAGAGCACCTGATGCAGGTCAAGCCCGAGCTCTGGATCTCGATGATCGAGACCGCGGAGATCGTGTCGGAGCGCTATGGCGTCGCCCGCGACCGCCAGGATGCATATGCGCTGGAAAGCCAGCGCCGCACCGCCGCGGCCCAGCAGGCCGGCAAGTTCGCGGACGAGATCGTCCCGCTCACCACCAAGATGAAGAAGACCGACAAGGCGACGGGCCAGGAATCGGTCGTCGAGTACACGGTCACCCATGACGAATGCAATCGCCCCGACACGACGCTGGAGGGCCTTCAGGCGCTGAAGCCCGTGCTCCAGGGCGGGATGAAGATCAGCCAAGGCAAATACGTCACCGCCGGCAACGCCTCGCAATTCGCCGATGGCGCGGCGGCCTGCGTGATCATGGACGGCGCGGTCGCGGCCAAGCGCGGGATCAAGCCGCTTGCGCTGTTCCGCGGCTTCGCGGTGGCGGGTTGCGAGCCCGACGAGATGGGCATCGGCCCGGTCTTCGCGGTGCCGCGCCTGCTCGAGCGCCACAACCTCAAAGTCTCCGACGTCGATCTGTGGGAACTCAACGAAGCCTTCGCGGCGCAGGTGCTCTATTGCGCCGACCGGCTGGAGATCCCGCGCGACAAGCTCAACGTGAACGGCGGCGCGATCTCCATCGGCCATCCCTACGGCATGTCGGGCGCGCGCATGACGGGCCACATCCTGCTCGAAGGCCGGCGGCGCAAGGCCAAGCTCGGTGTCGTGACGATGTGCATCGGCGGCGGCATGGGCGCCGCGGGCCTGTTCGAGTTTCTCCCCGAGTAAGTTTGGCCGGAATAGATGCGCCGCGCTGCCGTCCTCATCGTTGCGCTGTTGCTCTCGGCCTGCGCCGGGACGGCGCCGCCTGCGCCGCCCCCACCGCCGCCGCCCGATCCGCACACCCAGATGGCGGCGCTGGAGACGCGCATCGCGGTGCTCATCGTCGAGGAGCGCGCGAAGATCGATCCCGATGCGCGGCCGCTCGCCATCGATCCCGAGCTCGGCGACATCGCGCGCAAGCGTGCATCCGACATGGCGGACAAGAACTACTACGCCCACGCCGCGCCGAACGGCGACACCTCGGCAACCTTGCTGATGGCCGAGGACGCGAAGTTCCAGGGCCTGCTCGGCGAGAACCTGGGCGCGCTGCACTACACCAAGGCGCTCGGCGTCGACGTGCCGAAATTCGCGCGCGGCTTCGTCGATCAGTGGCTGGCGAGCCCGCAGCATCGCGACAACCTCGCCTTCAAGGACTACGATATGGCCGGCGTCGGCGCGGCGGTGAACGGCGACACGGTCTATGTCACCGCGCTGTTCGCGACGCATCTGGGGCTTCCCCCGCACGAGGAGGAGAAGACGCCATGAGCACCAACCGCCCGATCGAAAGCTACGCGGATTTCTGGCCCTATTACCTGCAGGAGCATTCCAAGCCGCAGACGCGCGCGATCCACTATGTCGGCACCGCGATCTCGCTCGGCTGCATCGTGGGCACGGTCGTAACGGGCAACATGTGGTTCGTCGCCGGCGCCCTCATCGGCGGCTACGGTCCGGCCTGGATCGGCCACTTCTTCATCGAGCACAACCGCCCCGCCACCTTCACCTATCCGCTCTGGTCGCTGATCTCGGACTATCGGATGTTCTTCCGCTGGTTGACGGGGCGCCTCGGCGGTGAGCTCGCGCGCGCAGGCGTCGCGTTCGGAGACAAGCGCTAACCGCGCATTAATCCTGTCCGTGGAAGATGTTGCCCGGAAGAAAAGCCGGGAACAGGCCCATGCTTCGGGCCAGCGACGTTGCTTTACACTATATCTTGCCGCCGGTACTTATGCTTGAGGGTGCGTCGCTCAGTGATTCGAAATGCGGTCTGATCTTCCTTGGAATGTGGCAGGGATTCCGCCCGAAGCGCGCGAAGCGGCACGCGCAGCGGCAAGACGGGAAGGCCTGTCGGTCGGCGAATGGCTCACGCGGCGCATCCTGCGCAGCTTTGCCGACGCCGGGGATGAGGACGAATTGACCCGCGACAGCTATGCCCGAACCTATCGTCCCGAAGAGCCGGCACCGCCGCCTTCGGCCCGCGAGACCGACGAGATGCTCGAGCGCGTCTCGCGCAGCGCTTCCGAAACCAGCGACGTCTATCGCCGCATCGAGGAGCAGCTCAAGGGCGTCGCGCGCCGGATGGAAAGCCAGGAGCGCACGCAGGTCGAAAACAACCGCGCCATGAGCAAGGCCGCGACCGAGATGAACATCGCCGCGCGCGAGCAGGCGCAGGCCTTCGACCAGATGGGCGCGCATGTCATAGGCCTCGCCGACCGGCTGGAGCGCGTCGAGCGCGTCAACGCGCAGAGCACCATGAAGGACGCGGTGAAGGGCCTGCATACCGGCCTGACTCGTCTTGCCGACCAGATCACCGAGAACGCGACGCAATCGGCCGCCCAGATCGGAGCGCTCGCCGACAACCTCGAAGCCATGGCGGGGCGCATCGGCCAGGCCCGCGCCGACGCCGAAGGCAGCGCGCGCAATCTCGAGAGCCGCCTCGCCGCGCTCGACGACCGCGTCTATGCCATCGAGAAGAATTCGCAGACCCATTCGACGTCGCTCGAGCGCGCGCTGGAGCAGTTGCATGCGCGCATCCTCGAAGACCAGGAAGCGCGCGAAGCGGCCACGCAGCACAGCATCGCCCGCATCGAGGAGAACGTCGCCAGGCTCGACGCGCGCGGCACCGACCCCGAGGTCGAGCGCCGGCTGAGCGGCATCGAGCGCAATCTCGGCGACCTGATCGAGAAGCTCGAAGGCAGCGAGCCGGCGACGGCGCGCGCCATCGAAGACAATCTCAAGAAGCTGTTGAACCGCGTCGAGGCGACCGAGAACCGCCAGCGCGACACGGTCTCGGAATTCCGCGCCGCGCTGAACGACACCGCCTCGCGGCTCGCGTCCATCGAAGCCAAGGCCGTCGCGCCGCCGCCTCCGCCCGTGGCCGCGCCGCACGCCTTCGACGCGCCGCCCTTCCCCGACGTGCCGACGCCCGGCGCGCCACCGCCGTTCCGCGCGCACGATCCGTTCGCGTCGGCTGCCGACGATCCTTTCGCGCCGGTACAGCAGGCCTTCGACGCGCCCCCGCCTTTCGCCGACGATCCCTTCGCGCCGCCTCCGGTGGCCGATGCCTTCGCCGCGGCCCCGCCTGCCGGCGACTCGTTCCTTTCCGCCGCGCGCCGCTCCGCGCGTGCCGCCGCCAGCGCCGCCGAAGCCGAGCAGGGCGCGCGCGGCTTCGCCTGGGGCACGGGCGCCGCCAAAGCCGCCGAACCTGCGGAAGGCGGCAGCCGCACGCGCACCGTGCTGATCGCGCTCGGCATCCTGATCGCGGTCGCGCTCGTCGCCGGCATCGTGCTCAGCCAGGGTCTGGGCTCGTCGACGCATTCGAGCGGGTTGGCCGCTCTGTTCGCGCCGAAGCCGGCCGCGCCTGCACCGTCGTCCGAAGCCGGCACGCCGCTGCATGCCGTGGCGCCGAGCGACGACACCGTCAACGCCGCGCCGCAATCGGCCAAGCCCGTCGCCGTTCCGCCGCTGCAACAGCAGCAGGTCGCGCCGGCGCCGGTTCATGCCGTGCCCGCGGCCCCTCAGCAGAGCGCGTCGGTGCCCGCGCTCGACCGCCTGACCGCGCTCGCCAATGGCGGCAACCCGAAAGCCGAGACCATCGTCGGCCTCAAATACCTGAACGGCGAAGGCGTGGCGGTGAACGAAGCGCAAGCCGCCAAGTGGCTCGAGCGCGCGGCCGAGGCCGGCGAGCCGGTCGCGCAATATCGCCTGGGCTATCTCTACGAGCGCGGCAAAGGCGTCGCCGCGGATCCCGCGAAAGCGACGCACTGGTACCAGGCCGCGGCGATGCAGGGCAATCGCAAGGCGATGCACAACCTCGCCGTCGCCTATGCCGGCGGCACCGGCATAAAGCAGGACTACAGCGAAGCCGCGCGCTGGTTCTCGAAGGCCGCGGGTCTCGGCCTCGCCGATTCGCAGTTCAACCTCGCGGTGCTCTATGAGCGCGGCCAGGGCGTGCCGCAGAGCCTGCTCGATGCTTACAAATGGTACGCCATCGCGGCGGCGGGCGGCGACGCCGAATCCAAGTCGCGCATCGACGCGCTGGCGACGCAGCTCTCCGCCGACGACAAATCGGCCGCGCAGCACGCCGCCGACACCTTCCGCGCCGGCGCGCTCGACAGCCGCGCCAACGTTGCGCCGACGCAGGGCGACCTGCCGCAAGGTTGATTTTCCCCAGCTGCATAAGGCCTACGTGCAGGTTCGATGACAGAACGCCTTGACCCGCGAATCACCTCCTGATTCACTGGCGTCCATGTCCAGCCAAGGCAAAGTTTCCTATCCGGAGCCGGTGCTCATTTGCGTGGCGCATGGGCATGAAGGCGCTTGGGAAGCCCTATGCTTGGATTTTGATCTGGCTGTGCAAGGCCGCTCCCTGAGCGAAGTGCGCAACTCCCTGGAAAACGCCATCAACGATTATGTCGACGCCGCACGCGCCGAAGCGGAACCGGCACGTTCCAAGCTTCTCAACCGCCGGGCACCGTTCGCTGTGCGGTTCATGTGGGCGATTCGATTTTTCACAAGAACAATTTTCGGTCAAAATAGCGCCAGCGACTCAACGGTTGGGTTTCCTGTGTCTTGCCACGCCTGAAATGTACGTTTCGCGAGTTCATTGCGATTCTCGAGCGCAATGGATTTGTCGAAATCGAAGATCGTCAGCGCGGCAGCCATCGAAAGTTCCGGCGCGAGGACCCGGGTGGCGTCCGGTTGGTTATTGTCGCCTATCACGCCATTGGAGACGAGATACTGCCCGGGACGCTGATGTCGATGGTCCGTCAAAGCGGGCTGTCGAAGTCGCTGTTCCGGAAATAGCGCCGCAAGGTTGACCGCCCCTCCCCGGCAACGCACATTGCGGGTCTCGTCACCCGACGCGGCCCGCGGATGGAAATCTACCTGCCGATCGCAGAGATGTCGGTCCACTGGCTGCTGCTGCTGGGCCTCGGCGGCGGGATCGGGTTCCTGTCGGGCCTGTTGGGCGTCGGCGGCGGATTCCTGCTGACGCCGCTTCTGATCTTCACCGGCATCCCCTCGTCGGTCGCGGTCGCCACGACGTCCAGCCACGTCACCGCCTCGTCGATGTCCGGCGCGCTGGCGCAATGGCGCAAAGGTGCGATCGATCTGAAGATGGCCGCGCTGATGACCGCCGGCGGGTTGGCCGGCACCGTCGCCGGCGTGTGGCTGTTCGCGATCCTGCGCCGCTCCGGACAGATGGACGTGGTCGTATCCGCCGCCTACGTGATCCTGCTCGGCACCATCGGCAGCCTGATGCTGCGCGAGAGCTTGAGCACCTTGCGCGCCGCGCGCAGCGGCACCATGCCGCCCCGCCGCGTCGAGCGAACCTGGATCCACGCGCTGCCCTTCAAGATGCGCTTTCCGGCGTCGCGGCTCTATATCAGCGCGATCCCGCCGCTCGGCATCGGCTTCCTGGTCGGGATGCTGTCGGCGGTGCTCGGCGTCGGCGGCGGCTTCGTCGTCGTGCCGGCCATGATCTATGTGCTGCGCATGCCGGCGAACATCGTGATGGGCACGTCGCTCGCGCAGATCATCGTCACCACCGCCGCGGCGACGGTGCTGCAGTCGGTCTCCAACCACGCCGTCGACGCGATGCTGGCGCTGTGGCTGATCGCGGGCGGCGTGGTCGGCGCGCAGCTCGGCGTGCGCGCGGCGGCCAGGCTGCGCGGCGAGCATCTGCGCCTGCTGCTCGCGGTGCTGGTGATCTTCGTCGCGATCCGGCTGTTCTATGGCCTGGTGGCGACCCCGCGCGAGCTCTTCAGCGTGACGATGGGGAGCGGCTCATGAGATGGCTCGCCTTCGCGCTTCTGTTGGCGACACCGGCGGCGGCGAGCGAGGATCTCGTCTCCGGCCTGTCGCAGGACACGATCGAGATCCGCTCGAACTACAACGGCACCGACATCGTCGTGTTCGGCGCCATCGAGCGGCCCGTGAGCGAGGCGCGGCCGGACATCGTCGTCGTGGTGCGCGGGCCGGAGACCGACATCCGCGTGCGCCGCAAGGATCGCGCGATGGGCGTGTGGATCAACAAGAACCGCGTCATCCTGCACGGCATGCCGGGCTATTACTTCGCCGCCGGTAACCGGCCCATCGCACAGACGGCAAACGCCGCGACCTTGAGCCAATACGGCCTCGGCCTCGCCGCGCTCAAGCCCCGCGCCGTCACCGGCCGCCACGCGCTGAAGCCCTTCCTCGACGCGCTGATCCGCACCGAGACGCGCAACCGGCTCTATGTCGAGGCGCCCGACGGCGTCGAGTTCCTGAGCGGAACCTTGTTCCGCGTGCGCGTGCCGCTGCCGTCTTCGGCGCCGCGCGGGCACTATGTCGCCGAGGTCTATCTCTTGCGCGGCGGACGGGTGATCGACACGCGCGCCTCGGACCTGGTGATCGACCAGACGGGGCTCGAGCGGCGCATCTTCGACTTCTCCCAAGGCGAGCCGCTGGCTTACGGATTGTCGGTGGTGCTGACAGCCATGGCGATGGGCTGGCTGTCGTCGCTCGCCTTCCGCCGCGCGTGAAAGGTGCCGCGGCCGTGCACCGCATAGACGCGCTGGCTGCCCAGCACGAACGCGCCGAACGCGCCTTCGAACAATGACGCGATCGCGTGCTCCCAAAGGTCGAGGCCGCCGGCATAGGCGCCGAAGGCCGGCAGCACGATGCGCCGCCCGTCGCTGACGAAACAGCGGCGGCGCAGGCTGCGTCCGCGCCGCGTGACCGTGGTGCAGGGATGCAGGTGGCCGGCGATCTCGCCGGGCTGGAACATCACCGACGGCTCGTGGCGGAAGACCAGGCGGCCGAGCGCGATCTCCTCCGTGATCGTGCCGCCGAGCCAGCCGGGCGGCGCGGGATCGTGGTTGCCCGCGATCCAGATCCAATCGGCGGCGCGGCCCAGCGCGGCCAGGATCGCGCGCTCCTCGTTGTCGAGGCGCTCGGCGGCCTCGCGGTCGTGGAACGAGTCGCCCAGCGCGATCACCTGCTTCGGCCGCCGGCGCGCGACGACGTCGCCCATCCGCCGCAAGGTCGTGCGCGTGTCGTAAGGCGGCAGCAGCGCGCCGCGCATCGCATAGGACGAGCCCTTCTCGAAATGGATGTCGGCGAAGATCAGGGTCTCGCGCGCCGGCCACCACGCGGCGCCGGACGCATCGAGCACCAGATGCTCGCCGTTCACGTCGAGAAGGAGATCGTCAGTCGACACGCATCGCATCCGCTATCAGGGATTCTTCCGCCTCGCGCAGGATATCCTCATGCGCCTCGCCCGCGACCATTTCCTTGCTGATCTCGAGCAGCGCCGGCACCGCGAGCGGCGACACGCGGTCGAGCCGCCTGGTCACGATGCGGTTCTTCACCCGCGCCAACATCTCAGACAACCGCGCGATGTCGAGGAGGCCGGTTGCCGCATCCTCATAGGTCGCGCGCAAGAGGATGTGGTCGGGCTCGTGCTCGCGCAGCACGTCGTAGATCAGGTCGGAGGAGAACGTCACTTGGCGGCCGGTCTTCTCGCGGCCGGGGAAGCGGCGCTCGATCAGGCCCGCGATGATCGCGCAGTTGCGGAACGTGCGCTTGTAGAGGTTGCTCTCGCCCAGCCAGGCGTCGAGGTCGTCGCCCAGCATGTCCTGGTCGAACAGCTTGCCCATGTCGAGCCCGCCCATGTCGCGCAAGGCCCAGACCGCGAGCGCGTATTCGTTGGCCGAGAAGCCCAAGGGCCGCATGCGCAGGCGCTCGAGCCGGCGCGTCAGCAGCATGCCGAGCGTCTGGTGCGCGAGGCGCCCCTCGAAGGGATAGCAGACGAGATAGTTCTTGGAGCCGCGCGGAAAGGTCTCGACCAGCAGCTGGCCGGGCTGCGGGATCACCGAACGCCATTCCTGGATGCGCAGCCATTCATTCACCGGATCGGGCAGCACGGCCCAGCTTTCGGGCCGCGACACCATCTCGCGCACGCGCTTGGCCAGGAACGTCGAGAGCGGGAACTTGCCGCCATTGTAGGACGGCACGCCGGCTTGCGGATCGTTGGTGCGGCTGACGTAAGCAGCGTCCTCGTGCATCCCTTCGAAGCGCAATACGTCGCCGGCGAAGACGAAGGTGTCGCCGGGCGCCAGCTGCTCGACGAAATACTCCTCGAGCTGGCCGAGCACGCGGCCGCCGGCGCCGGTCGGCCGGCCGCGCGCCTGCAGGCGGATGTCGATCATCGGCTCCTCGACGATGACGCCGACATTCATGCGGTATTGCTGCGCGATCCTGGGATGGGCGACGCGCCATTTGCCCTCGTCCGTCCTGCGCAGCCGCGCGTAACGGTCGTAGCGCTTGAGCGCATAGCCGCCGGTGGCGACGAAATCGACCACCTTGTCGAAATCCTCGCGCGTGAGATGCGCATAAGGCGAGGCCGAGACCACCTCTCCATAGAGCTGGTCGGCGTCGAACGGCTTGGCGCAGGCGCTGCCCAGCACGTGCTGCGCCAGCACGTCGAGGCCGCCGATGCGCAGGCGCTCGCCGTCGAGCTCGCCCGCCATCACCGCGTCGCGCGCCGCTTCGCATTCGAGCACCTCGAAGCGGTTGGACGGCACCAGCAGCGCCTGGCTGGGCTCGTCGAGGCGGTGATTGGCGCGGCCGATGCGCTGCACCAGCCTAGCTGCACCCTTGGGCGCGCCGATGCAGATCACGTTGTCGACGGCGCCCCAGTCGATGCCGAGATCGAGCGTCGAGGTGCACACCACCGCGCGCAGATCGCCGCGGGTCATCGCGCTCTCGACCTTGCGGCGCTGCGCCGGCGCGAGCGAGCCGTGATGCAACGCGATGGCGAGGTTGTCCTCGTTGAGACGCCACAGCTCCTGGAAGGTGCGCTCGGCATTGGCGCGGGTGTTGACGAAGACCAGCGACGTGCGCGCTCGCCTGATCGCCGCCATCACGTCGGCCATCGCATAGCGCGCGATATGCCCGGCCCAGGGAACGTAGGTGTCGGACGCGAGGATGTCGATCCGCGGCGCGGCACCGGCGAGGCCGCGCACGATCTCCGCGCCGCCGAGATAGTCGACCAAGGGCTTCGCGTCGGCGACCGTCGCCGATAGCCCGACGCGGCGATGCTCCGGCGCCAGCGTCCGCAACCGCGCAAGGCCGAGCGCCAACAGATCGCCGCGCTTGGAATTGTGCATCGCGTGCAGCTCGTCGAGAACCACGGCCTTCAGGCTCTCGAACAGCCGCGCCGATTCGCGCGACGCCAGCAGCAGCGCCAATTGCTCCGGCGTTGTCAGCAGGATGTCCGGCGGGATCGTCTTCTGGCGCTGGCGGCGCGAGGCGGGCGTGTCGCCGGTGCGCGTCTCGACGCGGACGGGCAATCCCATCTCCGCGACCGGCGTGTCCAGATTTCGCGCGACGTCGACGGCGAGCGCCTTCAAGGGCGAGATGTAGAGCGTGTGCAACGCGCGCGGCCGCCGCGCCGGCAGCGCGGCCAGATCGATGAGGCTGGGCAGGAAGCCCGCGAGCGTCTTGCCGCCGCCCGTCGGCGCGATCAGCAGCACCGATTGGCCCAGCGACGCGTGCTCGACGAGCGCGAGCTGGTGCGGACGCGGCGCCCAGCCGCGCGCGGCGAACCAGTCCGCGAAACGCGGAGGCAATTTGCTTACCGATCTCATTGCCGCCTACTCTGCCTCAGGATCATCCAGAGGAACAGATCATGTACGACCTGATGTTCAAGGACGGGTTGCTGAAGGGCAAGCGCATCCTCATCACCGGCGGCGGCACCGGCCTTGGCGAAGTGATGACCGAGGCTTACGCGCAGCTGGGCGCCACCGTCTATATCTGCGGCCGTCGCGCCGGCGTGGTCGAGGAGACCGCCAAGCGCATCAGCGACGCGACGGGCTCCAAGGTCGTCGGCCTGGGTTGCGACATCCGCGTCGCCGAAGCGGTCGACGAGATGATCGCGCGCGTCTGGGATGACGGCGGCGCGCTGACCGGCCTGGTCAACAACGCCGCGGGCAACTTCATCTCGCGCACCAAGGACCTGACGCCGAAAGGCTTCAACGCGATCTCGGACATCGTCTTCCGCGGCACGTTCTATGTGACGCTCGCCTGCGGCAAGCGCTGGATCGCCGCCGGGCAGAAGGCGAGCGTGATCTCGATCCTCACCACCTGGATCTGGAATGGCGGCCCGTTCACCGTGCCGTCGGCGATGGCGAAGGCCGGCGTGAACATCATGATCAAGTCGCTCGCGACCGAGTGGGGCCCGAACGGCATCCGCCTGAACGCGATCGCGCCGGGGCCGTTCCCGACCAAAGGCGCGTGGGAGCGGCTCTCGCCCAAGGCCGGCGGCAGCAACGAGCTTTCCGAAGTCGGCGGGCGCATCCCGATGGGCCGCAACGGCGAGATGGTCGAGCTCGCCAACCTCGCCACGTTCCTGATGGCGGATGGCTGCGACTATCTCACCGGCCAGACCATCGCCATCGACGGCGCGGGACATCTGGGCGGCTCGGGGAACTTCTCGGGCCTCGCGCGCCTCGACGACGCGCAATGGGACGCGATCAGCCGCGAGATCCGCGCCGCGAACGAGAAAGACAAGGCGAAACGAACTGCGTGATCTTTATCCGTTGACTCGTCGAGCCGCGAGGCGTTTGATTTTCACGCGCTGCGGCGGCTCGAGGACGAGCTGTTGGCAAAGGCCACAGAGCCGAGCCGGGACCGCGCGACCGTTGCAACACGAGCAGGGAGATTCCGTCATGGAAGACACTCCGCCGGGTTCCAGACCGAGGCTCCGAAACGGAGCCTAAGGTCGCCGCTGACGACGGCGATCTCAGACCCACAATCGAATCCGTTAGACGCGGGAGCGATCCCGTACCTTGGTCCCTTTTGGGACAAGCGAAACCCCGTTCGGAAACGACGGGGTTTTGTTTTGCCTCGGCGCGCCGCGTGGTGCAACCTTATGCCGAAATGACGGAGATAAAACCATGACAAGAATCCCGCATCTCGTGTTCCTCGGCTTCCTGGCTCTGGCTTCGAGCGCCGAAGCGCGCATCGTCGCGCGTTCCGGCGACACCTATCACGTCGCCGCCTGCGCGCACGCCGTCGGACCGACGGCGCGCTGCCTCGCGCGCATCGTGACCGACGCAAACGGCGCCATCGCAGTGAGCGGGCCCACGTCGATCAGCGGCTACACGCCGGCCGATCTGCGCGACGCCTACAAGATCAAAGGCAGCGGCGCCAAGACGACGATCGTCGCTGCGGTCACCGCTTACGGCTACACCAACGCCGAAACCGATCTGGGCACCTATCGCGCGCAATGGGGCCTGCCCGCCTGCACCACCGCGAATGGCTGCTTCAAGAAGCTGAACCAGAGCGGCGCGGCGGGGCCATACCCTGCACAGAACCTCGGTTGGGCGCAGGAAGCCGCCGTCGATCTCGACATGGCGAGCGCGATGTGCCCGAACTGCAAGATCTGGCTGATGGAAGCCAACACCTCGTCGTTCGCCAATCTCGGCGCCACGGTCGACACGGCCGCGTCGCTCGGCGCGCATGCGATCTCGAACTCGTATGGCAGCAGCGAATCCGGCACCACGGCCTATGAGAGCCACTACGACCATGCCGGCATCGCGATCGTCGCGGCCTCGGGCGACAGCGGCTTCGGCATCGAGTTCCCCGCCTCGTCGCCGCACGTCACCGCCGTCGGCGGCACGCATCTGGTGCCGGCCGCGAACGCGCGCGGCTGGGCCGAGACCGCCATCGGCGGAGGCGGCTGCAGCACGGTCTATGCGAAGCCCGCGTGGCAGACCTGGCCCGGCTGCACCAAGCGCACCGTCGTCGACGTCGCCGCGGTATCGGATCCCGCGACCGGCGTCGCGGTCTATGGCCCGGTGAGCGCGACCACCTCGGGCTGGATGGTGTTCGGCGGCACCAGCGTCTCGGCGCCGATCGTCGCCGGCGTCTATGGCGTCAACGGCGGCACGGTCACATATGGCAGCGATCCCTATGCGCATCCGACGCAATTGTTCGACATCACCTCGGGCACCGGCGCCGGCCCCGGCTACGACCCGGCGACGGGCATGGGCACGCCGAAAGGCGCGGGCGCGTTCGGGCCTTGAGAGCCGCGTGGCCGAGCCCGCCGCTCGCCCCGGCGGGCTTTGCCTGCTACAATCTCTCGTTGACTTTCGAGAGGGGGACATCCATGCGCGGGACCGTCGCCTTGCTGTGGCTCATGCTCGCCTCGGCTGCCGCCGCGCAGCCGGTCGGGAGCGATCTCCATGCGAGCCCCGCGTGGATGAAGACCGATCGCGCGGGCCATCCCGCCGGCGACGCCAACGCGCCCGTCGACGGCTTCACGCCTTCCGATCTGCGCGACGCCTACAAGATCGCGACCGACGGCAGCAGCGACACGGTGATCGCCGTCATCCAGCCTTTCGGCTATCGCAAGGCCGAAGCCGATCTCGGCGTCTATCGCGCGACGTTCGGACTGCCCGAATGCACCACGGCGAATGGCTGCTTCAAGACGTTCAACCAGCACGGCCGGCAGCAGGATTATCGCAAGCAGGACGTCTCCTGGGGGATCGTATCGGCGCTCATGCTCGACATGGCGAGCGCGATGTGCCCGAACTGCCGGCTGTGGCTGGTGGAAGCGCGCGACAACTACGCCAACCATCTCGCGCGCGCGGTCGACACCGCCGCCGCGCTCGGCGCGCATGTGATCGCCATCGACTATGTCGGCGTGGCGAACGAGCAGTCGTACGCCCTGGACCGCCACTACACCCATTCCGGAGTCGCCGTCGTGGCACCGCTGGTGGACAACATCAACGGCACGCTGCCCTATCCCGCGGCGTCGCCGCATGTGACCGCCGTCGGCGGCACCTTCCTGACCCGCGACGGCAGCGCGCGCGGCTGGTCCGAGACCGGCGGCATGAATACGGGCGGCTGCACCGATTTCGAGAAGCCGGAATGGCAGACCGACAGCGGCTGCGCGAAGCGCACCATCGGGGACGTCGCCGCCATGGCCACCCCGGGCGCCGCGATCTACGCGCCGCGCAACAAGCGCCGGTCGCGCTGGTACGTCTATGGCGGCACCGCCGCGTCGGCGGGGATCATCGCCGGCATCTATGGCGCGAATGGAGGCACGGTGACCTACGGCAAGACCATCTACGACCACCCCGAGGCGCTGTTCGACGTCACCTCCGGCATCGACGTGCACTGCAATCCCGTGAGCTATCTCTGCCAGTCGGGCCCCGGCTACGACGGACCGACGGGCTTGGGGACGCCGAACGGAATCGCGGCGTTCGGCGATCCCTAACCCAGGGTGAAGTCGTTGGGATCGGGCTTGATCGTCGCGTTCCAATAGTCGACGAGCTTGAACGGCCAGTTCTGGCTGACGCGGCCTTTTGCGTTCTTGTACCAGCTCTTCGCGTTGGGCACGCCCCAGGCCATCTTGAGGTTCTCGGCGTCGACGCGCGCGTTGAAGTCGTCGTGGACGTCGCCCTTCACGTCCATGGTGTGGGCGCCGGTCTCGGCCAGCAGCTTCAGGCACTCGACGATGTAGCGCACGCTCGCTTCCGAGAAGAAGATGATCGAGCCGTTGACGACGATGTTGGTGTTGGGCCCATAGATGGTGAAGAAGTTCGGGAATCCCGGCACCGTCATGCCGAGATAGGCGCGCGCGTCGCCCTTCCAGCGCTCGTGCAGCTCTTCGCCGCCGCGGCCGACGATCTTGTACGTGCGCAGGAAGTCGGACGCATGGAAGCCCGTGCCATAGACGATCACGTCGAATTCGCGGGTCTTGCCGTCCTTGGTCTTGATGCCCTCGGGCACGATCTCGTCGATGCCGGTGGTGACGAGCTCGACATTGTCGCGCGCCAAGGCCGCGAGATAGACGCCGTTGTCGCGCAC
Organism: Rhizomicrobium sp.; assembly: GCA_035549495.1. Taxonomy (GTDB): domain Bacteria; phylum Pseudomonadota; class Alphaproteobacteria; order Micropepsales; family Micropepsaceae; genus Rhizomicrobium. The sequence goes on along the minus strand of DASZQV010000046.1, from coordinate 177,814 downwards.
CGAGCGCTTGGAGCCGAACGGATAGTCGGGCACCACCTTCTCGACCAGGTCGGGGCGCGTCGGCAGCTGCTCCTGGATCTTGGCGATCAGCATCTTGCGCAGCATCTCGTTCATCGGCGACACCGCGCGCGAGGTATCGTTCCACGACGGATCGACCGCGACCGCATCGAGGATGCCGTCGGTCAGGGTCCAGAACAGCCAGAAGCGGTACCACTTGCCGTAATAGGGCACGTGCTCGAGCAGCCACTTCTTACCGTCCGCCACCTTGTCGTGATAGTTGGGCGTGGGCCCGAGCCATGGCGCCGAGCGCTGGAACACCGCGAGCTTGGCGACCTTGGGCGCGATCTCGGGGATCACCTGGAACGCGGTCGCGCCGGTGCCGATCACCGCGACGCGCTTGCCCGCGAGATCGACATCGTGGCGCCAGCGCGCGGTGTGGAACGCGGGGCCCTTGAAGCTGCTCAAGCCTTTGATGTCGGGCATCTTGGGCTGGTTGAGCTGGCCGACCGCGCTGATCACCGCGTTGGCGGTCAAGGTCTCTTCGCGGCCCGACTTGTCCTTGACGCGGACGTTCCAGAGCGACGTCTTCTCGTCGAAGCGCGCCTCGCTCACCGTGGTTTCGAAGCGGATGTGCGCGCGCAAGCCGTATTTATCGGCCATGCGGCGGAAATAGTCGCAGAGCACGTCCTGGGTCGAGAAATGATACGGCCACGCATGGTTCGGCTCGAACGAGAACGAATACATGTGGTTCGGGTTGTCGACGCGGCAGCCGGGATAGGCGTTCTCGAACCAGGTGCCGCCGACGTCGGCGTTCTTCTCGACGATGACGAACGGCACGCCGGCCTGCTGCAGGCGGATCGCCGAGAGGATGCCCGACAGCCCCGCGCCGACGATCACGACCTTCATCTTCGCCGCGGCCTCTTTGAGCTTGGGCGTATCCCATTTCGGCTCGCGCGTGTCCTCGACCGCGATGCCGAGCTCTTCCTTCAGGAACGGCACATAGCGCTCGGGAATGTCGGCGCCGGCGATGAAGTCCATCATCCGGCCGATCGTCGCCTGGTCGGGCGGCGGCGGCAGAGGCTTGCCCTCCAGATGCGCCGTGAGCGCCTTCCTGGCCGCGTCGCGCACCCATTGCTGCTTCTCGTCGCTGAGGCCGCCCTGGCCGTCGCCGAAGAAATCGTAGACCGGCTTCATGTCCGGCGTGAGGAAGCTCGCATCGCCGGTGAGATGGACCAACGCCATCATCAGGCTGGGGATATGGGCGTCTTTGAGAGCGTCGTCGATTTTCATGGCGCCATTCTAAGCATCAGCGCGGCGTCCAGGCGAGCCTTTCGAAGTTGACGTAGCGCGGCAGCGAAAAATCCGGCTCTGCGGGTTCGTTCCGGAACTTCGTCGCGGGCCCGATGTGGCGATTGCCCGCTGCGTCGCGAAGCACCATGCCGCGCGCCTTCGTATGTGGGGCGTCGAAGGCGTCCTTCAAGGTCTTGAGCGGCGCCCAGCAGAGATCGAGCGGGCTGAGAAACGCTTCCCATTCGGCCTGGGTCCTGGAGGCGAAGGTCGACGCGAAGAAATCGATCAGGGGTTGCTGCGATGGCCCGGGCTCGCCGGCCGCCAGGGCGATCAGGTCGGGGCGGCCGAGCGCGCCGAGCAAATTCTCGCAGAACTTCTTCTCGTTGCCCGCGAGCGCGATGGTGCCGCCGTCTTTGGTCGCATAGAGCCGGTTCATCGCCTGGCCGCCATAGTTGCGCATTGCACGCGGCACCGGCGCCTCGTCGCGGCCGAGCACGGAACCGGTGATGTTCGGCGTCCAGGCCAGCAAAGAGTCGTACATCGCGATGTCGACATAGTCGCCTTTGCCGGTCGCCGCGCGCCGCAGCAGCGCCATCAGGATCGCCGACAGCGCGGTCAACGACGAGGCCATGTCGGCGGCGACGAGGTTCGGCATGGCGGGCGCCACCAGCGCCGCGGTTCCCGCGAGCGCCTGCACGGCGAGATCGTGGGCGGGCTTGTCGCGCAGCGGCCCGTCCTGCCCGAACGCCGAGATCGAGCAATAGACCAGCCGCGGATTGCGCGCCGACAAGGTGTCGTAGTCGATGCCGAGGCGCTTGACGACGCCGGGCCGGAACGCTTCGACCACGACATCGGCCTCGTCGGCGAGCGCAAGGAAGGCGTCGCGATGCTCGGGGTTCTTCAAATCGAGCGCGACGGAACGCTTGCCGCGGGCGATGTTGCGGAACCACACGCTCTCGCCGTCGGGGGCACGCGTGCCCATCTTGCGCGTCGGCTCGCCGGAGGGCGGCTCGACCATGATCACATCGGCGCCGTGATCGGCCATGGTCATGGTCAGATGCGGGCCGGGCAGGAATTGCGAGAGATCGAGGATGCGGATGCCTTCGAGCTTCATTATTTGCCTCGGAAAGCGGAATCGTGCGACCAGCGTGCCATGAAACGCGCCGATTGGGACAGGCTGGCCGACGAATTCGCGTCGGAGACCTGCGACATCACCCGCGAAGAGAGCGCCGACACGGTCGCGCGCTTCGTGGCGCTGGCCCGCATCCCGAAACGCAACGCCGTTCTCGCCGATCTCGGCTGCGGGGTGGGCACCTTCATCGCGCGCCATGGCGAGCGTTTCGCGACCGTCTACGGCGTCGAGTTCGCGCCCAAGATCATCGCCCACGCGAAGACGCGCTGCGGCGATCGCGTGAACTGGCTGACGACGGACATCCCGCGCGGCGCGAAGGCGATTGGCAGCCAAGCGCATTTGACGGCCTGCCTCAACGTCATCACGCAATCGGGCCCGGCGGCACGTGACAAGCTTTGGGCGAGCGTCGCTGCGGCCACGCGGCGCGGCGGTTACGCGCTCGTCGTGGTGCCGTCGATGGAATCCGAGCGCATGGTCGTGGCGCGCGGCGCGCCGAAGAACTGGCGCAAGGGCGGGCTCGTGGAGCGCGACGGCGTGTGGCAGAAGCATTACGAGCAGGCCGAGCTCGAAGCGATCTTCGCAAGCCACGGTTTCGCCAAGCCGCGCATCGAAGCGGCGCATTATCCCTGGAGCGTCGAAGGCATGCGCGCGCGCAAGGGCCGCAAGCCCTGGGACTGGATCTGCCTGGCGCGGCGCGCTCAGCCGTCGGGATAGGGCGTGCCGTCCTTGTGCACGAAGCGGCCGTCCGAGTTGGCGCTTTTCATGTCGATGTCGGAGCAGGTGGTGAGGTCGTCCGGGTGGCGCGAGCCGATTTCGAGATAGACGGCCACCGCGTTCGAACGGTTGATCAGGTGATGGCCGTTGCCGGAGTTCTTCGGAAACGCCGCGCAGTCGCCGGCGCGCAGCACGGTCTCGCCGCCGTCCTCGACGAGGACGACCTCGCCCTCGAGGATATAGACGAACTCGTCCTCGTGGCTGTGCCAATGGCGCTGCGCCGACCAATTGCCGGGCGGCAGGCGCATCAGGTTGACGCCGAAATCGGCGAGCCCGCCCGCATTGCCGAGCCGCTTGCGGATGCGCTCCCGCGAATGCTCGTTGAACGGCGCCGGGTAGCCCGTGCCTTTGCGCTCCGGAATCGCCGCGACGTCGATCTTGGGCATCGCCTCAGCTCGTGAACGCCTGAAGCCCCGTCTGCGCGCGGCCGAGGATCAGCGCGTGGACGTCGTGCGTGCCCTCATAGGTGTTCACCGCCTCGAGGTTCAGCACATGACGGATCACGCCATACTCGTCCGAGACGCCGTTGCCGCCATGCATGTCGCGCGCCTCGCGGGCGATGGCGAGCGCCTTGCCGCAATTGTTGCGCTTCATCAGCGAGATCGCCGGCGGCGCGGCCTTGCCTTCGTCCATCAGGCGGCCCAGCCGCAGCGCGCCTTGCAGCCCGAGCGTGATCTCGGTCTGCATGTCGGCGAGCTTCTTCTGGATCAGCTGGTTGGCGGCGAGCGGCCGGCCGAACTGCTTGCGCTCCATCGTATAGGTCCGCGCGGCGTGCCAGCAGGCCTCGGCCGCGCCCATCGCGCCCCACGAGATGCCGTAGCGCGCGCGGTTGAGGCAGCCGAACGGCCCCGACAGCCCGCGCACGTTGGGCAGGAGGTTCGCTTCCGGCACCAGGCAATCGTCGAGCACGATCTCGCCGGTGACCGAGGCGCGCAGGCTGAACTTGCCCTCGATCTTGGGCGTCGAGAATCCCTTGGTGCCGCGCTCGACCACGAAGCCGCGGATGTCGCCGTCGAGCTTCGCCCACACCACCGCGATATCGGCGATCGGCGAGTTGGTGATCCACATCTTGGCGCCGTTGAGGCGGTAGCCGCCATCTTCCTTTACCGCGCGCGTCACCATCGAGCCGGGATCGGAGCCGTGATCGGGCTCGGTAAGCCCGAAGCAGCCGACGAATTCGCCGCTCGCGAGCTTGGGCAGCCAGCGGCGGCGCTGCTCCTCCGAGCCATAGGCAAAGATCGGATGCATCACCAGCGAGCTCTGCACCGAGGCCGCCGAGCGATAACCCGAGTCGACGCGCTCGATCTCGCGCGCCACCAGCCCGTAGCAGACATAAGACAGACCGGCGCCGCCATATTCCTCGGGTATCGTCGGCCCGAGGAAGCCCATCTCGCCCATCTCGGTCATGATGGCGCGGTCGAAGGTCTCGTTGCGGAAGCCGTCGCGCACCCGCGGCAACAGCTTCTCCTGGCAATAGCCGCGCGCGCTGTCGGCCACCATGCGCTCGTCGTCGCTCAGCTCCTGGGCCAGCAGGAGCGGATCGGACCAGTCGAAATGGTTGTGCTCGAGACTGTGCGGCTTATGCGGCTTTTCCGGCAGGGCGCTCATGAGGACCTCGTTTGTGCAAGACCGATCATAGCGCCTGGAACGTCAATTGCCGATATGGGCTTTCAGGAAGGTCTCCATGGCCTTGAGCACCTGGATGCGGGCGCCGGCGTGCGAGAGATAGTGGTCGTCGCCCGCGATCTGCACGTATTCCACCGGCTTGCCGAGCGCCTGCAGCGCCGCCTGCTCGCGCCGGCTCTGGGCATAGGGCACGGTCATGTCGAGCGTGCTGTGCAGCAGCAGCACCGGCGCCCTGACGTCGGCGGCATGATAGGCGGGCGAGATCTCCTGCAGCGTCTTCACGTCGGTGCGGCTGCCGATGCGGTCTTCCCAGAAATGCAGGCGCACCGAATGCTCGCCCGCTTCCTGCTTGGCCTGGCCCAGGATCTGGCTGACGTCGGCGATGCCGGCATAGCTGACGGCGCAGGCATAAAGCTCGGGCGTGAAGGTGGCGCCGGCCAGCGCCGCATAGCCGCCATAACTCGCGCCGACGATGCAGATGCGCTTCGGGTCGGCGATGCCGTCGGCGATCGCTTTCTTGACGCCGTCGGTGATGTCGTCCTGCATCTTGCGCCCCCACTCGCCGAAGCCCGCATTGCGGAACGCGACGCCATAGCCGGTCGAGCCGCGGAAATTGGTCTGCAGCACCGCATAGCCGCGGCTGGCGAAGAACTGCGCCATCCAGTCGAAGCCGAGCTCGTCGCGGCTGTCGGGGCCGCCATGCGGAAACACGACCATCGGCAGGTTCTTGCCCGTCTTGCCCGGCGCCAGCGTGAGATAGCCGTGGATGTCGAGCCCATCGCGCGATTTGTAGTCGAAGGTCTTCACCTCGCCGAGATCGGCGGGCTGAAGGTCGGGATAGGCACCCATCAAATAGTCGAGCTTTCCGGTCGCGGGCGTGTAGAGGTAGATGCCCGGCGGGTTCTTCGGATCCTCGGCGGTGATCAGGAACATCGAGCGCTTGGCGTCCCAGGACGAGATCTCGACGCTCTGGCCGGGAAGCGCCTTCTCGATCCCCTTCTGGATGCGGTCGAGCTGAGGATCGAAATAGCGGTACTCGCGCTTGTCGGCGACATAGGTGACGCCGATCACCGCGCCGGTCCATTCGTCGTGCAGCACGTCGTCGAGATCGTAGAGCGGATCGTTGAACAGGGTCTCGACCTTGCCCGACGCCGAGACCGGCAAGGTCTCGAGCATCAGCCGGCCCTTGTCGCCGTAGCGGTCCACCGCCAGCGCCGCGCCGTCCGGCAGAATGCCGTCCAGGGAGGCGACGGTGCCCGAATAGTTGTCGTACGACGCGGCTTCGCGCCAATCCTTGCCGTCCTTGACGTAGAACACGTCGCGGTTCTTCGGGTCCTGGGTCTCGTCGGTGCGGTCCATGCGCGCCACCGGATTGCCGTGATGGTCGACGACCCACTCCCGCGTGCGGTCGGTGCCGTTCTCGACGCTGCCGACGCTGTTGGTGTCGACGTCGACGCTGAAGAGATTGAGCCGCCACTTGCCCTGGGAAAGCCGCGTGTCCTGGTCGCCGTAGGCGTAGCCCTTGAACGCCTCCATGTAGACGAGGTTCGGGTTCTCGGCGCTGGTCGCCAGGATGCGCGTGGTCGAGCCGGTGGACACGTACATGTCCGTGCCGGTCATCAGCGGGAACGCCTTCTTGCCCGACAGGCTCATCGACACGCCGCGCGCATATTCGCGCACGTTCATGCCGGAGGATTCGCTCTGGTACTTGTTCTGGTAGTACATGCCGATCAGGCGGTCGTTGGTGATCCATTTCGAATCCACCGCGGAGCTTTCGGTCAGCGCGAACACCTGCGGCTTGGTGCCGGGCGCGGGATGGAGCTGGAACACGAGCACCGCGCTCGCGCCGCCCACGGGCTCGATGGCGGAGAAATGCGTGCCGTCGGGCGAAAGATGCACATGCGACATCGCCGGCAGATTGCCGAAGATTTCGGCGCTCGGCACGGCGACGGCCGCGCTCGACAGGAACACAAACGGCGCGGCAAACGCCGCGCGGCGGATCGCGATCATGATGAAACCCCCAACGCCCAAAGAGATATTGCGACAACCGAGCGTGGAATATCCATAAGTTCCGCGCGGCGCGATGCTCGAATTGTCGCGGGTGTCGCTTTTATGCGGCGAGGAAGTCGAGCACGGCCTGCTTGGTAACCTTATCGCCGACCGCGCTCATGTGATCGCGGCCCGGAACGACCACGGCACGGCCGTCGCCGAACGCCTCGGCCAGGCCTTGCGGCGCGCCGGTGAGGTTGTCGGTCTCGCCGCAGACCACGAGCACCGGAGCTGCCACCGCGCGCAGTTGCTCGCGTGTATACACCGTGCGCGCCTTGCGCATGCAGGCGGCGAGCGCGGCCAGGTCCTTGCCCTTCTGTTGGGCGAAGAGGCGGAACTGGCGCTGGATCGGATCGGTGAGCGTCTTCGGATCGTCGACCGCAAGCGCGTCGGCGATGGCGATCCGCCGCTTGGGCGCGTCGTGGAAATAGCTCTCGCCCACGCCGGCGACGATCATGCGGCGCAGGCGCTGCGGAAAGCGCACCGCGAGCCCCATCGCGATCATGCCGCCCATCGAGTAGCCCATGACGTCCGCGCGCGCGATGCCGGCCGCGTCCATCACCGCGACGACGTCGTCGACCATGCGGTCGCCATAGCGTTCCGGATCGTGCGGCTTGTCGCTCTCGCCATGACCGCGGCAATCGAGCGCCACGACCCTGCGCCCCGCGCCGGTCAGCGTCTGATACCAGCCGGGCGCGCGCCAGTTCTGCCCGCGGTCCGAGGCGAAGCCGTGGACCAGCACGATGGGCTCGCCGGCGCCCAATTCTTCCCAGGCGAGCCGGGCGCCATCGTTCCCTTGCGCAAAGTTTGTCATGTGAATCGTCATCCTGAGGTGCCCGCGCGTGCTTCGAGGCGCTGCTTCGCAGCACACCTCAGCGTGACGCGCGGGCCTCGAAGGAGACATTCGCAAAGATGCGCGCGACTGTCTATGATCGCAACGCCTTCCGCCTGGTGCTTCCCATGACCCTCGCCGCGCTCAAGAAAGACGTTGCGTCCGCCATCGATGCGATGCGCGACGAGCTGCTCGCGCTCAGCCACGCCATCCATGCCGAGCCCGAGCTCGCGCTCGAAGAGTTCAAGGCGGCCGAGCGCTTGACCGGCGCCGTCGAGCGCCACGGCGTCGCGGCGCAACGCGAAGCCTTCGGGCTCAAGACCGCCTATGCCTCCGAGTTCGGCGAGCGCGGTCCGACCATCGCGATCCTCTCCGAATACGACGCGCTGCCGGGCATCGGCCATGCCTGCGGCCACAACATCATCGCAACGGCAGGCCTCGGCGCCGCGCTGGCGCTGTCGAAGCTGAACGGCCGGCTGCCCGGGCGCGTGCGCTATCTCGGCACGCCGGCGGAGGAGCGCTATGGCGGCAAGGAGATGATGGCGCTGGAAGGCGCGTTCGAGCGCGCCGACGCGGCGATGATGATCCATCCCTCGAATCTGAACCTCATCACCATGCCCTGCATCGCGATCTGCGACGTGACCGCGGTCTTCCACGGCCGCGCGGCGCATGCCTCGGCGGTACCCTATCGCGGGCTGAACGCGCTCGACGCGGTCGTCACGGCGTATCAGTCGATCGCGCAGCTGCGCCAGCACATCAAGAACACCGAGCGCATCCACGGCATCATCACCGAAGGCGGGCTCGCGCCCAACATCGTGCCGGAGCGCGCGGCATGCCGCTTCTATGTCCGCGCCGTCGACGCGCATGAGCTGCTGGCCTTGAAGGCGCGCGTGCAGGCCTGCTTCGAGGCCGGCGCGCTGGCGACCGGCTGCAAGGTCGAGACGCGCTGGGGCGAGAGCGACTATCTCGACCTCAAGACCAACTGGCCGATGGCCGAGGCGTATCAGAAGAACGGCGAAGCGCTGGGCATCGAGTTCTTCCCGGTCAAGGATCTCCCCGCGGGTTATGCAGGCTCGACCGACATGGGCAATGTCAGCCACCGCGTGCCGTCGATCCATCCTTGCCTCGGCGTCGCGCCCTTGAACGTGATCATCCACAACGCCGAGTTCGCGCGGCACGCGGTCTCGGAGAAGGGCGACCAGGCGGTGATCGACGGCGCGAAGTCGATGGCGATGACCGCGCTCGACCTGATGGCCGACGCGGCGCTGCTCGAGCGCACCAAGAGCGATTTCGCCGCGACCGCCGAGCTGTCGAAAGCGGCGCTGGAAGCGTCGCACCGTCTCGCCGGCAAGCATGCGTATGGCCATGCGGGCGGCCATGGGGGCTGCGGCTGCTGATGCGGACCTGGCTGATCATCGCCGCCTTGAACGGCGCGCTCGCGGTCGCGCTCGGCGCCTTCGCCGCGCATAGCCTGGCGGCGAGCCTCGACGGCCGCGCCTTCGCGCTGTTCGAGACCGGCGCGCGCTATCACATGTATCACGCCCTCGCGCTTGGCCTGTCGGCGCTCGCCATGCGCGAAGAGGCGGCGCGGTCGGCGGCGCGCTGGTCGGCCTATGCGTTCCTGGGCGGCATCGTGCTGTTCTCGGGTTCGCTCTATGCCTATGCGCTCACCGCCATTCATCCGCTCGTCTATGTGACGCCGTTCGGCGGCGCCGCGTTCCTGACGGGCTGGGTGCTGCTCGCGCTCGCCGCATCGAGGACCAAGTCATGAGCGAGCATGTTCTCGTCGCCGGCGCGGGCATCGCAGGCCTGGGGGCCGCGCTTGCGCTCGGCGACACGCGCAAGGTCACGCTGCTCGACCGCGACCGCGCCGCGCCGGCGGGCGACGCCGAGGACGCCTTCGCCCATTGGGAGCGCCGCGGCGCCACGCAATTGCGCCACAGCCATGTGTTCCTGGGCCGCCTTACCACGCTGATCCAGAAGCGCTATCCCGCGCTGCTCGAAGAGCTGCTCGCGAGCGGCGCACGCATCTTCACCTTCGAGGACGGATTGCCGCCGCCCTTGCGCGACCGCTATGTCGCAAAGCCCGGCGACGAGGAGCTGTCGATCCTGTTCAGCCGCCGCACCACCTTGGAGCTGGTGATGCGCCGCTACGTCACGCGGCTGCCGAACGTCGCGATCCTCGACGAGGCCGGCGTGCGCGGCGTGCTCGACGACGGTCTTCGCGTGGAGCGCAGCGGCGTAATGGAAGACATGACCGCCGACATCGTCGTCGACGCCACCGGCCGCAACACGCCCTTCCCCGACTGGTTCCGCGCCAAGGGCGTGACCGTCACCGAGGAAGAGAGCCCTGCCGGCATCCTCTATTTCACCCGGCACTATCGCCTGAGAGACGGCGCCGAGGAGCCCACGCGCGACGGCACGCCGGGCGCGGGCGATCTGGGCTACATCAAGTTCGGCGTCTTCCCCGCAGACAACCGCCACTTCTCGATCACGCTGGCGGTGCCGGAGATCGAGACCGAATTGCGCATGGTCATCGTCAAGCCGGAGATCTTCGATTGGGTCTGCATGGAGATCCCCGGCTGCGCGCGCTGGATCGATCCCGCACGCTCGGAACCCGCGAGCCAGGTGTTCGCGATGGGCAACCTCAAAAGCACCTGGCGCGTCTATCGTCCCGAGCCGATGAACTTCTTCGCGCTCGGCGACGCGGCGGTGCGCACCAATCCGCTTTATGGCCGCGGCTGCTCGGCCGGCATCGTGCATGCGCATGTCCTGCGCGAGGTGCTGGACGCCACCGGCGATCCGCAGGCGCGCGCCGCGAAGTTCGAGGTCGAGACGCGCAAGGTGCTGCGGCCCTATTACGATTCGATGGTCCGCCAGGACAAGCAGGCCATCAAGCGCGCCGCCAACGAGCGCGATCCGCACTACAAGCCGGCCTTCCGCGCGCGTGCGATCAAGAGTTTGGTCGAGGACGCCATCGGCCCGGCGACGCGCGGCGACATCGACATCCTGCGTGCCTTCAGCCGCGCCTTCCACATGATCGACGACCCGAACGCGTGGTGGAAACGCCCCGACATCGTGGCCAAGCTCACCGCCTTCTGGGCGGTGCCCGAGCGCATCAAGCGCGCGCGCGGATATTATCCGCCGAAATTCGGGCCGGAGCGCGCCGAGATGTTCTCGAAATTGAAACTGCCGGAGACGAGCGCATGACCTTCCCAACGCCCACCATGATCAAGACCAACGGCATCGACATGGCCGTGCACGAGGCCGGGCCGAAGGACGGCCTCGCCGTCGTGCTGTGCCACGGCTTCCCGGAGCTTGCCTATTCCTGGCGCCACCAGATCCCGGCGCTCGCGGACGCGGGCTTCCACGTGCTCGCGCCCGACCAGCGCGGCTATGGCGCGACCTCGCGGCCGGCTTCCGTCGAGGACTACGACATGGCGCATCTGACAGGCGACCTCGCCGGCATGCTCGATGCGTTCGGCATCAAGGACGCGGTGTTCGTCGGCCACGATTGGGGCGGGCTGGTGGTGTGGCAGATGCCGATCCATCGGCCCGACCGCGTGAAGGGCGTCATCGGCGTCAACACGCCGTTCATGGCGCGGCCGCCGATCGATCCGATCCTGGGCCTGAAAGCGATGCGCGGCGAGAACAACTATGTCGTCTTCTTCCAGAGGCCGGGCGTCGCCGACGAAGTGCTGGCGCGCGACGTGGGCAAGACGTTCCGCTTCTTCATGCGCAAGGGCATGGTCACGGCGAAGGAGTTCGCGAGCCTGCCGCAGGAGATGAAGAACTTCGAGCTCGTCCACGCGATCCAGGAGGACGAGAGCACCTGGCGCGGCGAGCTGTTGCTCGCCCCCGACGAGATGGCCGTGTTCGTCGACGCCTTCACGAAGAGCGGCTTCACCGGCGGCATCAACTGGTACCGCAACCTCACCCGCAACTGGGAACAGTCGGGCACGATGGAGCAGAAGGTGCGCGTGCCCGGGCTGATGATCATGGCCGAGGACGACGTGGTGCTGCCGCCCTCGCTGACCGACGGCATGGAGCGCTTCGTCCCCGACCTCGAGCGCGTGCTGATCCAGGGCAGCGGCCATTGGACCCAGCAGGAGAAGCCCGAAGAGACCAGCGCCGCGATGATCGCCTGGCTGAAGAGGCGGTTTCCCAACTAATGTCATGGCCCGCAAAAGCGGGCCACCCAGGTGATCGCAAGGAGATGGGTGGCCCGGTCAAAGCTTGTCCTCCGGCCGCGCTTCGCGCGGACCGGGGGGCCGGGCCATGACAACGTGGAGCAGGATATGCAGATGTCCCCCGAACTCATCTTCGTGATCGCCAACAACGGCATCCTGATCTTCTGGCTGCTCTTGATCGTGGCGCCGCGCTGGCGCGGGACCGAGATCGCCGTGCATTCCATTGCGGTGCCCGTCATACTCGGCCTCGCTTACGGATGGCTGCTGTGGCGGGTGTGGCTCGGCGGCGAAGGCGCCGCGGGCGTCAACTACACGACGCTGCCCGGCGTGATGGCGCTGTTCGACACGCCGACCGGCGCGGTGATGGGGTGGATCCACTACCTCGTCTTCGACCTCTTCGTCGGCGCCTGGACGGCACGCGACGCCCAGCGCCGGGGCGTGCCGCATTGGGCGCTGGTGCCCTGCCTGATCGCGATCCTGATGGCGGGACCTGTCGGGCTTCTCATCTATCTCGCGTTGCGCCGCGTCTTCCTTCTGAAGGAGGCTTGAGCGAATATCCCGGCCATGGCCGACTCGTCCGACGCCCTAGACACCTTCTCCTACGCTTCGGCGGACGATCCGAAGCTGAAGCGCTTCGTGATCCGCATCGTCGAGCGGCTGAGCGGCCAGCCCTATCTGCGCTCGCTCTACGAGGACTATCGCAACAATCCGGTGCCGGGCGAAAGCTTCTGGGACAGCGCGGTGCGAAGGCTCGAGCTCAAGCTGGTGCTCGACGAGGATCGCCTGTCGCAATGGCCGAAGACGGGGCCGCTGGTCGTCGTCTCCAACCATCCCTTCGGCGTGCTCGACGGCGTGGTGATCGCGCAGATCGTGAGCCGCGTGCGCCAGGACTTCCTCGTGCTCACCAACTCGGTGCTCTATCGCGCGGAGGAGATCCGACCGTTCCTTCTGCCCGTCGATTTCGCCGAGACCGAGGAGGCGCTGCAGACCAACCTCAAGACCCGCGCCGCGGCCAAGGCGCATCTGCAGAAGGGCGGCTGCCTGGTCGTGTTCCCGGCGGGCGGCGTCTCGACCACGCCGTCGGTGTGGCACAAGCGCGCCATCGACAGCGAATGGAAGACCCTGACCGGGCGCCTCATCAGCCAGTCCAAGGCGCCGGTCGCGCCGGTCTACTTCGCCGGACAGAACAGCCGCCTGTTCCAGCTCGCGAGCCATGTGTCGATGACGCTGCGCTTGTCTTTGCTCTTCAAGGAGGTGCACGACAAGATCGGCAGCGAGATCCATGTCCGCATGGGCGAGATCATGCCGTATGAGAAGCTGTCGACGATCCAGGACCGCCGCGAGTTCATGGATCACCTGAAAGGCGCGACCTATGCGCTGGGCAAAGGCGTGCCCAATCCGCCCAAGTCGAAGGTCAAGCGCCCGCGCCGCGCGCCGAAGAAGAAATGACCCGCCCGCGCGTCGGCCTGTTCGTGACGTGTCTGGTCGATCTGGTGCGTCCGCGCATCGGCTTCGCGGCCGCGAAGCTGCTCGAGCAAGCCGGCTGCGAGGTCGTGGTGCCGACGCAGACCTGCTGCGGCCAACCGGCCTGGAACGCCGGCGCGGACGCCGACGCGCGCGCGATCGCGCTGCAGGTGATCGAAGCCTTTTCCCCATTCGACTATGTCGTCGCGCCGTCGGGGTCGTGCGCCGGGATGATCAAGCGGCACTATGTCGAGGTGCTTCCCGACGATCCGCGCGCGCGCGCGCTGGCCGCGAAGACCTACGAGCTGACCAAGTTCCTGGTCGATGTGCGCGGCGTGGCGGCGCTCACGACCGTCAAGGCCTGTTACCACGACAGCTGTTCGTCCTTGCGCGAGAACGGCGTGCGGGCTGAGCCGCGCAAGCTCCTGGGCGACAGCGTGACCGAGATGGCGGACCGCGACGTGTGCTGCGGCTTCGGCGGCCTCTTCAGCGTGAAGTATCCCGAGATCTCCGAGCGCATGGCCGACGACAAGATCGCGGCCATCGAAGCGACCGGCGCCGACATGCTGATCGGCGGCGATCTCGGCTGCCTCTTGCATCTCGAAGGCCGCATGCGGCGGCTGGCCAAGACGATGCGCGTGCGCCACGTCGCCGAAGTGCTGGCGGGCGAGGAATGAACGCCGATCCCCGCGCCTTCAAGCAGTCGGCGCATGAGGCGCTGCACGATCCCACGCTGAAAAGCGCGCTGGCCCGGCTCAAGACCCATTTCGCGCTCAAGCGCCAGGACGCGGCGGCGGCCTATGGCGATTTCGAGACGCTGCGCGACGCCGGCAAAGCCATCCGCGACCACGCCGTCGCCAATCTCGACACCTTGCTCGAGACCTTCGAGCGCAATGTCGTCGCACGCGGCGGCCGGGTGCATTGGGCCCGCGACGCCGCCGAGGCGCGCACGATCGTCCTGCGCATCCTCGAGGAGGCCGGCGCGAAGACCGTGACCAAGGGAAAGTCGATGGTCAGCGAGGAGATCGCGCTCAACCCGTTCCTCGAGGCGAACGGGATGGTGCCGGTCGAGACCGACCTCGGCGAATACATCATCCAGCTGCGCAAGGAGCCGCCGAGCCACATCATCGCCCCGGCGTTCCATCTCAACAAGGAGCAGGTTGAGGCGACCTTCCGCGAGGCGCATACCGCGCTCGATCCCGCGCGGCCCTTGAGCGAGCGCCAGGCCCTGGTCGCCGAAGCGCGCACTATGCTGCGCGCCTCGTTCGAAGCGGCCGATGCCGGCATCACCGGCGCGAACTTCCTGAGCGCGGCCGAAGGCGCAGCGGCGATCGTCACCAACGAAGGCAACGGCGATCTCACGCGGTTGCTCCCACGCACGCATATCGTGCTCACCGGCATCGAGAAGGTGGTGCGCGACCTCTCCGACGTCGCGGTGCTCTTGCGATTGCTGACGCGCTCGGCGACGGGCCAGGAAATCTCGTCTTACGTGAGCATCGTGGCGGGACCGACGGGCGAGCGCGAGGGCAGCGCATTCCACGTCGTGCTCCTCGACAATGGACGCTCCAAATTGCTTGGGACCGAAGCGCAGGATGTTCTGCGCTGCATCCGCTGCGCCGCCTGCCTCAACCATTGCCCGATCTACGGCGCCGTCGGCGGCCACGCCTATGGCGCGACCTATCCGGGGCCCATCGGCGCGGCCCTCAATCCCGGGCTGGTGGGCGAGAGCACTTACCATCACGCCAACGCGTCGACCTTCTGCGGGCGCTGCGCAGACGTGTGCCCGGTGAAGATCCCGCTGCCCAAGATCATGCGGCATTGGCGGGCGAAGGAATATGCCGACGGGCTTGCGCCGAAGGCGACGGTGTTCGGCCTGTCGCTGTGGGCGTTCGCGGCCAAGCGGCCTTCGCTCTATCGCTTCGGCGCGCGGCTGACGGCGCGCCTGCTGAAGATGCTGAGCCACAACGGTGCGGTGCATGCGCTGCCGGTGGCGCGGGGCTGGTTCGCGGTGCGCGACTTTCCCTCGCCGCAAGGCAAAACCTTTCAGGAGCTGTGGCGTGAACGCGCGTGACGACATCCTCGCCAATATCCGCGCGCGCAAACGTGCCTCCGCGACGCCCGAACTCTATCGCGCACCGTTCGCGGCCGACGACCTGGTCGCGGCCTTCACAGCCAAGGCGCAAGCCGTGAACGCCGAGGTGCGCATCGTCGCCGAAGCCGACATCGCGGCGACGGTCGCCGAGATCCTGCGCGCCCACAACCGCGCAGCGCGGGTGCACCTGCCGCCCGAGTCCGACGTCGATCTTCCCATCGAGATCCTGCGCACGCCGCCGGGGCCGGACGACACGGCGGTGACGCGCGTCAGCGCCGCCATCGCCGAGACCGGTACCTTGGTGCAGCTCGCGCGGCCCGCGTCGCCGGCCTCGTGGCATTTCCGTCCCGGCTTCGAGATCGCGATCCTCCATGCGAACGATATCGTGGCGCGCTTCGAGGATATCAAGCTCGACCCGCTGCCGCCGACGGTGAATCTGATCACCGGCCCGTCGCGCACCGGCGACATCGAGCAGACGCTCGAGCTCGGCGCGCACGGCCCCAAGGAGCTCGCGATCCTGATAGTCAGCTGATCCCGAGCGCGTCGCGCGCGAAGGCCGAGGCGCTCTTGTAGTCGGCCTTGCCGTTGGGGGCGCGAAGGTTCACGCCGGCCACGAGAATGCGCTTGGGCGTCTTGTAGCCGGCGAGCCGGCCGCGCACGTGTCGGCGCAGATCGTCCTCGTCGAACGCGGCATCGGGCGCGAGCACGACGATGCCGGTCACCGCCTGGCCCCATTTCTCGTCGGGGACACCCAGCACCAGCGCGTCGTCGATCGACGGATGGGTCTTGAGCGCTTCTTCCACCTCTTCGGGGAAGACCTTCTCGCCCGCGGTGTTGATGCAGTTGCTGCCGCGGCCCAGCAGCGTGACCGTGCCGTCGAGCTCGACGCGGGCGAAATCTCCGGGTACGGAATATCGCTTGCCGTCGATGACGCGGAAGGTCTTCGCGGTCTTCTCGTCGTCCTTGTAGTAGCCGAGCGGCTGCGGCCCGCCGAAGGCGACGAGGCCCGTGCCGCCGGGGCCGACGGGATTGTCGTTCTCGTCGATGACGATGGAATATTCCGTGAGCTGGAAATCGGCGGTCTTGGTGTGGCCGTCCTTGCTCGCCGTCGAGACGCCCAGCCCCATCGCCTCGGTCGAGGCGAAGCTGTCGGTGATGACGAGCGCCGGCACGTGCGCGATCAGCCCGTCCTTCACCTCGGAGGTGAACATCGCGCCCGACGAGGTCATCGCGATCAGGCTTGTCAGGTCGTAGCGACCGGGCGCCTCGTCGAGCACGCGCAGCAAGGGCTTGGCAAACGGATCGCCGACGACGGAGATCGAGGTCACCTTGTGCGTCTCGACCGCCTGCCACACCTCGGCCGGCTCGAAGGTCGCGCCTGCGACGGTGACGACGCAGCCTCCCGCGAGGAAGCAGGTGAGCGTGCCCATCAGGCCCGTGCCGTGCATCTGCGGACAAGCCGGCAGCACGCGCGGCACGATGGGCGACATCTTGACCATCGTCGCGAAGACATCGAGCGACGGCGGCATGATGCCGGTCAGGCGCTCGACGCGGTTCAGCCACAGCTGCATCAGATCGCCGTGGCGATAGATCACGCCCTTGGGCATGCCCGTGGTGCCGCCGGTATAGATGAAGAGCTCGTCGTCCGGCGAGCGCGCGATGTCGAGCCGCGCGCCGTCGCCCGCGGTCGCGAGTGTTTCGTAGCTTTCGGCAAAGGATGCGACGCCGTCATCGCTCACCTCGATGAAGGTCTTCACTTTGGGGAGCTGGTTGTGGATCTGCGTCACCGCGTCGCGGAACTCGCGCGCATAGATCAGGGTCTGCGCGTCCGAATTGTCGAGGATGTAGCGCACCTCGTCCGGCTTGTAACGGTAGTTGACGTTCACGTGCGTGAGCCGCGACAGGAAGCACGCGCCCAGGCTCTCGGTGTATTCGGCGCTGTTGCGCAGATAGAACGCGATCTTGTCGCGCGGCCCGGCGCCGCGTTTCACCAGCGCGCGCGCGAGGTTGTTCATGCGCGGCACGGCCTCGCCCCAGCTCGTCACCGCGTCGCCATGCGCGAAGGCGGGTGCCGCGGGCGCCACCACGTTCGAGACCGCTTCGAGCACGTCGCCGTAATTCCAGGGCATGTCTCAGCACCCAACAAAAAATGTCATGGCCCTATCACGATCCTCGAGACCGAGCGGTTCTTCGCCCAGTGATGATCGACGGCTTTGCGGAAATGGGCGGGGCGGTCTTTCAGCGCGTGCGTCGCCAGCCACAGCCGCTTGAAGTGACGCTTGTGGCCGTCGCCGTCCTCATACGCCGTGCGGCCGTGCAGCACATGGTAGTTGTTGATGAACTGCATCTCGCCGGGCTGAAGGTCCATGTACACGTTGTAGCGCGGGTCGCGCGCCATCGCGCTCACCGTGTCGAGCGCTTCGAGCACCAGTGGCGAAAGCCGCGGCGCCTCTTCGTGGCGCTGCGAAGCGCGGATGTAATGCGGGATGAAGCGGATGAAGAAACGCTCTCTGTGCTCGGTGAACACGGGGAAGAGATAGAACGGCTTCGCGCCCGGCGCCTGCTCGCCGCGCGTGTCGTAGGGAAGCGGCGCGAACAGCGCGCGCGCGAGGTCGGGGCGCGTGCGGACCAGTTCGTTGTAGATCGCGACCGCGTTGGCGACGCAGGAGAGTCCGCCGCTTTTGGCTTTGCGCAGGCACATCAGCCCGATGATGTCCGCGCCGTCGGTGTGGTAGTCGAGCGCGACCTGGCCGAGCTCGTTGCCGCGGAAGGTCGGATCGTCGAGCCGCTTGCCCTGGTCGGTGACGTCGCCCATCACGTGGCCCTTGGCGTTCTGCGGCCAGGGATCGCCGAGATGCAGCCCGATGCCCCAATAGAGCATGGTGAGGTCGTCGTCGCTGTAGCGGTCGCGGTCGAGTGCTGTGATGCGCGTGAAGCCGCGCCCGTCGATCAGCTCGCGCGCGATGCCCACCAGCTTGCCCGCGACGCGGTCGAGCGGGAAGTGCTCCCGGCCGATCTGCAAGAGGTCGCCCGATACCGACTTCGCAACCTGCAGCGCATGATCCAATTCGCGATGGTCGGCCGCGTCGAGCTCCACCGTCCACACCCCGGGATCGGCGACATCCGCCGAGGTCCAGTCGATATGGCTCTCGAGCGGCGTCACGCTTGCGGCCCTCTGACGAGCTTGCCCGGCAGCGCACCGGTCGCCCGGCCGTCGCGATACACCACCTCGCCGGAGACGATGGTCGCGACATAGCCGTCGGCGCCTTGCAAGAGGCGCTTGCCGCCGGCGGGGAGATCGAACGCCATGCGCGGCGCCTGCACGCGCAGGCGGTCGAAGTCGATGACGTTGAGATCGGCCTTCCTGCCCGGCGCGAGCACGCCGCGATCCATCAGGCCGACGGCGCGCGCGGTGTCCGACGTTTGGCGTTTCACCAGATACGCGACATCGAAACGCCCATGACCGCGGTCGCGGCCCCAATGCGTCAACAGATAGGTCGGATACGAGCCGTCCGAGATGATGCCGACATGCGCGCCGCCGTCGCCCAGCCCCATCACCGTGTCGGGATGGGCGATCATCTCGCCACAGCAATCGAGATTGTGGTTGGTGTAGTTGGCGAAAGGCGAGAACAGGAAGGCACGGCCCTCGTCTTCCAGCAGCATGTCGTAAGCGAGCGCGGCCGGGTCGAGGCTCCTCCGCGCGGCCTGCACGGCGATGGCGGTCTCGCGCGGCGGCTCGTAGTCCGGCGGGTCGCCGAGCGGATAGATCTGGTCGAAGGCCATCACCCGGCGCGCGAGCGGATGGGTCTGGCGCGCGTCGTTCTCCGCCATCATCCGTGCACGGAAGGACGGATCGCGCATCGCGGCGACCTTCTCGCCGAGCGGCCTGTCCTTGATCGCGGCGAAGGTCTCGTGCGCGACGAACGGATTGAGCGTGCCCTGAAGGCCGAGCAGCAATCCGATCGGCCGGGGCGCGACCTGGCCGCGCATCGGCAGCCCGTCGCGCGCGGCGCGCTCGATCAGGCCGAGCAGGCCCTTCCAGCCGTCGGCGGACTTGCCGGCCTGCGCGAGCGAGAGCGACAGCGGCCGCCCGCTCGCCTCGACCAGCCCGCGCAGCATCGCGAACTCGGTCAGCGGATCGGGATTGTCGAAATCCGAGATCAGCTCGATCACGCCCGAGCCGGCGTCCTTCATGCCGAGCGCGATGCCCATCAGCTCTTCATGGGTCGCGCGCAGGCTCGGCGTCGGGTCGCCCTTGACCGTGCGATGGTTCAACGTGCGCGAGGTCGAGAAGCCGAGCGCGCCGGCGCGCATCGCCTCGGCCGTCAGCACGCGCATCTCGGCGATGTCCTGCTCCGTCGCGGGCTCGAGCTTGGCCCCGCGCTCGCCCATCACATAGACGCGCAAGGCGCCGTGCGGCAGCTGGGCGCAGAGATCGATGTCGTGCGGCTTCGTCTCCAGCGCGTCGAGATAGCCGCCGAAGCTTTCCCACCGCCAGTCGAGGCCTTCGTGCAGCGCCGCGCCGGGAATGTCCTCGACGCCTTCCATCAGCTCGATGAGGCGGCCCTGGTCGTCCGCGCGCACCGGCGCGAAGCCGACGCCGCAATTGCCCATCACCACCGTCGTCACGCCGTGCCAGCTCGACGGTGCCAGCCGCTCGTCCCAGGTCGCCTGTCCGTCGTAATGGGTGTGGATGTCGACGAAGCCCGGCGTGACCAGGAGCCCGCGCGCATCGATCTCTTGCGAGCCCTTGTCCGCGACCTTGCCGATAGCGGCGATGCGGCCGCCCTTCACCGCGACATCGGCCTCGCGCAGCGCGCTGCCCGTGCCGTCGGCGACGGTGCCGTGGCGGATGACGAGGTCCATCATGCGATCCGTTCCAAAGCTGCCATGACCTTCGCCGTCCGCTCCCAGATCGCCATGTGGCCGGCCTCGGGGATCGAGACCAGCTCGGCGCGGGGAATAGCCTTCTTGAAGGCCTGCGCATAGACGGGCGAGATCAAGCGGTCGCTGTCGCCCCACACCAGCAACGTCTTCGCGCGCACGCGATAGAGACGCTGCGCCAGGCCGCGCTCTGGGATGGGAAAGAGTATCTTCCCCGCCATGCCGAGCTGGCGCGCATTGGTGACCAGGAAGCCCTTCAGCCATTCCGGATCGTCGAACGCCACGCCTTGCGTGATCAGCGCCGTGCCGGCTTCGACGTCGTGGAACAGGAGTGGCGGATATTCGTACGGCACCAGCGAGAACAGGTCGGGGATCGGATGGTCGTCGAGCCACAGCCCGGCCGGCGCGATCAGCGCCAGCCGCGAGAAGCGGTGATTGTCGATCGCCGCCATCTCGGCCGCGATCATCCCGCCCATCGAGTGGCCGACGAGCAACGGGTCCTTCAGCCCCAACGCATCGACGAGGTCGAGATTGTGCAAGGCGATGTCGAGCATGTCGCGCAGGCCCGCGCACTCTTCGCTGTCGCCATAGCCGGGCAAGAGCGGCGCATAGACGTGATACTTCGCGGCGAGCGCGTTCAGGAACGGATCCTCGGCGGTCAGCCCGCCCGCGCCGTGCAGGAACAGCAGCGGCGCGCCGCTTCCGCCTTCGAACACGCGGACGGGGACATGCGGCGTCGCGACGGTCTTGAGGTCCACGCTCATTGCGCCGCCACCATCGCTTCGCGGGGTGCGACCTGCGGAATCGGATGGCACCAGAAGCGCTCGTCGCTCTCCCATTCGGGATAGAGGCCGCGCAGCTTGGGCATCACTTTCTCCGCAAACAGCTTGGTCGAGTACATGCACTTCTCCTTCGGCATGTCGCCGACATGCATGAGGCAGAAGATGTTGCCGACGCGCAGCGACTTGACGAGGTCCTCCATGCGCTGGCGCACGGTCTCGGGCGAGCCGGCGATCACGTGGCCGCCCTCGGTCAGCTCCTTCCAGGTGATTTCGCCCCAGCCTTTCGGCGGCGCGTATTGCGACAGCGCGCCCGACTGGATCGTCTTGATGGTGCGATAGCCCGGCGCATCGGCGAAGCCCGCGAAGACGTGCAGGCAACGATTGTAGAAGTAGCTGACATGCTTGGAATAGAGCCGCTCGGCTTCCGCATCGGTCTCGGCGACGCAGATCGTCTGCGCGAAGCCGGCGCGATAGGGCGAATCGTCGGGGGCGTTACGCTCGGCGACGCGCTTCCAATAGCCGTCCATCAGCGCCTTGGCGCGGATATAGCCGCTGAAGCTGAGGTAGGAATAGGAATAAGTGTTGTCGAGGCAGAAATCGTAGGTCTCGACGCTGCCGCCGCCGGGGATGTGGATCGGCGGATGCGGCTGCTGGATCGGCCGCGGCCAGATGTTCACATGGCGCAGCTTCGTATAGCGGCCGTTGAACGCGAACGGCTTGGGCTCGGTCCAGGCCTTGAGGATGAGGTCGTGCGCCTCCTGGTACTTCTCGCGCGTCAGCCCGGGAATCTGGCCGTAGCAATAGTTCGTGTCCATCGAGGTGCCGACCGGGAAGCCCGCGACCAGCCGTCCGCCCGAGATGCAGTCGAGCATCGCGAACTCTTCCGCCACGCGCAAAGGCGGATTGTAGAGCGCGATCGAGTTGCCCAGCACCACGATCGCCACGTCCTTGGTGCGCCGCGCCAGGCTCGCCGCGATCAAATTCGGCGACGGCATCAAGCCGTAAGCGTTCTGGTGATGCTCGTTGCAGCCGATGCCGTCGAAACCGAGCGTCGAGGCATATTCCATCAGGTCGAGATAGGTGTTGTAGACCTCGTGCGCCTTCACCGGATCGAACAGGCTCGAGTCGATGTCCACCCAGACCGAGCGGTTCTTCTCCCGGAAATCCTCCGGCAGATACGGCCAGGGCATCAGGTTGAACCAGGTGAATTTCATCCGCGCGCTCCCGGGCTGGTTCTTGTTTTCCGCGATCCTGATGAATTGTCAGTGCCTTGGCAAATCGCGCTTCGTGCCCTTTCCGTACGGATAACTTGATCTCTTCGGTCAGCGCGATCAGCGCATCGAGCGGCAGGCCCGGCTCGCAGGAGAGCCGCACCAGCCGGCAGACCTGAAACACGACGCTGCGCCACTGCATGTCCGCGGCGCTGCGTGCGCCGTGCCTCCAGGCGTTGCGATTGCCCTTCGGCGCACCGGCGCGGCGCTTGGGCGCTACGGCAACGAAATTGTCCGTCGCCGAGGCGCACCCCTCCCCCCTCCGGCGGTTCCGGCGGCGAATGACGATGCGGGGTGGGTCCTGGTCCATGCGCGCATTGTACGACAGCTTTTGGAGCGTTCGATAAGTTTGTAATCTTCCGGACATGATCGTGTACGATGCTGTGCCTTCGACAAGGGGATCGCCATGAAAAGACTGCTCGCCCTCGCAGCGCTCGCCGCCACCGCCGCGTCACCCGCCTATGCCACGCTCGACCTTTCCAACAAGGCCACGCACGACATGAGCTGCAGCGACGGCGTGTGCACGGCGACCGCCGACCAGGCCGTGCTGAACGTCGACGACCTCGCGTCGATGCTCGCGGACGGCGACGTGCGCGTCGAGACCGAAGGCGTGGCGGCGCAGGACATCGTGGTGGTGTCGCCGCTAAGCTGGTCGAGCGCCCACGCACTCACTTTGCACTCCAGCGACGCGGTCTATATCCGCGACAGGATCAGCGTTCTGGGAATGAGCAAGCTCGATCTCGACGTCGCGGGCGGGCCGTTTCTCGAGAAGCAAGGCGCGATCAAGTTCGCGAACACCAGGAGCAAGCTCGTCATCGACGGCACGAAGTACAAGCTGGTGCATACCATCGCCGACATGGCCGCCGCGATCACGGCGCGCCCGAAAGGCAATTTCGCGCTCGCCGACGATTACGACGCCCACAATGACGGCCAGTACCGCGCCGTGCCGATCCAAGGCGAGTTCCGCGGCACTTTCGACGGCCTCGGCAACAGAATCGCGAATTTCTCGCTGTGGAACACGGCCGACGGCAATAGCGGGCTGTTCGAAGCGGTGGTGGGCCGCGGCACGATCCGCAACCTCGGCATCAAGAACGTCAACATCCTGGCGGAAGACGGCTTCAACAACGTCTATGGCGGCCTGGTCGCCTATCTCGACGGCACGCTCGAGCATTGCTACGCCGATGGCGGCATCGTGCGCACCGACTTCCTCGGCACCGGCGGCGGGCTGGTCGGGCAGAGCTACGGCAACATCATCGAGTCATGGGCCGATGTCGACGTCGAAGGCGCGCAGGGCGGCAGCTTCGGCGGCCTCGCCGGCAACGCGCATGGCCACGTCGTCGACAGCTATGCGCTGGGCAAGGTCGATGCCGGCGACAACACCGACGTCGGCGGGCTCGTGGGCTACAGCTTCGGCCATGTGCGCAACGCCTATGCGACGGCGAAAGTGATCGGCGGACAGAACGCGCGCGTCGGCGGCTTCGAAGGCACCTCGCAGATCGCGGTGCATCGCGCCTATTGGGATACCGAGACCAGCGGCACCTCCGTCGGCATCGCGAGCGGCGCGCATACCGAGAACACCGTCGGGATGGGGACCGCGGGCCTGCAGGCGAACCTGCCGCGCGGCTTCAGCCCGGCGGTCTGGGGCCAGGACCCGGACATCAACAACGGACTGCCCTATCTGTTGCGCAACCCGCCGCGGTAGTTGACAACCGAACCTGCTGCGCGCCACAAACCGCGGATGCGAGGGGGCTTTCAATCCGCAGCCATGCATGCCGCGCTGGTGGCAATGCTGCTGCGTGCGCTCATCCCCGCCGGGTGGATGCCGCAGAGCGCAGCGGCCGGTTCGCCCTTCGTCATCTGCACCGCCGACGGCGCGGTGCATCCCGCAAAGCCGCACGACGCCGACCGCGGCAAATCCCCGCCCTGCGCTTTCGCAGCCGCCGGTCATCTCGCGCCGCCCGCGCCATCTCCTGCTTTCGCGACCGCCATCGGCGTTTCAAGCATCACGCATGAAGCGGCGCGCGAGGCGCCCGCCGTCGCGGCCCCCTATCGCAGCGCAGCTCCGCGCGGGCCGCCCACCTTCGGCTGAGTCCTTCCGCCAACGCGCGCACCGCCCATCCCGCGGAGCGAGCGACAGTGCAAACTCAATCGAAAGACGAACCATGCGCCCTTCACACAAGACTTCTTTGATTGCGGCTGCGATGCTCGCCGTGCTGCCCTCCGCCGCGCAGGCTTGCGCCTGCGGCTGCGCCATCTTCGACGTCGGCACCTCGTCGCTCCTGCCCAACGGGCCGGGCGCGACCTTCTTCCTGGAATACGACTATCTAAACCAGACCACGAACTGGAGCGGCAGCTCGTCCGCGCCCGGCGCCAACAATGACGACAAGAAGATCCGCTCGGACTTCATGCTGCTCGGCGCGCAATACATGTTCGACAACGACTGGGGCGTGATGGCGGAGTTGCCCGTCACCCATCGCGGCTTCCTTACCGCCGACAGCGGCACGCCCGAGGAGTTCGACCACACGGCGCTCGGCGATGTGCGCCTGATGGTCAACTGGTCGGGGCTTTCGAGCGACATGTCGACCGGGATCACGGTGGGCGTGAAGCTCCCGACGGGCGACTCGACTTATGCCAGTTTCGATTCTGACGTCGAGATCGGCTCGGGCAGTACCGATCTTCTGCTCGGCGCTTATCATTCCGGCGATATCACGGCTGACGGCAAATGGGGCTACTACGGGCAAGCGATGTGGCAGCATCCACTCGCGACCCAGCACCACTACACGCCGGGCGACGAGTTGAACGGCGCGGCGGGGCTCTCCTATGAAGGCTGGCTGATCGGCACCACGCAGATATCGCCGGTGCTGCAGGCGATCGTTTCCTATCGCGGGCGCGACGGCGGCGCGATCGGCGATCCCGACAACACCGGCTATACGCGGCTGCTGCTGTCGCCGGGCGTGAAGGCGGATTTCGGCAAGTGGCGGCTCTATTCCGATATCGAGGTCAGTGTCGCTCAGACGGTCAACGGCAACCAGCTTGTGGCGCCGGTCGCGGTGAAGTTCATCGCGAGCTACAGCCTGTAGACCTCAGGTCCGGTCCTCGAGCGCGTGGATGGCGTGGCGATTGCAGGCGAACTCGTCGCCGTTGTGGAACGCGCTGCGCGCGAGCTCCATCTCGTGGCGCGCGTCGATGGCGCGCCCGAAGCTGGCGGGATCGGCCATGTTGAACGCCTGCTCCATCAGCCGCACGCAGCCGTCGAGGCCGGGATCGGTGCTTTGCCGCGGGTCGATCACCTCGCCGGCGGAACTGTTCGATAGCCGACCGTCGGGGGCGTAATCGGCGGGCGGATCGGCGAAAGCGGGCGTGCCGAGCACGAGGGCCGCAGCCAGGATTGCGCAACGCATGGAAGCTCTCCTTTTCCCACCGTGGATAACGTTCGACAACCGCGACGGTTCGCTTGACCGGAGGATAGTTTCAGATGAAACTATCTCGGCAATCCGCGGAACACGACCATGACCGACCTCTGGGACAATCCCATCGGCACCGACGGCTTCGAGTTCGTCGAGTACACCGCCCCCGACGTGGGCAAGCTGCACGACTTCTTCGAGCGCATGGGCTTTCGCGCCGTGGGCCGCCACCGCTCCAAGAACGTGACCCTCTACCGCCAGGGCGAGTCCAACTTCGTCGTCAATGCCGAGCCCGAGAGCCACGGCTCGCGCTTCGCCTTGGCCCATGGCCCCAGCGCCTGCGCCATGGCGTTCCGCGTCAAGGACGCGGCTTACGCCTACAAGAAGCTGATCGCGCTGGGCGCCAAGCCGTTCGCGAACCAGGTCGGCCCGATGGAGCTCAACATCCCCGCGATCGAAGGCATCGGCGGCAGCGCGATCTATCTCGTCGACCGCTATGGCGAGCGCTCGATCTACGACGTCGATTTCGTGCCGACCGATCCGGCGAAGGGCTTCGCGCATCCGGGCGCGGGGCTGACCGAGATCGACCACGTCACCCACAACGTCTTCCGCGGCAACATGGACAAATGGGCGGGCTTCTACGAGACGCTCTTCAACTTCCGCGAAATCCGCTATTTCGACATCGAGGGCAAGCTCACGGGCCTGAAGAGCCGCGCGATGACGAGCCCCGACGGCAAGATCCGCATCCCGATCAACGAAAGCTCGGACGACAAGTCGCAGATCCACGAATACCTCGAGGAGTACCAGGGCGAAGGCATCCAGCACATCGCCATGGCGTCGTCGAACATCTACGACAGCGTCGAAACGCTGCGTGGCTTGGGCGTCGACTTCCAGGACACGCCCGACACCTATTACGAGCGCCTCGACAACCGCATCAAGGGCCATGGCGAGGACGTGCCGCGCCTCACCCGCGACCGCATCCTGATGGACGGCGAGCGCGACGACCTGCTCTTGCAGATCTTCACGCGCAACGCGATCGGCCCGATCTTCTTCGAGATCATCCAACGC
Source organism: Rhizomicrobium sp. (assembly GCA_035549495.1). Lineage (GTDB taxonomy): Bacteria > Pseudomonadota > Alphaproteobacteria > Micropepsales > Micropepsaceae > Rhizomicrobium. The sequence continues at coordinate 150,956 of DASZQV010000046.1, read as the reverse complement.
AAAGGCAACCAGGGCTTCGGCGAGGGCAACTTCAAGGCGCTGTTCGAGTCGATCGAGCTCGACCAGATCCGCCGCGGCGTGCTCAAGGATACGACAGCATGAGCAGCAAGAGCTGGATCGAGTTCCCGCGCGTCGAAGGCAAGACCTCGCGCCAGGCCCATGCCGATCTGCCCGAAGGGACTTACGAGCGCGAGATCGGGCGCGACGGCTTCTTCGGGCCGGCGACGCATATCTATCACCGCCGCCCGCCGACGAGCTGGGTGAAGTTCGAAGGCCCGCTGAAGCCGCGCGCGTTCGACGCCAAGGAAGCCGCCGGCGCCGCCAACGAAAAATTCAAGCAGACGACGCTGCTGTCCAACGCGTCGTGCAAGTTCGGCATCTGGAAGCTGCCCGAAGCGATGCCGCATCTGGCGCGCAACGCCGACGGCGACGTTCTGCTCTTCATCCATGCCGGCGACGGCGAGATGTTCTGCGACTTCGGGCACATGCGCTACAGCGAGGGCGACTACATCCTCTTGCCGCGCGGTACGATGTGGCGGCTCGCGCCCGCGACGCCCACGATCACGCTGGTGATCGAAGCGACCAACGGCAGCTACAAGCTGCCCGAGCGCGGCCTCTTGGGCCCGCATGCGTTCTTCGATCCCGCGGCGCTGGAGACGCCCAAGCTCGACGACGCGTTCGAGGCCCAGGCCAGCGACGCGCGCGAATGGACGGTCCGGGTGAAGCGGCGCGGCGAGGTCTCGACCATCACCTATCCCCACTCGCCGCTCGATGCGGTGGGCTGGAAGGGGAACCTCAGCGTCGTCAAGCTCAACTGGCGCGACATCCGCCCGGTGATGAGCCATCGCTACCATATCCCGCCTTCCGTGCATTCGACCTTCGTCGCCGACCGCTTCGTCGTCTGCACCTTCGTGCCGCGTCCGATCGAGAGCGACCCCGGCGCCTTGAAAGTGCCGTTCTATCACTCCAACGACGACTACGACGAGGTGATCTTCTATCACCAAGGCTCGTTCTTCAGCCGCGACAACATCCATCCCGGCATGGTGACGTGGCATCCCAACGGCTTCACCCATGGCCCGCATCCCAAGGCTTTTGCCGCGTCGCAGAGCGCGCCCAAAACCATGACCGACGAGGTCGCGGTGATGATCGACGCGCGCGATCCGCTCGACATCAGCCCCGAGGCCGAAGCGTTCGAGGACCGCGGCTACGTCAACAGCTGGATGCCGAAATAGGCTCGAGATGGGCGAACCGGCCGCGCGACTGTCGCTCGACGACGTGCTGAACGATCCCAGCTGGTTCGCGTTCGGCTACGATCCGGCGAGCAGGACCATCGGCTTCGTCGAAGCGAGCGCGGACGATCTGGCGCGCGCGCCGTTCCTGGACGGGCGCTGGGACCGGCGTGGGCGGCGGAATTTGCGCCTCCCGGTGGCGGCGCTGAGCCCCCTTTCCGCGCCGGACAATCTGCGGCTCATCTGGCACACCGGCTTCTGCTGCTCGACCTTGCTGGCGCAAGCGCTGAACGCGCCGGGCTGCAACCTCTCGCTCTCGGAGCCCAAGCTGCTGGTCGATGCGGCCGACGCCAAACGCGCCGGCGCGGACCTGACCGGCATCGCGTTCCGGCTGCTGGCGCGTGCCGCCGCGCCGGCCGTGACCCTGAAGCCGGCGCCGGCCGCGAACAATCTCATGCGCGACACGCCCGCCGGTTCGCGGCATCTCGTTCTTCATGGGAGCTGCGAGAGCTTCGTCGTCTCCCTCGCCAAGCTCGGCTGCGACGGCGAACGCTACGTCCGCGACATGCTGAGCGTGATGGCGCGCAACGGCGCGCGGTTCGAAGCGCCGCCCTCGCCGCTGCACGCGGCCGCGCTGCTCTGGCAGCTGCAGATGGCCGAGCTGCATGCCCAAGGCGCGACGCGCATGCTCGACGCCGAGAGCTTCCTCGCCGATCCCGAAGGCACGATCGCGATGCTGGACGACCACTTCGCGCTCGGCCTGCCCGCGGATCATTTCGAACACGTGCGCCCGCTGTTCGCGCGCAACGCCAAGAATCCCGCGCAGCGCTTCGACGCCGAAAGCCGCGACGCCGAACACCGCGCCGCGCGCGCGAAATGGGGCAGCGCGCTGAACGACGCCGTATCCTGGAGCGAAAGGAGCGTTTCCGCATGAAGCTCGCCTCTTTGAAGCATGGCCGCGACGGCGCGCTGGTGGTGGTCAGCCGCGACCTCAGCCGCTGCGTCAGCGCGGGCCATATCGCGCCGACCCTGCAGCACGCGCTCGACCATTGGCGTGAAGCCGCACCCCGGCTGATGCGAGTCTACGAGCTGCTGGCGGAAGGCCCGGTCGCGGGCGAGACCGCGTTCGACGCGAGCGCCTGCGCCTCGCCGCTGCCGCGCGCCTATCAATGGGCCGACGGCTCGGCTTACGTCACCCATGTCGAGCTGGTGCGCAAGGCGCGCGGCGCCGAGATGCCGCCGTCGTTCTGGACCGATCCTCTGATGTACCAGGGCGGCTCGGACGGCTTCATCGGGCCATGCGACGACATCGTCGCTGGCGACGAAGCCTGGGGCATCGATTTCGAAGGCGAGGTCGCGGCAATCACCGGCGACGTTCCTTACGGCTGCACCAAGGACGACGCCGAGCCCCACATCAAGCTGTTGATGCTGGTCAACGACGTCTCCTTGCGCAACCTGATCCCGGCCGAGCTCGCCAAGAATTTCGGCTTCTTCCAGTCCAAGCCCGCGAGCGCGTTCTCGCCCGTGGCCGTCACGCCCGACGAGCTCGGCGAGGCGTGGGCCGGCGCCAAGGTGCATCTGCCGCTCACGGTCACCTATAACGGCGCGCCGTTCGGCCATCCCAACGCCGGCACCGACATGACCTTCTCCTTCGCCGAGCTGATCGCGCATGCCGCGAAGACGCGCGCGCTTGGCGCCGGCTCCATCGTCGGCTCCGGCACGGTGTCGAACAAGGACACCAGTGTCGGCTCGGCCTGCCTTGCCGAGAAGCGCACGCTGGAGACCATCGCGGACGGCAAGCCGTCGACGCCGTTCATGGCCTTCGGCGACCGCATCCGCATCGAGATGCTCGACCTCGAAGGCCGCTCGATCTTCGGCGCCATCGACCAGAAAGTGAGCGAGCCATGAGCGGGTTCGTGCTTTACGGCTATTTCCGCTCCTCGGCCGCGTTCCGCGCGCGCATCGCGCTGAACCTGAAGGCCATCGTGCCCGAGACGCGCTTCGTCCATCTGCTCAAGGACGGCGGCGCGCAGCATTCGCCGGAATACAGGGCGCTCAATCCGCAGGCGCTGATCCCCGCGCTGGTCCATGACGGCCACACGATCACCCAATCGCTCGCGATCATGGAATATCTCGACGAGATCGTGCCGGAGCCGCCGCTGCTGCCCAAGGATGCGTTCGCCCGCGCGCGGGTGCGCTCCCTCGCCTATCAGATCGCCTGCGACATCCATCCGGTGAACAATCTGCGCGTGCTGCAGCATCTGCGCCGCGCGCTGCACCAGGACGACGCGGCGGTCGCGGCCTGGCAGCAGCATTGGATCGCGCTCGGCTTCGCCGCGCTCGAGACCCAGCTCGCGCGCGATCCCGCGACGGGCAAATTCTGCCATGGCGATGCGCCCACCATCGCCGATATCTGCCTGATCCCGCAGATGGCCAATGCGCGGCGCGTGAGCCTCGACCTTGCGCCCTATCCGACGCTCGCGCGCATCGAGGCGCAGGCGCTCGCCCATCCCGCCTTCGAGGCGGCGCTGCCGAAGAACCAGCCCGATGCCGAGTGAGCCGCTGCGCAAAGCCACGCTCGACCTCGACAGCTTCGTGCCGTATCGGCTGTCGGTGCTGTCGAACCGCGTCTCGAGCGCGATCGCGCGGCAATACTCGCAAGCCTTCGGGCTCACGATTGCGGAGTGGCGCGTGATGGCGGTGCTCGGCGGCACCTCCGGCCTGTCGGCGCGCGAGGTGGCGCATCGCACGGCGATGGACAAGGTGCAGGTCAGCCGCGCGGTGGCGTCGCTGATGAGAAGCGGCCGCGTCGCGCGCGCGGGCGATTCGAAGGACGGCCGCGTCACGCGCCTGTCGCTGACGCCGAAGGGCCGCGCGATCTACAACGAGATCGTGCCGATGGCGCTCGGCCTGGAAGAATCGCTGCTCTCCGCGCTCAGCGCGCCGGAGCGCCAGACCTTCGACCGGCTGATGATCAAGCTCGCGCGACAGGCACAACTCATCGGCGCGCAGCGCTGACGCGTTCAAACCTTTGCGAGCGCTGCGTTTGCGAGCATGGCGATTGTTGCGCTTCGACGCGCGCGCCTGTCGCTTTCGTTCGCCTTCGAAAGCGATTATTGCGAACGCATCGCATTCTCTTCTCGTGCAATGGCAATGTTGCGAAAGCGCGAAAAAAGCAAAGTTTCAGGCGCGTTTTTGACCTTTCGGGATCGTGATCGGCGTTGTAACGTCCGCGCCCAGATGGGTGGTCCATCTTTCCAAAAACCTTCAGGGGTGAAGTCTATGATCAAACGCGTTGCGTCGCTGGCCGTGTTGGCCGGCGCTCTCGCGTTCGCCGGCGCGGCGGATGCGGGGACGAAGAATTGGAAGCCGATGTTCGTCGTGGGCACGAACCATGCGCCGCTCGACTACGCCAAGGGCCACAAGCCCGCGGGCACGCTCGCGAACTGGAGCGGCGGGTTCACCGACCTGCACGGCCACAGCGTCAGCTACAAGATGGTGGGCGCGGATCCGGCGAGCTCGAACACCGACACCCACATCAAGACCTTCATCATTCCTGTCATCTTCGTCTACGGGCCCGACAACGGGAACATGACGTTCGATCCGACCGTGAAAAAGGTCAACAAGAAGAAGAACACCATCAAGAGCCTGCTCGCCTCGCCGCTGTTCGACAACGGCGCCGACTTCAAGAGCGGCAACATCGATTGCGGCCAGGGCCAGTACATCGACGTCTACCAGCGCTGCAATTTCTGGAGCCACGTGTCGACCAACACCGGCTACCACACGATCCTGGACTACACGCCGAACAAGAAACTCAAGCCGCTGACCATCAACGTCAGCAAGACCCAGGGCCAGGTCGAGCAGAACGAGTTCACCGACGATCCGAACCAGGTGGTCGGCACCTATCCCTACAGCACGATGGACTCGCAGATCGGCTCGTACCTCCAGCAGCATGCCAGCCAGATCACGCCGGACACCTTCCCGTTCTTCGTCTCGCTCGACATCTATCTGACGTCGGGCGGCTGCTGCATCGGCGGCTATCATAACGCCCGCGGCCAGCAGACCTACGGCTACACCACCTATGTCGACACCGACGACGACGACGGCGTGTTCTCGACCGACATCAGCGCGGCGAGCCACGAGATCGGCGAGTGGATGGACGATCCGTTCGTGAACAACCACGTGTTCTGCCAGGACAACTCGATCCTCGAGAACGGCGATCCGCTGGTGAAGGCGTCGACGGCCTATGGCGTCTTCCCGGTCAAGCTGAACAAGTTCAAGTATCACCCGCAGTCGCTGGTGTACCTGCCCTATTTCGGCGCCCCGATCAGCACCTCGGCCAACAGCTGGTACTCGTTCCAGGGTCCGTCCGAGATGAACCACACCTGCCCGGGCCAGTAAGCCTTCAGGCACGGCGAATACGGAGAGGGCGGCTTTCGGGCCGCCCTTTTCTTTTCAGCCCCTCTTCCCTTCAGGAATCGGCGATGCGCTCGAGGCGCTCGAAGCTCTGGCCGGCCAGCGGCTCGAGGCCCGCGATCACCTCTTTCAGGCTCCCGGCCGTGTCGATGATGAAATTGTAGCCGCCTTCGCGCCGCGCCTCGCTTTGGGCGATGCGCGCTTCGAGATCGGCGCGCTCGGCCGGGTCGCGCTCGGCGCGCAGGAGCTCGCGCATCTGCTTGATCTCGTCGGTCGCCTCGATCACGCCGTCGATCGGCATCGAGAGGCGGATCAGCAGGGTCTGGATGCGCGCGCGCAGCTCGGCGTCGTGCAGGTCGAAGATGCTCTCGCGGTTGCGGTCGTAGATGTCGAGCTCGCTGCGCGCCGAGCGCAGCATGCGGATCGTGATCGGGCCATAGGGGTCGCCGATCTTCTTGGTCTCGTCGGCGAAGCGCAGGATGATCGCGAGCGACGACAATATCTCGCCGAAGAACAGGGCGGCGTTGCGGTTGCGCTCGCGCTTGTCGAGATGGCGCTCGAGCATGGTGGCGCAGAAGCCGCCGATGGTGGCGAGCACGGCGCCCAGGATGACGGCCATCAAGGTGTTCTGGTCGACCAGGAAGCCGAAACTGTCGCTCGCCATGGGAATCGCGCCCCTTCTTGACTTATTGTTAGGAGCCCCTCATATACGGTGCAACTCTTCGCGGTCGCACAAAGCGCCAAAGCTTTCTTAGCCGGGGCGCCGACATCGCGGATTTGATCTTAAACCTACCGTTCCCTCCAGATGTGCGTGGAAGACGGCAACATGCCGTGACGCGCGTCCGCATTGGCGCGCGATTTCCGTGCATATTCAGGACTGACAGTGACTGTTTCCTCGTTTACCGATCTCGGCCTGGCCGAGCCGCTGCTGCGTGCTCTGACGGCTGAGAACTACACCCAGCCGACCCCGATCCAGGCCAAGACGATCCCGCTGATCCTCGCCGGCCGCGACGTGCTCGGCATCGCCCAGACCGGCACCGGCAAGACCGCCGCGTTCGGCCTGCCGCTTCTGCAGGGGCTCGCGGCCAATCGCATCAAGCTCGAGCCGAAGACCGTGCGCGCGCTGATCCTCGCGCCGACGCGCGAGCTCGCGCTGCAGATCGGCGAATCCTTGAAGACCTATGGCCGCCACTATGGCTTCCGCCAGACGGTGATCCTGGGCGGCGTCAACCAGTTCTCCCAGGTCAACGCCCTCAAGGCCGGCGTCGACATCCTGGTCGCCACGCCCGGCCGCCTGCTCGACCTCGCGTCGCAGAAGCATGTGCGCCTCGACAAGGTCGGCCTGCTCGTCGTCGACGAGGCCGACCGCATGCTCGACATGGGCTTCATCCGCGACGTGCGCAAGATCGTGGGCGCGTTGCCGAAGCAGCGCCAGTCGCTCTTGTTCTCGGCCACCATGCCGAACGACGTCGTCCATCTCGCGCACGAGATGCTGAAAGACCCGGTGCGCGTCGACGTGGCGCCGCCGACGATCACCGCCGACCGCATCGAGCAGCGCCTCTATCACGTGAACGGCCAGGACAAGCGCAAGCTGCTCGTCAGCCTGCTTGCGGACCCTTCGATGTCGCGCGTCATCGTCTTCACCCGCACCAAGCACGGCGCCAACCGCGTCGTCGAGCAGCTGGAGAAATCGGGCATCGCGGCCGACGCGATCCACGGCAACAAGTCGCAGAACGCCCGCGTCCGCGCGATGGAGAATTTCCGTCAGGGGCGCTCGCGCCTTCTGGTCGCGACCGACATCGCCGCGCGCGGCATCGACGTCGACGGCATCACCCATGTGATCAATTTCGAGCTGCCCAACGAGCCGGAGAGCTATGTCCACCGCATCGGCCGCACCGCGCGCGCCGGGTCCGAGGGCATTGCGATCTCGTTCTGCGGGCCCGACGAACGCGCCTTCCTGCGCGACATCGAGAAGCTGGTGAAGCGCAAGCTCGACGTCGTGGGCGACGTGCTGCCGGCGTCGACGGCGCCGGACAACGGCAAGCAGCCGCTGCCGATCCGCGACTATGCGCAGAAGAAGAAGCGCCGCTTCCGCAACCGCCGTCCCAAGGGCGGCGACCGCAAGGCGGCTTAAGCCAGCGCCTGCTCCAGATCCGCGATCAGGTCGCCGGCATCCTCGATGCCGCAGGACAGGCGCAGCAGATCGGGCGGACATGGCGAGCCCGCGCCCTCGACCGAGGCGCGGTGCTCGATCAGGCTCTCGACCCCGCCGAGCGAGGTGGCGCGCTTCCAGAGCTTCACGTTCGCGGCCGTGCCGATGGCCGCCTGCTCGCCGCCTTTGACCCGGATCGAGAGCATGCCGCCGAATCCGCCGCTCATCTGTTTTGCCGCGATCGTGTGGCCGGGCGCATTGGGCAGGCCGGGATAGAGCACCTCGGCGACATTCGGATTCGAAGCGAGCTTCTCGGCCACCGCTTGCGCGTTCGCGCACGCCGCCTTCACGCGCGGGAACAGCGTGCGCATGCCGCGCAACAGCAGCCACGCCTCGAACGAGCCGAGAACGCCGCCCAATTGCGCGCGCAAGGTCAGCACGCGGTCCCAAGTGGCGTGCTTCTCCTTCGTCACCAGCGCGCCCGCGATCAGGTCGGAGTGTCCGTTCAAATATTTCGTCGCCGAATGCATCACGAGGTCGGCGCCATGCTCGAAGGGCCGCGTGATCACCGGCGTCGAGCAGGTCGAATCCGCCGCGAGCAGCGCGCCGCCCGCATGCGCGATCTCGGCGACCGCGGCGATGTCGGTGACCTCCCAGGTCGGGTTGGACGGCGTCTCGATCCACACCATCCGCGTGTTCGGCCGCATCGCGCGCTTCAGCGCGTCGAGGTCGCGCATGTCGACGAGATCGACGTCAGGGCTCCATTCCAGAAGCCATTTGCGCAAGCCCCAATACATGACCTTCGGCGCGATCACGTGATCCCCGCCGCTCAGCGCCAGGAACGCGCAGGTCGCCGCCGCCATGCCGGACGCGAACAAAGCCGCATCGGCGCCGCCTTCGAGCGCGGTGAGCAGCGCCTCTGGCTGGTCGAAGGCGGGATTGTCGGCGCGGATGTACTCGCGGCCCGAGCGGTAGCCATTGTCGACGTCGCGTAAATATGTCGAGGACAGATGCAGCGGCGGCGAGATCGCCTTCGTCGCGTCGTCGACCCAGCCCAGCCCCTGTGCCGCAAGCGTCTCGTTTTTCATGGTTTTCCCTACGTTAGCTTCGAAACAACCAGCTCTCCGGTGCTTGTTGCGCGCGCGAAGGCGGTGATAATGACCTCGGCACGGAAATGGGAGACTAGCATGGCTGAAGCATACATCGTGGCGGCGGCGCGCACCGCGGGCGGCAAGAAGGGCGGCAAGCTCAAGGATTGGCACCCGGTCGATCTGGGCGCGCAGGTGATCGACTCGCTGCTCGACCGCAGCGGCGTCGATCCGGCTGCGGTCGAGGACGTGATCTGCGGCTGCGTGATGCAGGTCGGCCAGCAGGCCGTCAACGTCGCGCGCAACGCGGTGATGGCGTCGCGCTTGCCCGAGAGCGTGCCGGCGACCAGCGTGGACCGCCAATGCGGCTCGTCGCAGCAATCGCTGCACTTCGCGGCACAGGCCGTCATGTCGGGCGCGATGGATTGCACCATCGCCATGGGCATCGAGAGCATGACGCGCGTGCCGATGGGCGCCTCGGTGATGCTGGCGATGAAGGCCGACATGGGCACCTATATGAGCCCCGAGCTGCAGGCGCGCTATCCCGGCATCCAGTTCAGCCAGTTCATGGGCGCCGAGATGATGGCCGAGAAATACGGGCTGACCAAAGACCAGCTCGACGAATACGGCTTCAAGAGCCACCAGAAGGCGATCGCGGCGACGCAGGGCGGCAAGTTCAAGGACGAGATCGTGCCCTTGAAGATCAAGCTCGAGGATGGCAGCGAGGTCGAGCACGCTGTCGACGAAGGCATCCGCTTCGACGTAAGCCTCGACGGCATCAAGGGCGTGAAGCTGCTGCGCGAAGGCGGCGCGATCACGGCCGCCACGTCGAGCCAGATCTGCGACGGCGCCTCGGGCGTGATGATCGTCAACGAGAAGGGCCTGAAGGCGCTGGGCGTGAAGCCCTTGGCGCGCATCCATCACATGACCGTCATCGGCGGCGATCCGGTGATCATGCTGGAGGCGCCGCTGCCCGCGACCAAGCGCGCGCTCGAGAAGACCGGCATGAAGATCGACGACATCGATCTCTATGAGGTCAACGAGGCGTTCGCGTCGGTGCCGACCGCGTGGCTGCAATACACCGGCGGCAATCCGGACAAGCTCAACGTCCATGGCGGCGCCATCGCGCTCGGCCATCCGCTCGGCGCCTCGGGCACCAAGCTGATGACGACGCTGGTCAACGCGCTCAAGCAGAACGACAAGCGCTGGGGCCTGCAGACCATGTGCGAAGGCGGCGGTCTCGCCAACGTGACCATCGTCGAAAGGCTCTGATGGACCTTTCCTACGGCCCCGAATACGAAGCCTTTCGCGACGAGGTGCGCGCGTTCGCCAAAGAAAACGGCGGGCGCGCGCCGCATTCCTATTTCAGCGAGGAAATGCGCGCCTGGCAGCGGCTGCTCATCAGCCAAGGCTATGCCGCGCGCACGATCCCCAAGGAATATGGCGGCTACGGTGCGGCGCCGGACATTCTCAAAAGCCGCATCATCGCCGAGGAATTCCTCGCGGCCGGCCTGCCGATGGGGATGGCGAACCAGGGCATCTCGATGCTGGTTCCCACGCTTCTCGAGCTGGGCACCGAAGAACAAAAGCAAAAATGGATCGCGCCGACCCTGCGCGGCGAAGTGATCTGGTGCCAGGGCTATTCCGAGCCCGGCGCGGGGTCGGACCTTGCGTCGCTCACCACGCGCGCCACGGAAGACGGCGACGACTTCGTCATCAACGGCCAGAAGATCTGGACCTCGACCGCGGCGCAGGCCGACATGATCTTCTGCCTGGTGCGCACCGAGCCGGACAAACCCAAGCACGAAGGCATTTCCTATCTCATCTTCTCGATGAAGACACCCGGCATCGAGGTGCGTCCGCTGGTCACCATGACCGGACGCGCCGAGTTCAACGAGGTGTTCTTCACCGACGTGCGCGTGCCGAAGACGGACATCGTGGGGGCGCGCGGCCAGGGCTGGCTCGTCGCCAACGCGACCTTGAAGCACGAGCGCGGCATGCTCGGCGATCCGAACCAGGCCGGCACGCGCTTCAAGGCCCTCGTCGACATGATGCGCGCGGAGACGGTCGACGGCGGGCGGCTGATGGACAATCCCGTCTGGCGCGACCGCCTGCTCAAGCTGCAGGCGCGTGTGATGGCGATGGAGTATCACGGGCTGCGCCTCCTGACCGCGAGCCTGAAGGGCGAGGACCCTGGGATCGCGCGGCTGATCGTCAAGCTGCAAGGCTGCGAGATCAACCACCTTCTCGCGGGCTTCGCCAACGACATGCTGGGCGAGATCGGCGTCCTCTACGGCGACACGCCGCACCTGCGCGCGCACGGCGAATGGCAGCAGCGCTTCATGTTCGATCTCGGCCTCATCATCGGCGGCGGCACGGCGCAGATCCAGAAGAACATCATCTCCGAGCGCGGGCTTGGCATGCCGCGCGAACCGAAGGGCGTGTAATGGAATTCGGCCTCACCTCCGACCAGACGATGATGCAGGAGAGCGTGGGCCGCACGCTCGAGCGCGTCTCGCCGCTCGACGCGGTGCGCAAGGGCGCGAGCGCGTTCGATGCGCTTCTGGAATTGGGCGTGCCGGGCATATTGATCCCCGAAAGCGCGGGCGGGCTGGGGCTCACGCTGCTCGACGCGGCCTTGGTCGCGGAGATGCTCGGCCGCCACGTCGCGCGCGCGCCGTTCGTCGCCAGCGCGGTGATGGCGCCGATCGCGCTCGCCGGCACGCCTTACCTGAAGAAGCTGGCGACGGGCGAGATCAAAGCCGGCGTCGCGGTCAGCGAGCACGCGTCGGGCGCGCGCGACGGCGCGGGCATCACCGCGAAAAACGGCAAGCTTACCGGCATGTCGCTCTTCGCGCTCGACGCCGACACGGCGGACGTCTTCGTCGTCGCCGACAAATTCGGCGATCTCTACGTGACGTCGGAGGCCACCGTGACGGCGCTCACCACCATCGATGCGACGCGGTCGGTGGCGAAGATCGAATTGGACGGCGCGGCCGCGGAGCGGTTGTCCGGTTCCGCCGAACGGATGATCGACGCCGGCCGTATCATGCTCGCCGCCGACACCTTGGGCGCCGGCCAACGCATGCTCGAGAAGGCCGTCGCCTATGCCAAGGAGCGCAAGCAGTTCGGCCGCGTCATCGGCTCGTTCCAGGCGGTCAAGCATATGTGCGCGGAGATGGCGGCCGAGCTGGAACCTTGCCGCGCGCTGATCTGGTATGCGGCTTACGGCTTCGACGCGCTGCCCGAGCAATCGCGCCGCCTCGCCGCGCATGTGAAGGCGCACCTCTCCGAGGTCGGGCCGCAGGTCGCGCGCACCGCGACCGAGGTGCATGGCGGGATGGGCTTCACCGACCTGCTCGGCCTGCACTATTGGTTCAAGCGCATCGGCTTCAACCGCCAGGCCCTGGGCGGGCCCGAGCGCGCGCGCCACGACGCGGCGGTGGCGCAGGGCTGGGTCGGGAACTAGACCTGTTGCCGCCGGGGCACGGTGCGCCGGTTCGCCTCAGGCCTGTGGAGGCTTTTCGAAAACGCCAACGGAATCAAAGGCCGTTCCGGCCGCTTCGGCGCCACCCCAACCCCTCGGGGCCTTGTCGCCGCCATGATCTGACACGATATTAGGCCAAGCATCGATTCTCGCGGAAAAGCGTTTCCTGAACCGGGGTCATTCGAGCGAAGGGCATGTTCCGTAAAGCGACACTCTTGGCGGTACTTCTGGCCGGCACGGCCCTTTCGGGCTGCGCCTCGACCAACAATGCGGATTCGCTCGCGCAGAACGATCCCTACGAGCCGACCAACCGGCAGATGTTCGCCTTCAACCAGGCGCTCGACAAGCACGTCGCCCTGCCGGTGGCCCACGTCTACAACGGCATCGTGCCGCAGGAATTCCGCGACAGCATCCACAATTTGCTGGTCAATCTCGGCAAGCCGGTGGTGTTCGCCAACGACCTGCTGCAGGGCTCGCCCGACCGCGCCTTCGAGACCGCAAGCCGCTTCGCCGTGAACTCGACCTTCGGCGCGGCCGGCATCGTCGACATGGCGACGAAGTGGGGCATGCCCGAGCATTCGGAGGATTTCGGCCAGACGCTCGGCGTGTGGGGTGTCGGCGAAGGGCCCTACCTGGTGCTGCCGGGCCTCGGGCCCAAGCCGCCGCGCGACCTCGCCGGCGACGTCGCGGACAATTTCCTCGACCCGCTCACCTATGCGCGCTTCGACGGCTATTGGACCTTCACCTACACCAGGGCCATCGTCGGCGTGGTCGATCTGCGCGCGCGCCACATCGAGGACCTGGAGGCGATCGAGCGCAGCTCCGTCGACTATTACGCGACCCAGCGCAGCCTCTATCGCCAGTTCCGCAACTCGGAAATCCGCAACGGCGTGCCGGACAACAGCGACCTGCCCGATCTTTAGAAGATCGGTCTCTAGGCCGCATCCCCCATCAGCTGCCCATACCAGCGGTCCCAGCCGCGCTTGGCCCAGGCGCGGAAGCGGTCGAGGTACAGATACACGACCGGCGTGGTGTAGAGCGTCAGCACCTGGCTGACCGCCAGCCCGCCGACGATCGAGATGCCGAGCGGCTGGCGCAATTCCGAGCCGGTGCCGAAGCCGATGGCGAGCGGCAACGCGCCCAGGATCGCCGCGAACGTCGTCATCATGATGGGGCGAAAGCGCAAGAGACACGCCTTGTAGATCGCATCGCGCGACGAAAGCCCCTCCTCGCGCTCGGCGATCAGCGCGAAGTCGATCATCATGATCGCATTCTTCTTGACGATGCCGATCAGAAGGATGACGCCGATCAGCGCGAACAGGTTGAAGTCGACCTGCGGCGCGCCCAGCATCTTCTGGAACTTGGCCGCCACCATCAGCGCCAGCACCGCGCCGACGCCCGCAGACGGAAGCGTCGAGAGGATCGTCAGCGGGTGAACATAGCTCTCGTACAGGATGCCGAGCACGATATGGACCGCGAGGATCGCGGCCAGGATCAACAGCGGCTCGCCCGAGACCGAATCCTGGAACATCTTCGCCGAGCCCGCGAAGCCGCCATGGATCGAGGCCGGCGCATGCACTTGCGCCATGGTGCGCTCGATCGCCGCCGTCGCCTGGCCGAGGGTGACGCCGCTGGGCAGGCCGAACGAGAAGGTGGTGGCGACGAACGGGCCGTCATGGTTGATCGCGAGCGGCGTCGTGCCCGGCCCGAAGCTCGAGAACGCCGACAGCGGCACCATGGTCTCGACCCGCGTCGACACCGAGGCGCCGGTCGAGACGTTGCCGCGCGCGTTGTTGGTGAGCGCGTTGAGCTGCTGGTTGCGCAGCGCGTCCGAGGCGACGTCGGCGGCGACGGTGCTGGCGAGCGTGGTCGTGCCTGCGACCGCGCCGGTGGCGGCGGTGCCGCTGACCGCGCCGCCCGAGGTCGAGACATAGATGTCCTTCAAGGTCTCCGGGCTCTGCCAGAACTCCGGCGCCACGCCCATCACCACGTGATACTGGTTCAGGTCGTTGTAGATCGTCGACACTTGGCGCTGGCCGAAGGCGTCGTAGAGCGTGTTGTCGATCTGCGAGGTCGAGATGCCGAGCCGCGCGGCCGTGTTGCGGTCGATGGTGAGGTCGACCTCGAGCCCCTTGTCCTCGCGGTCGGACTGCACGTTGTAGAGCTCGGGCACGTCCTGGAGCGCCGCGGTGATCTTGGACACCCATTGGTTCAGCTCGTCCAGGCTGTCGCCCTGCAGCGAGTATTGATAATTGCCCGAGCCCTGGCGCCCGCCCCCGCCCGGCACGCCGCCGGCATTGTACATGGCGACGCGCGTGCCCGCGATGTGGCCGAGCGGCCCGTTGGTCAGGCGGATGGCGACCGCGTCGGTGCTCACGCCGCCGCGCGCCGCTTTGGGCTTGAGCTGCACGAAGACGCTGCCGGAATTGGTGCCGCCGCCGCGGCCGCCTCCGCCGCCGCCGCTGCCCGAGAAGCCGACGACGTTCTCGACGGCGGGGTCCTGGGCGATGATCTTCACGAAGGTCCGGAACTTCTTCTCGAGCAGCTGGAACGAGACGCTCTGGTCGCCGCGCAAGCTGCCGCCCAAGCTGCCGGTATCCTCCGACGGCAGGAAGCCCTTCGGCACGATGACGTAGAGATAGACGTTGAGGGCGACAGCGATGCCTAGGATGAGCATGATGAAGCCCGGGTGACGCAGCGCCCCTTGCAGCGAGCGGTCGTAGGCCCGGTGCATGCGGGTGAAAACGCGTTCGGACGCGGTGAGCAGCCAGCCCTGCTTGTGTGCGGGCTTGTGCAGGTCGAGATTGGCGCACAGCATCGGCGTCACCGTCAGCGACACCACCAGCGAGATCGCGACCGCCCCCGACAGCACGATGGCGAACTCGTTGAAGAAGCGTCCGACGATGCCGCCCATCAAGGTGATCGGCATGAACACCGCGATGAGCGACAGGCTCATGGAGAGCACGGTGAAGCCGACCTCGCGCGCGCCCAGCAACGTCGCCTGGAAGCGCGGCATGCCGGCCTCGATGTGGCGGGTGATGTTCTCGAGCACGACGATGGCGTCGTCGACGACGAAGCCGGTCGCGACCGTCAGCGCCATCAGCGAGAGATTGTCGAGGGTGAAGCCCGCGAAATACATGATCCCGAAGGTGCCGACCAGCGACAGCGGCACCGCGACCGAGGGGATCAGCGCGGCGCGGCCGTTCCTCAGGAAAAGGAACACCACCAGCACCACCAGCGCGATCGAGATCGCCATCGTCGTCTCGACGTCGTGCACCGAGGCGCGGATCGTGCCGGTGCGGTCGTTGGCGATGGCGAGCTTGATCGAAGGCGGCAGCGCGCCTTGCAGCTCGGGCAGCAGCGCCTTCACCGTATCGACGGTCTCGATGACGTTGGCGCCGGGCTGGCCGAACAGGATCACCAGGATGGCGTCCTTGCCGTTGAACATGCCGATATTGCGCAGATCCTCGACGCCGTCGCTGACCTTGGCGACGTCCGAGAGCCGGATCGCCGCGCCGTCGCGATAGGCGACGACCAGGGTGCGGTACTGATCGGCGGTGCGGGCCTGGTCGTTGACGGCGATCTGGTACTTGACCGGGCCCTGCTCGATCGCGCCCTTGGGCGCATTGGCGTTGGCGGCGGAAAGCGCGGCGCGCACGTCCTCGAGCGCGAGACCGTATTTGAACAGCGCGCGCGGGTTCAGATCGACGCGCACGGCGGGAAGCGACGAGCCGCCTACCTGTACCTGGCCGATGCCGTCGACCTGGCTGAGCTTCTGCTGCAGCACCGTCGAAGCGGAATCGTAGATCTGTCCTGGCGACAGGGTGTCCGACGTCAGCGCCAGGATCATCACCGGCGCGGAGGCCGGGTTGAATTTGCGATAGGTCGGGTTGGATTTGAGCGAGGCGGGAAGATCGGCGCGCGCCGCGTTGATCGCCGCCTGCACGTCGCGCGCCGCGCCGTCGATGTCGCGGGTCAAGTTGAACTGAAGCACGATGCGCGTGGTGCCGACCGAGCTCGACGAGGTCATCTCGGTCACGTCGGCGATGGTGCCGAGATGACGCTCGAGCGGCGTCGCCACGCTGGTCGCCATCGTCTCGGGCGACGCGCCGGGCATGGTCGCGCTGACGAAGATCGTCGGGATATCGACGTTCGGCAGCGACGCGACGGGCAGCAGGAAGAACGCCGTCATCCCCGCCAGCGCCAGCCCCAGGGTCAGCAAGGTGGTCGCGACCGGACGGCGGATGAAGGGATCGGAGAAGCTCACAGCAGCACGGGCTCCTCGGGCTCGCCGCGCAGCCTGCGGTTCAACCGGTCGAAATAGAGATAGATCACCGGCGTGGTGAAGAGCGTGAGCAGCTGGCTCACCAGCAGGCCCCCGACGATGGAGACGCCGAGCGGATGGCGCAGCTCCGAGCCGGTGCCGCTGCCGAGCATCAAGGGGAGCGCAGCAAACAGCGCCGCCACCGTCGTCATCATGATCGGACGGAAGCGCAGCAGCGCCGCCTGGTGGATCGCCTCGCGCGCGGTCTTGCCCTCCTCGCGCTCGGCGGCGAGGGCGAAGTCGATCATCATGATCGCGTTCTTCTTGACGATGCCGATCAACAGGATGATGCCGATGATCGAGACGATGCCGAGATCGTTGCCGGTGATCAGCAGGAACAAGAGCGCGCCGACGCCGGCCGACGGCAGGGTCGAGAGGATCGTCACCGGGTGGATGAAACTCTCATAGAGCACGCCGAGCACGATATAGACGGTGACGATGGCGGCGAGGATGAGCAGCAGCTCGCTCGACAGCGCCGACTGGAACGCAAGCGCCGAGCCCTGGAAATTGGTCGTGGTGCTGGTGGGGAGGCCCGAGTCGCGCTCCGCCTGCTTGACCGCGTCGACCGCGGCGCCGAGCGAATAGCCCGAGGCGACGTCGAACGAGATCATCGCCGCGGGGAACTGGCCGAGATGGTCGTTCTCCAGCGGCACCGGCACTTCCTCGATATGCGCGAAGGCCGAGAGCGGCACCTGCCCGCCGCCCGCCGACGGCATATGGATGTCGGGCAAGGTGGTGACATCGTTCTGCAGGCCGGGATCGGCCTCGAGGATCACGCGATACTGGTTCGATTGCGTGAAGATCGTGGACACGATGCGCTGGCCGAAGGCGTCGTAGAGCGCGTTGTCGATCGTCGCCGCCGTGATGCCGAAGCGCGCGGCGGTGTCGCGGTCGACCACGACGGTCGCCGACAATCCGCGGTCGGTGAAATTGGTCGAGACGTTCTCGAGCTCAGGGCGCTTCTTCAGCGCATCGATCAGCTTGGGCACGGTGCGGGTCAGCGCCGCGGTCGAGGCGTCTTCGAGCACGAACTGGTATTGCGCGCGGCTGACGGTGGAATCGATGGTCAGATCCTGCACCGGCTGGATGTAGAGCGCGATGCCGGGCACGCGTTTCGCCGCCTGCTCGAGGCGGCGCATCACCGTGTCGATGCTCGCGCTGCGCTCGTCCTTCGGCACCAGGTTGATCAGGAAGCGGCCCGAGTTAAGCGTGTTGTTGGTGCCGTCGACGCCGATGAAGGACGACAGGCTCTGCACGTCCCGGTCCTTTTTCAGCTCCGCGGCGAGCGCCTTCTGCCGCTCCGCCATCGCCTGGAACGAGACCGTCGGCCCGGCCTGGGTGATGCCTTGCACGAGGCCCGTGTCCTGGACGGGGAAGAAACCCTTCGGAATGACGATGTACAAAAGCACCGTCAGCGCCAGGGTCGCGACCGCGACGATCAAGGTCAGGGGCTGGTGGTCGAGCACCCATTTGAGAAGGCGGTCGTATTCGCCGACGATGCGCTGGAACCACGGGCTCCGGCGCTCCTCGCCGCGATGGCGCAGCAGCTTGGCGCTCAGCATCGGCACCAGGGTCAACGAGACCACGGCCGAGATCACGATGGTGATCGCGAGCGTCACCGCGAACTCGCGGAACAGGCGGCCGACCACCTCCTGCATGAAGAGCAGCGGGATCAGCACCGCGATCAGGGACACGGTCAGCGACACGATGGTGAAGCCGATCTCGCCCGCGCCCTTCATCGCCGCCGCAAAGGGCTTCTCGCCCTGCTCGATATAGCGCGCGATGTTCTCGATCATCACGATGGCGTCGTCGACGACGAAGCCCGACGCGATGGTGAGCGCCATCAGCGAGAGGTTGTTGAGCGAATAGCCGAGCAGGTACATCGCGGCAAACGTGCCGACGATGGAGAGCGGCACCGAGAGGCTCGGTATGAACGTCGCCGGAACGTTGCGCAGGAAGACATAGATCACCAGCACCACCAGCACGACCGCGAGGAACAGCTCGAACTCGACGTCGGCGACCGAGGCACGGATGGTGTTGGTGCGGTCGGTCAGGACATGCACCTGGATGCTGCCCGGCAGGCCCGCCTCGATCTGCGGCAAGAGCTTCTTCACGCCGTCGGCGACGCTGATGACGTTGGCGCCGGGCTGACGCTGGACGTTCAGAAGGATCGCGTCGGTCGTGTCCATCCAGCTGAGCAGCTTGGTGTTCTCGGCGCTGTCGGCAACCTCGGCGACGTCGGAGAGATGCACCGGCGCGCCGTTCTTGTAGGCGACGACGATGTTCTCGTAATCGGCCTTGGTCCGGAGCTGGTCGTTGGCGTTGATGGTGTAGGAGCGCGAGGCGCCGTCGAAATTGCCCTTGGGCGCGTTCGAATTGGCGTTCGAGATCGTCGTGCGCAGATCGTCGATGTTGAGGCCGTAGGAGGCGAGCGCCTGAAGGTTCGCGCGCACGCGGATCGCGGGCCGCTGGCCGCCGTTTATGCTGACCAGGCCGACGCCGGGAAGCTGCGAGATCTTCTGCGCGATGCGCGTGTCGGCGAGGTCCTCGACCTTTGTCATCGGCAGGACTTTCGACGTGATCGCGATGGTCAGGATCGGCGCGTCGGCCGGGTTGACCTTGGCGTAGATCGGCGGCGCGGGAAGGCTTTGCGGCAAGAGGTTGCCCGCCGCGTTGATCGAGGCCTGCACCTGCTGCTCGGCGATGTCGAGGCTGAGCGAGAGGTCGAACTGCAAGGTCACGACCGAGGCGCCGGCCGAGCTGATCGACGACATCTGCTTCAAGCCGGGCATCTGGCCGAACTGGCGCTCGAGCGGCGCGGTGACCGTCGTCGTCATCACGTCGGGGCTCGCGCCGGGCAGGAACGTCTGCACCTGGATGGTCGGATAGTCGACCTCGGGCAGCGCCGACAGCGGCAGATAGAGATAGCCCATCATGCCGACCAGCATGATCGCGATCATCAGGAGCGACGTGGCGACCGGTCGCTGGATGAAGGGCGCCGAGGGGTTCATGCTACCGCCCGCGGCGGTGCGGCATCTTGGCGAGCGCGGCGCCGCACTCCTGGCTCAGATCGCCCTGATGCTGGCGCAGGCACATCATGCGCGCGCGGCCTTCCTCGCTCGAACAGAACTTGGCGATGTCGGGGGCGCACGCCTTCGCCATCGCCGCGCGCGCGGCGCCGAACTGCGAGGCCTTGGCCGCGGCCTCCGGCGGCGCATGGCTGGTGTCGAGCTTGGTGCCTTTGGGGACCGCGACTTCCGCCCCGTCGCTCAAGCGGTCCGCGCCGTCGGTGACGACGGTCTCGCCCGGGTTCAGGCCTTTGAGGATCGCCACGCGGTCGCCGTCCTGCGCGCCCAAGGTGACGGTGCGCATCGCGACCGTCGAATCCTTCTGCACGACATAGACGTAAGGTCCCTGCGCGCCGCGCTCGACCGCCGAGGCCGGCACGATTGTGCGGCCGTGCTGCGTGTCGACGAGCAGGCGGATATTGACGAACTGGCTCGGGAACAGCTTGCCGTCGGTGTTGTCGAACATCGCGCGCAGCTTGACGGTACCCGTCGTCGGATCGATCACGTTGTCGACCGTGGCCAGCGTGCCGGTCGCGAGCTTCACGGTCTGGCCGCGGTCGTAAGCCTCGACGCTCAAGGTCGCGCCTTGGCCGACGCGCGTCATCACGTCGGAGATGTTGTCCTCGGGCAGCGAGAACAGCACCGACATCGGCGAGAGCTGCGTCACCACCACGATGCCGTTCGTCTGTCCGGCTTGCACGAGATTGCCGACATCGACCTGGCGCAGGCCGACCCGCCCCGACACCGGCGCGGTGACGCGCGTATAGGCGAGGTTGATCGCCGCCTGCTCCACCGCGGCGGCATCCGACTTCACGGTGGCCGCGGTCGAGCGCACCAGCGCCTGCTGGGTGGCCAGCGCTTGCTGCGACGTGGCGCCGGATTTGTAGAGATCCTCCTGGCGCTTCAGATCGAGCTGCGCATTGGCGAGCGTTGCCTTGTCGCGCTCCTCCTGGCCCTTCGCCTGGTCGTAGGCGGCGCGGAAGGTGCGCGGATCGATCTCGGCCAACAGGTCGCCGGCCTTCACCATCTGACCCTCGGTGAAGTTGAAGCGCAGGATCTGGCCGCTCACCTGCGGGCGCACGGTGACGGTGGCGAGCGGCGTCACGGTGCCGAGCGCGTTGAGCTTGACGTCGATGTCGCCCTTGACGGCCGCCGTCACGCCCACGGGCGACGGCCCCGTGCTGCGGATGCCGCGGCCGCCGCGCATCTGCTCGTCCGGGCGGACCCACCAGATCAAGAGACCGAGCAGCAGCAAGCCCAAGATCGTCCAGAAGGTCAGCTTGCCGCCGGGGAGATAGCGCGCGCCCCAGGAGCTGGCTCGGCCGGCATAATCGCCGGCCTGGTCGAAGGTGGTTTCGAACCAGCTTTTGCCGCGGCTGCTCATAGCCTCAATAACGCTCCGGAGAGGATAAGAATCGAATATCGCTTATCTTAACGCGCGAGCGCGCCCGCGCCGTCGGCCGCGGCCGCGCAAGATGTCCGGAAAATTGTCGGTATTTGTCGCAGAACTAAATGCGAACGGCCGCCGCAGTCATGAACCGCAGCGGCCGCTCGCGGAAAACGCGTCGCGTGCTTTACGGATTGCCGGACGTATCGTCGGCCGCCGGCGCCGGAGCGCTGCCGCCATTGTTGGCCTTCTGCCGCGCCAGCTCGACCAGCGCGTTGTGCGCGTCGTTGAAGCCCTTGAGCGGCACGTCGAGATCGACGGTGCGGCCGTGGAACTGCGACACCTGCACCTTCATCTTCGCCTGGCTCTTCAGCGCGTCGATCACCGGATTGCCCTGCGGCACGATGATGTAGCAGCCGATGCGGTCGCAGTGATGGAAGTGATAGGACTCCGACGTGTAGCCGTCCGTCACGACCTTGGCGCCCTTGGCGAGGTCGATGCCCAGCGGCACGACGAACTGCAGCAGGTGCTCCTCGCGCGAGGGCACATAGACGATCGACACGCTGACCGCGAGCTGGCCGCCCTTCTTGAAGGCGATCGCTTCCCACATGTCGCACGGCGCGGGCGTCTGCACCGGATAGCAGCGCACGTCCCAGCCCGCGAAGGTCTTCATCGTGGTGGGCGTGATCGGCTTGCGCTGCTGCTGCTGGCCGTCCGACTGGGCGGGCGCGGCCGTGGCGAAGCCGGTCAGCGCAAGCGCCGCGGCGGCGGAAACGAAACGATTCATCGAGATCATGACCACAGTCTCTTCCACCAGGAATTACGCTTGCCCTCGGTCGCGTTCAGCGCGGCGGCGGCGTCCTTATAGCCCTGCACCGACACCGGCAGGGTGATCGCGCGGCCGCTCTCCGCCGTCACGACCAGGTTCATCGCGCCCGCGTCGTTGAGCTGGCCGAGCAGCTTGTCGGTCACCGGCACGGTGGCGACGCAGCCGCTGGGCAGGCAGGTCACATAAGCGACCGTCTGGGTGTCCGCGCCGAACTGCACGCCCAGGCCCGGCGCGATCAGCACCGTCAGCGGCACCGTCACGACCATCACCCGCTTGTCCTTGTTGGCGGCGTCGGCGCCAATGGTGACTTGCGCCAGGCGCGTGCCGGATTTCTGGTCGGCGACGTCGGTCGCGAGCGCGCAGGAGGCTTTCTTGTCCTCGTCCGAAGGACAGGCCAAGCGCCAATCCTTGTAGAAGGCCACGCGCTGGACGCCCGGGCCGCTGCTGTGAAGCAGCCAGCCGACGATCGCGCCCAGCACAAACACGCCGAGCGCGATCCCGCCGCGCGTCAGCCAAGTTCTCGTTTGATCGTTCATGACGAGTCTTCGTTCGCTTTCGAAAATTGGAGAGGCTGCCCAGCGCCCAAACCCCAGCGGGCGCAAACGCGTATCCCATAAGCAAGCGGGAGCACAATGAATTTATTTGCAGAAAGGTTACCTGCCGAAATCCCTAGAGATTTCAGAAGATTAACGGGCAGCGACCCGTCCGTCCGCGCTCACCGCCAAGGTGGTGGACGCGAGGCGTTCGACCGCGCGCTCGCCCTGGGCGCCGGCCGGCACCGGGGCGTCCAGGATCACCACGTCGCAGGCGCGCGCGAGATGCGCGACCAGGTTCGCCATTCGTGCCGAAGCGAGCACCTGGGACGCATCGCGCAGCGGTTGCGCGACCGAGAGCACCTGCGCGCCGGAGCGCGGATCGCGGCACACGGCGCGGGAAAGCGGGGCGCGGCCGAGCAGGGTCTCGACCAGGCCGAAGCGCACCGGCCCGATGCCGAAAGCGCGCGCGGTGGCGGGCCGCGCGAGGCTCGCATCGATCACCGCGACTTTCAGGCCCATGCGCGACGCCATGCGCGCCAGCGCCACGGCGGTGACGGTCTTGGCGCCGCTCCCATCGGGCGAGGTGACCGCGACCACCTTGCCTTTGCGCAGCGCCGCCTGGAGCAGCTGCGCGGTGGTGCGCGCGAAGTCGGAATGGGGATAGTCGAGCACGGCGTCGGCGGCGCGCGGATCGGCGATGCCGAGCAAGGTCGCCATCGCGGGCTGGCGCATCGGACGAACCACCGGCGCCGGGCGCACGACCGCGACCTCGGGCTCGCCGAAGCGCTCGAGGATCAGCGCGATCAACAATCCGAGCAACAGGCCCGCCGGGATCGAGGCACCGAGGATCAGCATGCGCTTGGGCGAGCTCGGCACGGTCGGAATCGCCGCGCGCGAGATCACCCGCGCGTCCGCGCTCTGCACTGCATCCTGGTCCTGGATCTCGCGCAGCCGCGTGACGAAGGCTTCGTACATCGTCCGCGTCGAGGTCGCGTTTGATTGCAGCGCGCGCAGCTTTACGCGCACGAGGTTCTGGCTCGAGGCCTGCTTCTCGGCGCTCGCCAGGCTTCCCTGCAGCGAGCCGACATTGGCGCGCGCCACCGCGACGTCGTTGCCGATGGAGCCCGCGAGGCGGTTGACCTCGGTTGCGATCTTGCTGTCGAGATCGCGCTTCTGGCTCTCGATCGCCTCCATCTTGGGATGGCGCGGGCCGTATTTCGTCGCGAGCTCGGATTCCTGCGCGATCAGGCTCGCCTGCTGGGTGCGCAGCTGCACGATCAAAGGCGAGGCCAGGATCTGCGAGACATCGGCGGTGTCGCCCGCTTTCATCAGCTGCGCGACGCGGTCGCCGGTGGCCTGCTTTTGCGCGAGATCGGCCTTGGCGAGGACGAGCTGGTTCGAGATCGCCGCCGTCTGCTGGTCGGCGAGCGAGGTGCCGTCGGCCGCTTCGGTGATGTTGTTGTCGGCCTTGTATTTCTGGACCGCGGCGTCCTGCGCCTGGAGCTGGTCCGCGAGCTCGCGCGTGCGCCGGATCAGCCACGCCGTGGTCTCGTCGCCGACGGCGCGCTTGGCCGCGATCTGGTCCTCGATATAGGTGTCGACCAGCGTGTTGGCGATCAGCGCGGCTTTCTCGGGATCGCGCGAGGTGAACGTCACGTTGAGCGTGGTCGAGAGCCCTTCCGCCGACACCGACAAATTCTTCGCGAACGCCGAGACGATGCGCTCGCGCACGGTCGCGGCATCGGGCGCGCCTTGCGAAAGCCAATTGCGCGGATCGAGCTTGGCGAGCGGGCTCGGCTTCAGCGCCGAATTGAACTCGGGATCGTCATAGAGCTTGAGCTTGGCGATCACCTCGGCCGCGAGGTCGCGCGATTGCAGGATCTGGATCTGGTTCTGCAGCGAGGCAGGATCGGTCGGCAGCTGCGCGAGCACCGCCGATTGCTCGGCGATGTTGTTCTTGCGCGGATCCAGCATCACGCTCGCCGTCGTCGCATAGAGCGTCGGCAGATACAGCAGCACCGCCAGCGTCGCCAGCACCACGACCAGCGTGACGCCCCGGATCAGCCCGAAGCGCTCGTGCGCCACGCGCACGACGTCGCCCATCTGAAACGCGGGCTCAGGCTCGGAACGGGCGGACGCGACGGACAAATTTCGGGCCTTTAGCTTTGGGCTTTTTTAACCGGCGAGCCGCTGACGATTAGTTAACGGCGGGCAACCGTCTTTTCGGCCGCAGCCCGGCCCTCAGCCAGCGGATCGCGCAGTCCGCGACCGCCCGATAGACGCGGTCGGAGAGGAAGATCTGCAAGGCAACGATGCCGGCCAGCCCCGGCCGGTAGCAGCCGCCGAGCGCCGCTCTCAGATACAGCTTGAGCGCCGCGCCGCGGTCGTTCAGGATGACATATTTGGCGATCGCCCAGCCGCGGCAGCCGTGATAGGCGCGGGCCGGGATGCGCGGCCGGAGCTCTTCCAGCCACTGGATCATCCGCCCGCCCTTGCGCCCCGCCGAGGTGCGGCCCGGATCGGGGACGTCCTTCCACACCGCGCCGGGCTGCTCCGCCATGACGAAGCTTTGGCCGGCAAGGAACAGGCGGATCGCGAAATCGGTGTCCTCGGCCGTGCGCAAATCCTCGTGGTAGCGTACGCGCTTCGCCGTCTCGCGCTCCACCGCCACCGTGATCGTCGGCACGAAGCCGCGGTCGCAGAGGAGATAGGTCGCCATGTGCTCGCCGGCGCGGATGGCGCGCGGGGGCTTGAGGAACGTCCGCCCCTCGCCGCGGTCGACCACGATGCGCGCATAGCCGACCGTGTCCGTCGTGCCGTCGAGCAGCCTACGCATCGCGCCTAGATGGTTCGGCAGATAGACATCGTCGGAATCCAGGAACGCGACGAAGCGCCCGCGCGCGAGATCGATGCCGGCGTTGCGCGCGGCGCCGCCGCCCTTGTTCGGCTGGCGCACGAAGCGGATGCGTGGGTCGGCGGGCAGCGCGCGGGCGGGATCGTCTTTCGAGCCGTCATCGACGACGACGATCTCGAAATCCTGTTCCGTCTGCGCGAGCACCGACGCGACCGCCGCGCCCAGCACGCCGGCCCGGTTGTAGACCGGAATCACGACGGTGAAGAAGGGGGGCGTGAAGAACGGCTGCTCGCTCATGCGCGCCTCGGCAGGCGATAGAGCAGGCCCAGCATCAGCAGGAACGACACCCAGGCGGGCGCGTCGCCTTCGAGGAAGTCGCTCTCCATGAAATTGTGCAGCACGAAGAAGACGAAGAGCGCGAGCAGCATGGCTTTCAGGTCGAGCTCGGCGCCGTCCATGCGCCAGAACTTCGTCGCCGGCACGACGATCAGCGCCAGCGCGGTCAGGGCCAAGCCCACGCCGCCGATGGTGACGAGGATCTGCAGGTATCCGCTATGGCCGTGCGCCACCGCCTCGACCCAGGAGCCCGCGACGTAGTTGTGCAGCGGCGACAGCGAGCCGGTGTCGGCGAATGTGCCGAAGCCCGAGCCCAGGAACGGATGGTCGGCGGCGAAGGCGAGCTCGGCCTGCCAGATGGCAGCGCGGCCGGTGAACTCGGTCGGGTCTTCGAGCATCTGCGCGATGGTGTCGGCATTGACCGCGACGGCCGCTGCGAACAGCACCGCGAACAGCGCGAGCGCGACGGCGACGATGCTGCGGTCCTTCGGGCTCTGCCACGCCATGCGATAGAAGAGCCCGCACGCGATCCCGAGCGGCATCAGCCCGAGCGAGGATTTCGAGTGGCTCATCACCATGAAGCCGACCGCGAGCGCGGCGAGGCCGAGCTCGATCCAGCTCTTGCTGCGCAGCCACGAGAAGAAGAACACGATGGCCGTGATCGCCGACACCGCGCCCGCGATATTCTTGTGGAAGTACAGCCCGCGCCAATCGCCGACGAGGCCCGGGTCCTGCTCGCCGGGAAGATGCACCGCCTGGTGCACGACGAAGACCGAGACCCAGTTCACCAGCAGCACGAAGGCGAGAACGTATTTCCAGAGCTTCAGGCTTCGCTCGGGCCCGAGCCCGTCGACCGAGAACATGGCGCAGAACGCGACGACGATGGCGAGGCCGGCGCGGCGCAGCGCTACGTCGGGAGCCGCGGCCCAGCTCGCGCTCATCAAGCACCAGGCGAGCAGGGCCACCAGCATCGGCGGCACCACGCCGACGACGCCGAAGCCGCGGCGCAGGAACGCGAACGCGACGGCGCTCGCGAAGATCGCGAGATAGAGCAGCTGGCGGATGGAATCGCCGCCGCCGGTCATCTGATACGGCCCGGTCTGAAGGTCGGTCGCGGGGTTGCGGATCGCGAAAGGCTGGACGCCGACGAACGCCAGCAACAGCAGAGCGACGAACACGACATCCATCGCGCCCCAGGACGAGCGCGCGCGCGGCAGCGATGTCACGGCCTCATGCGCCATGGGTCACGGCATATTCGTCGTAATAGCGGCCGCGGAGCGCGGCGATCTTTCCCGCTGCCCGGAACAGCCTGCGCAAGGCATCCACCGCGCGATTCGACGCGAAACCGAGGATGACGAACAGCACCGGGAACAACAAGAGCGCGGCGGCGATCTTCGCGCTCTCGCGAACGGTGTCGCGCGCGGTGTGGGCATGCTTGAGGAACACGCGCATGTCGGAATTTCCGACCCGATAGGCGCGTTTGAGCGCCCAGCTCAGATTGGCGCGGCTCGTGGGCACCCAGGCATGCACCACCGCCTCTTTCGCCCAGGCGAAGCGGCGGCCCTGGCGGCGCAGGCGCTCGAAGAAGTCGCGGTCCTCGCCGCCCGACAGCGCGAAGGCCGGATCGAAGCAAGGCTTGGCGAGGCCTTCGAAACAGGCGCGGCGGACGATGATGTTGCCCGAGCCTTCGATCATCGCCACGGTTCCGGTCTCGCCGATGAGCGGCGCGATGCCGTCCAAACGCGCGGCCCAGGCGCTCGGCGCGGTCTCGAAGTCGCGCAGGATGTCGCCATGCAGCGCGTCGGCGCCCGTCGCCGCTTGCACGCGCAGGAACGCGTCGAGCCACTGCGGCTCCGGCCATTCGTCGTCGTCGAGCATGGCGACGAAATCGCATGTGTGCTTGAGCGCGCGCTCGACCAGGGCGTTGCGCACTTGGGCGATACCGCGCTCGCGCGCTACGAAATGATCGAGCGGCCAACGATAGTCTTTCAGCGCCGCGCAGACGTCGAAGCCTTCATGGCGCTCGGCATCGTTGTCGGCGACGACGATTGTGACCTTCGCATTCGTTTGCAGCGCGGCCAGCGCGTTCAGCAGCCGCGTCAAGCTCTGCGGGCGGCGGAAGGTCGGGATCGCGACGACGATGTCAGTCATGCGCGCGCCTCCATCTTGCCATGAGCAGCAGGATGCGCACCGTCATCGCGCCTTCGCCGGCGACGATGCCGGCGAGCGACGCGACCGGCCCGAACATCATGAGCCCGATCAGCACGCCGCCGAGCGAGGCCGCGCTGCCGAACGTGCCTGCGCGCGCGAGCGCGTGGAACTCGCCCGCCGCGGTCAGGAACGCGGCCTCGGGCGCCCGCAGCGCGCGCAGCGCCATGATCAGGATCCAGAGCGCGACGACGATCTCGACCGATTGCGCGTCGAAGCCGCTGCGGATCACCAGGCCCGGCACCCACATCAGGATTGCCACGCACAGCACCGCGTTGCCGAGCCACACCGCGGCGCCGGCGATACGGAAATCGACGATGGTGCGCAGCGCCGTCTGCTTGTCGCCCGCAGCGAGCGCGCGCGCGATCACGGGCCGCTCGCGGTCCGGCAGAGAGGCCAGCACCAGCGAGATCGGGCGCACCATCAGGCTGCCGATGGCGAGCAGCGCGAAGGCATGCGCGCCGGCAATGAAGGTGACGAGATAGGCATGCGCGTTGGCGGTCGCTTCCGAGAACACCACGCCCATCAGCGACCAGCGCGTCACGTCGCGCCAGATCGGCGCGTAGATCGCTGCCACGCCGCGCGCGGGCGGACGGAACTGCGCCTTCAGGAACGCGAGGCCGAACGGCAGCAGGCCGAGCACGGCGCTGATCAGCATCACGAAGCTGGTGCGCTTCAGCGACATCTCGCCGGTGAGCGCGAGGAACGGCAGGCCCGTGAGCAGCACGGCGCTGTAGACGAAATCCGACACCGCGACGCGCAGCGCCTGGTTGGCGTTGTAGGCGTTGAAGCGCGCATACCAGCGTAGCGCCATCGCCGCGCCGTACGCGCCGAGCAGCAGCGCCGACACCTTGCCGGCGCTGGAGAAATACATCGCGACCGCGGTGGCCGCTCCCGCCGCGAGGCAATAGAGGCGGTTGACCTCGTTCAGCGCGGTGCGCTTGGCGCCGGCCACCGTCTCGGCCTTGCCGATGGCCGACAGCAAGGGCGCGCCGAACAGGCCCGACGAGATCGACAGGCAGAACGGCACCACCACCAGCAGGAACGAGAACATGCCGAACTCGGCCGGCGAGAACTGATGCAGGAAGATGATCGAGGCGACGAAATGCGCGCCC
Organism: Rhizomicrobium sp.; assembly: GCA_035549495.1. Lineage (GTDB taxonomy): Bacteria > Pseudomonadota > Alphaproteobacteria > Micropepsales > Micropepsaceae > Rhizomicrobium. Next base: position 121,927 of record DASZQV010000046.1, on the reverse strand, counting down.
GACACGGCGACCGGCCCGATGGCGGTCAGCGAATAGCGCCCCGCCAGGCGCACGAGCGGATGCCGTCCCAGAACGGCACGCAAGCCGTGGGTCTTGAGGGGCGTGGGAAGGGCAGCTCCCGACATTCTGTACCTGACTGGGCCCTGACTGAGCGAAACCGGTCCGCTGAGTTAGACAGGAAGCAATATCCAGGCCGTTAACCGCCTCCCCCAAACCATTCCCTCCTAAGGCTATGACCCTGGTCATGACCAGGGTCACAACGGACCTTCGACAAGCTGGGCGAACAAGGGCGCGAGCAGCCGCTCCAGGTCCTTAGGCTTGGCGTCGGCGAGCGCGGTGAGCCCGATCATCTGGCGCATCATCTGGAAGCCCGCGACCAGCGCGAAGACGATGGCCGCGCGCTCGGCCGTGCGGCGGCCCTTGAGCGCGCCGGCGAGAAGGCGCGAATAGCGCTTCTCGATCTCGGCGCGGCCAATCCTGGCGGCGCGCGGACTGGAGGCCGAGCGCAGCAGGATCTGGAAGCCGTCGAGCGGCACGGCGCCGCGCGCGGTCAGGCCGACCAGCGCCGCGGCCATGTCGGCGCCGCGACGGGACGAGCTCAGCACCTGCGACGACAGGACGGTCGGCGTCGCCATCGTGCCTTGCAGCACCTCGGCGAAGAGCTTCTCCTTGGAGCCGAAATAGCGGCTCACCAGCATCGCGGTGACCCCGGCGCCGGCCGCGATCTCGCGCAGGCCCGCGCCGTCGTAGCCGGCGCGCGCGAAGGCCTTGCGCGCGGAATCGAGGATCGCGGCGCGGGTCGCGGCGGCGTCGCGGCGGCGGGCTTCGGGCATAATTCTACACCTGTAGACTTATCGGCGTCGCACAAGTATACGACTGTAGACTTATAAAGGGAACGGGCCATGGCGGAGACGGTGCTGGTCACGGGCGGGAGCGGGTTCATCGCCGGGTGGTGCGTCCGGCTGCTGGTCGAGCGCGGCTTTTCCGTGCGCACGACCTTGCGCGACCTTTCGAAAGGCACGGCGCTGCGCGACGTGCGGGTCTTCGTCGCCGATCTGACCAAGGACGAAGGCTGGGACGAGGCGGTCCGCGGCTGCGACTACGTCCTCCATGTCGCCTCGCCGCTGGGCGGCGTGTCGGACGAGCGCGCGTTCCTGGGCCCCGCGCGCGACGGCACCTTGCGCGTGCTCGCGGCGGCGGCGCGGGCGAACGTCAAGCGCGTGGTCATGACCTCGGCGGCCGCGGCGGCGCGGCCGCGCAACGGCTTGAGCGTCGAGACCGCCTGGGCCGATCCGGACGATCCGCAATTCGACGCGTATCGGCGCTCCAAGATCCTGGCCGAGCGCGCGGCGTGGGAATTCATCAAGGACAAGACGACCGAGCTCGCCACCGTGCTGCCCGGCGCGGTGTTCGGCCCCATCCTCAGCCGCGCCAGCATGGGATCGAGCGCGATCGTCGAAGGCCTGCTGCGCGGGCGGCCGCCGGGCCTGCCGCGCATCGGCTTCTGGGTCGTCGACGTGCGCGACCTGGCCGAGCTGCACGTCCGCGCGATGCTCGCGCCGGAGGCCGGAGGCGAGCGCTTCCTCGCCGCGGCGGAGTTCCTGTGGATGTCGGACATCGCCGATATCCTGCGCGCACGGCTGGGCAAGCGCGCCGCGCGCGTGCCGAAGCGGAAGCTGTCGAACACGACGGTGCGGCTGCTGTCGCTGTTCGCGCCGCAGCTTCGCCGGATCAAGCCGCTCCTCGGAAAGACGATCGCGCTCGATCCCACGAAGGCGCGCCGCATGCTCGGCTTCGCGCCGCGCCCCGTCGCCGACACGCTGGCCGACTGCGCGGAGAGCCTTATCGCGTCCTGGTCAGGAGCTGGAACAGCGCGACCGGGTTCGTGACGGCATAGCGCCAGAACAGCCGCTTGGGCTCGCGCCACAAGCGATGGAGCCATTCGAGACCCACGCCCTGCATCCATTCCGGCGCGCGCTTGTAGGCGCCGGCCGCGAAGTTGAAGCAGCCGCCGCAGGTCACGATCCAGCCTGCGGTCAGGTTGTCGCGGTTGCGCTCGCAGAACTCGTATTCCAGCGGCACGCTCAGGCCGACCCACAGGACGTCGGCGCCGGAGCGGTTGATCTCCTCGCAGATCGGGATCTCGTCGGCGCGCGAGAAATAGCCGTGGCGGCGGCCCGCGATCTCGAGCCTCGGATAGAGGCGCGCGAGCATCTCGGCGCAGGCCGCGTTGATCTCTTCGGTGGCGCCGAGCAGGAAGAATTTGAGGCCATGCGCCTCGGCCATCTTCGCCGCGTCGTGCAGGAAATCGGTGGTGGCGCTGCGCTCGGGGATCGGCGCTTCGGTCAGGCGCGAGGCGAAGACGACCGGCGCGCCGTCGGCATGCACGATGTCGGCGCTCTCGAAGGTCTTGCGGAACTTCGCGTCGGTCGCGGCCATCGCGACCGCGTGCCCGTTGGCGGCGAAGACGAGCTTGGGCCGCCGGCCGCCGCGCCGCGCCGCCAGGCAATCGCCGACCATGATGCGGCCCATCTGCTGGCGCGAGACGCTCGCCGTCGCGATGCCGCCGACGGTCACGCGCTTGAACACCCGATCGCCGCTTCTGCGCTCCATCAATAGGCGTTCCCGTCGAAGATCAGCGCGAAAGGCGTGCGCAGCAGGATCCATAGATCGAGCGCGATCGAGCCGTGCGCCGCGTACCAGAGATCGTGCTCGACGCGCTTCTGCATCAGGTCGACCGTCGGCGTGCCTCCGCGATAGCCGTTGACCTGCGCCCAGCCGGTGACGCCGGGCTTCACGTCCTGGCGGCGATTGTAGTCGGGGATCAGGCTCGCATAGAGCGCGTCATGCGCGACGGCGTGCGGGCGCGGGCCCACCAGCGACATCTCGCCCTTGATGACGTTGAAGAGCTGCGGCAGCTCGTCGAGGCTGGCCGCGCGCAGGAGCCGGCCGGCGCGGGTGATGCGCGCGTCGTTGCGCACGGCCTGGACGACGCGCTCGCCGTCCTCGACCACGTTCATGGTGCGGAATTTGAGGATGCCGAAGGGCCGGCCGCCCAGGCCCAGCCGCTGCTGGCGGAACAGCGCGGGGCCTTTGGAGTCGAGCCGGATCCAAAACGCGAGGACGAGAAGCAGCGGTGCGGTCAGAACCAGCAGCGGCAGCGCGATGGCGAGGTCGAGCCCGCGCTTCAGCGCAGGATAAAGCTCGCCTGCCGGGCGGTCGGAGGCGGGGGCGAGCGCGAAAGGCTCGGCGGAAACCGACCCTTCCACGAAATGCTCCCGGATGCTCACGATTTGCCGCCTTCGAGTTCCGCTTCGAAGACTGCAGGTCTCGCGCCATGCCCAGGCGTGCCGGCGCGGCACCAAACCGTGCCGAAGCGGGACTTAGGACGCCCGAGGCGCGACGGGCGCGACGGTTAACAAACCGTTTCAGGACAGGCTTTGCTGCCAGTCGCGCAGCCGTTTGTTGCCGGCGCGCAGGATCGGGACGAGCGCGCCGAGCCGCGTCTCGCGCGGCTGCAGGCCATAGCGCGGCAGCAGCCACGGGTTCGAGCCGGCGTCGAGCGAGCCCGACAGCGTGGTGAAGCCGTAGTCGTAGCCGGCGTCGCGCACCGCTTGCCACGCCGCGCGGCAAACGTCGGAAACATTGCCGTGCGGATAGGCGAAGTAGCGGCACGGCCCGATCTCGGCCTCGATGCGCGCGCGCGACGCCCGCGCCTGCTCGATAATGGTATCGCTGTTCTGCGCGCCATGCATGGGCCAATGCCGGTGCGCATGCGCGCCGACCTCCACACCCTGCGCCTGCAACGCCCGGAGCTCGGGCCAGGTGAGGAATTTGTCCGACGCGAAGCGCGCGAACAGCGCCGCCAGCCTGTCCTCGCCCAGCGCCGCGCGCATGGCCGCGACCGCCTCGCCGGCGCGCGCCGCGTCGATCGCCTTGAGTTTTATGCCGTAAATCTCCGCAGCCCGCTCGCGCCCGGCGCCGAGCACGACTCGGCCGAGCGCGGGGACGTCGTATTCGCCATCCTTTGCGAAAAGCGCGAACAATCGCGCGACAAACGCTGGGTTGTGCTCGCCCGTGTCGATGTGATGGGTGCTCACGAAGACGCTCCACGGAAGATGGAATTCGCGCAGCACCGGCGCCGCTTCGGAGAGCAGGTTGGCATAGCCGTCGTCGGACATCAGGAAGACCGCGCGGCGGTGGCGCTCGGGCGCCTTCAAGACCCCGGAAAGCTCGGCGAGCGGCAGGACCTCGAATTCGTCGCGCAACTGCCGGGCAATGGCTGTAAACGCTTCCAGATCATGATGATTCGCCTGGGCCGGCGACACGATTCGCCGCTCCACGCCGTGGAAAAACAGCGCTGCCGGCCGTCCGAAAGGACGCAGCAGCGCGGCCGGCAGAAGGCTGCCGAGCGAGCGCAGGGTGCTGCCGAAACCGTTAGCCATCTAAGCAATCAATTCGCGTCATCATGCGTGCCGGGACGGCTCCTTTTCCCATCGCAAGCGTTAAAGTTGTAGAAACGATCCCCTGCATGCGATTGGACAAATCGGTTCGCGGGTGATCAATATACCTCATTGAAACCAAGAGAATCAGATGGCGAAGAACTCGGACGAACATACCCCACATCCCCTCGACATCGCGCTCGGCGCCCGCGTGCGTCTCAGGCGCAAGGAACTGGGCATGTCCCAGGACCAGCTCGCCCGCGCCGTAGGCATCACCTTTCAGCAGGTCCAGAAATACGAGCACGGCACCAACCGCATTTCCTTCTCGCGTCTGGTCGAGATGGCGGAGGCGCTGGAATGCGGCGTGGTCGATTTGATCGGCAATCTGGACAAGTCGAAGAGCTCGGCCGCGCTGTCGCGCCAAATCGCGTTCCTGACGGAGCCCGGCGCCAGCGACCTGCTCGAAGCCTATGCCAGCATCGAATCGCCCAAGCGCCGCCGCGCGATCCTCAATCTCGCGCGCCAGCTCGCCAACGACCAGGCGGAGCAGCAACAGCAGCGCCCCGCGACCAAGCGGAGCGCGCGCGCCTGACAGCTTGCGCCTTGGCGGTTGCGCTTTGGCGCGCGGGGCATGACGATCGGCGCCCGATATCGTAAAGGGGCGATCTATGAAGCTTGCGAGTTTCGACACCGGCGGCGCGGCGCGCATCGGCATCGTATCGGCCTCGGGCGACAGCCTGGTCGATCTGGCCGAAGCCGCGCCGGCCCTGCCCCACGACATGAGCGCGCTGATCGCCGCCTGGCCCACGGCCGAGCGCGAGGTGCGCCGCCTCGCCCACGCCAGGCCGCATCACAAGCTCGCCGAGGTGCATCTGCTGGCGCCGGTGCCGAAGCCGCAAAAGGTGCTGGCGATCGGGCTCAACTATGCCGACCACATCCAGGAGAGCGGCCAGCCCACGCCAGAGCGGCAAATCTGGTTTTCCAAGCTTCCCAACGCGGTGAACGGACCTTACGACCCGATCCAGATCCCCAAGGCGTCGGCGGCGGTCGATTACGAGGCCGAGTTCGTCGTCGTCATCGCCAAGCGCTGCCGGCACGTCACCAACGCCGACCTGCCCGGCACGATCTTCGGCTATGCCGCGGGCAACGACGTCAGCGTGCGCGACTGGCAGTTCCACACCTCGCAATGGATCCTGGGCAAGTCGTTCGACACCCACGCGCCGTTCGGGCCGTTCCTCGTCACCGCCGACGAGATCGCCGACCCGCATGCGCTGGGCATCCGCTGCTTCGTCAACGGCGGGAAGCGCCAGGACTCCAACACGAAGAACCTCGTCTTCAACGTCTACGACCAGATCGTGCTGCTCAGCCAGGCGATGACGCTCGAGCCCGGCGACGTGATCTTCACCGGCACGCCGGGCGGCGTCGGCTTCGCGACCAAGCCGCCCACTTTCCTGAAGGCCGGCGACGTCGTGCGCGTCGAGATCGACCGGATCGGCGCCATCGAAGCGCGCATGGTTGACGAAAGCTGAACGACGCGGCGTACGGGAATATGCGGACCATGCGTCCGGCTCGCGGTTGATCCAGGTCAGAAGGCGGAAAGGTATTTCCGCTAGCATCGCCGTGCCGTATCGAAGGGACTTCCATCTTGAGCTCGGCTGCCGTCGCTCTGCGCGAGCCGTTGCGCGCCAAGTTCACCGCGGCGCTGGCCGCGGCGAGCGCGGTCGCGGCGCTCTATGTCGGCCGCCCGGTGCTGGTGCCGCTGAGCCTGGCGCTCTTGATCGCGCTGGCGCTTTCCCCCGTCGTCGACGCGCTCAAGCGCTGGAACGTGAAGCTTCTGCCCGCGGTGCTTGCGACCATGGCGCTGGCGGCGACGTTGCTCGCCTCCATCGCGCTGTTCCTGGCCGGGCAGTTTGCCGAGCTCACCGAAGCCGCACCCGTCCATCGCGTGCCGCTTTTGGGCGAGCCCGCCATCGCCGCCGGCATCGTCGAGCCGCTGCTCAATCCGCTGGCCTCCGCTGGGGCCGCGATCCTGTTCGCAGCGGTGCTCTTGATCAATCGCGACCGCCTGGCGGTGCATATCGCGCCGGTGGCGGCGGCCGCGCAGGATTTCGGCGAGCACCTGCTGGCGCAAGGCGTGCTCGATCTCGGCTTCGGCGTCGCGGTCGCGCTCGGGCTGTGGGCCATCGGCGTGCCGAATTTCGGGCTTTGGGCCTTGCTCGGCGTGATGCTGCGCTCGGTGCCGTTCGTCGGCGTCGCGGTGGCCGCGCTGTGCCCGCTGCTGCTCACCGGAGAGCCGACGCCGCTCATCGCCGCGGAGACCTTCGCGCTGTTCCTCGCCGTGGACGGCGCGCTGCATCTGGCGCAGCGCCATTGGCTTCGCCCGCGCAAGGCGCGCCTCTCGGCCTTTGCCGCCGTGGCCGCCACGATCCTGTGGACGTGCCTGTGGGGACTGACGGGCCTGCTGCTCGCGGTCCCGCTGACCTTGGGCGTGGCGCTGTTCGGGCGGCGCTTTCAGAGCTTGCGCTTCCTCGACCGCCTGCTGGTGCCGTCGTCGCGCGAGACCGCCGCGCCGCCGAAGCCCGACACGGCGCTGGACGATCTCGCCGCGGCGCGCCACGCGCTCGATACCGCCGCCGATGCGCCGCCACCCTCGTCCGACAGCGGACACGCGATCTGCATCGCCGGGCCGGGCCCGATGGACGAAGCCGCCGCGGGCCTGCTCGCCGGCCTGCTCCAGCGCAAAGGCCTGGACGCGCGCGTGGTGAGCTTCGCCGAGACGGCACCCGCCGAGCTGCCGCGCCTCGCGCTTGCCGGCGCCTGGGCGGTGTGCTTCTCGGCCACCGACGCGAACGACGCGGCGGCGCTGCGCCAGCTCGTGCGCCGCGTGCGGCCGCGCCTGCGCTCGGCGCGGATGATCGCCGGGCTGTGGGGCTGGGACGGCGACGCGCTGATGGATCTGCGCATGGCCGAGTGCGATCTCGTCGCCACGCGGCTGAACGAGGCGGCCGAGCGCATCGAGCGCCTGGCGCGCGAAGAAGCCGAAGCGCGGCGGATCGCCCAAGAAGCCGCCTAACCTGTCGAAAGCTTCATCGCTGCTTCATGCGCGGGTCTCGTATATGATGCGCCCCGCACATGAACCGCAAACCCATCTTCTTCGACGCCACCGGACGGCGCGCCGCGCGTCTGTCCCTGCTGGGGTGGTGCGCCGCCATCGTCAGCACGGTGCTGGGCATCGCCTTCATCGCGAGCCTGGTGGTCGCGCCGCCGATGGAGAGCGTGAGCTTCTCGACGCGGCTGACAGCGATCCATCTCCCCGAGCTCGAGAACAAGGCGAAGGCGCCGGGCCTGCTCAAATCCGCCGCGCGCCTCGCCGCCGCCGCGCGCGCGCGCAAGCTCGAGGAGGCCCGGCTGCGCCGCCAGAGGATCCTGCGCGGCACGCATCCCGTTCCGCCGGCGCTCAAGATCCAGAACGGACGCTCGCTCTCCATCGGGTTCTACGAAACTTACGAAGAGGCGAGCTATCCCGCGCTGAAGCGCGCGCTGCCGCATCTGGACTGGGTGGTGCCGAACTGGCTCGGCCTGCACGGCCCGGACCTCAAGCTCGAAAGCGCCATCGACCGCCGCGTCATCAGCCTCGTGCGCGCCAACAAGCCCGGCACCGCCATCGTGCCGATGCTGCAGAACGTCGAGAAAGGCACCTGGAACGGCGAAGGCCTGGGCAAGCTGCTCGCCGATCCCAAGCGGCGCACGAAGCTGGTGCAAGGCCTCGTCGCATTCATGCAGGGGCATCGCTTTCCGGGCTTGGCCATCGATTTCGAGAATTTGCCCGACGCGTCGCACAAGGACCTGAAGACCTTCCTGTCGGACCTGTCGGCGGCGTTCGCGCCCCATGGCTGGACCCTGGTCCAGACCGTGCCGTTCGACGACGACGATTGGCCCTACGAGGACTATGCCAACATCGTCGACTACACGGTGCTGATGGCGTATGACGAGCACGACGATGGTGACAAGGCGGGCAGCATCGCCGGGCAAGGATGGTTCGAGAAGAATCTCGCCGCGCGGATGCGCGTGCTCGATCCGGCGTCGACGATCATCGGCATCGGCAATTACGGCTATGACTGGCACGGCAACCAATACGCCGACACCTTGAACTTCCAGGAAGCCGTGCTCGCCGCGCGCGACAGCGAAGCCGACATCGATTTCGACGACGCCACGGGCAACGCGCATTTCTCGTACATCGAGAACGACAAATCGACCCACGACGTGTGGTTCCTGGACGCGGTGACGGCGTTCAACGAAATCCACGCCGCCGACATCTATCGCCCCGCCGGCTATGCGCTGTGGAAGATCGGCAGCGAGGACCCGTCGGCCTGGCCGGTGATGGGACGCGCTTACGGCGCCGCGGCGCCCGACAGCCTGAAGCGCATCCCCGTCAGCGAGGACGTCGATTTCGAAGGCGCGGGCGAGATATTGCGCGTCGAATCGCATCCGACGCCCGGCGCGCGCAGAATAGAGATCGACAGCTCGACCGGCGCGATCACCGACGAGGCCTATACGACCATACCGACCAGCTATGTGATCCGCACCATCGGCCAGGTGAAGGGCAAGATCGCGCTCACCTTCGACGACGGGCCCGATCCGGAATGGACGCCGCCGATCCTTCAGATCCTGAAGGAAAAGCACGTCCGCGCGACGTTCTTCGTCATCGGCGAGAACGCCGAGGCCAATCCGGGGCTGATCACCGACATCCTCGCCGACGGCCATGAGCTCGGCAACCACACCTTCACCCATCCCAATCTCGCCGACACGCCGGAAAGCGCGGTGGCGCTGGAGCTGAACGCGACGCAGCGCCTGGTCGAGGCGCTCACCGGACGTTCGATGCGCCTGTTCCGCCCGCCTTATCTGGGCGATGCCGAGCCGGCCTCGGGAGACGAGATCACGCCGGTCGAGATCGCGCAGAACCTCGGCTACATCACCGTCGGCGAGCATGCCGACACCGAGGATTGGCAGCTGCCGCCGCCCAAGACGATGATCAAGACGGTGATGGCGGAGATCACCAATCCCAACCCCGAGTTCCGCGGCAACATCGTCCTGCTGCACGATTCCGGCGGCGACCGCTCGCGCACCGTGCAGGTCCTGGGGCCCTTGATCGACCGCTTGCGCGCCGAGGGCTATCAGCTGGTGCCGGTGTCGGAGCTCGCGCATCTCACCCGGGACCAGGCGATGCCGCCGCTCTCGCCCACCATGGCGCTGCTCACCGACCGCGTGGTGTTCCTTACGCTGAGCTGGCTGGGGGAGATCTTCTATGTCTGCTTCCAGATCGCCATCGCGCTCGGCGTGCTGCGATTGCTGGTCCTGGCGGTGCTCGCGTTCCTGAATCGCGCGCGCAACGCCGAAGCCGATCCGCCCAAGCCCGATCCCGAAAAGCTTCCGGTGACGGTGCTGATCCCCGCCTTCAACGAAGAGGTGGTGATTGCCGCCACCGTGCGGCGCATCCTGGAGAGCGACTATCCCGGCCTGGAAGTGATCGTGATCGACGACGGCTCGCGCGACCGCACCGCCGAGGTGCTGCATGGCGAGTTCGACGCCGAGGCGCGCGTCGCCATCGTCACCATCGCCAATTCCGGCAAGGCGGCGGCGCTGAACACGGGCCTGGCGGTCGCCAAAGGCGAGATCGTGGTCGCGCTCGACGCCGACACCTGGTTCGATCCCGACACGATCTCGCGGCTGGCGCGCTGGTTCGCCGATCCCGCCGTCGGCGCGGTCGCCGGCAATGCCAAGGTCGGCAACCGCATCAACATGATCACGCGCTGGCAGGCGCTGGAATACATCGTCGCGCAGAACCTCGAGCGCCGCGCGCTGGCCGCGCTCAAGACCTTGACCGTCGTGCCCGGCGCGGTGGGCGCCTGGCGGCGCTCGGTGCTGCAGCAGCTGGGCGGCTTCCCGCTCGATACGCTCGCCGAAGACCAGGACCTCACCATCGCGGTGCAGCGCGCCGGCTACCGCGTGCTGTTCGATTCGAGCGCGATCGCGCGCACCGAAGCGCCGGCCACCGTGCGCGGCCTCGCGCGCCAGCGCTTCCGCTGGGCCTATGGCACGTTGCAATGCCTGTGGAAGTACCGCGACGTGACGTTCAACCCGCGCTATGGGGCGCTCGGCATGGTGGCGCTGCCGCAGGTATGGCTGTTCCAGATCATCCTGTCGGCGCTGGCGCCGCTCGTCGATTTGCTCTTCATCTGGCAGATCCTCGTCGCGACGATGAACTACCTGCAGCACGGCGCGGAGTTCAACAGCGCCAATGTCCAGAAGATCGGGGTCTATTACTGCGTGTTCGTGGTCGTCGACCTGCTCGCGGCGATGGTCGGCTTCGTGATGGAGAAGCGCGAGCAATGGAGCCTGCTCTGGTGGCTGATGCTGCAGCGCTTCGGCTATCGCCAGATCATGTATTACGTCGTGATCCGCTCGATCTTCGCGGCGCTGCGCGGACCGTCGGTCGGCTGGGGCAAGCTCGAGCGCGCCGGCACCGTCAAGGCCGAGAGCGCCTGACCGGTCGCGGGACCAGGAACACGCCGGTGTCGTCCCGGTGGTCGACGCTGTAATTGGCGAGCAGCACGGACTTCACCCGGGGCGTCAGCGCGAAATCGTCGAGCGAGTCGAATTCGATGCTTGCGAACTCGCGGGCCTGCAGCCGCGCCGCCAGCGCATCGTCGCGCGCGGCGCCCGTGGCATAGGCCTGGCCGAGATTGAACACGTCGACCGTCGCGGGCTTTCCCGCCCAATAGCAGAGCGAAAGCATCTCGCACAAAGCCGGGCCGTCATGGCTCTCCAGGAACGCGATGTCGGCATCGGCGGCATCGTCGCGGCCCGGCCAGTCGTCGTGCAGCGCCACGCCGGCCGCGAGGGGCACGATGAGCACCGCCGCCAGCGCGTATCGATGCCAGGCCCGGCCCGGCAAACCCTCCAGGGCGAGCGCCGCACCGAGCGCGCAGGCGATGGCGGCGTCGAACCACGCGTTCATGTCGACACCCGCGCCGCCCGAAAAGAACGCGCCGAGCAGCACCGCCACCAGCGCATAGACGGCTGCGAACGACCGGTCGACGAGCCCCAGCGCCGCGGTCGCCAGCATCGCCGTGCCGCCCCAGGCGAGCCACGGCTCCACGCCCGCGCCGAACGTGTAGAGCCGCGGCGAGCGCAGCACGCCCAGCAGGCTCTTGCCATAGACCAGATCGAACAGCAGCAATCCGGCCACGCCGGCGGCGATCCCCGTCGCGGCGAAGCGCAACGCGCTGCGGCGATCCGTGAGCGCCAGCCACAGCAGCGACGCCAGGGGCAGCGCGACGAGGTTGTGCTTGACGAACAGCGCCGCCGCCATCGCCAGGGCCGCGGCGACGACGTTCCCGCGCAGCAGCAGCAACAGCCCGGCGATCTGCACCGCGTGGCCCAGGAGCTGCGGATCGTCCATCGCGACATAGTCGGTGAACACCAGCATGCCGCCCAGGAACCACAGCGCGGCGAAGACGGCATCGGTCGTGCTCGTACCCATGCGGCGCGCGGCAAGGACAATCCCGCCCGCCACCGCAAGCAGCGACAGCAGCGCCACGATCCGTCCCGCCACGATGCGGTCGCCGCCGAACAGGCCCGCGACATAGAACGACAGCGGCGGATAGTTGTTCGTGAACATGCCGTCCGGATAGAGCGGCGCGCCCGTCATCGCCGCCACGGCGTGATAGGCGTTCCAGCCCTCGTTGGGATCGAGCGGGACATGCAGGAAGGTCAGCGACGCGGCCCGCACGAGGCCGAACAGGCAGGCAGCCGCCAGCATGATCGTCAGCGCGCGCATGACGCGTCGCGCCGGACGTCGTAGAGGTCGAAGAAGCTGCCTGCATGGCGCAATTCGAGCATCGGCGGCGGCGGCGTCTTCTTGCCGGCGAGATGCACCACCACCGCCATGTCGTAGCGGCACTGGAAGCGGATCAGGTAGGGGAAGACGTTGCGGATGTCCTCGTCCGCCTCGGCGCGGCCCGCGGCGAGGTCTTCGAGCTCGTCGATGTCGGGCGGCGAGCCCTGCTCCGCCGATCGGGCGACGATGTCCCGATACGCGGGGTTCACCTGCACGACATGCTGGCCGGGCGTGGTGAACAGCAAAGGCGTGAAGCCGTCGGCGTCGGGAACGACGAACTCGGCCATATGCCAATAGGGCTGATCGGAGCGCCAGCCGATGGCATTGCCGTCGAGCACCGTCAGCAGCTTGGTGTGCGCCGGAAGCGTGCGCGCGGTCTCGCGGAACGCGTCATACTGCGCCGCGGTCGCGCGCCAGTCGGCCGCGAGCATATAGGTGTTGCCGATAAGCACCGCGATCGCCGCGACCGTGAGCGCCGCCCGCTTGCGCGCATCGAGATCGAACTCGCTCGACGCGAAGACGAGCGCGCCGAGCACGGCAGGCAGGCGCATATGCACCGCCCAGCCGCCCATCGCCCATTCCGGCGCCAGCGCCGCCGCGAGCACGACGAGCGCCAGCGGCACGACCATGCGCTCATGAACCTTGAGCCAGCGCTGCCACAACCCGACCGCGAACAGCAGCGCGAGCAGCGCCAGCAGCACATAAGACGGGTTGTCGTAGGTGAGCTGGATCGCGGCGCCGATCTTGTCCAGCGCGGTGTCGGCGAGATCGAACGCGATGCCCTCGCCCCCCGCGCCCGGCGGCTTGAGCAGCAGGAAGGCAAGCGCCGACGGCGCGAACATCGCGGCCATCGCCACGAAGCGGCGCGACTTCAGCTCGTACGCGACGATCAGCAATCCCAGCACCGCGAGCGCGAAGAGATGCGCGAAATAGATCGCGGTCGCCGCCAGCGCGAAGCCCGCGACATGCAGCGGGCGCTTGTCGCTCGCGATCCAGGCAGCGAAGACCACGAAGCTCGCGCCCATGGCAAAATCGTAGTTCAGGAATCCCCAGGTGAAATTGGCGTTATAAGCAAAGAGCGCGGCGAACAACGCCGCCGTGCCGATGCGACCATACAGCGCGCGCTGGATCAGCGCCGGACCGATCACCCACATCATGAGCGCCGCCGTGACGAACAGCCTGGCGGCGGTCTCGATGCCGGTGAGCTTTCCCAGAAGCGGCACCACGATCTCGGCCGCGAGGTTGGGCAGCCACGCCCACACGATGTGATAGAAGGGCGATGGATTGCCCGCGATCAGCCAGTAGGAGGCGAGATGCGCCGGGTAATCCGGCATCGGCGGCGCGCTCACCAGCCAGATCGGCAGCGCCAGCAGCAGCGCGACGGCAACGATCCGGATCATGGCTTGTAGCGCGGCGCCGGTCGCGCGACGGGCCCGTCGGCGGTCAGCGCGATATGGGTGAGCGTCTGCTCGTCATGGTTCATGCGCCAGGAGAGCAGCTTCTGCGCGTGTTCGAGGACCAGCGGCAGATAAGCGGGATCGCTCGCGCGGTTCTCGAACTCGCCCGGATCGCGCTCGAGGTCGAAGAACAGCGGCGGCAGCGTGGTGAAGTGCATGTACTTGTAGCGCGGCCCGCGGATCACGTTCATGGTGCATTGATGCAGCGTGGCGCCCAGCGCACGCTCGGCCGCGTCGTCGGCGGGATTGCGGAAGTCGAACTCCCAATGCGCTTCGCTGCGCCAATGCGCAGGCGTCTCGCCGCGCAAGAACGGCGCCAGCGAAAGCCCGTCGCATTGCAGCGGCACGCCCAGGCCGAGCGCGCCCAGCATGGTCGGCACGATGTCGACATTCTCGGTGAAGCGCTCGACGACGCGGCCGCCCGCGAAGCGCGGGTCGCGCACGATCAGCGGGATGCGATAGGACGCGTCGAAATACCCGCATTTGCCGAGCAGCCAGTGGTCGCCCATCTGCTCGCCATGGTCCGAGGTGAAGACGATCAGGGTATCGTCCCAGCGCCCGGTCTCCTTCAAGCAGGCGACCACGCGGCCGATGGCGGCGTCGACCTCGCTCATCAGCCCGTAATAGACGGCCTTCAGCCGGCGCAGCTTCTTCTCGTTGGCGGGCGCGCGGAACAGCTTGCGCGACAGCTGATGCGCGAGCCACGGGTGCTGGGCGCCCTCCTCGTCCGGCGTCGCGCGGCGGACGAACCCGGGCACATCGCGCGGGTCGTACATCGCGTTGTAGGGCTCCGGCGCGATGAACGGCGGATGCGGGCGCAGGATCGACAGGTGCGCCACGAACGGTCCTTTGGCGCCGCGGATGTAATCGATGCAGCGGTCGACCAGGAACGAGGTGTCGTCGACCTCCGCCGGCAACGCGAGCGGCTTGGGCACCGGCGCACCGTCCTCATAATCCGCACCGGCGGCGCGCACGCCATAGGCGTAACGGATGTCGTCGGGCATATCGAAGCCCTTCGCGCGCAGCCACTCCACCCAGGCGCGCGGGCTCTCGCCCATCATCGTGTCGATGCGGATGCCGGGCAGCGGCCCCTCATAGGTGCGCAGCCACGGATCGTCGGCCTCGATCCCGCGCGGATCGACGCTGGTGTCGGTATAGCCGAACAGCACCGGATCGATGCCGGCCCGGCCGACCTCCTTCGCCCAATTGGTGTGGCGCGAATCGAGCGGCGTGCCGTTGGTGCCGGAGCGGTGGTTCTGAAGATACATGCCCGTATGCAGCGAGGCGCGCGACGGGCCGCAGGGCACGGCATTCGCAAAGTGATTCGCGAACAGCACGCCTTCGCGCGCCAGAGCGTCGAGGTTGGGCGTCCTGACCATGGGATGGCCGAGCGCGGACAGGCACTCGCCCCGCCACTGATCGGCGGTGATGAAGAGGACGTTACGGATCGGCGCAGGAGGGGGCACGGAACTATGGATCGGGCGTTACCTGACCGGTATCGTGAGGGCCCGGAGGATGAGATGCAACTCGGCATGATCGGTCTTGGCCGCATGGGCGGCAACATCGTGCGGCGCCTGATGCGAAACGGGCACGATTGCGTGGTCTATGACCGCGACCCCAAGGCTGTCGAGGCGCTGGCGAAGGAGGGCGCGACCGCGGCGAGCGGCCTCTCCGACCTCGTGGCCAAGCTCGGCAAGCGGCGCGCCGTGTGGGTGATGCTGCCCGCGGGCGACATCACCGAGAACGTCGTCGCCGAGCTCGGCAAGCTGCTGGAGAAGGACGACATCGTCATCGACGGCGGCAACTCGTTCTACAAGGACGACATCCGCCGCGCGGGCGAGCTTAGCCGTCGCGGCCTGCACTATGTCGACGTCGGCACCAGCGGCGGCGTGTGGGGGCTGGAGCGCGGCTATTGCATGATGATCGGCGGCACGGACGAAGCCTTCGCGCATCTCGATCCGATCTTCGCGACGCTCGCGCCGGGCAAGGGCACGATCCCCGCAACGCCGGGCCGGGGCGACGACCGCGCGGCGAACGGCTATATCCATGCCGGCCCCAGCGGCAGCGGCCATTTCGTCAAGATGATCCACAACGGCATCGAGTACGGGCTGATGCAGGCCTATGCCGAGGGCTTCGACATCCTGCGCCATGCCAATTCCGACGCGCTGCCCGAGGCGCAGCGCTTCACGCTGAACCTCGCCGACATCGCCGAGGTGTGGCGGCGCGGCAGCGTGATCCAGTCCTGGCTGCTGGACCTGAGCGCGGCGGCGCTGACGCAGGACACAGAGCTCAAGGACTATTCCGGCATCGTCGCGGATTCGGGCGAAGGCCGCTGGACGGTGATGGCGGCGATCGAAGAGGCCGTCCCCGCCGAGGTGCTGTCGGCCTCGCTCTATGCGCGCTTCCGCTCGCGCATCGAGGAGAGCTTCGCCGACAAGCTGCTCTCGGCGATGCGCCACGGCTTCGGCGGCCATGTCGAGCTTCGGGAGCGGGTATGAAGCTCGAAACCGTCGACGCGCTGGCCGATGCGGCATCGCGCCGGATCGCGTCGCTCCTCGCCGCGAGCGAAGGCGAGGCCGTCGTCGCGCTGGCCGGAGGCTCGACGCCGCGCGCGACCTATGCGCGGCTGGCGGCGATGGACCTTCCCTGGCAGCGCATCGTGTGGTTCCTGGGCGACGAGCGCTTCGTGCCGCATGACGACCCCGAGAGCAACTACGGCATGATCCGCAAGACGCTGGGCGCGCGCGCCGATCTACGCGCGGTCGAGACCGAACCGCGCACGCCCGAGGAGGCTGCCGCGCACTACGAACGCGCGCTCGCGCCTTATGCAAAGCGGCCGCGCCTGTTCGATCTGGTGATCCTGGGGCTCGGCACCGACGGCCACACCGCATCGCTGTTTCCGGGATCCGCCGTGCTCGACGAGACCGCGCGCCTGGCGCGCCCGACGGAGAACGGCCGCATCACGCTCACTTACCCGGCGCTCAATTCCGGCCGCCACACGATGTTCCTGGTCGAGGGCACGGCAAAGCGCGAGGCGCTGACGCGCCTGCTCGCCGGCGACCGGTCCATCCCCGCCGCGCGCATCGAAGGCGACGACGTCGCGGTCTTCGCCGATAGGGACGCCGCGCCATGAAGATCGTCACCGTCGCCGGCGCGCGGCCGCAATTCATCAAGGCCTTCGCGCTGTCGCGGGCGCTGGCCGAAGCGCCGGACTTCGACGAGGTGCTGATCCACACCGGCCAGCATTTCGACGACAACATGTCGGCGGTGTTCTTCGACGAGCTCGGCATCCGCCCGCCCGATCACCACTTCAAGGTCGGCCAGGCCGCGCATGGCGCGATGACCGGCGAGATGCTGGAGCGGATCGAACAGGTCCTCCTCGCCGAAAAGCCCGCCGCGGTGATCGTCTATGGCGACACCAACTCGACGCTCGCGGGCGCGCTCGCCGCCGCCAAGCTCGGCATCGCGCTGGTGCATGTCGAGGCCGGCCTGCGCTCGTTCAACCGCGCGATGCCGGAAGAGATCAACCGCGTCGTCGCCGACCATGTCAGCGACCTCTTGTTCTGCCCGACGCGCGCGGCGATCGAGAACCTGGCGCGCGAAGGCATCACGCAGGGCGTCCACCGCACCGGCGATCTGATGGTCGACGCCATGCGGCTGGCGACGCCTATCGCCGAGCGCAATTCGACGATCCTCGAAACCGTCGGCGTGCGGCCGAGCGCCTATGCCGTCGCCACCATCCATCGCGCCGCGAATACCGACGACAGGCAAGCGCTCGCGCCCGTGCTCGACTATCTCGCCGAGGCCTCGCGCAAGCAGCCGGTCGTCTTCCCCGTCCATCCGCGCACGGTCGCCGCGATGAAGCGCGCCGGCCTCGATCCCGGGCGGGACGGCATCAAGGTGATCGCGCCGGTCGGCTATCTCGACATGTGCAAGCTGCTGCACCACGCGAGCCTGGTGCTCACCGATTCGGGCGGCGTGCAGAAAGAAGCCTATTTCCACCGCGTGCCCTGCATCACCCTGCGCGACGAGACCGAGTGGGTCGAGACGATCGCGAATGGCTGGAACCGGCTGTGGCGCGGGCCCGGCTACGCCCCACGCCGCGACATCGACGAATATGGCGACGGCCACGCGGCCGAGGAGATGGTCGCGCTGCTCAGGCAGGCGCTTGCCTGAAAGCACGAAAGGCGGGGAGCTCGCGCGGGCCCGGCTTCTTTTTTCTCACCGTGCAGCCCGCTCGAGCGTTCCCGCCTTCGCGCTTCGACATCCAGGCGGCGGGCCGGTCCGGTGTGAGCCGGATCGTCGTCCGCGCCATCGCGCCGCCCCGGGCTTCGCATGCGACACGAGGGGGCTCCCGCAAACCCTCGGGTCTGCGCCGGCAAGCTCACCATTTCGTATCGTTTGCACGGGTGCGCATGGATGACACCCTCGCCCTGTATGTCTCCATGCGGTCCTCGGGTGCGAGCCCGACGCAGATGGTCATACATGGTCCGGACGACATAAGCGTGCCAGGCCGCGCTTCAACCCCCGGCTGAACGATTTAATGAAACGGACAGATGCGCGAGTGATACCAATGGGCGTTGTCTTTGACCTTTTTCGTCATGGCCGGGCTTGCCCCGGCCATCCAGATTCCTTTGGAAAACGGCCGATTTTCCGGATGGCCGCCTCAAGGGCGGCCATGACGAAATGAGTCATTGATGAGGTCCGTTGGTATGAGGGGCGGCGTTCGTCGATGCACCGCCCGGCGCGCATCGCCCTCGGCGACGCGCAGGGCGTGCGCGCCGGCCCCTCACGCCTTGCGGTGGTCGCGCACGTTGCTCCACATCAGGAAGCCGACGGCATAGATCAGCCCGGCCAGGAACGTGATCGTGACGATGTTGAACAGCCGCTCGGGCTCGGTCGTCTCGGTCGGCCGCGACGGCACCGAGATCGGCACGATGAACACCTGCTGCTGATTGGCCGCGCCCTCGGCGCTCGCCAGCGCCTGCTGCGCCGCGCTGAGCCGCATCTCGGCGACCGCCTGCTCCTGCGGGTTCTTGGCGGTCTGCACCGCCTTGACCGCGTTCAGAAGCTCCTCGCGCGCGAACTTCATCGTCTGCGACTGCATCTTCGCGTTGATGTCGTTGATGAACTTCTCGGATTGCTGGGTCAGCATCTCGGCGATGGCGTGCGCGCGGTCGCGGTCGTAGTCGAGCACGTCGATGGTCATGATGCCGACGTCGGACTGGGAATCGATCTCCACCATGTGCTGGTAGAACCACAGGAAGTCCTCGTCGGTCTCGGGGAACCACAGCTTCCAGAACGGGTTGCGCCCCGAATCCGAATAGACCTCGCGCAGATGGAACTTGGCGTCGAGGATGCGCAGCATGTCCATCGACTGGATGTATTCGTAGATCTGCTGCGATTCCGAGCCCGAGCCGCTGGTGCCGAGCGTGCTCGACAGGATGGAGCTGACGCCGCTCGCGCTCGAGCCCTTGTTCTGTATACTGATGATCGCCTGGGAATCGTAGAGCGACTCGGCGAAGACGTAGTAGTAGACCGTGGTCAAGAGCGCGACCAGGCCCACCACCGACCAGAACGAGATGCGCTGGGCGATGCGGTTGAAGGTCTCCGACAGCGACGACCAGATGGCGTCGACATAGCTGCCGGCGCCGGACAGGCCCGAACTCGGCTCCGGCGGCGGGGCGCCGGGGCGCGACGGAGAGGTCGAATCGTAGAGGTTGGCCATGCCCACTCGCTTGGACGCCTAAGCGCCCGTGTTTAGACGGTTTCCCGTCAGAAATCCATGTTGACCAGATCCTGCAGCTCGGTGTCCGAGCCCATGAAATCGTCGTCCTCGTCGACCTCCTTGGCCACGATCGAGGCGAAATGCTCGGCCGCGGCCTCCATGTCGTCGTAGAAGGTCGCCCTGCCGTCCTGGAACACATAGGCGCGGTCGCACAGCGATTGGGCGGCCTTCACGTTGGCGCCGACCAGCACGATGCTCGCGCGCTCGCCCAGCTCCTGGACCATGGCGGCGTTGCGCTCGCGGTCGGTCTTCTTGCCGACGTTGAGGTTGGTGAGAATGTAGTGGTCGAAAGGCAGGCAGATGCCGGCCAGGAAGCAGAATTGCTGGCGCGCCTCGTTGGTGCAGCGGTCGACCATGATGTTGTATTCGTCGCCGAACTGGCCGAGCTCGGCGATGCGCGCGACATAGGCGTCCTCGTTGGTCTCGTAGAGCCGGGCCAGGAACCGCGCATTGGCGGCGAGCGACATGTGGCGGGCGACGAAGCTCGCCGACGGGATCGACCAAGAGATCGACTGCGTGCGCTCGACATAGCCCGCGTCCGGCGCGTCCGCCGCGCACATCAGATTGACGATGGCGGTCAGCCCCGCGTCCTTGTGGCCGAGCAACGCCATGCGGCTGCCGTCGGGGATCTCGAGATTGAGGCCCTCATAGGTCAGGCGCACCGGCCCCAGCCTGACCTTCTTGGTGACGTTGCGCAGCGAGATGCTCATATGTAAGGCACGCGGCGCTGGAAGCGCTCGAGCGACAGCCCGAGCAGAAGCAGGCCGAGCAGCCATTCGAGCACATAGGCCGGGTCGGCGACCGGCGAGGTGTAGGTCACGAACCAGCCGTCGCGCAGCATCTCCATGCAGTGCAGGATCGGGTTCCAGGTGAAATAGGGCCACAGGCTCGACGGCAGCATGGTGATCACGAACAGCATGCCGCCCAGCATGCGGTTGACGAGGTTGTAGTAGGAGATGAACTGCTTGAGCGGCGGGAACACGCGCGCCGCGGTGCCGACCACGAAGCCGAGCGCGACGCCGACCGCCCACAGAAGGATGAACACCGAGAACACCTCGAGCGCGTTCTGCGGCGGCCAGGCGCCTTCGTAGATCGAGAAGAAGGTCAGGAACAGGGTGTAGAGCGTGAAGTAGATGCAGAAATCGCTGATCGCCGAGGCGATCGCGATGTCGACCGGCGTCACGCGCGGGAACTGCAGCAGCTGGTCCTGGGTCGAGACCGCCTTGTAGACCGAGCCGATCACCTGCACATACATGTAGAACGGCACGATCCCCAGGATCAGGAAGGTCGAAGGCGGCATGTTGGGCGGGGTCAGCCCCTTGAACGCCGAGCGCGCCACGCGCATCAGCCCGATGAACATGATCGGCTCGAGCAGCGCCCAGGCGAAGCCGTAATTGTAGCCCTTCATCAGGTTCTGCAGGTCGCGGATGGCGAGCGCCGCGATGACGTTGAGCTGGGTCCTGATGTCGGCGAACACGGGCGGGCGGTTCCTTACGGCGCGGGGTTCTCTAGCACGTCCCGGCCGGTCAGCGAAGCATCGCGCGGCGCGGCATGGAGGACCGGGCAGCGCACGCCGAAGCCGTCCTCGATGATCTTCTGGGTGTAGCGCGAATTGGCATAGATCGCCCGCGCCCGCGACAGGATGACCAGGAACTCGCGGCGGAACAGCGCGTCGCCCGAGACCTCGTCGAAATAGCCGGGATATTGCGGGTCGCCGAGCAGCTCGTTCCAGAAATGCACGCCATAGACGAGCGGAATGTTGGTGAAGGCGAGCGCCTCGGCCGCCGCGAACCCCATGCCGGAGATGGCGTGCACCAGGGTCGCGCCGTTCTCGAGCACGAACCGTCTGAGCTCCGAAGGCTGCTCGCCGATGAAGACCGCGCGCCGGCCCGTCGCCGTGCGCCGCTCGCCCTGCAGCTCGGGTCGCGTGCCGAGGATTACAGGCTCGTAACCCTGCGCCTCGTGATGCGCGGCCGCGTCCTCGAGGAAATGCTCGCCGCCGCCATAGAGGTCGGCGCCGTTGCACGACACCAGCACCGCGATGCCGCGGCGCGTCTCGGCACGGGCTTCGTAAAACGAGCGCCAGCGCGCGAGCGCTGTGCGGTCGAGGCTCGCGATCAGCCCGCTTTCGGCGAGGCCCTTCAGCGCTTCGCGGTGCCAGAGCTCGCGCGCGCCGTCGCGCACGCAGCCGGTGCGCCGCGCGGCGTGGCCGGCAAGCGCTTGCGGATCGTCCGCGCCGTCCTCGCCGAGGCTGATCCAGGTCTGGGTGGTGCCGGCGAGATCGGCGAGGCTTTTCAGCCGCGCGACGGTGGCGCCCGAGTCCTGCGGCCGCGTCTCGTCCTCGATCAGCGCGGCGAGGATGCGCAGCGCCGTGCTCGCGCCGCGATGGCCGGGCTCGAGCTCGAGGATGCGCTCGTAGAGCCCATGCGCCTCGGCGACGGCGTTGCGCGCCACCAGCGTGCGCGCCTTGACCATCAGCGCGCGGGTGTCGTTGGGCGCGGCTTGAAGGATCGCGTCCGCCGCCGCGACCGCCTCGTCGTAGCGCCCGGCGGCATAGAGCGCGGTCGCGTAAGGCACGCGGTATTTGAGGCGGATGGCGACGTCGTCCGCCTGGCTGAGCGCGCGCAGCATCGCCAGGTGCTCGTCGCGGATCTGCGCGCGGCGCGCGATGGGCAGGTCCTCGCGCAATTGCCGCGACAGGGTCAGCGTCATCTCGCGCTTGGCGCGCGTGCCGCCTTCCTCCAGCCGGTCGGCCGCGCGCAGATAGCGTAGCGACTCGTCGAACTCGCCCAGCAGCGAGCGCGCCGAGCCGGCGAGGTAGTTGGCCTCGAAGGACTGCGGGTGCAGCGCCGCCGCCGCCGCGGTAAGCCGCGCCGCGAAGCCGTAATTGTGCGACTTGATCGCCGCGCGGCCGAGCGTCACCAGCAGCTTCTCGTTGGCGCCGCCCGCGACCACGCGGCGGAACTGCGCGAGCTTCTCCCAATCGCCCTCCTTCTCGTGGCGCGTCAGGCGCTCGGCCAGCACCTCGCGGTCGATGGCCGCGAGCAGGCCGACGAGATCGGCGTCGGGAAGGTTCGCGATCTGGCGCAGCAGCACGCGGTTGGGGCCCCGTGTTTCGACGTCCCGCGTCTCGGCCTCTTGCGGCTCGCCGTCGGGACGCGCGCGCGCGGCGCCCTCGCCGCCGATCGAGACCTGGCTTCCGATCACATGATCGTCGAAATGCTGGTGCGGCTTGGGACCGAGCTTCGCCGACATCGACACGGCGAGCCCCGGCGCCTCGAGCGTCACGCTCTGGAACGCGCCGCTGATCCAGGGCCGGCGGATGGGAATGGTGAAGCCGTGGGTGTCCTCGCCGGCGCCCTGGCGCGGCGAGAAGAAGCGCCGCCGCGCGTCGGCGACATAGGCGCCGCGCTTCTCGCCGTCGATGACGAGGTCGAACGCGACGCGGCGCGACGGGCGCGCGATGTCGATCAGCCAGCCCTTCAGGACCGGACCCGCAACCTTGAGCACGCCGCGATAATTGCCCGCCATCGGGGCCGTTCTAGCAAATCATCCGCCGAGCCGACAGGTCAGCTCGAGGCCCGCCAGGGTCAGCTCGCCCGCGAGCCCCTTGCCCTCGACCCGCACAGTCCAGCCATCGGCGGTCGTTTCGAGCGCGATCGCGGCCTCGGCCGGACCGTCCGTCCACTGAAGGATCGACGCGGTCAGCCCGGCCTTGAGGTCGTGGCGCAGGCGCGAGCCTTCCTCGCCCGATTCGATGGCCGGCTCGGCGCCGTCCGAGAAGGCGAGCGCGAACTGCTCGCCCGGCGCCAGGCCCACGGCGATGTTCCAGAACTGCTCGAAGCCGGCGCCGCTCTGCGACGCCAGCGTGTCGACCGCGACCAGCGCATGCATCGCCTTCAGGTGGATCACCACGCGCTCGACCGAGCCTTGCGCGTAATTGTCCTCGATGCTGCGCGCCGCCGCCCAGCCGGGCCCGCGCCACGACTTGACGATGCGCGCCGATCCCGTGCCCAGGATGCCGCCTCCGCCGCCGATGCGATAGCCGTTGCGGAACATGGGATCGGCGCTCGCGGTCTCGTCGCCCTTTTGGGGCTCGGCGCGCACCAACACGTCCTTGTCGTCATTGGCGAAGGCGAGCACCACGCCGCCCGGATCGCCGTGCATCGCCGACGCCGGCTCGGCATGCATCATCACGAGCGACGAGCCGCCCTCGGCCTCCACCTTCTGCGAGGAATGGCTGATGAAATACTGCGCCTCGCGGAAGACGTAGGTGTCGGTGATGCGGTTGCGCAGAGGCGTGTGCCCCGCCGGCGCCTGGCGTCCGCCCGCGCGCGCGATCGAGCGGCGCTGCGCGCTGAGCCGCGCGCCATAGGCTTTCTGCTTGCTGCCGTCGAAGGCGGGCGGCACGCCGTCGCGCCTGAGCACGGCCTCCGCGAAGACGGTCATCTTCTTGGCGATGGCGGCGAAGGGCTCGATCTGCGCGGCATCGGCGGGCGGGAAATCGCCGAGCATCACGGTGAGCACGCCCAGGATCTGGCAATGGATCGAATAGGTGTCGTCGCGCCACACGCCGTCCGCGGTCAGGCCGATGTCCAGCTGCAGGGTCTTGAGGCGCTCGAGCCCCTCGGCGATCAGCGCGTTGCCGTAAGCCGTGCCGCGCAGGCCGAGCGCCAGCCCGATCATCGTGCAGTCCTGCTGCACCCCGTCGCTCGTGCCCGCCAGGTAGAAATCGTCGGCGCGCAGAAGCTCGAGCAGATCGAGCAGGTGCGCATGGATCGTCGTCGCGGCCGCGGCGTCGATCTTGAGCTTGCGCTTCTGCGCGGTGCGCGCGCAAAGCAACCACGCCAGCATCACGCGCGCGCGGCGCTCGACGGA
Organism: Rhizomicrobium sp.; assembly: GCA_035549495.1. Classification (GTDB taxonomy): domain Bacteria; phylum Pseudomonadota; class Alphaproteobacteria; order Micropepsales; family Micropepsaceae; genus Rhizomicrobium. The sequence continues at coordinate 97,462 of DASZQV010000046.1, read as the reverse complement.
ATTCTGGATCCAGGCATCCGGCGCCGTCGTGAGCGGCTGCTTGGCGATGAAGTCGACGATGATCTGGGTCGCGCGCGCGAGCTGCGCGTTGGGCGAGGTGCCGCGCTCCTTCAGCGCCTTGTCGATGGCGCCGATGGCCTCGACCTTGCTGCCGTTGGCCTTGCCGTACCAATAGGCGATGGGGCCGGAGAGGAACTCGAGGCCCTTGAAGAGCTGGCGCACGCGGCGGTCGGCGATCGCCATCGCCCAGTCGATCGGCAGCGTGAACGGGATCGGCTCGGCCAGGGGGATCGCGATCTTGGAATCGGCGAAGCCCTCGCTCATCTCCTGCGAGACCGGGAACCAGGTCGATTTCGGCATCGACACGCCGGTGTAGCGGATCTGGCCGAACAGCGCGTCTGGCGCGACCGCGCGCGCCAAAGCGAGATCGGGCGGCACCAGGCGCGGCGGTTGCGCCATCGGGCGGCGCGGGAACTGCGCCGCGACGATTCCGCGGATGGATTCCACGACGAGGTCGAGGCCTTCGCGCCCGAAGCGGCGGAACTTCACCCCGAGCCTGAGGAAGGTGCCGCCGCTCTCGGCCGCCAGCCGCGCGATCGCGCGGTTCGCCGCGTCGCGGTCGTCGCCCGTCAGGCGCTCGAGGAATATCTGGCAGCGTATGTCCTCTTCGCCGATGGCGGCGGCCTGCGCGGCGATCTCTTCGGGCGCGAGGCCCTCGAAGGCGCGGATGACGACGTCGCCCTCTTCCGCGACGAGGTTGATCTCGACCGAGGCGTCGTGCAGCCCCGCCTTCACCGCCGCGCCCCATGTTGCGGCGCTCTCGGCGCTCATGCCGACGATCACGAGCTTGAGGGGCGGGACCTCGCCGCCTTCGTGCTCCTCCTCGTCGTCGCGGCCTTTGGCGGCGCGGCGCTCGGCTTTCTTGGCGGCCTTGCGCGCAGCCTTCGCGGCTTCGGCTTCCTCGGGCGAGATGTCCTGCTGTTGCTGCTGCTTGGCAGCGACGCGTTCGGCCTTGGCGCTGGCCTTGGCCTCGCGCTTGGCCGCCTTGCGCGCGGCTTTGGCGGCTTCGGCTTCCTCGGGCGAAAGCTCGGGCTTCTTGGGCTTTTCCTTCTTCGCAGCGCGTTCGGCTTTGGCCTGCTCCTTGGCGGCATGCTTGGCCGCTTTGCGCGCGGCTTTGGCGGCCTCGGCTTCCTCGGGCGAAAGCTCGGGCTTGGCAGCTTTCTCTTTCTTCGCCTGCTCCTTGGCGGCGTGTTTCGCAGCCTTGCGCGCGGCCTTGGCGGCCTCGATATCTTCGGGCGAAAGCTCAGGCTTCTTCGGCTTCGGCGCTTTCGCCGCGACGCGTTCGGCCTTGGCCCGCTCCTTGGCGGCGTGCTTCGCAGCCTTACGCGCGGCCTTCGCGGCTTCGGCTTCCTCAGGCGAAAGCTCGGGCTTCTTCGGCTTCTTCTCTTTCGCCGCGAGGCGGGCGGCCTTGCGCGCAGCCTTCGCTTCCTCGGGAGAGGGTTCGGGCTTCTTGGCTTTCTTCTTTTCTTTCTTCTTCGGCTCGGGCGCCGCGCGCTTGGCTTTGGCAAGCTCCTTGGCCGCGAGCTTCGCCGCCTCGCGCGCCGCCGCGGCGGCGGCTTCGAGCGACGGCTTATCCTTTTTCGTCTTCGCTTTGGCGGGCGCTTTGCGCTTCGGCTTCGCCTTCGCCGGCGCGGGAGGTTCCTTCGCCGGCTTGGCGGCGCGGCGCGCTTCGACGAGCTGCTCATGCGTCGCGCCGGTGCGCAGCGCGCGCGTGACGGTCTTGGCCTGCTCCTCGAGCGCGCCGGGCAGCAGCGCGACGCCGGCGGGTGCCTTGGTGCCCGCGGGCGCGATCAGGAATTTGAGCGGCGCCCGGTCGTCGCGCATGCCGGCGGCCCAGCCGATATAGACCGCGACGTCGGCCTCGCCCCGGGGGCTGCGCAGGACCGCGATCTTCTCCTTGCGGCGGAAGCGGGAATCGATCGCCTTCCACAGCGCGTCCGCGGCAGCCTCGTCCGCGCTCACGATCGCCAGGCGGCGCAGCTGGCCCGCGCCGTCCTGCCCCTCGTCATGCGCCGGCTCGGAGGATCCTTCCGTCAAAGTGTCCGAGGACATGGCCTAGGCACCCGCGGCGCTCAGCCGCTTCAGGCCGTCGAGCGCCCGCTGGTCGGCGGGCGAAAGCTCGAGCAGCGCGTTCCAATGCTTGCGCGCGGTCTCGACGTCGCCGGCGCGCTCGGCGGCGCGCGCGAGCGACAGCCGGCACCATTCCTGGCCCTGCCGCGCCTGGCGCGAATCCGGCTCGAGCGCCTTGAGCAGGCCCCAGGCTTCGAGCGAGTCGGTCATCTTCTCGACGTTGTCGGCGCTCTGCGCGACGTAGCGCGCGCACAGGCCGAGATTGCGCACGCTCTTGTCGGTCTTCGCGGTCACATGGGCATGCGCGCTCCACATGCGGCACGCCTCGAGCCACTTCGCCTCGTTCTGCGCCTTGCGCGCGGCGCGAAGCGCGGCCATCTCGAGATCCTTGGCGACGCGCGCATCGTTCGGGTTGAGCGCGTGAAGCACGCTCAGCTCCTTGACCGCGGTCGCGAGCTGCCCCGCCTTGAGCGCCAGCCGCGCGCCGCGCAGCTTGTAGCGAAAGGCCGAGCCGCGCGACTGGCTGGTGCCGTTCAAGCTCGACCAGGCCTCGAGCGCCTCGTCGAACTTGCCCTCTTCCTCGAGGCGATAGGACGACATCACCGTGCCGGCGCGCGGCGACAGGCGCGCCACCACCGGCGCGAAGGGGAAGCGGCCGCTGCGCACGGCGCGGACCGACGGACGAACGAGACGGATGAGCTGCTCACGCATCATGGCGGGGGCATTAATTCCGGAAAACCTTCGCGGGTGCAACACCAGAAAAGCGCATTAACGCTGACATCAAAGCTTGCGCGGACGACCGGCCGCCCAGGCATAATCTTCCGCATAGCGGCTCTTGACGAGATCGATCTGCGCCGCGGTCAAATCCTTGCGCTCGAGCACGGCGGGGCTGGGATTCCTGCGCCCGAGCTCCACCCGGCCGAGGTTGAGATGCTCGCAGATCCGCGGGAATTCCTCGGTCAGGTCCTCGAGCATCGCCACATGGCTCATCTTGAAGCGCCCATGCTCGTCGGTGAAGCGCAGATGCTGGGGCCTGGCCTGCCAGGAGCGGCCGCACCACACCTCCAGGAAGTCGTCGAACGACATGCCTTTGGTCGAGTGGACCTTGCCGTCGAACTCCTCCTTCTGGTGGGAGTTGTAGAGACTGAGCAGATGATCGACCGGGTCGCGCATCACCGCGAAGATGAAGAACTCTTCATACGGGACGAAACGCCTCACCCAGGCATAGCGGTTCGAGATGATGCTGAGGCCGTCGTGCTTGCCGAATTTGGTGTTGCTCATGCGAATCTCGGCCTTGGGGCCGAGCGCAGCCTCGATCGTCGACGACGCCGCCTTCAGATTGGCGACGAAGATGAACTTTCGTTGAAGGCTGAGCAGCATGAAGGGGTCCCGGGGCGGTGGTTTCGTTTAGCCCGGATCGCGACCGCCGACAACGCTGCCTTCAGGCGCCCGCGATCGCGCCGATCCGCTCGGCGAGCGCCGCGCGGAACGCGGCCATGCCGAAGGCGGTCGCGATGTTCTCCCGCGCCTTGGCTGCGCGGGCGAGCGCCGCGTCATAGTCGGAAAAGACCGCGCGCATGGCCGCCGCCGCGGAGGCGATGTCGGGATCGGCCCATTCGGCGCCGTCGACGATCCAGCGCGCCGCTCCGGCCGGAACCGGGATCGGGCGCCACGCGACCGGCCACGACGTCTCGGGCGTGCAGAAATCCGCGTTGCCCGAATGGCCGGTCGCGATCACCGGCACGCCGAACGCCATCGCGTCGGACATCAGATAGCCGAAGCCTTCGGAGCGATGCAGCGAGACGATGCAATCGGCGTCGCGCACCAGCGCCGTCATCTCGTCGTCGGTGTAGCGCGCGGTGACGAGGCGGATGCGCTTGTCCGGCGCCGCCGCCGCGACCAGGCGCTCCCACTGGCGCTCGGCATTGCTCCAATGGCGCGGATTGACGTTCGAGGTCTTGACGATCAGCTCGACCTTCTCGGGCCCGCGGAAGGCCTGCTGGAACGCCTCGACCACGGCGAGCGGGTTCTTGCGCTCGATCGAGGAATCGAAATCGAAGGCGGTCACGAACGTGAACCGCGGGTTCTGGCCCTTGACCTTGCGCACTTTCAGCGCCGCCTCGTCGCCTTCGAACAGGCCCTTGCCGACGACATGCGTGGGTTTCAACGGCGCGTAGATCGAGGCGACATAGCGCGTCGGCGCCCAGACCTCGTCGACCAGCGAGACGCCGAGGCTCTGCACGCGGGGGATGCGCGACACCTCCCACAGGAAGAAGCCCGCGACGTGGCAATCGGCGAGCACGCCGTGCCGATCCTTCACGAACGCGTCGGGCAGGTCGTGCGCGTTGACGGCGAAGACGGCGAGCGGCCGCGACCGAAGGCCGGCGCGCCAGCGCTTGAGCTCTTCGTTGAACTGATCGGCATTGGCTTCGAAATCGAGGCCCGTGACCTTGAAACCCTCCAGCCCCTTTTTGAGCATGCCGTAATTGCGGCCGAGCCCGGTCTCCTTCGACGCATGGCCGACGAGCAGGATGTCCTTCGGCCCGCCACCCGCGCGCGCCGCTTCGCCGGCCGGAAGCGGGCCATCGAGCGCGTCGAGCAGGGGCCGGCCGCCCAGCGCCACGATCATCCGTGCAAGGACGTTCTCGGCGCTCAGGAAGGCTTTCAGGAACGGCAGGAACTGCGTGCTCTGCGGCAGGACCGTCGCCACCAGCGTGAGCACGAAGAGGTTGCGGTCGACGATGTTGGCGAGGTCGAAGGCGCGGCGCCATTGCGGCGATTTCGCGGTCAGGCGCAGGTAGCGCGTCGCCGGCAGGCCGGAGATCTCGTCCCGGACCACGATCTCGTTGAAATAGGCCACGAGCTGCGGATTGAACGCGTCGGGCGGCATGCGGCGCAGCCCGAAGAACGTCGTCAGGTACCAAGTGTGGAACAGGTCGAGATGCGCGGGGTTGGCGAGCGAGAATTTCGGTTGCGCCTGCATCAGGCCCCAGCTCGTCAGCACGTCGAGCGAGCGCCCGCTGTCGAGCAGCAGGGCCGGCCGCGTCAGCCGCCGCACCACCACCTCGCCCGTCGGCGCGGTGAGCGCGGGACGCAGCTGCGCCGTCGAATAGAAGTAATCGAAGGCAGCCTCGGTGAAGCGCACGTCGTCGACGAGCGAATCCGGATCGACGGCGAAGCGGCGCTCGATATGGAACGGGAAATAGCCGTCGCGCAGCAGCGCCAGCCGCGCGCCTTCGGGCGCATCCCTCTGGCGGCGCGCGGCGATGAAGGTGGCGGCCAGCTCCCGCGCCTCGTCGCCGGTGAAGAATTGCGCGACCTGGGGCTCGACGAAAGCGAGCGCGACCGCGACCAGCGCGTCGATGGTGTCGGCGCGGCGGTCGAGCTTGACGATCGCATGCAACGCCAGCCGCGAAAGGCGCGATTTCTCGCGGGCATAGAACTTTGCGCGGTCGTCGGGGGCGATCACCTTCGGGATCAGCCGCACCAGCCTGAGCGCATCCTCTGCGTTCGCAGTCTTGGCGAAGCGCGCGGCGATCTCGCGATAGGACTTGGCGTCGGCGGTGTTGCCCAGGAAATCCGAAACGTTCGGCGACAGAAACTGCGTCATCTGCGCGACCGGCATCGCGTCCAGCACACGCGCGATGGCCTGCGCCACCGCGACGGAGCCGCCGTCGTACTGGTCGTTGATGCGCAGCAGGTGATCGATCTTGCCGTGCTCGACGAGATAATCGATCAGCTGGAGCAGGACCTTCTCGTCCCAGCTGCCGAAATTGGCGATGTCGCGGTCGACGACGCCGAGCACGCCGTCGAGCGCGCCTTGCGCGATCAGATGCGGCATCAGCGCCGAGCCGACCGGATCGTCCGCGGGCGGCAGCGCCGACAAGGCATAGGCGATCTCGGGATCGAGATGGCCTGGCCCGATATGCTGGAGCAGGAACGCGAAATCGCGCGCCATGGTGTCGCGATAGGAGCCCGTGCGCAGGATGCGGCCCATCGCGCCCGCCGCTTCGTCGTAGCGCTGGAGCTGAAGATAGGCGAGGAACACGCGCTCGGCCGCGAGATCGGTCGGCCGCGCCGCGAACGCCGCCTCGAAATAGGGCAGCGCCTTCTCGTGCAGGCGCACCTCGGCGAGCACCTTGCCCGCGGCGAGGTTGAAATTGTAGTCGGCGCGGCGCGTGGCGGCGGCGCTCGCAAGCAGCGCCTCGGCCCGCGCCGGCGCGCCCGATTGCGCCAAGCCGCGGGCGATCTCGGTCACGACCTGCTCGTGGGTCTTGGCGTCGATCGTGACCAGGGCGGCGATGGCGGTGACGATCTCGTGGCGGTCGAGGCGGTTGAGCTGCTGCAGCACCTTGCCGGCGAAAACGCGGCGGGCGAGAAGCTCGCGCGCCTCGGCCAGCGCGGCCTCGGGATCGATGTCGAAGCGCCGCGCGATGGTGCGCGCCGCCACTTCGATCTCGGCCACGGAGGAGATATCGTCGGCTGCCATGAAAATCGTTCTCTGCGCCGGCCAGAAAAGCTCGGGCTCCACCTGGCTGTATAACGTCGCGATCCGCGTCCTCAAAGAGGATAAGAGGCGGATCGCGGCCTTCTATGCCGACAACATGGCCATGATCCCCAAGGGCGCCGAGAAGGCCGACATCCTGGTGATCAAGACCCACGAGCCGAGCGAGGCGCTCATGTTCCTCGCCCGCTTCGCGCGCGCCAAGGTGTTCGTGACCGTGCGCGAGCCGCGCGACGCCGCCGCATCGCTGATGCAGCGCTTCGGGCATTCCTTCGAAGGGGCGCTGCGCGACATGCGGGTCGTGGGCGCCCATATGGTCGCGCTGAAGAAAGGCGCGGTGGTGCTGCACTACGAGGATGGGTTCCACCGTTCCGAGAAGACCGTCGGCGAGATCGCCAAGCGGCTGGGCGTGCGGCTGAGCGCGGCGGCGCGCCGGCGCATCTTCCGCGCGCTCACGCCGCAGGCGGTGAAGAAGATCATCGGCAAGGTTCACGCGGCCGGGACCGATCCGAACGATTTCGATCCCAGGACGCATTGGCATCCCGGCCATGTCGGCGACGGGCGCGTCGGCAAGTACGAGGCGGTGCTCGCGCCGGCGCAGCAGAAGCTGGTGCTCGACGCAACGAAGGACTACCGCCGCGTCTTCGGCTATCGCCCGCGGAAGAAATAGCCCCAGGCCGCGACCCAGGCCGCGCCGCCCATCGCGACCGCGATGGCGATGGTATAGAAGACGTCGGCGTCGCCCGTGTAGCGGAAGATCGCGTAATAGGCGACGATGGCGACCACGACCGCGATGACGTGCGGCCAGGCCCAATGCGGCTGCTTGTTACCCTGCTCGCTCATGTCAGCTCCGAGACGTAGTTGCGCAACGCGCCGCTGCGCACATGGTTCGCGATCGCGGCGATATCGGGCGCGAAATAGCGGTCGCGGTCGTAGGGCCCCACCAGCGCGCGGATGCCGCGGGCCGCGTCTTCCAGCGGCGCCGAGCTCTTCAGCGGATGGCGGAAATCGAGGCCCTGGGTCGCGGCCAGAAGCTCGATGGCGACCACGGTCGCGGCGTTCGCGGCCATGTCGGAAAGGCGCCGCGCGCCATGCGTCGCCATCGAGACGTGGTCTTCCTGGTTGGCGCTGGTCGGCACGGTGTCGATGCTGGCCGGGTGCGCGAGCATGCGGTTCTCGGCGACGAGCGCCGCCGCTGTCACCTGCGCGATCATGAAGCCGGAATTGAGGCCCGACTCCTTCACCAGGAACGCGGGCAGCCCGCTCATCTTGGGATCGACGAGGATCGCGGTGCGCCGCTCGGAGATGTTGCCGATCTCGCACAAGGCCATCGCGAGCTGGTCGGCGGCGAAGGCCACCGGCTCGGCGTGGAAATTGCCGCCCGACACGACCGAGCCGTCGTCGAGCACCAGCGGATTGTCGGTGACGCCCGAGGCTTCGATCTCGAGCGTGCGCGCCGAATTGCGCATCACGTCGAGCACCGCGCCCATCACCTGCGGCTGGCAGCGGAACGAGTACGGATCCTGCACCTTGTCGTCGCTGCCCGGCGCGCGGTGGGATTCGCGGATCGCGCTGCCGGCGATGAGGCGGCGCATGGACGCCGCCACGTCGATCTGTCCCGGCTGGCCGCGCAGCGCGTGGATGCGCGCGTCGAAGGGCGTGTCGGAGCCTTTGAGCGCATCGGTCGACATCGCGCCGGCGACGAGCGCCGCCGCGAACACCTTCTCGGTCTCGAACAATCCGGCCAGCCCCAGCGCGGTCGACACCTGCGTGCCGTTCAAGAGCGCGAGGCCTTCCTTCGGCCCGAGGTCGAGCGGCTTCAGCCCCGCGCGCGCGAGCGCTGCGGCGGCGGGCATGATCGCGCCCGCGACCCGGGCCTCGCCGACGCCGATCAGGAGCGCCGCCATATGGGCGAGCGGCGCGAGGTCACCCGACGCGCCGACCGAGCCCTTGGACGGGATGCAGGGATAAACCCGCGCTTCCAGCAAACGCTGCAAAGCCAGCACGGTCTCGCGTTTCACGCCCGAGGCGCCGCGCGACAACGATGCCGCCTTCAGCACCAGCACCAGCCGCACGACGTCGTCGTCGAGCAAGGGACCCACGCCGCAGGCATGGCTGAGCACGAGGTTGCGCTGGAGCGCGTCGAGGTCGTCGCGAGCGATCGAGCGGTTGGCGAGCAGCCCGAAGCCGGTGTTGACGCCATAGACCGTGTCGCCACGTGCGACGATATCGGCGATGGCCTTGGCGCCGGTGTCGATGGCGGCGAGCGCCTTGTCCGACACGGCGAATTCGACCGGGCCTTCGTAAGCCGCGCGCAGCTCTTTCAGCGCGAGCGTCTCGTTCACGGCAGGATCCCCGGCAGGTCGAGATGATGCTCGCGCGCCGCGTCGAGCGCGATCTCGTAGCCCGCATCGGCGTGGCGCATCACGCCGGTCGCGGGATCGTTCCACAAGACGCGGGCGAGCTTCTCGCGCGCTTCGGCCGTCCCATCAGCGACGATCACCACGCCGGCATGCTGCGAATAGCCCATGCCGACGCCGCCGCCGTGATGCAGCGACACCCAGGTCGCGCCCGACGCCGTGTTGAGCAGGGCGTTCAGCATCGGCCAGTCGGACACGGCGTCGGAGCCGTCGCGCATGCTTTCGGTCTCGCGGTTGGGACTGGCGACCGAGCCCGAGTCGAGATGGTCGCGGCCGATCACAATGGGCGCCGAAAGCTCGCCGCTCGCCACCATGTCGTTGAACATCATGCCGGCGCGGTCGCGGTCGCCGAGCCCGATCCAGCAGATGCGCGCCGGCAGGCCCTGGAACGCGATGCGCTCGCCCGCCATGTCGAGCCAGCGATGGAGATGCTTGTTCTCGGGGAACAGCCGCTTCATCGCGGCGTCGGTCTTGGCGATGTCGTCGGGGTCTCCCGACAGCGCCGCCCAGCGAAACGGGCCGATGCCGCGGCAGAACAGCGGACGGATGTAAGCCGGCACGAAGCCGGGGAAGTCGAACGCGTCCGCGACGCCCTCGTCCTTGGCGACCTGGCGGATGTTGTTGCCGTAGTCGACGACGGGAATTCCCCGATGCGCGAAATCGAGCATCGCGCGGACGTGCTTGGCGATGGATTTGCGCGCGGCGGCCGCGACGGCGGCGGGATCGCTGACGCGCTTTTCTTCCCATTCCGCGAGCGTCCAGCCTTCGGGCAGATAGCCGTTGGCGGGATCGTGCGCGCTGGTCTGGTCGGTGACGGCGTCGGGGCGCACGCCGCGGCGCACGAGCTCGGGCAATATCTCCGCCGCGTTGCCGACCAGGCCGACCGAGATCGGCGTCTTCGAGGTCGTCACCAGACGCAACGCTTCGTCGAGGCTCGACACGCCCTTGTCGAGATAGCGCGTCTCCAGCCGCTTCTCGATGCGCGAGGGCTGGCATTCGATGGCGAGCATCGAGGCGCCGGCCATCGTGGCCGCGAGCGGCTGCGCGCCGCCCATGCCGCCGAGGCCCGCGGTCAGAATCCATTTGCCCGACAGGTCGCCGCCGAAATGCTGGCGCCCCATCTCGGCGAAGGTCTCGTAAGTGCCCTGAACGATGCCCTGGCTGCCGATATAGATCCACGAGCCGGCCGTCATCTGGCCGTACATCATCAGGCCCTTCCTATCGAGCTCGTTGAAGTGCTGCCAATCGGCCCATTTGGGCACCAGGTTCGAGTTCGCGATCAGGACGCGCGGCGCGCCTTCATGGGTGCGGAACACGCCGACGGGCTTGCCCGATTGCACCAGCAGGGTCTGGTTCGCTTCGAGCGTCTTGAGCGACTGCACGATCCGGTCGAAGGCGCTCCAGTTGCGCGCGGCGCGGCCGATGCCGCCATAGACGACGAGGTCCTGCGGCCGCTCGGCGACCTCGGGGTCGAGGTTGTTCATCAGCATGCGCATGGCCGCTTCCGCGCTCCAATTGCGGCAGGTGATCTCGGGCCCGCGCGGGGCTCGGATGACGCGAGCGTTCTTGGTGTCGTTCATGCGGGCCGTCCCTGGAAATAGCGTGCTTGGAGCAAATCTGCGCCGATCCAATAAGCGAGTTCGGCGATTTCGGAAATACGCCAGATCGCGAGGTCGGCGGATTTGCCTTCCTCCAAGGTGCCGATCTCGGCTTCGAGGCCGAGCGCGCGGGCGGCATGCGCGGTCATGCCGAGGAGGGCCTCCTCCGGCGCGAGGTCGAACAGGGTGCAGGCCATGTTGAGCGCGATCAAGGGCGACGCCGCGGGCGAGGTGCCGGGATTGCAATCGGTGGCGATGGCGATGGGCACGCCGGCGCGCTTGAGCTTCGCCACCGGCGGCTTCTTCGTCTCGCGCAGGAAATAGAACGCGATGGGCAGCAGCACCGCGACGGTGCCCGCTTCTGCCATCGCGGCGATGCAGTCGTCGCTCAAGTGCTCCAGATGGTCGGCCGAAAGCGCTTTGTGCCGCGCCGCCAAGGTTCCGCCGCCCTGGCTCGACAATTGCTCGGCATGCAGCTTCACGCGCAGCCCGCTCGCGGCCGCGGCTTCGAACACGCGCGCGGTCTCCTCCGGCGTGAAGGCGATGCTCTCGCAGAACGCATCGACCGCGTCGGCGAGCGGCGCGGCCGCCGGGATCATCTTCTCGCAGATCAGGTCGACGTAGCCGGTGCGATCGTCCTTGTATTCCGGCGGCAGCGCATGCGCGCCGAGGAACGTCCGCGACACGCGCACGCCCCGAAGCCGTCCGGCCGCGCGCAGCATCTTCAATTCGGTCTCGAGGTCGAGGCCGTAGCCCGATTTCACTTCTATCGTGGTGACGCCCTGGCGCTTCATCGCATCGGCGCGGCGCTGGGCGCTCGCGACCAGTTCGTCCTCGCTCGCTTCGCGGGTGGCGCGCACGCTGGAGAGGATGCCGCCGCCGGCGCGCGCGATGTCTTCGTAGGATTTGCCCTGGCGGCGCATCTCCCACTCGCCGGCGCGCTGGCCGCCGAAGACGAGATGGGTGTGGCAATCGATCAACCCCGGCGTCACCCACGCGCCCTCCAGGCTGCGCGTCTCGCGCGCGGGCGCACGGATCCGCGGCCCGGCATGGGCGATGCGGCCGTCCGCGATGCCGAGGGCTGCGTCGCGCACCACGCCATAGCCGCCCACCATGGTCGCGAGACGGCAATCGGTCAGGAGGAGGTCAAACATGGCTTAACCTAACCTTGGATGGCAGGGAAAGCGCGGGAATTTTTCGCGATGATTTTCGTGATGCCGGGCGTTGTCTAAAGGCATACAATGCATACGTCTGTATCAATCGAAGAGGTACGGATCATGGAATCCCCTTTGCAGTTGGAAGTCCACGGCATCAAATCCACCGATCACGTCCGCGAGATGGTGGAGAAGAATCTTTCCAAGATCGAGAAGCGCTACGGACGGGCGACCGCCTGCCGCGTCGTCGTCCGCGCCCCGGGCGGCAACCACCAGACGGGCGAGCCCTTCGACGTCAGCGTCCGCATCGCGCTGCCCGCGCGGCGCGAGATCAATGTCGGCCGCGCGCCGGACGAGCGTGGCGTCGATCTCGATTTCGCCATCAACGACGCGTTCAAGCGCGCGCTGCGCCAGCTCTCCGACGAGACCGAGACGATGAACGACAGTCGCCGTCATGCAACCAAGAGCTTGAACGGCGAAGCCTGAGCCGCATTCCTCGCCCGTCGGTTGCGTGGATTCCCTAAGATATCCGCGCAACCGTTTACCGAGTTCCGCGTTTGCTTGACAGCGCAACTGTAAGGCCCTGCCATGCAATTGTTAGCCTCCCTGCTTGGGAAGATCGTCACCAAAGGCCATCTCAGGATCGTCGATCACCGCGGCCGCGTCAGCGACCTCGGCGAAACGGACAAGCCGGCGTTGACCGTGCGCCTGGCCGACGCCGGGACAGCGCGCGCGCTGCTGTTCAACCCGCAGCTCGCCTTCGGCGAGACCTATATGGACGGGCGGCTGAAGGTCGAAGGCGGCGACATCGCCGATCTGCTCGACCTGCTCACGCGCAATCTCGATATGGGCTTCGGCGGCGGCTATTTGGAGTGGATCAACAAGGCGCGGGTCGCGGTGCGCCGGCTGATGCAGCGCAACAACTTCAAGCGCGCGCGCAAGAACGTCGCCCATCACTACGACCTCGAAGGCGGGCTCTACGACCTGTTCCTGGATTCCGACAAGCAGTATTCCTGCGCCTTCTACGAGCATCCCGGCGACAGCCTCGACAAGGCGCAGTTGAACAAGCGCCGCCGCATCACCGCCAAGCTCGATCTGAAGCCCGGCCAGCGCGTGCTCGACATCGGCTGCGGCTGGGGCGGGCTCGGGCTGCACATGGCGCAGAGCGCGCCTGTCGACGTTACGGGCGTGACGCTCAGCGAGGAACAGCTCAAGATCGCGCAGGAACGCGCGCGCCGCCAGGGCGTGGCCGAGCGCGTGCGCTTCCGCCTCGAGGATTATCGCAACACCCAAGGCCCGTTCGAGCGCATCGTCTCGGTCGGCATGTTCGAGCATGTCGGCATCGCCCATTACGACGAATATTTCCGCCAGGTGGCCCGGCTCCTGACCGATGACGGCGTCGCGCTGATCCACGCCATCGGCCGCAGCGACGGGCCGGGCGTGACCAATCCCTGGATCGCGAAATACATCTTTCCCGGCGGCTACACCCCGGCACTGAGCGAAGTGATGCCGCCGATCGAGAAGAGCGGGCTGATGGTCACCGATGTCGAGATCCTGCGCCTGCACTATGCGCATACGCTGGCGGAATGGCGCAGGCGGTTCCGCGCCAATTGGGACCGCGCCGCGCGGCTGCATGACGAGCGCTTCTGCCGGATGTGGGAGTTCTATCTGGCCGGCGCCGAGATGGGCTTCCGCAACCAGGGCCTGATGGTGTTCCAGATCCAGATCGCCAAGCGCGTCGACGCGCTGCCCATCGTGCGCGACTACATGATCCCCGAGGCCGAGCCCGAGGCCGTCAAGCGCCAGCACGTGATGTCGTAGCCCGCCCCAATCTCTTTGCCAGGAACTCCGTCATCGCGGCGACGCGCGCGGGCTTGGGTCCGCCCGGCGGCATCACGATGTGCAGCGCGCTGTCGGCCATCGACCAGTCCGGCAGCACGATCTCGAGCACGCCGCTCGCCAGCGCGTCGCGCAGGATGAAATCGGGCAGCACGCCCAGCCCCACGCCCGCGATCAGCGCGGGCAGCATCGCGTCGCCATTGTTGAAGCCGAGCGGACCGGACGGCCGCACGCTCGCGACCTCGCCTTTGGCGTTGGCGAAGCGCCAGCTCTGCGTGGCCAGATAGGTGTAGCCGAGGCAGACATGCTCGGCGAGGTTCAGCGGATGCTTCGGCGTTCCATGCGTTTTCAGATAGGACGGCGCGGCCACCAGAAGCGGCTTCACCTTGCAGAGCCGCCGCGCGATCAGCGACGAATCCGGCAGGGCCGCGATGCGCAGCGCCATGTCGAAGCCCTCGCCGATCAAATCGACCATCGCGTCGCTCAAATGCAGGTCGACGCTGACATCGGGATAGGCTTCGAGGAAATCCGGCAACAACGGCGCCACATAGGTCACGCCGAACGACATCGGGGCGGCGAGGCGCACGAGGCCGCGCGGGCTGACCGACTGGGCCAGCATCTCGCTCTCCGCCGCTTCGCCGTCCTGGAGCAGCGCCGCGGCACGGCCGGCGAGACGCTGTCCGGCGTCGGTCAACGCCAGGCGCCGCGAGGTGCGGTTGAACAGCCGCGCGCCCAGCCGCGTCTCCAGCCGCCCCACCGCCTTGGAGACCGTCGCCTTGGAGAGGTTCAGCTCCTTGGCGGCGGCGGCGAAGGAGCGGGTTTCGACCACCTTGGCGAAGATCGCCAATCCCTCGAAATCGGGCAGGTTTGACATATCAAATCCGGAAACAATGAGTTTCGGTTGTTTCTATTTTTAATCCAGAACGGCGGCGATATCTAGGTCGGCAGAAGGAAACAGGAGAACACCCATGATCGACGTCAGACAGTTCGACAGCCTCGGCGGCGCGGACCATGGCTGGCTCAAGGCCCGCCACCATTTCTCGTTCGCCGATTATCACGACCCGCGCCGCATGGCCTGGGGCAATCTTCGCGTCTGGAACGACGACGAGATCGCGCCCAATACCGGCTTCCCGCCGCATCCGCATGCGAACATGGAGATCGTCACCTACGTCCGCAAAGGCGCGATCACGCACAAGGACAGCCTGGGCAACGAAGGCCGCACGGAAGCCGGCGACGTGCAGGTGATGAGCGCGGGCAGCGGCATCCGCCACGCCGAATACAATCTCGAAGGCGAGACCACGACCCTGTTCCAGATCTGGATCCTGCCGACGCGCACGGGCGGCCAGCCCGGCTGGGGCGCCAAGCCCTTCCCCAAGGGCGACCGCTCGGGCCAGTTCGTGACGCTCGCGAGCGGCTTCGACGACGACAAGGACGCGCTGCCGATCCGCACCGACGCGCGCGTGCTGGGCGCCACCCTGAAGGCCGGCGAGAGCACGACCTATCCGGCCGGCGGCAAGCGCCACCTCTATCTCGTGCCGGCGACCGGCAGCGTCGAGGTCAACGGCGTGTTCGTGAACGCCCGCGACGGCGCGGCGATCGCCGGCGAGGAGAGCGTGACGGTCAAGGCGCTCGAGGACAGCGAGCTCGTCCTCGTGGACGCGGCGTGAAGGAGAGAATTATGCCCAAGGTTCTGGTTCTGTATTATTCCGCCTACGGACATATCGAGACGATGGCCGAGGCGGTCGCCCAAGGCGCGCGCGAGGCGGGCGCGGAGGTCGACATCAAGCGCGTCCCCGAGCTGGTGCCGGAGGAGATCGCGAAGAAATCCCACTACAAGCTCGACCAGAAGGCGCCGGTCGCGGCCATCGACGACTTGGCGAATTACGACGCCATCGTGATCGGCGCCGGCACGCGCTTCGGCCGGTTGCCGTCGCAGATGGCGAACTTCCTCGACCAGGCGGGCGGGCTGTGGGCCAAGGGCGCGCTGCACGGCAAAGTGGGCGGCGCGTTCACGTCCTCGGCCACGCAGCATGGCGGGCAGGAGACGACCCTGTTCACGATCATCACCAACCTGCTGCATTTCGGCATGACCATCGTCGGTCTCGATTACGGGCACGCCGGGCAGATGACCTTGGACGAGATCACCGGCGGCTCGCCTTACGGCGCGACCACCATCACCGGCGGCAACGGCGCGCGGCAGCCGAGCGAGAACGAGCTGCAAGGCGCGCGCTATCAGGGCCGCAGGATCGCCGAGACCGCGAAGAAGCTCGCCGCCTAGCTATTGCGGCGGCGGGCCCTGGGTCACGCGCACCAGGTCGTCGGGCCGCATCCATTTGCGGAAGGCGGCCTGGACGTCCGCCGGCGTGAGGTCGATGAAGCGCCGCGCGGCGCGCCACGGCTCGTCGAGCGGCAGGTCGAGCTCGCGGCGGTTCAGCATGCCGCGCGCGATGTCGGGGATGCTGGCTTCGCTCAAGGGGATCTGGCGCAGCATCAGCATCTTGGACAGCGACAGCTCTTCCTCGGAGACCGGCGCCTGCTGCATCGCCTTGATGTCGCGCACCACCAGCGCCGCCGCCTTGCCGACATTCTCGGGGTCGGACGCGTATTGCACGTAATAATTCCCGCGCGTGCGCCCGACCTGGATCTGCGAGCCGACGCTGTAGACGAGCCCGGCATTCTTGCGCAGGTCGATCGAGAGCCGCGCCGAATAGAAGCCGCCGCCCAGCACCGAATTGCCGAGCTGCAGCGCGTAATAGTCCGCATCGGCGCGGCTTATCGCGAGGTTCTGCGCCAGCACCACGCTGTCCTGCACGCGGCTCTGGTCGGGCACCGCGAAAGAGGCCGCGACGTTGGCCGGCGCGGTCGGAAGATCGGTCTGCGGCTTCTCGCCCGCAGCGGTCCAGGAACCGAAATACTTCTCGATGGTCGCGCGCGCGGCCTCGGGCGTGACCTTGCCGATGACGACGATGGTGGTGAGGTCGGGGCGCAGCACGCGCTTGTAATAGGCGAGCACGTCGTCGCGCGTGATCGAGGCGAGCGATTCCGGCGTCGCGTCGCGCAGGGACGGATCGCTCGCCGGATAGAGCGCGCCGCGGATCGAGCGCGAGGCGAGATAGGACGGGCTCAGATTGCGCGTGCCGACGAGCTGGATCAGCTGGCGCTGGATCTTGTCCATCGCGTCCAGCGGCAAGGCGGGACGCAGCTCGTTGTCGGCGAGCAGCGCCACCCCGCGGTCGAAATCGCCCGACAGCACATGCACCGCGAAATCGGTGCCGGCGTTCTCGCTGGCGCCGATGTCGTCCAGCGCCTTCTGGTAGGCGAGGCGGTCGTGCGTTTCGGTCCCGTAAGGAAACAGCTGCTCGAGCAGCAGCGACACGCCTTCCTTGCCCGGCGGCGCCTCGGTCTCGGGGCGGTTGCGGATATGGCCGTAGACGCTGATGGTGTCCGCCACGTCCTCCTGCTGCACGATGAGCGTGATGCCGTTGGGAAGCGTGCTGACCACGGGACTCAAGGTGGACGGCGGTACCTCGAGACGCCCGAGCGCGGCCTGCGCCCAATCGGGCAGCGCGGTCGGCTTGGCCTCGCCGAGCGCGATCGCTTCCTGGCCGCCGAACTTGGCGTCGCTTGCGACCGGGCGGCCGGAGCCCTTGGGCACCATCAGCGCCGACACGGCGTGGTCGAGATCGAGATATTTGCGCGCGACGCGGTTCACGTCCGCGACGGTCACTTTGGCGATGCGCTCGTAATCCTCGTCGGGCGAGGTGAGCCCATAGAGCGCGACCGCGTCCGACCAGATCGAGGCGAGATCCTCGATGCCGTTCTTCTGGAACTCCGAGGCGCGGCGCTCCTGCTGCTTGGCGGCCTCGACCAATTCGGGCGGCACGCCGTCCTTGATGACCCTGGCGAGGATCGCGCGGATGTCCGCTTCGACCTGCTTGGCGTCGCCCCCCGCCGGGAACGACGCGGTCGCATAGGCCAGCGAGGCCTTGGGCAGCGGGTCGAGCGAGAAATCGGCGTCGATCACCTTGCCCTGCGGCACCAGGCCGTAGAGATCGAAGCGGTGGCTCGACAGCACGTCGGCCAGCACCTCGAGCGCGGGGAAGTCCGCGCTCTCGATGCCGGGGAAGCGCATCGCCACGATGGCGGTCGCGCTCGACCGGTCGGTGTCCATGGTGAACGAAGCGGCCTCGGGCGCCTTGAAGTCGAACACCGGCCGCGCCGGCAGCACCTTGGACTTGATCGGCCCGAACAGGCTTCGGACCCTCTCGAGCGTCGCTTGCGGATCGAGATTGCCGACGATCACCAGGATCGCGTTGTTGGGCGCGTACCAGGTGTCGTAGAAGCGCTTGAGCTCGTCCGCCGTCGTCGCTTCGAAGCTCGGCCGCGTGCCGAGCGCGGTGTGCTCGTACGGCGTGCCGGCGAACATCAGCGCACGGAGCTTCTGGTAGAGCTGCGAGGTCGGGCTGGAGAGGTTCTGCGCGACCTCTTGGGATATGGCGCCGCGCTCCTTCTCCCAATCCTCCTTGGTGTCGAGCACGCCCTGCATGCGCGTCGCCTCGACATGCAGCGCTATGTCGAGGTCCTCGGCCGGCACGGTGAAGAGATATTGCGTCAGGCTCTCGCGCGTGTTGGCGTTGAAATTGCCGCCCATCACGCTGCCGATATTGGCGAGCTGGTCCGCGGTCAACCCCGGGCTGCCGCGGAACATCATGTGCTCCTGCGCGTGCGCGGTGCCGGGGAAGCCCGCCGGCGTCTCGTCGCCGCCGACGAGATAGTTCACCGCCGTCGACACCACGGGCGCGAGCCTGTTGCGCACGATCACGACGCGCAGCCCGTTGGGCAGGGTCGCGCGCAGGACGTCCTTATCCGGCTTGGCCGTGGGCGCCGCGACGACGGCATGGTGCATGGGCCGCTTCGGCGCGTGCGGAGCGGCGCCGAGGCCGAAGACTGCGATCGCGGCGGCGGCAAGCGATCGTGCGGTGCGGTTCATCGTGTGGCCTAGGGCGCCGTCAGTTCCGCCACCAGCGCGTGCTCGCCATAGACCTTGTCGAGCGCTTCGGTGATCGCCGCCGTCGACACCACGACGGCGCGGTTGTCCCTGGGATCGAAGCCGAAGGCGCCGCCGAGGCTGTGGATGTTGCCGTCGAACACCGCGCCGATCACCCCGCCCTGCGCGTCGATCGCCGGCGAGCCCGAATTGCCGCCGATGATGTCGTTGTCGGTCGAGAAGTCGAACACGATGTCCTGGCCGACCTTGCTCTGTGCGTTGACCCAGCGCGGCGCCAGCGCAAACGGGTCCTGGCCCGTCGCGCGCTCCCACAGGCCCTTATAGTAGGTGAAAGGCGCGACCGGCGTGCCGTTCTCCGTCCAGCCCGTGACCTTGCCGTAGGTGAGGCGCAGCGAGAACGTCGCGTCGGGATAGGTGTTCGTGCCGAGGATCGCGAACCGCGCCTTGGCGATCTTCTCGGCCGCGCGGTCGGACGGACCGGTGACGCGCGTCTCGTATTCCTTGCGGATCGCGCGCGAGGTCTCGTCGGTCGCGAGCACGAAGCGGATCATCGGATCGTCGCTCGCCTGCACTTGGGCGAGATCGGCGCTCCACAGCTGCTTGCGGAACTTGGCGTCGGCGAGCTTGGACTTCGACAGCCGCGCCGCCAAGGCTTCCGGCGATTCCTTGCCGAGGAACATTTTGGTGCCCTCGGCGTCGGCGGTCAGGTGCTCGCGCAGCTTGGTCAGCCAGAACTCCAGCATCGCCGCTTCGAGATCGGGATAGACCGGCTCGTCGTCGAGCACGCGCTTCTCGAGCAGCGGCAGCCGGCTGTCGGTGTATTCGGGCAGGCGCTCGCTGTTGGGCTTGGCCTTCTCTTGCGCGGCGCGCACGATCGCGCGCGCATAGCCGAACAGGCTGGAGAACAGGCCGGCGCGCGCTTCGAGATAGGTGTAGCGCTGATAGAGCTCGCGGCGGTCGGTCTGGGCCTTGGCGATCTCGGACCAGGGATCGCCGATCTCTTCGGACAGCTTCTTGTCGCTCAGGACCTTCGCGCGCAGAGCGCCGTTTTCCTTGGCCTTCTGGTCGATCAGGCCGGACAGCACCAGCGCCTCTTCCTGGCCGTGCAGCGCCTTGTAGCTGTTCTCGACGCTGAACAGGCTCTCGTTGGAGATGCGCGCATGCTCCGGGCTTTCCTCGCCGAAGCGGATCAGCCGCCCGCGCAGCTCGGCGAGCAGAAGCAGCGTGTCGGGCAAGGCGACGTCGCGGATGGTCTCGAGCTGGCGTCCGGTGAGCAGGCGCTGGGTCGAGCCCGGATTGCCGGCGATGAACACCGGATCGTTCTCTTTCGGCGCGGTGGCGCGCCACTGAAGATGCGCCGGCGTCGCGACCGGCTTGCCGTTCTCGTAGAGGCGCACGAAGGAGCAGTCGAGGTCGTAGCGCGGGAAGTTGAAATTGTCCGGATCGCCGCCGAAGAACGCCATTTGCTGTTCGGGCGCGAAGACCAGGCGCACGTCGGAATATTTGCGGTAGGTGTAGAGCTTGTACTGGCCGCCCTGATAGAGCGTGATCACCTGGCAGCGATAGAGCTGCTCCTTGCCCGTGCAGCCTTCCTTCTCGACCGCGGCGATCTCGGCGTCGCGCGCCTTGACGAAGTCCTGGCCGGTCTTGCCCTTGCCCGCATTGGTGACGCGCTCGGTCGCGTCGGTGATGGAAGCCAGAATCTCGGCCTGCATGCCGGGGCAGAGCCGCTCGTCCTCGCGCTTGGCGGCGGCGAAGCCGTCCTTGACGTAGTCCACCTTCGCGGTCGAGAGGTTCTGCGCGCAATCGCGCACGCAGTGATGGTTGGTGAGCACCAGCGCGTCCTTGGTGACGACCGACGCCGAGCAGCCCGAGGACAGGCGCACCGCGGCGTTCTGGACATTGTCGAGCCAGGCCTTGTCGATGGTGACGCCGTATTTCGCCTTCACCTGGGCGGAGGGGAAATTGTCGAAGGTCCACATGCCTTCGTCGGCGAGCGCTGCGGTCGAGAGGCAGAGAGCGGCGGCCAAGGCCGCGAACGTGACGGTCTTCACGAAGATCCCCTTTGCGTCCGGATTTTACGTCCGGAGGTCTGTTATTGGGGCATTAAGACCCAAGGGGACCCGCTTGCCAACGCCCGTCAGTGGAAATCACGCGATTTTGGGACCACGCGAACATTACGGGGATGATAGTGACGGGCGGCGCCCTGGGAGCGGAAGGACGGTGTTGCGCTCTGGGCTTCCTGCTCGTCCTCGGAAAGGCGCTCCAGCTCGGGCGTGCGGTCGACGATCCGCTCGGCAACAAGGTGAACGACGCCGTCGACGCTCTTCTGGACCTTGCCTTCGACCAGGAGCAGCCGCCCACCCATGATCTCGCGCCGGAACGGCTCGACCAGCCTGGGCCAGACCACGACGTTGGTGATGGAGGTCTCGTCGCTCAAGGTGATGAACACGACACCGGCATCGCCCGGCATCTGGCGCGTCAGCACGATGCCGGCGCAGGCGGCCGTGCTGCCGTCGGTGCTTGCTGCGATCTGGGCCGCGCTGAGCACGCCCTCGCCTTCGAACAGCTCGCGCAGGAACGCCATCAGGTGCGCGCGCAGCGACAGGCGCAGCATGCGGTAATCGGCGAGCACGTGCTCGCTCGAGGGCATGGCGGGGAGCGGCGCGATCGTCTCTTCCGGCTGCTCCTCGACGAAGGCATGGGCGAAGAGCGGCAGCGCGTCGTCGTCGGCGAGGCGGCGGATGTCCCACAAGGTCTCGCGCCGGTCGCGGCCCTGGCTCTGGAAGCAATCGGCCTCGGCGAGGATGATCAGCGCGCGCTTGGGCAGGCGCGCGCGCCGCGCGACGTCGCTCGCGGTCGCATAGCCGTTGCGCCGCGCGCCCACGAGCAAGTCCGCCCAGCGCTCCTGGAAGCCGTCGACCTGGCGCAGCCCCAGGCGCAGCGCGAGCCCACCCATGCCGTCGCTTTCCAGCGTATTGTCCCATTGGCTGAAATTCACGTCGACATGGCGCACCTCGACGCCGTGCTCGCGCGCGTCGCGCACGATCTCCGCCGGCGCATAGAAACCCATGGGCTGCGAATTGAGCAGCGCGCAGGCGAACGCAGCCGGATGGAACTTCTTGATGTACGCCGACACATAGACCAGCAGCGCGAAGCTCGCCGCGTGGCTTTCCGGGAACCCGTAAGAGCCGAAGCCTTCGATCTGCTTGAAGCAGCGCTCGGCGAAATCGCGCGCATAGCCGCGCGCCACCATGCGGCCGACGAATTTCTCCTTGAAGGTGTCGATGGTGCCCAGGTTGCGGAACGTCGCCATCGCGCGGCGCAGGCCGTTGGCCTCGGGCGGCGTGAACTTGGCCGCCACCATCGCGAGCTTCATCGCCTGCTCCTGGAACAGCGGCACGCCCATGGTCTTGCCGAGCACGCCGAGCAACTCGTCGGGCGCGCCATGTTCGGGATCGGGCGACGGGAACACGACCGGCTCCTCGCCGGCGCGGCGGCGCAGGTACGGATGCACCATGCCGCCCTGGATCGGGCCGGGGCGCACGATCGCGACCTCGATGACGAGATCGTAGAACTTGGCGGGCTTCAGCCTGGGCAGCATGCTCATCTGCGCGCGGCTCTCGACCTGGAACACGCCGACGGCGTCGGCCTTGCACAGCATTTGATAGACCTGTGGGTCCTCCTGCGGGACGTTGGCGAGGTCGAAGTGCCGCCCTTCATGCGTGCGGATCAGGTCGAAGGCCTTGCGCACGCAGGTGAGCATGCCGAGCCCCAGCACATCGACCTTCATCATCATCACCGCGTCGATGTCGTCCTTGTCCCATTCGATGAAGTGGCGGTCCTCCATCGTCGCCGGGCTTACGGCCACGCATTCGTCGAGCCGGTCGTTGGTGAGCACGAAGCCGCCGACATGCTGCGACAGATGCCGCGGGAAGCCGATCAGCTGGTTCGCCATCTCGACCGTGCGCGCGATGAGGCGGTTGAACGGGTCCTTGCCGCCCTGGCGCACTTGCGCCTCGCTGAGGCGGCTGCCCCAGCTGCCCCACACGCCGCTGGCGAGATCGGCGCCGACGTCCTCGCTGAGGCCGAACACCTTGGCGACCTCGCGGATGGCGCTGCGCGGGCGGTAGTGGATGACGGTCGCGGCCAGCGCCGCGCGATGGCGGCCATAGCGGCGATAGATGTACTGGATCACCTCCTCGCGGCGCTCGTGCTCGAAATCGACGTCGATGTCGGGCGGCTCCTTGCGCTCCTCGCTGACGAAGCGCTCGAACAGCAGGTCCATCTGCACCGGATCGATGGAGGTGATGCCGAGCATGTAGCAGACCGCCGAATTCGCCGCCGAGCCGCGCCCCTGGCAGAGGATGCCTTCGCCGCGCGCATAACGCACGATGTCGTGCACGGTGAGGAAATATTGCGCGATCTCGAGCTTGGCGATCAGCGCGAGCTCCTTGTGCAGCACCGCCTCGACCTTGGAGGGCGTGCAGCCGCGATAGCGCTCCTGCGCGCCGGCCCAGACGAGGTCCTCGAGATGGCCTTGCGGCGTCTTGCCCGGCGACACCGGCTCGTCGGGGTAGTTGTATTTGAGCTGGTCGAGCGAGAAGCCCATGCGCGCGGCGAAGCGCACCGTCTCGGCGAGGGCGTCCGGCGCGGCTGCGAACAGCGCCGCCATCTCGTCCGGCGCTTTCAGATGACGCTCGGCATTGGCTTCGAGGCGGCGGCCGGCCTCGTTCAAGGTGACGCCTTCGCGGATGCAGGTGACGACGTCCTGCAGCGCGCGCCGCGCAGGCTCGTGATAGAGCGCATCGTTGGTCGCGATCAGGGGCACGCCGGCGCGCGCGGCCACCTCTCGCCAAAGCTTCAGCAGCCGCGCATCGTCGCCATGGAGCGGCTGCACCGCGCCGAGCCAGGTGCGCTCCTTGGGCAGCGTGTCGAGCAGCGCCACGACCGCGTCAGGCTCGGCACGGATGTGCGCCGCGAACCTCTCCTTGGCGATGGGATCGTCCGACAGCCCCTCGTTCCACACCTTGTCCTGCAACCCGATCGTCGTGCTCGCGCGGCGCGGATGCGGCGGCAGCACGATCATGAGCAGACCCTCCTGCCAGCGCAGAAGGTCGTTCAAGCTGAGCAGGCACTCGCCCTTGGGCGCGCGCAATTTGCCGTCGCTGAGCAAGCGGCACAGCCGCCCATACGCCGCGCGATCTTGCGGGTAGACGACGATGTCCGGCGTGCCGTCGACGAACACCAGCCTGCTGCCCACAAGCAGCTTGGGCAGCGGCGCCTCGGTCTGCTCGCGCATCTGGTTGTGAGCGTCATAGGCGCGCACGATCCCCGCCACGCTGTTGCGGTCGGCGATGCCGATGGCCGCATAGCCGAGCAGCGCCGCCTGCGCGACCATCTCCTTCGGCTGCGAGGCGGCGCGCAGGAACGAGAAATTCGTCGCCGCGGCGAGCTCGGCGAAGGGCGTCATGGACACGCCCTCGGCTTTTGCGGTATATTTGCCAACATGACGAAGACCAAGATCACCCTCGACCTCGACAGCGAAGACGATGCCCGCTTGCGCATGCTTGCCGAGCAGCGCGGCCAGGAAGAATCGCGCGTGATTGCCGATGCGCTCGCGCTCCTCGATGCGGCGGAGGAGCCGGATGTCGAGGAAGACGTCCGCCGGCTGGAAGCCTTCGATCGCGAGAAGATGGGCGTGCCCCTGGACGAGGTGAAAGCCTGGGTCCAAAGCTGGGGAACGCCGGACGAGCTGCCGCCGCCAGTCCCGCGCAAGATCTGATGATCGTCCTCGCGCCCGAGGCGATTGCGGACGCAAGGCGGCTTTACGAATTCCTGGAACCGCATAACCCCGCCGCAGCGAAGCGGGCAATCGCGGCCATCTGGAACAAGCTGCAGCTGGTCGAGACCATGCCCGGGCTCGGCTACCGGACGAAACATCCGCGTATCCGCCAGGTGCGCATCTCGTTCGGCAGGCACGGCTATGTCGCGCGCTATACGATCCGCGAAAGCGACGGCGCTTTGATCGTGCTGCGGATTTGGCACAGCCGCGAAAACCGTCCCTGAGGTCACGCCAGCGCTCCGTGTACGAACCATTGCGCGGTTTCGGTGTCGCGGTAGAGCCAGAGACGGCGGCCTTCGCCGTCCTCGGCGCGCCAATAGTCGCGGGTGGGCTGCGTTTCCTGGTGGCGCCACCATTCCATGGCGATGCGCTCGGGGCCTTCGGCGCGGACGAGCACGCGCTGGGCCTTGCGCCAGCGCATATGCAACGTGTTGCTGCCCGGGACGGCGCGCAGGATGCCGGCGTGCTCCGGCTTGGCGAAGAGGCGCAGCGGGCGTCGCGGGGCTTCGTTCGGGCGGCGGATGCGCTCCCATGGGACCGACGCGAAGTCGGCCGCGTGCTGCGCCGGCACCGCGGCAAAGGCCGCTTCGGGGATATGGGTGTCGCCCGCGACGAAAGCGAGCATGCGGTCGCTGCCGAAGCGCGCCGCGAGACGGTCCGCGAGGAAGCGGATCTCGCGCGCGTCATGGGCGTCGCTGTCGAAATCGGCCGCCACCGCGTCGGCGCGCTCGGCACGGTCGGCGGCCAGCCGGACGAGGTCGAAGCCGAAGCCGGGATCGAGCGGATCGACGAGCGACGCGAGCTTCTCGCGGAACAGCCGCTCGACGACGGCAGGGTCGCGCACCGGTTGGCCGGTCTCGACCGCGATGCGGCGCACGATGCCGTCGGCGCGGAAGAACGAGGCTTCGAGACGGCGCGCACCCTCGCCGCGTTTCTCGAGCGCTTCGCCGAGCGAAGCGGCGAGCGCGACCAGCGTGGCGCGGATCGCGTCCTCGGTGGCGATGGGCTCGGCGAAGGCGCGCTCGGCGCGGTAGTCGGGCAGCGGACGGCGCGGCGACACCGGAGTCTCGGCGCGCGCGAAGGCGGTGTCGAGCATATAGACCAGCCGCGCCCCGAACCGCGATGTGAGCTCGCGCCGGTCGCGGCCATAAGCCTGGCCGATTCTTTTCAGCCCCGCGCGGCGGAAGGCATGCGTCGTGACGGGGTCGAGGTTCAAGGTGTCGACGGGAAGCGACGCGACCGCTTCGGCTTCCGTGCCCGGCTGTGCCACCGTGCCGGAGCGGCGCCGCGACAGCGCCTGCGCCGCGAGCGCCGTTCCGGCCATCGCGCCACGGACCGCGAAGCCTTGCGCCTCGAGGCCGCGAAGGATGCGGTCCAGCATCGCCTGCTCGCCGCCGAAAAGATGCGTCGCGCCGGTCACGTCGAGCAGCAGCGCGCGCGCGCCGTCGAGCGCGACCAGCGGCGTGAAGCGCTCGCACCAATCGGCGATACGGCCGAGCAGCTTGAGATCGGCCGCCGGATTGGCCGCCACGACCTTGAGCGCGGGCAGCATCGCGCGCGCATTGGCGAGCGGCTGGCCGACCTTGATGCCGAACGCCGTCGCCTTGCGGTCGAGGCCGGCCACGACCAGCGCGCCTTTCTCTTTCGCCGCAACGACGAGCGGAGGGGCCGGCGGCGGCGCATCAGGCCGCGCTGCGGCGACCCGGCTCCAGCGCCGCTGCAGCCGGTCGGTCGCGAGCCTCGGGAACCACAGCGCCACCAGGCGCCTGGAAGTGACCATTGTCGCAACTCCACTCCATCACCCATTGCCCCGTGCCGCCATGCCGGTTGCGCACCAACGCGCAATCGAAGACCGGTCGACCCCAGTTCTCCGGATCGGACGAGGTTTCGGCGCGCACGACCCAGCGCGTCGAGGCCGAGCTGGCATCGGGCGCGGCGCCGAGACGCAGCAGCACAGCCGTCACGCCATGCTCGCCCGCCGCGAGCGTGAGGCGCCGGCTGGCGGTGAGGTCGAGCACCTTGGGCGCGCCCATAAGCTCGATCACCACCGCGCCGAGCGCCGTGCAGGTGAGCGCGTCGGACGCCGCGCGGAGCGCGTCCTCGGCATGGGCGACACGCAGCATCAGCACGCGGGCGGGATCGATGCCGAGCTCGAGCAAGCCCGTCGCCGCCAGCGCGCCGAACTCGAGCGCCGAGAAATCCTGGACGATCCACAGCACGCGCTTGCCCCGCGCGACGCGCCAGGCGAGCGACGCCGCGAAGCCGGTCGCCGAAGCCTCGTGGCCGGCGCTCGCGAAGACTTCATGGCAGGCGCCGCAAGCGAGCCCGCCCTTCAGGACCTCATCGGCCTCGCGCAAGCCGAGCGGCACGCGCGCCTGGATTTCGGGCAAGCCCGCTTTGGCGAGGGAGGCACGAAGCTGCGCGAGCTTGTTGGGCGAAGTTGGGGGCTTCATCGCTCATGCGGCGCGCGCCGCCTCCTCGACACGCTTAAGACAGAGGCTCGACAGCGCGCAACGGCCACAACTCGCGTAAGCCTGGGTGCAGGCGCGCTGGCCGAGGCGCTTCAGATGCCAGTGGAGCTCGTAGAGATCGTCCGGCGAGAACCCGTCGGCCGCCGCCATCACTGCGTCGTAAGCCTGTTCGGTGGTTGCGCCCATCCGCACGAAGCCGAAGCGCTCGAGCACGCGCACGATATGGGTCTCGACCACGAAAGCGGGCTTGCGCAGGGTGCTGAAGTTCAAGGTCGCCGCGGCGATCTTGCGCCCCACCCCGTGCAAGGCTTCGAGCCAGCGCAAGGCGTGCGGGACGGAAAGCTCTCCAAGGAAATCCAGGTTCAGGCTCCCGGCGCGGGCGCGGATGGTGCGCAGCGCCTCCTTCAGCTCCGGTGCTTTCTTCTCCGCATGGGTGACGCCGTCGAGCAACGCCAGGATCTCGGCGATCGGCGCGTCGGCCAATCCGTCCCAGCTCTCGAAGCGCCGGGCCAGCCGCATGAAGGCCTGCCACGAATCGCGGTCGTAAGTGCGCGAGGCGATGAAGCTGCGCACGAACTGGCTGACCGGGTCGAGCCGGTCGGGGTCGTGGATGCGGCCGGCGGCGCTCCGGAGACGGTCCTGGAGCGCCCTTAAGTCACCCGCCGGGCTGGAGAAAAGGTTCGCTTGCATGCCCCGATATAAGAACAAATCAGGAACATTTGTCAATGGGGGGCCGGCAAAGGCTAGTATCCGGCCTTTCCGGAGGCGGCGATGCGCGACCTGACTCAATTCTATATCGGCGGGGCCTGGACGGCGCCGCTCGAAGCCAAGCCGTTCGAGGTCGTGAATCCGGCCACCGAAGAGGCGTTCGCACGCATCTCGCTGGGCAGCGCCAAGGATGTCGACCGCGCCGTGGCCGCGGCGCGCAAGGCGTTCGCGACATGGTCCGTCGCCACGCGCGATGAGCGCCTGGCGCTGCTCTCCAAGGTGAAGGACGAATATGCCCGGCGTTACGACGACCTGGTCGACGCAGTGACCTCGGAGATGGGCGCGCCGCTCAGCCTGTCGCGCGAGGCCCAGGTCGCGGCGGGGGCGCAGCACCTCGACGAGACCATCCGTGTGCTGAGCGAATTCGATTTCGAGGAAGCCCAGGGCCGCGTCACCCTCGTCCACGAGCCCATCGGGGTGTGCGGGCTGATCACGCCGTGGAACTGGCCGCTGAACCAGATCGCGCTGAAGGTGTTCCCGGCGATCGCGGCGGGCTGCACGGTGATCCTGAAGCCCAGCGAGCTCGCCCCGGTGAGCGCGACGATCATCGCCGAGATCCTCGACGCCGCCGGCACGCCCGCGGGCGTGTTCAATCTCGTGAACGGCGACGGCGAGACCGTCGGCCAGGCGCTGGCGAAGCATCCCGACATCGACATGGTCTCGTTCACCGGCTCGACGCGCGGCGGCATCGCGGTGACCAAGGCGGCCGCCGACACGGTCAAGCGCGTGACGCTGGAGCTGGGCGGCAAGTCTGCGAACGTGATCCTTGGCGACGCCGACCTCGCGGCGGCCGTCGAGCGCGGTGTGCTCAATTGCTTCGGCAACACGGGCCAGTCCTGCAACGCGCCGACGCGCATGCTGGTGCCGCGCAGCCGTCACGCCGAAGCGGTCGAGGCGGCGCGCGCGGCGGCGGACAGCGTCGTGGTCGGCGATCCGCGCGACGACGCGACCACGATGGGCCCGCTTGCCCATCGCGCGCAGTTCGACAAGGTGCGGCGCATGATCAAGCAAGGCATCGAAGAGGGCGCGAACCTCGTCACCGGCGGCGCCGAGCCGGCGCGCGACCGCGGCTATTTCGTGCAGCCCACGATCTTCGCCGGCGTGACGAACGACATGGCCATCGCGCGCGAGGAGATCTTCGGGCCCGTGCTGTGCATCCTGCCCTATGACAGCGAGGACGATGCGGTTGCGATCGCCAACGACACGCCTTATGGGCTCGCGGCTTACGTCGAATCCGGCGACGAAGCGCATGCGCGCAAGGTGGCGGGCCGCCTGCGCGCGGGCAACGTGCACGTCAACGGCGCCTCGGAAGACCCTGCCGCGCCGTTCGGCGGCTACAAGCGCTCGGGCAATGGCCGCGAGGCGGGCGCGTTCGGTTTCAAAGAGTACCTGGAAGTGAAAGCCATCCTGACATGAAGCTCAAAGACGAAAGCCTTCTCAAGCAGCTCTGCTACGTCGACGGTCGGTGGAAAGCGGCCGACAGCGGCAAGACCATCGACGTCGCCAATCCCGCGACCGGAGAGGTGCTGGGCACCATTCCGAACTTCGAGGCGAACGAAACGCGCGAGGCCATCGCCGCCGCCAAGCGCGCCTTCCCCGCCTGGGCGGCGAAGACCGCGGGCGAGCGCGCAAGCATCCTGCGCCGCTGGAACGATCTGATGCTGGCGAACGCCGACGATCTGGCGCTGATCATGACGTCCGAGCAGGGAAAGCCGCTCGCCGAATCCAAGGGCGAGGTCGCCTACAGCGCGTCGTTCATCGAATGGTTCGCCGAGGAAGGAAAGCGCGTCTATGGCGACGTGATCCCGAGTCACGCCGCGGACAAGCGCATCGTCGTGCTCAAGCAGCCCATCGGCGTCGTCGCCGCGATCACGCCGTGGAACTTCCCGAGCGCGATGATCGGACGCAAGGCGGGGCCGGCGCTCGCGGCCGGCTGCACCTTCGTCTGCAAGCCCGCGACGCAGACACCGTTCTCGGCGCTGGCGCTGGGCGAGCTTAGCCTCCGCGCCGGGATCCCGCCCGGCGTGTTCAACGTGATCACCGGCTCCGCGCGCGCCATCGGGGGCGAGATGACCGGAAGCCACGACGTCGCCAAGCTCACCTTCACCGGCTCGACCGAGATCGGACGCCTGCTGCTCGCGCAATGCGCCCCCACCATCAAGAAAGTGTCGATGGAGCTGGGGGGCAACGCGCCGTTCATCGTCTTCGACGACGCCGACCTCGACGCGGCCGTCGAGGGCGCCATCGCGTCCAAGTACCGCAACACCGGACAGACCTGCGTCTGCGCCAACCGCCTCTATGTGCAGGCGAGCGTCTATGACGCGTTCCTCGAGAAGCTGAAAGCGGCCGTCGCGAAGCTGAAGGTCGGCAACGGCGTCGAGCCCGGCGTCACGCAGGGCCCGCTGATCGACCAGCATGCGGTCGCCAAGATGGAAGAGCACATCGCCGACGCGCTGGCGAAAGGCGCTCGACTGGTCGCGGGCGGCCGTCCGCACGCGCTCGGCCGCACCTTCTTCCAACCGACCATCATCGCCGACGCGACGCAGGACATGCTGGTCGCCAAGGAAGAGACCTTCGGCCCGCTCGCGCCGGTCATCAAATTCGAGACCGACGCCGACGCGATAAGGATGGCGAACGACACCGAGTTCGGCCTCGCCGCCTATTTCTACGCGCAGAACCTCAAGCGCGTGTGGCGCGTCGCCGAAGCCATCGAGGCCGGCATCGTCGGCATCAACACCGGCATCATCTCGACCGCGGTCGCGCCGTTCGGCGGCGTCAAGCAATCGGGGCTCGGCCGCGAAGGCTCGAAATACGGCATCGACGACTATCTGCAGATCAAATATCTCTGTCTGGGCGGAATCTAACAGGGGGAAGCCATGAAGATTGCATCATTGGGGATCGGCGCGCTCGCGGTCGTGGCGCTTTGCGGCACGGCCGAAGCCAAGCGCAACGCCTATGCGGCGGGCGTCGACGTGCAGACCACCTCGGGCACGGGCTGCCTGGACAGTTCGAGCTCGGCCTTCACCGGCGTGCTCCAGTACGACGGGCTTTCGGGCAAGACGGCGGCCTTGCGCGTTCCGCTGCCTTCGGTCGGCCTGGTGTCGACGCAGATTCTCACCGTCACGGCGGGCCTCGGCACGGCGCATCCGAGCGGCAGCTTCACCTGGAAGGCGGTGGGCCCGTCGGGCACGCTCTGGAACCTCAGCGGCACGTTCCAGGTCACGGTCACCACGGTCGATGCGAACTCCTATGTGTTCGCGATGAGCGAGACCTATGGCGGCTGCACCGAGAACTCCTACATCTCCGCCACCAATCTGAAGCCGAAGTGACGATGTCGAAGACGCGCGACAAGGATCTGGGCATGGACCGCGCGATCGCGCGGCGCGACTTCCTGCAAGGCGCGGCGGTGGGGCTGACCGCGCTCGGCACGACGACGGCCGTGGCCGCCGACGCCGAGCCGCAGAACGCGCCGGGCTATTACCCGCCCGCGAAGATGGGCATCCGCGGCTCCCATCCCGGCGCCTTCGAAGCGGCACACGAAGTGCGCGACGGCGCGTTCTGGGACAAGGCGCACAGCCTTGAGGACACGCACGAGGCTTACGACCTCGTGGTCGTGGGCGGCGGCATCAGCGGGCTCGCCGCGGCGCATTTCTATCGCGCGGGCAAGCCCAAGGCGCGCATCCTGATCCTCGAGAACCACGACGATTTCGGCGGCCATGCCAAGCGCAACGAGTTCCATGTCAACGGCCGCATGGAGCTGATCAACGGCGGCACTTTGGAGATCGACAGCCCGACGCCGTACTCGAAAGTCGCGGGCGGGCTGATCAAGTCGCTCGGCATCGATCCCGCCCTGCTGTCGAAGGAATGCGACCATCCCGAGACCTACGAGAAGCACGGGCTGTCGCTCGGCGTGTTCTTCGACAAGGAAAGCTTCGGCAAGGACCAGCTCGTCGTCTCGACCGCGAAGGGCCGCCGCTTCGAAGCGGCGCAGATGAAGGCCTTCCTGCCGCACACGCCGTTCAGCGAGAAGGTGCGCAAGGATATCCTGCGCATCGAGACGGGCATGGAGGACTATTACCCCGGCCTCACCTCGGCGCAGAAGAAGGACAGGCTCTCGCTCATCACCTACAAGGACTACCTGCTCGACGTCGTGAAGGCCGATCCGGGCGTGATCTGGTTCTACCAGCATCACACCGACGAGGAGTGGGCGTGCGGCATCGACGCGGTGTCGGCGATCGATTGCTGGGGCTACGGCATGCCGGGCTTCCAGGGGCTGAAGCTGGCGCCGGGCGCGACGAACCGCATGGGCTATACGCCGGCCGGCTATTGCACGACCGGCGGCTCGGACACGTTCCACTTCCCCGACGGCAACGCGTCGATCGCGCGATTGCTGGTGCGCGACCTCATCCCCGAAGCGATGCCCGGCCATGATGCACGCGACGTCGTCACCGCGAAATGCGACTATGCGAAGCTCGACCGCGCGGGCAATCCCGTGCGGCTGCGCCTCAACAGCCTGGTCGTCCGTGCACGGAACGTGAAGGACGGCG
Source organism: Rhizomicrobium sp. (assembly GCA_035549495.1). GTDB lineage: Bacteria > Pseudomonadota > Alphaproteobacteria > Micropepsales > Micropepsaceae > Rhizomicrobium. Next base: position 65,178 of record DASZQV010000046.1, on the reverse strand, counting down.
TCGAGATCGCCTATACGCGCGCGTCCGGCGGGGCCAAGGTGAAGCGCGTGCGCGCGAAGCATTGCGTGCTCGCGAGCTGGAACATGATGATCCCCTATCTCTGCCCCGAGATGCCGGCCGAGCAGAAAGAGGCGCTGCACGACATCGTCAAGGCGCCGCTGATCTATTGCAACGTCGCGCTCAGGAACTGGCAGGCCTTCGTGAAGCTGAAGGTCGAGCGCGTCTATTCGCCGGGCAGCTATTGGGTCGATTTCGGGCTCAACGCGCCGGTCGACATCGGCGCCTACAAGTCTCCGCGCTCGCCCGACGAGCCGATTCTGATCCGCATGGTGCGCACGCCGGCCAAGCCGGGCCTGTCGGAATACGACCAGAACCGGGCCGGGCGCGCCGAGCTGCTCGCGACCTCGTTCGAGACCTTCGAGCGCCATATCCGCGACCAGCTCGGGCGCAGCCTGAGCGGCGGCGGCTTCGATCCCGCGCGCGACATCGAGGGCATCGCCGTCAACCGCTGGCCCCACGGCTATGCGCCGGAATACTCCTACCTGTTCGACCGCGACCGCCCGCTCGACCGCCAAGCCAACCTCGTCGGCCGCAAGACGTTCGGCAACATCGCGATCGCCAACTCCGATGCAGGCTTCGCCGCCTACACCGACTGCGCCATCGACCAGGCGCACCGCGCGGTGAGCGAGCTGATAGGGTAAGCGCCCCCGCCCCCGGAGGGAGAGAGGAGTTTCCTCTAATACCGATACGTCGCCGTCAGGCCGAACGTGCGCGGGCGAAGCGTCGAGGCTTCGTAGAGCAGCGTGTCGCTGTCCTGGTGGTTGAGGCCGAGCTCGGGGTTGGCGTTGAGGAGATTGTCTGCGAACAGCGCGAACTGGATGTCCTTGACCGTGACGCCGGCGCGCAGCGAGAGCTGGTTGGTCTCGGGCTCGGGCACCAGGCCGCCGTCATAGAGCGTCGTCACCGGGTCGCGCTCGGGCGTCAGCCCCGTCTCGCGGCTCGCGAACTCGTAGTCGAGGCGCAGGAACGCGTCGTGCTGCCACAGCTTGGTCGTGTACTGGCCGCCGACCGAGAACGTCCAGGGCGAGCCCGGCAGCCGGTCGCCCGGCCGCGCCAGCAGCAGCCCCGCCGACGCGCTGGTGCTGGTGTAGCGCGCATCGGTGTAGCCGAGGCTGAAATCGATATCGAGATTGTCGAGCACCAGCCATTCGCCTTCGAGATCGAAGCCCTTGCTCTCCGCGCCGCCCTGGTTGGTGGTGTAGCGGAAGCCGCAGGACGGCAGCGCCACGATCTGCTGGATGTTGTTCCATTTGAGATAATAGATGCTGCCCGAGGCCTGCAGCCGCCCGCCGAACAGCTTGTCCTTGGCGCCCGCCTCGTAGCTGACCACGCTGTCGGAATCGTACGAAGTCGGCTCCTGGGTGATCTCGGAGCACGCCTGCACCGGGAACAGCGGATTGGCGCCGCCGATGCGATAGCCCTTGGCCACCGTGGCATAGACCATCGCGTCGTCGTCGATCTGCCAGGTGATGTCGGCCATCGGCGTGAACGGCTTCTCGTCCTTCGAGCCCGGCACGCCGGTCAGGAAGCCGAAATTCTGCGGCCCGTCGGAGAAATTGTTGAAGTCGAAATGGGTCTGCGCGAAGCGCGCGCCGACCTGGACCTTCACCCCCGAGATCACCTCATAGGTCGCGTTGGCGAACACCGCGGTCTGGTGCTCGTGGCCGCGCGTGTTGTTGATGTAGTCGTCGCCGTTGGGCAGCAGCTCCTCGGTCCAGGCCTGCAGCATGCTCTCGCCCCAGAGATACTGCGTGAGCGCGGGCAGCTGCGGATCGTTGATCTCCTCGATGCTGAGCTGGCTCTGGTTCGAATAGAACACGCCGACGATCCAGGTGAAGCGCGCGTCGGGGTCGTCGGACTGGACGCGCACCTCTTGGGTGAAATTGTCCTGGGTGTTGGTGACGTAGTTGTTCGACTCGTAGTGCCCGAAGCCCGGCAGGTTGATGCCGTTCGGCGTCAACAGCGGATAGAGCTCGGACTTGAAGATGCATTGCGGCTCGGCGGCGGAGCACGGCCGGCCGAACGGATCGTGCGGGCCGCTGGGTGACGGATTCAGGATCGACTGGAAATAGGAGAGATTGTAGAGCGTGCCAGAATAGTCGTGCACCAGCTGGTGGCGGTCGAAGAACGAGGTGTTCGAGATCACCTCGACATCGCCGATCACCCAATCGGCCTTCAGCGCCGCGAGCGTGAAGTGATCCTGGTCCGACATGTTTTCGGGCGTCGCGGTCTTGTAGATTCCGCGGTCGGGATCGGAGAGGCCGACCCAATAGTCGTCGATATTGTTCTGGTCGCGGTTCTGGTAGAACACGCTCGGCGTCAGGACCAGGCCCGGCGCGGGCTTCCACGCCAGCGCGGCGCGCACCACATAGGTGTCGACATAGTTGGTGTCGGACTGCAGCACCTTGCTCGGATCCATATAGTCGACCTTGTCGACCCAGCCGCCGTCATGGCGTCCCCAGGCGCTGACGCGGAAGCCGAGCTGGTCGTCGATGATCGGCCCGCCGACCGCGGCGCCGCCTTCATAGCTGGGCCCGCCGATCTCGCTGACCGAGACCTCGCTCTTCGCATAGACGCTGTAGTCGGTGAGGCTGGGCTGCGGGGTGATGTAGCGCACCGTGCCGCCTTCCGAGCCCGCGCCGAACAGCGTGCCCTGCGGGCCGCGCAGCACCTCGACGCGCTCGAGGTCGAACACCGACGGCAAGGTGTTGTCGGAGCCGAAGCCCAGCTCGCGCAGCTGGATCGGCGTGTCGTCGATATAGATGCCGGTGGTCGCGTCGCCCGCGGTCGAGTTGACGCCGCGGATCGAGATGTTCTTGGTCGTCTCGTCGAAATTCACGCCCGGCGTGAACGCCACGAGGTCGGCGATGGATTTGGCGTTGAGCTGGTCGATGCGCTCGGCGGTGAAGGCGCTGATGCTCTCCGGCACCTTGGTGATGGATTCGGCGCGCCGTGTCGCGGTCACGACCACGGTCTCGAGGCCGCCGCTGCCGGCGGTGTTTTCGGTCTGCGCGAAGCCGGGCCCGGCCATCAGGGCGATCGTGGAAATGCCGAGCGCAAAACGTCGAATCATATCAAACCCCCGCAAAGAATGCGGCAAGCCTACCCCTCCCGATTCCCGAGGAAAAGCCCGGGGCAGGCGCATGAATTGCCGGGACTTTTCGCAATTTGTCGCCGGATCGCCCCCTGCTCGATTTAAGTTTTCAAACCGGCCGCGCCGCCGCTACTCTTCCGGGCTCAGACATTTCCGGGGGTTCCATGACTCGTTCCATCGCCTTGGCTGCGACCGTGCTTCTGGCTGCAACCGCCGGTGCGGCCCTGTCGGCCGGCGCCGACACGTCGCTCGAGCAGCGCTTCGATTCGATGGTGAATTCGCGGGAGATGTCGGACTGGATGAGGCAGATGGCGTCGGAGCCCAACCATGTGGGCAGCCCGCACGACAGGCTGAACGCCGAATGGGAGATGAAGAAGTTCCAGGAATATGGCTGGGAAGCGCATATCGAGGAGTTCCAGGTCCTCTATCCGACGCCGGTCGCCGAGGCGATCGAGATGAAGCAGGGCAAGAAGCTGTTCAAGGCGACGCTTCAGGAGAAGCCGATCAAGGGCGACACCAGCGCGCGGGCGAAGGACAAGGCGCTGCCTGCCTATCTCGAATACCAGGGCGACGGCGACGTCACCGCGCCGCTGGTCTACGTCAATTACGGCATGCAGGACGACTACAAGGCGCTGCAGCGCATGGGCGTCGACGTCAAGGGCAAGATCGTGATCGCGCGCTACGGCGCGGGCTGGCGCGGTTTGAAGCCGCGCCTCGCCGCCGATCACGGCGCGGTCGGCTGCATCATCTATTCCGATCCGGCCGATGACGGCTATGGCCACGACGCGACCTATCCGCAGGGACCCGAGCGTCCCCCGCAGGGCATCCAGCGCGGCTCGGTCGTCGACATGACGCTCTATGCGGGCGACCCGCTGACGCCCGGTGTCGGCGCGACCAGAGACGCCAAGCGGCTGACGCGCGAGACCGCACCGAGCCTGCTGCATATCCCGGCGTTGCCGATCGGCTATGGCGACGCCAAGGTGCTGCTCGCGGCGCTGGGCGGACAGGTGGTGCCGGAGAACTGGCGTGGGGCATTGCCGATCACCTATCGCGTCGGGCCCTCGGCGCCGAAGGTCCATCTGATGGTCAAGTCGGAATGGAGCCTCAAGACCGTCTATGACGTCGTCGCCACGATGAAAGGCTCGGAGCTGCCCGACGAATGGGTGTTGCGCGGCAACCATCACGACGGCTGGGTGCAGGGCGCGGCCGACCCCTTGTCGGGCCAGGTCGCCCTTCTCGAAGAGGCGCGCATCCTGGGCGAGCTCGCCAAGCAGGGCTGGAAGCCGAAACGCACCATCGTCTATCTGTCGTGGGATGGCGAGGAGCCGGGCCTGCTCGGCTCGACCGAATGGGCCGAGGCGCATGGCGACGAGCTGAAGCAGAAGGCCGTGCTCTACATCAACACCGACGGCAACGAGCGCGGCTTCCTCGACATCGCGGGCAGCCACGATCTCGAGCATTTCGTGAACCAGGTCGCGGCCGACGTGACCGATCCGGAGAGCCACGCGAGCGTGGGCGACCGCCGCCGCGCCAAGATCCGCACCGAGGCGGCGTCGGGCGGCGGGCACGACCCAGCGGCCGCGGCGCGGCTGAAAGAGGAAGCCAAGACCGCCGCCGATCCGGCGAAGGACTTCCCGATCGACGCGCTCGGCTCGGGTTCGGACTATTCGGCGTTCATCGAGCATCTGGGCGTGCCGTCGCTGAACGTCGCGTTCGGCGACGAAGGCGAGAACGGCGGCGTCTACCATTCGCGCTACGACACCTGGGAGCATTTCACGCGCTTCGAGGATCCGGGCTTCGTCTATGAGGCGGTGCTGGCCAAGACCGTGGGGCGCATGGTGATGCGCGCCGCCGACAGCGATCTGCCGCTGCAGCATGCGCAGAATTTCGCAGCGACCATGGCAGGCTATGTGGCGGAGCTGAAGAAGCTCGCCGACAGCAGGCGCGAGGCGGCCGAGACGCAGGCCAAGCTGCTCGCCGATCGCAGCTTCCAGCTCGCCGCCGACCCGACCAAGTCGACCGGCGATCCGACGCCGCTGAAGCCCGTGCCGCAATTCGACTTCAAGGGGCTGGACGCGGCCGTCGACCGGCTGAAGGCGAGCGCGAAAGCCTATGACGACGCCTTCGCGGCCGCCGCCGAAGCCCTGCCCGCCGACGCTAAGGCCAGGCTGCGCGACCTCATGCGCACCATCGACCAGACCCTCACGCCGGACGTGGGCCTGCCCGTGCGGCCGTGGTTCAAGAACCTGATCTACGCACCGGGACGCTTCACCGGCTATGGCGCCAAGACCATGCCCGGCATCCGCGAGGCCATCGAGGAAGAACGCTTCGACGACGCCACCACCTATCTGGGCCACACCGCGGGCGTGCTCAACGCGTATGCCGACCGCCTCGATCAGGCGACGGCGGTGCTGGCGAGCAAATAGCGCTCCAGCGCCGGGTTCATCACCAGGTCCACGAGCATGTGGACGCGATCGGTCGCGCCGTTGTTGGCGACGCTGTGGGGATCGTTGAGACGCAGGACCCAGGCGCTGCCGGCCTCCATCACCACGCGCGTGCCGTTGAGCAGGAACACCACGTCGGGGTTCGTTACGACGGGCACGTGGATGCGCAAGGTGCCGTCATCGTCGGTGTATTCGTGGTCGGTGTGTTCGAGCAGGATCGAGCCCGGCGTCAGACGCAAGAGGCGCACGGCGCGCACCTCGGCCTCGAACGAGTCCACGATCTCGCGCAGGTAAGGGCACGCCGCGAAGGCCGGCGCGTCGGCGAACGCCTTCGTGCCCGGCGTCGTGGCGATCATCATCACGGGGTGAATTGCGTCGGCGGGCCCGCGCAACGGGATCACGTCCCAATCGCCTTCGAAACGCTCGGTGAGGAAGTGGCCGATCCAATCTTCGCGGCTCAGCGCGGCGAGGTCCGCCGCCATCCGCGCCGGGTCGAACGCGACCGGCAGCTTCACGCGGTCGGGAAGGCCGAGCGCGTCGCGCATGGCGTCAGAAATTGTCCTTGCGGCGGCGCGTCTCGCCCAGGACCTCGACGTCGGACGCCGCCTCCATGCCGAGCGTCTTGCGCAGCTCGGGCGAGCTCGGCCGGCAGAACGGATTGGTCTGCTTCTCGAGGCCGATGGTCGAGGGGATCGTCGGCCGGCCCGAGGCCCGCGCCGCGTCGACCTCTTTCATGCGCGCGACCAGGGCCGTGTTGCCGGGCTCCAGGGTGAGCGCGAAGCGGCCGTTGCTCTGGGTGTATTCGTGGCCGCAATAGACGCGCGTCGCGTCGGGCAAGGTCATCAGCTTGGACAGGCTCGACCACATCATCGCCGGCGTGCCCTCGAACAACCGCCCGCAGCCCATTGCGAACATGGTGTCGCCGGTGAACACGGCACCGTCGACCGCGAAGGCGATATGCGAGCTCGTATGCGCCGGGATCTCCATCACCCGCACGTCGCGGCTGCCGAAGCGCCAGCCGCTCGCCGCGTCGACGCCGGTGTCGAGGCCGGCGAAGCGCTCGCGGTCCTTGCCGGGGCCGACGATCTCGCAGCCGAACATCTCCTTCAGCGGCAGGTTCCCGCCGGTGTGGTCGAAATGGTGATGGGTGTTGAGGATATGGGTGAGCGTCCAGCCGCGCCGCTCCAGCGCGGCTGCGACCGGCGGTGCCTCGGACGGGTCGACCACGGCGGTCAGCCCGGCATCGGCATCGTGCACCAGATAGGCATAGTTGTCGGACAGGCAAGGCACGAGTTCGATGGCGAGCGAGGTCACGGCGGTCTCCTGTTGGGACAGCGAGCCTAGCAGGGCGCGGCTTGCCGTTGAACCGCCTTCGGTCTACCTGTGATCCATGCAGCTCGACGCGCGCGAACTCCTCGCGTTCTACGAGACGCCGATGGGCCAGGTGGCGCGGCGGATCATCTTGAGGCGTCTGCGCCATCTCTGGCCGGCGACGGACCGCCACCGCGTGCTCGGCTACGGCTTCGCGGTGCCGTACCTGCGCGCGTTCCAGATCGAGGCCGAGCGCACGATCAGCGTCATGCCGGCGCAGCAGGGCGTGGTGCGCTGGCCCGACGGCCGGTCGCTGAGCGTGCTGGTCGAGGAGGACGCTCTCCCCTTCCCCGATGCGATGTTCGACCGCGTGCTGGTGATCCACGGCCTGGAAGGCGCCGACGCGCTGCGCCCGCTGATGCGCCAGCTCTGGCGCGTGCTCGCGCCCGAGGGGCGGATGCTGGTGGTGGCGCCCAACCGCACCAGCCTGTGGGCGCAGATCGAGCGGTCTCCGTTCGCGCATGGCCGCCCGTTCCATCGCGGCGAGCTCGACCGGCTGCTGCGCGCGGCGATGTTCGAGCCGCTGCGCTGGGACAGCGCGCTCTATGGCCCGCCGATGGGACGCAGGCTGATGCGCACCGGCACGGGCTGGGAGCGCGTCGGGCGCAAGCTATGGCCGGCGCTCGGCGGCGTGCATCTGGTCGAAGCGTCGAAGTCGCTCTATGCGCCGATGCCGGTCAAAGCCAAGACGATTGCGGAACCCGCGCTCGCGCGTGCGTGACGCATTCGCGGCGCGCATATGCAGCATGCGCGCGCGCCGCGATCGGAACTAGCGCGGCAGCGCTGGCGCGCGCGTTTTCTTCAACGAAAGTTCATGCGCGGCGCCCTTCCATCGCCCGATTTGCTTCCTACGTGCTGACGACGCCGGCGCCCCCAGCCGGCGAAAGAAACCGGAGGATGTCATGCGTTTCATTACCCCTGTGGCCCTGGCTCTCACCCTTTGCGCCGCGTCGGCGGTATCGGCGTCGGCAGAGAAGGTGGGCACCCTCGGCTCCTGCATCGCCGCGGGCGCGCAGGTCAAGGCTGCCCTCGACACGCAGCAGAACGCCGACGCGTCGCGCGAGAAGCGGCTGGGATTGCAGTTCTGCAATGCCGGCCTCTATGCCCAGGGCCTGTCGCATTATGCGCGCGCGATGGCGCTGGTCGGCGGCAAGCTGGCGCAGAACTAGCGAAGACGCAGAAGGAAGATCGCGCCTTCCGCGAAGATGTTCGGGCCCCACGCATCCGCGTCGATCGGATGCGTGCGCCCGTTCGCATCGAGCGCCAGCGCGCGTTCGATGCTCGCATCCGCCTCGTGCGCCAGGCCGGTGAAATCGGCGATGGTGCAGAGGTGGATGTTCGGCGTGTCGTACCAGGAATAGTCGAGGGTATGCGTGCGCGGCATGCGGCCCTTGGCGAGCAACGACAGCCTGACCTTCCAATGCCCGAAATTGGGCAGCGAGACGATAGTGCGCTTGCCGATGCGCAACAGGTGACCCAGCACGGCGCGCGGGTTGCGCGTCGCCTGGATGGTCTGGCTCAGGATCGCGTAGTCGAAGACCTGCGAGGGGTATTCGGCGAGGTCGGTGTCGGCGTCGCCCTGGATCACCGACAGCCCGCGCGCGACGCAGGCGTTCACGTTCTGCTGCGACAGCTCGAGCCCGCGGCCGTCGACGTTCTTGGTGGTCTTCAGATGCTCGAGCAATTGCCCGTCGCCGCAGCCGACGTCGAGCAGGCGCGCATGCTCGGGGATCATCGCGGCGATGGCGGCGAGGTCGGGACGCAAGGGCCGGCTCATGCGATGCCCTGCTCCTGTGCCACCGCGTTCAGGAAGCCGCGCGCGGTCGCCAGCATCTCCGGCTCGTCGAGCAGGAAGGCGTCGTGGCCGCGGTCGGTCTCGATCTCGACGAAGCTGACGGTCGCGGCCGCGGCATTGAGCGCGTGCGCGATGCGCTTGTTCTCGACCGTCGGGAACAGCCAGTCGCTGGTGAACGAGATCAGGCAGAACCGTGTGGGGCTGCCGCGGAACGCTTCCGCCAGCACGCCGCCGTAGTCGGCCGCGAGGTCGAAATAGTCCATCGCGCGGGTGATGTAGAGATACGAGTTCGCGTCGAAGCGGTCGACGAAGCTCGTGCCCTGATGATGCAGATAGGACTCGACCTGGAAGTCGGGGGCGAAAGCGAACGAGATCTCGGCGCGGTTCTGCAGCGTGCGGCCGAACTTCCGTTGCAGCACGGCTTCCGACAGATAGGTGATATGCGCGGCCATGCGCGCCACCGCGAGGCCTTTGGCCGGCTGCGTGCCTTCGCTCGCATAGCGCCCGCCGCGCCAATCGGGATCGGCCATGATCGCCTGGCGCCCGACCTCGTGAAACGCGATGTTCTGCGCCGAGTGGCGCGCGGCGGTCGCCATCGGCATGGCGCTGACGACGCGCTGGGGATAGGACGCGGCCCATTGCAGCACCTGCATGCCGCCCATCGAGCCGCCCGTGACGCAAAGCAGCCTCTCGATGCCCAGCGCGTCGAGCAGCGCCGCCTGCGCGCGCACCATGTCGCGGATGGTGACGAGCGGGAAGTCGAGGCCGTAAGCGCGGCCCGTGGCGGGATCGGTCTCGGCCGGGCCGCTCGAGCCCATGCAGCCGCCCACGACATTGGCGCAGATGACGAAGAAGCGCTCGGTGTCGATCGGCTTGCCGGGCCCGACCATCACGTCCCACCAGCCCGGCCGCCCGGTCACCGGATTCTCGCCGATGACGAACTGGTCCAAGGTCAGCGCATGGCAGACGAGCACCGCGTTCGAGCGCGCGGCGTTCAATGTGCCATAGGTCATATAGGCGCAGGTCCAGGGCGCGAGCGCGCGCCCCGCATCGAGCGCGAGCGCGCGGTCCGCGCCGAACGTGATCGCCTTGCCGACATCGGCCGACGGCGCGGCGAGCGGGCGCAGGAAGCGGGGAGCGGCGTCAACCATGTTCGTTTGCTAAGGCTTCGGGTCTTCCGTATCAATACCGCCGCCATGAAACCCGCACCCAAACCCGGAATTCTCGACATCGCGCCGTATGTCGGCGGCCGCGCCGAAGCGGCCGGCGCCGCCCTGCCGATCAAGCTGTCCTCGAACGAGAGCGCGCTGGGGCCGAGCCCGGCGGCGGTGGCCGCGTTCCGCGATGCCGGCGCCAAGCTCGAAACCTATCCCGAGGGCAGCGCGCGGGTTCTGCGCGAGGCGATCGCGCATGAATACGGGTTGGACGCGGCGCGCCTCGTCTGCGGCAACGGCTCGGACGAGCTGCTGACCTTGCTGGCGCATGCTTATTTGAGGCCCGGCGACGAGGTGCTGTTCAGCGAGCACGCGTTCCTGGTCTACAGAATCGCCACCTTGTCCAACAGCGCCGTGCCGGTGGTGGCGCGAGAGACGAACCTGACCGTCGACGTCGACGCGATGCTGGCGCTGGTCTCGCCCAGGACGAAGCTCGTCTATCTCGCCAATCCCAACAACCCGACGGGCTCGTATCTGCCGCATGACGAGGTGCGCCGCCTGCATGCCGGCCTGCGTCCCGACATCCTACTGGTGATCGACGCGGCCTATGCCGAATACGTCTCGCGCAACGACTACGAGGCGGGGATCGAGCTGGTCGCGAACAACGCGAACGTGGTGATGACGCGGACCTTCTCGAAGGTCCATGGGCTGGCGGGCCTGCGCGTCGGCTGGGCCTATTGCCCGGCGGAGGTCGTCGACGTGCTGACCCGCATCCGCGGGCCGTTCAATGTCTCGACCCCGGCGCAGCGCGCGGCCGCCGCGGCGCTGGGCGACAAGGCGCATGTCGAGCGGTCGGTCGCCCACAACGCCGAGTGGCGCGCATGGCTGACGCAGAAGATCCGCGCGCTGGGCTTTCGCGTCGACGACAGCGTCGGCAATTTCGTGCTGATCCATTTCGCGAGCGCGGAGCAGGCGCGCGCGGCCGACGCCTATTTGAGCGCTCGCGGGCTCATCCTGCGCGGCGTCGACGCGTACGGCCTGCCGCATTGCCTGCGCCTGACCGTCGGCCCCGAGGACGCCAACCGCAAGGTCGTCGACGCGCTGGCCGGGTTCCCGAAATGAGCGCGCTGTTCGACCGCGTGGCTTTGCTGGGCGTGGGCCTGATCGGCTCGTCGCTCGCGCACGCCATGCGCCGCGGCGGCGTCGCCGGCCACATCGCCGGTTACGAGCCGACGCAGGCCGTTCTCGAGCGCGCGCGCAGGGTCGGCTTCGCGGATTCGCTGCATGACGACATCGCGCACGCGGTGCACGATGCCGACCTGGTCATCATGGCGGCACCGGTCGGCGCTTATGCCGAGCTCGCGCAGGCGATGGCGCCGCATCTGAAGGACGGCGCGATCGTGAGCGACGTCGGCTCGGTCAAGTCGGCGGTGATCCGCGACGCGGGCCCGCACCTGCCGGCGCGCGTGCATTTCGTGCCGGCGCATCCCATCGCCGGCACCGAGCAGTCCGGCCCCGAAGCGGGCTTCGCGGAATTGTTCGACGGACGCTGGTGCATCCTCACCCCCGCCGACGGCACCGACGCCGCGGCGATCGAGCGCCTCGGCGCGTTCTGGACGCGGCTGGGCAGCCGGGTCGAGGTGATGGACGCGCAGCATCACGACCTTGTGCTCGCGATCACCAGCCATGTGCCGCATCTCATCGCCTACAACATCGTCGGCACCGCGGACGACCTGTCGGCCGTCACCAAGAGCGAGGTGATCAAGTACTCCGCCGGCGGCTTCCGCGACTTCACCCGTATCGCCGCGAGCGATCCCACGATGTGGCGCGACGTGTTCCTGAACAACAAGGACGCGGTGCTCGAGGTGCTGGGCCGCTTCAGCGAAGACCTGAGCGCCCTGCAGCGCGCGATCCGCTGGGGCGACGGCGACGCGCTGTTCACCCTGTTCACGCGCACCCGCGCCATCCGCCGCAGCATCATCGACGCCGGCCAGGACTCCGCCGCGCCGAATTTCGGCCGCAACCCGACGCACAAGGATCAATAGAGCGGGTCGACCGGCCCGAGCGGCGTCTCGCCCAGATAGGCGATGCCGTTCTGCGCGCCGAGCACGATTCCGAGCTTGCCGGCGTCGTTCGTGCCCGCTTCCGCCGCGCGCGCCCGCAACGCATCGGCGAGGATGCCGCGCTGGTCGCGCCGCAGCCACTCGGGCATCCCGGCGATCTTGAAATCGATCAGGCCGCTCGGCCGGTTCGCCTCGTCGAACCGCAGATTGCCCTGCCCCATCGCCTCCAGCGTGTCGGTGGCGATCTGCACAGGCGCCACATGCAGAACGCCTTGCGCCTTGCGCCAGGCTTCGAGCGCGGTCTGCCAATCCGTGCGGCCGGCGCGCAGGCCGTCGAACGCGCGCGGCGCCGAGACGCTCGCCTGCAGCATCGCGGTCTTGATGCGGTCTCGATGCAGCTGCACATCGTCGCCGCTCAGCGCCACATCCAGCGCGTCGCCCGTGCGGCGCAGATGCAGCTGCAGCCGCGACGCGGTGAACAGCCGCGAGCCGAACGCGACCAGGTCGAGATCGAAACGCGCGAGCCCGCCCGCGTCGCGGATCGCGCTCGCATGCAGGCTGCCGGCCTGGAAGTCGAGCGCGCGGCCCGTGCCCCACGAGAAGCTTTGCCGCCCCGCCGCTTCGAACACCGCCTCGTCGCGGCCGTAGGTGAGCGTGTGCATCGCGAAATGCTCGGCGCGCCACACGATGGGGCCCTTCGGCGTCGCGACCTCGACGCGCAGATCGCCGAACACCGCGTCGACATTGAACGGAAAGCCGCCGACGGTGAGCGCGCCGTAACTCAGCTTCACGCCCGGCATCGCTTCATGCGCGCGCATCGCCGCCAGATGCGCCTCGAGCGCGCCGGCCACGCGCCACCATTGCACGCCCGCCGCGCCTGCGAGCAGCAGCAGGAGCACGAACGGCCCATAGAGGAAGAACCGGCTGGAATAGGTCATGCGGCCGTCAGTCTAAAGCAAAATCGCTCTTCTTCGAATCGCGATTTCGCTTTAGGTTTTCGATTGGCGCGCAATTCCCGGGCGAACGCTGCGCTTTTCGCCCGATTGCGCTTACCCGCATTTCGAATAGCCGCACGCGACGCAGGAGTCGCAGCCCTCGATCTTGACGAAGCTCGGGCTGCCGCAGCGCGGGCAGAGCCGCGCCGGCGCGCCCTCGGCGGCGAGCGCGACCGCCCGGCGCTCCTCCTTGGGCAGCACGCCGTCGCGCGGGCTCATGAAGCCGATGGCGATGAGATGGGTCTCGATCACCTCGCCGATGGCGGCGAGCAGCGAGGGGACGTAGCGCCCGCCCATCCATTGTCCGCCGCGCGGATCGAACACCGACTTCATCTCGTCGACCACGAAGGAGACGTCGCCGCCGCGGCGGAACACCGCCGAGATCATCCGCGTCAGCGCGAGCGTCCAGGCATAGGCCTCCATGTTCTTCGAGTTGATGAAGACCTCGAAGGGGCGCCGCCGCCCGTCCTTCTCGATGTCGTTGACGGTGATGTAGAAGGCGTGGTCGCTGTCGAGCCATTTGATCTTGTAGGTCTGGCCGAGCAGCACCTCCGGGCGGTCGAGCGGCTTGGTCATATAGACGATCTCGCCCGTGGCGAAGGGCAGCAGCGGCTCGGCGTCCGGCGCTGCGGGCTCGGGCTCGGCTTCGGGCGCGCGCGTCTCGAGCACCGCGCCGGTCACCGCGTTGGGGCGATAGGTCGTGCAGCCCTTGCAGCCCATCGCATAGGCCTTGGCATAGACGTCCTTGAAGGCTTCGAACGAGATCTCCGCCGGAACGTTGATGGTCTTGGAAATCGAGCTGTCGATGTGCTTCTGCGCCGCGGCCTGCACGGCGAGATGATCGTCGGGCGACAAGGTCTGCGCGTTGACGAAATAGTCGGGCAGCGCCGCGTCTTCGCCGAAGCGCGCGCGGAAGGCGCGATAGGCGTAGTCCTCGACCTCTTCTTCCGTGCGCGTGCCGTCGGGCTGCAGCACCTTGCGCTTATAGGCGTAGGCGAAGACCGGCTCGATGCCGCTCGACACGTTTCCGGCGAAGAGCGAGATCGTGCCCGTCGGCGCGATCGAGGTGACGAGGCCGTTGCGGATGCCGTGGCGCGCGATCCCGTCACGGATCTCCTGCGGCAGATCGCGGATATGCGGCCGTGCAAGGTATTCGGCGGCATCGAAGAGCGGGAACGCGCCCTTCTCCTCGGCCAGCTCGACCGAGGCCGCATAGGCGGCATGGTTGAGCGCCGCCAGCCAATTGTCGATCAGCGCCAGGCTTTGCGCCGAGCCGTAGCGCGCGCGGCAGAAGATCAGCGCGTCGGCGAGCCCGGTGACGCCGAGCCCGATGCGCCGCTTGGCGCGCGCTTCGTTCGCCTGCTCCGACAAGGGAAAGCGCGAGATGTCGATGGCGTTGTCGAGCAGCCGGATCGCCGTGCGCGTGAGCGCCTTGAGCGCGTCGATGTCGAGCGCCGCATCGTCGCCGAACGGATCGCGCACCAGCTTCGCCAGATTGATCGAGCCGAGCAGGCACGCGCCATAGGGCGGCAATGGCTGTTCGCCGCAATTGTGCGCCCACAGCCCATTCGCATCGAAAGCGTTCAGGCCGGGGATCGCGGCGTCGAACACTTCGGCTTCTCCCGCGGGCACGATCTCGGCAACGGTCGCGACGAAAGGCTCGCGGTTGAGCCGCCGCTTGTAGCCGCCCGGCGCCGCGGTCAATCGCGCGGCTTTGTCCGTATCCGCGAAGCCGACCCGCTCCGCGAACGTCTCGAGATTCTCGCCCGATACCACAAGCTCGTGCTGCGCACGGATCGCGTAAGCCTTCGCTCCGCCGCGGCCGTCGGGTAGCGCGCGCGTCCCGGCAGGACGCCGTTCGCGGTAGAGCGTGCTCGCGATGCCAAGGCGCAGCAGCATGCGCTGCGCCGCTTCGAGCAGCGCGACATCGCTCTGCGCCAGGCGCACGCTGACGCCCTGCTGCTGTGCGCCTTGCACGCTGCCGTCGGTGTCGAACAGTCCGCGCAACACACCGGACTGGAACGCGCGCGACTGCCGCTCGATCGACGGCGTGAGCGTCTTCGCGCCGGGCCTGAGGCCATGGGTTTGCGCGAGCGTCCGGAGCGCGGCCGACTTCAGTCGCCACTCGCCGCGACCGGAAACTTCGCTCCAGCCTTTGAAATCAGCACGGTGCCGGAACCGGCCCGCGGCAGCTGAGGCCGCCGCCATGACGCCCTGCACGCCGGCACGCTCGTCCGCGCCGTTGGCGACGCGCCGGCCCGGCCAGACGGACAGCACAGCCGCGTCCTGCTTCAGCACGCCGTCGCCGATCAGGAGGCCGAGGAGATAACCTTCTGCATCGTCCGCGGCGGCGCGTTCGACATCGCCCCACATGGGCGCCGCGCGATGATCGTGCAGCAGCACCTCGTCGCCGGGCGCGAACGATCCCGCTTCTGTCCATTCCCAGTCCGAAGACCAGCGCGTGCGGCGCACCACTTTGCGCAGGCGATGGTCGCGCGTCAGCCGCAGCCTATAGCCCTCGGCCGTTCTGAGCGCGACGACCGGCTTGACGCCCCGGCTGAAGAAGCCGCGCCGATCGCTCGGCCAAGGCTGGCCGTCCGCGATCGCCGTGAAGGGACGGCCGACGAGCTCTGCGATCTGTCGTGGGCCGTCCGCCGTCAGGGTCCAGGTGTCGGCGGTGAGGCACGGATTGGTCGACCGGATCGTCTCGCAATAAGCGAGGTTGTTCTCGGCATTGATGCGGTCGATGAAGATCACGCCCGGTTCTGCGTGGTCGTAGGTCGCGCGCATGATGCGGTCCCAAAGCTCGCGCGCGCGGATGGTCTTGAACGCGCGCCCCTCGAAGACGAGGTCCCAGGGCGCGTCGCTCGCGACCGCGTCCATGAAGGCGTCGCTCGCCAGCACCGAGAGATTGAAATTGGTGAGGCGGCCCGCGACCCGCTTGGCCGAGACGAACTCTTCGATGTCGGGATGGTCGCACGCCAAGGTCGCCATCATCGCGCCGCGGCGGCTGCCGGCGCTCATGATGGTGCGGCACATCGCGTCCCACACCTCCATGAACGAGACCGGGCCCGACGCGTCCGCGCCGACGCCCTTCACCGCCGCGCCCTTGGGCCTGAGGCTGGAGAAATCGTAGCCGATGCCGCCGCCTTGCTGGAGCGTCAGCGCCGCCTCGCGCAGATGGCTGAAGATCCCGTCCATCGAGTCGGGGATCGTGCCCATGACGAAGCAGTTGAAGAGCGTGACGCTGCGCTCGGTCCCCGCGCCGGCCAGTATCCGCCCGGCAGGCAGGAAGCGATGCCCCGCCAGCGCGCCCGCGAATTCCAGCGCCCGGGCGCGGCGCCGATCCGGCGCCTCGGCCTGGGCCGCCGCCAGCGCCACCCGCGCCCAGGTGGCCGCGAAATCGGCGTCGACGGGCGTGCCGTCCCGCGCCTTCAAGCGGTATTTCATGTCCCAGATCTGGCGGGCGATATCGGTCATGGGCCTTCCGTCCGCCCCGGCCCGGGCGGTGCAAAGACCTATACGCGACAACGGTTAAAGTCAAGGAATGTTTCTGGTTTGTTCCCGTAATGGCCACGGTTTCGGCACCGCCCAGCCCAACGCCAGGGAAGGGCGTCAGGGCGTGCGGAAGAACCCGTGCATGGCGCCTTGCCCGTCGATCACGAAGCCGACCACCTCGCCGGTATCGGGGGCGATGGCCTGGACCACCGTTCCCTGGTTCCCGCCGGTGCCGGCACCTTCGGCGTCGACCGCCTTCAGGCGGCCGGACCTGCTGCGCACGAAGCCATGATAGGAAAAGCCCTGGTCGACGGTGAAGCCGCTGATCTCGCCTTGGCGGTTGATGCCGTAACCGACCGTGCCTTCGCCCGCCAAGGTGCCGCTGTTCGGCGCGTCGAAGGTCGCGAACTTGTCCTTGGCCAGGCGCACGAAGCCGTGGGTGACCTCGTTCGCGTCGGTATAGTAGCCGGCGGCGACGCCCTTGATGTTGATGGCCTGCGCCGAGGTGCTCTCCGCGCCCGGCACGTCGAAGGTCACGAGCTTGCCGTTGTTTTTGCGCAGGAAGCCGTGGTCGACGAAATTTTCGTCGATGTAATAGCCCGTGGTATCGCCGTTCGCAGCGATGTTGGCGATATAGGTGCCCTGGTTGACGCCGGTCCCCGCGCCCGGCGCGTCGACGACCGTGATCGCACCGTCGGGCGCGCGCACGAAGCCGTGCAGCACGCCGCCGATGTCGCCGAACGTGCCTGCCGCGCTGCCGTCGTCGCTGATCAGGAAGCATTGCGTGCCGAAGCGGCCGCCGGCGCCCGGCGCGTCGAACTTCTCGACCTTGCCGTTCGCTTGGCGCACGAAGCCGTGCGGCACGTTGGTCGCGTGCGGCGTGTACCAGCCCGCGACCGCGCCGCCGCCGTTGATGGCATAGGCCAGCGTGTCGGATTTCCTGGCGACGTCGAAGGTCGTGTAGTCGCCTTCCGCGCTGCGGATGAAGCCGTGGAGGCCCTTCTTGGTCGCGTAATAGCCGGTGATGTCGCCCGCATCGTTCACGGTGTTGGCCGAGGTCTCGCCTTTCGCGCCGGGCGCGTCGAACACGACGATCGTGGGCGCGGCCTGCGCGACGGTCGCGCCGAGCATGAGTCCAAAACCGGCCGCACAGACCCGCAACGACGACGCCATGGCTTCCTCCCGCGTTGAGCCGCCATTAGCGCAATGCGGGAATTGCGACGCAATACACTAAGAGTTGAAGCTTGGTCCGCCAGCCGACAATGCGGCGGTTGCGCTCTCGATGCGCTGCTCGAGCAGCTTGAGGAACTCGCGGCTCTTCAGGCCCGGCGCGATGGGCTCGAGGAACTCGAGCACGATGGTGCCGGGCCGCTTGATGAAGCCGGTCCAATAGAGGCCCGAGTTCAGCGCCACCGGCACGCAGGCGACGCCGAGCTGCGCATAGAGTCCGGCGACGCCCGGCTTGTAGTCCGGCGCGGCGCCCGGCTTCTTGCGCGTGCCTTCGGGGAAGATCAGCACCGAGCGGCCCTGCGCCAGCAGCTCCTTTGCTCTGGTGGCCATGCGGCGCAGCGCCTGCGCGCCGCCGTCGCGGTCGATGGGGATCGAGCCGGCCTTGTAGATGTACCAGCCATAGAACGGGATATAGGTGAGCCCGCGCTTCAGGACCGCCGCCGGATCGTCGAGCACGAGATAGAGCGCGAGCGTGTCCCACATGCTCATATGCTTGGCGGCGACGAGCACGCCGTTGGGCGGCCTCGGGCCCCGGACTTCGAAGCCGATGCCGGCGATCGCACGAAGGCCGAAGAACACGATCCTGCTCCATTGCCGCGACATCCACACGGTGATGCCGCGCGGCAGGACGAGCGCAGGCAGGAACAGGATCGCCAGCGCCGCCGAGACGGCTGCGAACCACAGGAAGAAGAGCGCCGAGCGCAGGAAGGTCACGGGAGGACGAAGCTCAGGTCGACGCGCGAGGTTTGCCATGCCCGGCGGTTTGGTCAAGGCCGGGCCGGTCGACCGCGTTGCGCAGAGTGCTGGCGACGTATTTCACGTATTCGCCCTGCAGCACGCGCAGCGCGCGCAGATCGTGCCACCAGCCGCCCAGATCGATATCGGCGGGCTCGACCGGATAGGGCTCCAGCGTCATTTCCGGCATCGCCGCCTGGAACTCGGTCAGGCTGCGCGGCATGTGATAGCTCGCGGTGACGACGATCAGGCTCTTGAAGCGGTGCTTGCGCGCCCACGCCGCCGCTTCCTGCGCGTTGCCGCGCGTGTTCGACGCCGCATAGCCGAGATCGGCGCAGCAATCGAAGCGCGCCCCGCCATGGGTGAGCTTCTTGAGCGCGTCCTTGCTGGTGTTGGGATGCACGCCGCTGATCAAGAGGCGCTGGCCGTTATGCGTCTCGAGCAGATTGACCGCGGCCGACAACCGTTCGTCGCCGCCGGTGAGGGCGACGATGCCTTGCGCGGGCTGCGCGGCAGGCTTGGGCGCGGGCAGGCTCGCGACGAAGATCACGAAGCCCACGAGATAGAGCGCGACGAGTGCTGCGAACCACTTCCACATAACGCGCGAGAGTGTAGACCGGAAAGTGGTAAATTTCTGTCAGTAAATCTGCCGAAGCGCGGCAAGCACCGACAGCCGCGCCGTCGCCAGCGCGATGATCCCCGACACCGCCGGAACCGCGAGCAGCCAGGGGATTTCCGCGAGCTTCAGCGCGAGCGGCGGCAGGAACGGCACCGCTTCTATCCCCGCGAACTCAAGTCCGCCCGCGGCAAGGAACGCGACCGCCGCCAGCGCCGCGCCCACCGTCGCCGCACCCAGGGTCGACAGGAAATAGTGCCGCTCGAAGGCGCGCGCGATGAAGCTCGACTGCGCGCCCATCTGGTGCAGCAGCTCGACCATCTCGTGATGCGCCTCGAGCCCCGCGCGCGTCGCGAACGATACCGCCGCCGCCGTCGCGATCGCGATCAACAGCAAGATGCCGTAGGCCGACCAGGTGATCGCATCGGCGAGGCTCTTCAGCCGCGCGATCCAGCGCGCATGATCGTCGAGCACCGAATCCGGCGCGGCCTGCTTCAACGCGCGGCCGAGGGCTGCGAGATCGACCGCGGCGCCCGGCGCGATGGTGGCGTCGATCAGGCGCGGCAGCGGCAGCTCGGCGACCAGCGCGTCCTTGCCGATCCAAGGCTCGACCAGCGACAGGATCTGGTTCTGCGCGAGGGGAGCGGCGTGCGCGATGCCGGGCGTCGCGCGCAGCACCGCGAGCGCCGCGTCGGTCTCGGCCTCGAGGCTCATGCCGTGCGTCGGCGGGACGATCTGCACGGTGAGGCGGTCGGACAATCCCGCGCGCCAGCCTATTGCCGTGCGCTCCGCGATCAGCGAGGCGCCGAGCGCGAGCGCGGCCAGGAACGCCATCACGCCGATCACGACGTCGAGCGGCGCTGCGCCCTTCTCGCGCGGCAGGATCGCGATCATGGCGCGCGCCCCGTCCTGAGCTCGACGAGACGGCCGTCGACGAGGCGCATCTCGCGCGCGCGCATGCCTTCGATCAGCGCGCGGTCGTGGGTGGCGATGAGCACGGTGGTGCCCAGCCGGTTGAGCTCGGCGAAGAGGCGCATCAGGCGCTGGCCGATCTCGGGATCGACGTTGCCGGTGGGCTCGTCGGCGATCAGCAGATCGGGCCGCGCCACCACCGCGCGCGCAATGGCGATGCGCTGCTGCTCGCCGCCGGAGAGCGTCGGCGGGCGCGCCTGCATGCGGTCGCCCAGGCCCACCCAGGAGAGCAATTCCTCGACGTCCTGCACGTAGTCGCCTTCGCGCCGGCCCGCGAGGCGCAACGGCAGCGCGACGTTGTCGAAGGCCGAAAGATGACCGAGCAGGCGGAAGTCCTGGAACACCACGCCGATGCGGCGGCGCAATGCGGGGAACTCCGAGCGCTTGGTCACCGAGAGATCGTTGCCGAACAGAGTCACGAGCCCGCGCGACGGCGGCTCGGTCATGTTGATCAGCTTGAGCAAGGTCGTCTTGCCGGCGCCCGACAACCCGGTGAGGAACGTGAACGAGCCCGCCTCGAGCACGAAGGTCACGTCGCGCAGCACTTCGGGCCCGGCGCCGTAGCGCATTCCGACATTTTCGAAGCGAACCATGTGTTCGAACATAGCGGTGGAGAACCGGGCGCGCGAGCCTTGCCTCACTCTTCCGCTTGCGCCATTTTCGCGCCCATGATCCTGACCTGCCCGAACTGCGCGACGCGCTATCAGGCCGACGCGGCGAAGTTCCTTCCCTCGGGCCGCAATGTGCGCTGCGCGAAATGCGGCCATGTCTGGCACCAGGAGGCGCCACGCGCCGAGCCCGATCCGCTCGCGGAAGAGATCGCGGCGCCCGAGCCCGCAGCCCCGCCGCCGCCGGAGGTCATATCGCCGCCGCGGCCGGTGGAGCCGGTCACGATCGCGCGCCCGCAAGCCTATGCGCCGAGCGCCACCCCCGTCATCGCGCGCGAGACGGCGACCGTCGTCGAAACGCCGCGCAGGGCGTCCGCATGGCCGAAGCGAATCGGTCTCGGCGCCGGCTGGCTCGGGCTGATCGCGGCGGTGCTGTTGATCGGCTGGGCGGCGCTGACCTTCCGCCAGCAGGTGGTGACGGTGTGGCCGCAATCGGCGTCGGTCTATGCGGCGCTCGGCATGAAGCCGAAGCCCTCGGGCCTCGACATCCAGGACGTCGCCTACCGCCAGAGCAGCGAAGGCGGACAGGCGGTGCTGTCGGTGTCGGGGCGCCTCGCCAACACGTCCAGCCGCGAGCTTCCGGTGCCCGAGATCCGCGTCGGCTTGATGGACGGCGACAATCGCGAGCTCTATCACTGGACCTTCGTGCCCGGCGTGATGACCCTGCATCCCGGCGAAGCCAGGAACTTCTCGACGCGGCTGACCAACCCGCCCGAGGGCGCGCGCCATTTCGAGCTGCGCTTCGCGCGCGAGGGCGAGTGAGCCGCGACATCCTGTTCGGCGAGGCCGAGATCGCTGCGCGCGTCGCAGCGCTCGCCAAGGAGATCGCGGCCGGCGCCAAGCCCGACATCGCCGTGCCGGTGCTCGCGGGCGCGTTCGTCTTCGCCGCCGACCTGATGCGGGCGCTGGCGAGAGAAGGCCTCTCGCTGCCTTGCGAATTCCTGTGGCTGCGCAGCTATGACGGCCGCGCCGCGCGCGAGACCCGCGTGCTTGCCGGGCCGAGCGATGCGGTGCGCGGCAGATGCGTGCTCCTGATCGACGGCGTGCTCGACCGCGGCGCCACCATCGCGACCGCGCGGCGGCTCTTGAAGGACGCCGGCGCGCGCAGCGTACTGACCGCCGTCGCCGTCGACAAGCTCTTGCCCGACGCGCAAGCCCATGCCGATTTCGCGCTGTTCCACGGCGTCGCGGACTTCATCGCCGGCTACGGCATGGACGACAATGGCTGTGACCGCGGCCTGCCGGATATCGTGCGGGTGGGTTAGGGTTCCAGGTCGAGCGCCTTGCGGAACGCCGCGAACACGGACGCGAAGTTCCCGTCGTCCACCGCGAGCATGGCTTCGTTCGCCAACAAGCGCTTGGTCCCGGCGCAGATCACTTCGTAGTCCACCAGGCAGTTGCCGAATGCCCGGAAGCCGCCGATCCGGTCCCTGCCAGCGCATTCCAGGCCGGTGCACCAAAGATATTCATCACGCACCTTGAAATCCGTCTCGAAACCTTCGGCGCGCAGCCTGTCGGCTTCGTTCCCCAACCATGCGCGCCAGCGTGCCAGGTCCAGCATCAGAACTGCTTCAGCAGACGGTCGATATAGTCGAGCTCCTGCTGCGGGCGGCCGCGCTCGGCGGCGCGCTTGCGCAGCTCCTTCAGGATCTCGCGGGCGCGCTGGAGGTCGGAGACGCTCGGCACCTTGACGTCGCCGCCCATGCCCTCGCCGTTGCCGCCTTGGGCGCGGCCGAGCGGATCGGTGCCTTGCTGGCCCTGCTGGCCGGAGCGCTTCATCAATTCCTTGGCGAGATCGGCCGCGCTCTGGCGCATCGCGTCGAGCGCGTTCTTCTGGTCGATGCCGGCATTGGGCAGGTCCTGGCCGTTCAATTCGTTCTCAGCCTGGCCCATCGACTTGCCGGCCTCGTCGAGCGATTTCGGCTGCGGCAGCTTCTGGCCGCCCAGGCCTTTCAGGAGCTCGTTCAGCTTGTCGTGCAACTGCTGCTGCTGCTGCGCCAGGCCCTTCGCGCCGCCATCCTTGGGATCGCCCTTGCCTTGCTGCTCGCGGAAGGTCTTGTCGACGAGCCCGCGCTGCTTGCCCATCAGGTCGCCGAGCCCCTGGATCGCGTCCGACAGCGCCTTCTCTTCCGGCGATTGCTGGCCGTTGCCGCCGGAGCCCTGGGTCATGTGCAGGTTCTCAAGCAGGTTCTGCAGCAGCGCGAGCATCTGCGCGGCTTGCGCGCGGTCGCCGCTCTGCGCCAATTGCTCGATCGCTTTCAACAGCGCCTGGAGATCGGCCTCGCTCATGACCTTCGCGTCGGGCGCGGGCGGCGCGCCCGCATCGGGCGGGTTCTGCGCCAAGGCCTGAAGATAACGCTGCAAGGCCTCGCGATAGCGCTCGAGCAGCGAGTCGATCACCTCCTGCGGCGCGTTCTGCGCCAGCGCCTGCGCGAGCATCTGCTGCAGGCGCCGCAATTCCTCCGCCGCGCTGAGCAGCCCGCCGCGCTCGAGCCCGACCGCGATCTGCCACAGCATGTCGCTGACCCGGGCATATTCCGCGTCGCGGTCCTTCTCGGTGCCGCGCGTCTCCGCGGCATGCTGCAAGGTCCAGAGCGCCGAGCGGATCGAGAGATAGACGCCGAGCTTGTCCTGATAGAACAGGTCGGGCGCGATGGTCAGCGCCTGCAAGCTCGCGACCACGCGCGGGCGCAGCAGGATGTTGCCGGTGCCGAGCACCTGGCGCTGCTCGATCAGCGCGCGCGCCAAGGGATTGGTGAAGACGCGTTGCGGGAGCGTGAAGCGCATCGGCTTGCTGATGCCGGTCTGGCCCGCGCCGTCGACGGCCTCGAGCACGATGTCGACGTCGAGGCCGGCATAGGGATGCGCGGTCAGATCAAGGAAGCTCGTCTGCGTCACGGTCTTGGCCGAAGGCTGGTCGAGCGGCAGATCGACGATGAGCTTCTGGCCATAGCGTCCATGCGGCGTGACGATCGCGCGCGCGGCGGTCACGCCGTAATCGTCGCCCGCCGTGAAGCTGAGCTTGAGCGCTTCGTGCTCGGTGCGGCCGGGCGGGGCGGAGAACGCGATCATCGGCTTGTCGTCGGCGAGCACGCGCAGCCGCCAGTCGCCGATGGTGCGCCCGCCCGCGCGCACGCGAACGGTCGTGTCGTCGGCGATGCGCGCATTGGCGGAATACTCGCCCGCGCCGCCTTTGAAGTCGGCGCCGTCGACGGAGATGTAAGGCGCGTGGCTCGCGCCATGGACGCGCAGGTTGAGCGTCGAGCCCGTCGGCACGGTGATGGTGCCGGGGCCGCTCTGGCTCAGATAGACCGGCGCCTCGCCCGTATAGGCCGGCGGATCGATCCAGGCATCGAGCGCGATGTTCGCCGCTTCGCCTGCGCCCGGACCGAACGCCGCCGCGAGGCGCGCGCGCCAATCGGTGCCCGCGACGACGATGCCGGCCGCGATCAGCAGCAGCACGACATAGCGCAGCGCCCGCGGGTCTCGCGCCGGCAGCGACGAGCGCGGAAAGGTCAGGCGCAGATGGCCCAAATCCGCGAGGCGACGGCGCAGATGCGCCTGCCACAGCGCTTCGGCGAGCGCGTCGCCGGCGCCCGCGCCGATGGTATCGGCGGCTTCGGAGATCGGGCGATGCACAAGCGTCGAGTCGCGCTCGACCCGGCGTGCGCCTTCGCGCCAGCTCGGCCACGCGAACGCCTCGAAAGCGAGGTACAGCGTCAGCCCGATGCTCGACACGACGACGGCCAGCAGCAGCGCATGCAGCGGCCACGGCAACAGCTCCGGCAGGCCGAACAGCGCCGCGGCGGCGAACGCGCCCGCGATCCCGGTGGCGGGCCAGAGCGACGGCCAGGCGCGCTCCCACGCCAGCGCGGCGCGCGCGACCGCGACCGCCCGCGCGGGTCGCGGGTCAGAGCCAGTCTGGAATTCTGTCGGCGGCGATAAGCGCGTCATCTGTCAGTCGCGGTCGGACCAGGCTCCACTCTCCGCCCTTCACCAGCACTTCCGGCGCGGGCGGACGCGCATTGTAGGCCGAGGACATCACCGCGCCATAGGCCCCTGCGCTCAGGAACGCGACCAGATCGCCTGGCGTTAAGCAAGCCATCTCGCGGTCGCGGGCGAAGATGTCCGTGGTTTCGCAGACCGGTCCGGCGATGTCGTAGCGCGCGCGGGGGGCGTGGGCCGAGGGCTCGGCGACGGACACGATCTCGTGATGGGCCTCATAGAGCGCCGGACGGATGAGGTCGTTCATCCCGGCGTCGAGGATGACGAAGTCGCGCGCCGCGCCCGCCTTCACATAGGTCACGCACGCGACCAGCACCCCGGCATTGGCCGCGATCGCCCGGCCAGGCTCGAAGATCAGCTGGACGTCCAGCCCCGCCGTCGCCCGCGCCGCCAGCGCGCCATAGGCGGCCGGATCGGGCGGCGGCGTGTTGTCCTTCCGATAAGCCACGCCCAGCCCGCCGCCAAGATCGAGCCGCGCGATGGCGTGACCGTCGTTGCGCAACTCTTTGGTCAGCGCCACCACGCGCGCGAAGGCGGCCTCGAAGGGGCCGAGCTGCGTGATCTGGCTGCCGATATGGACGTCGACGCCGACGACCGCGATGCCGGGCATCTGCGCGGCCAGCGCGTAAACCGCGCGCGCCCGCGCGTAGGGGATGCCGAACTTGTTCTCCGCGGTGCCGGTGGTGATCTTGGCATGCGTCCCGGCGTCGATGTCGGGATTGATGCGGAAGGCGACCGGCGCGCGCTTGCCCGAAGCGACGGCGATGTCGTTCAGCGCTTCGAGCTCGGGCTCGCTCTCGACATTGAACTGGTGGATGCCGGCCTCGAGGGCGAGGCGCATCTCGGGCCTGGTCTTGCCGACGCCGGAGAAGACGATGCGTTCGGCGGGAATGCCCGCCGCGAGCGCCTTCTTCATCTCGCCGCCGGAGACGACATCGGCCCCGGCGCCGAGCGTCGCCAGGGTCCGAAGCACCGCGAGATTGCCGTTGGCCTTGACCGAGAACGCGATCAGCGAGCCCGGCGGCACCGCGCGTTCGAAGTCGCGGTAGTGACGCTCGAGCGCCGCGCTCGAATAGCAATAGAACGGCGTCCCGACCTCCTCGGCCAAGTTGGCGAGGTCGACATCTTCCACATGCAGCGAACCGTTTCGGTAGTTCATTCGCCGATCGGCAGAGGCGGCTTGGACGGATCGTGCTGGCCTTTCGGTGTCTGCTTGCCGTCGGGGAGCACAAGGTCGTTCTTCACGCCGCAACCGGCGAGCAGCAGCAGCACGGCAAACACGCTCGCGATCCGCATCATTTCAGCTTCTCCTGCCACAACGCGACCTGCTCGCGCACGCGCTTGGGACTCGTGCCGCCCTGACTTTCGCGCGAATTGACCGAGGCTTCCAGAGTGAGAACGGCAAAAACCTCGGCGGCGATCGCGGGCGCGACCGCCTGCATGTCGGCGAGCGGCACCTTGTCCAGCGCGACGCCGAGGCTTTCCGCGCGCTTGACGATGCTGCCTGCGACATGGTGCGCCTCGCGGAACGGCATTTTCAGCACGCGCACCAGCCAGTCGGCGAGATCGGTCGCGGTCGGGAACCCGGCCTCGGCCGCGCGGCGCATCGCCGACGCATCGACGCTGAGATCCGCGATCATTCCCGCCATCGCGGCAAGCGAGAGCTCGAGCGTGTCGGCGGCGTCGAACACGCGCTCCTTGTCCTCCTGCAGGTCGCTGCCATAGGCGAGAGCGAGGCCTTTCACCACGGTCGCGAGCGCGACGAAGTCCCCGAGCACACGGCCGGTCTTGCCGCGCACCAGCTCGGCCGCGTCGGGGTTGCGCTTCTGCGGCATGATCGAGGAGCCGGTGGTGAAGGCGTCCGACAGCCGCACGAAGCCGAACGCCGGGCTCGTCCATTGCACCAGCTCGCCCGCGAGCCGCGACAGGTTCGTCATCGCGATGGTCGCGGCACTCAGGAATTCGAGCGCGAAATCGCGCGCCGACACCGCGTCGAGCGAATTGCGCATCGGCCGCGCGAAGCCGAGCGCCGCGGCGGTCGCCTCGCGATCGATCGGGAACGAGGTGCCGGCGAGCGCCGCGGCGCCGAGCGGCGACTCGTTCAGCCGCGCCGCCGCGTCGTCGAAGCGTCCGCGATCGCGCGCGAGCATCTCCACATACGCCAGGCAATGATGGCCGAAGGTCACGGGCTGCGCGGGCTGCAGATGGGTGAAGCCCGGCATGATCGTCGCGGCGTGCTTGTCGGCCTGCGCGACCAGCGCGCGCTGGAGCGCCGCCAGGCCCTCGCCGGCGCGCGCGCAGGCCTCGCGCACCCAGAGCCGGAAATCGGTCGCCACCTGGTCGTTGCGCGAGCGCGCGGTGTGCAGCCGTCCGGCCGGCTCGCCGACGAGCTCCGCCAGACGCCGCTCGATGTTGAGATGGATGTCCTCGAGCGACCGCTTGAAGACGAACCGGCCGTCCGCGATCTCGGCCTCGATGGCGTCGAGACCCTTCAGGATCGCGTCGCGGTCGGCGGCGCTCACGATGCCCTGCGCGGCCAGCATCGTCACATGCGCGCGCGAGCCCGCCAGGTCCTGGGCGGCGAGCCGTTTGTCGAAATCGATGGAGGGCGTTATGTCCTCCATGACGGAGGCCGGACCCTTCTCGAAGCGGCCGCCCCACATCTTGTTGGTGGTGCTCATGAGCAAACGAAGCTTTCTCGTCACGGCGGCCGCGGTCTTGGGCCTGGCCGTGCTCGGCGTTCTATATGGGATCAGGTCCGGCGCTGTCCACGCGGCGCCCGCCCCGCCGCAGACGCTGGCGCGGCTGACGCCGTCGAAAGCCCCGGCCGCGGTGGCTTCGGTCGCCTTCACCGGCGCCGACGGCAAGCACCATGCGGTGAGCGAGCTGAAGGGCCATTATGTCCTGCTCAATCTTTGGGCGGTGTGGTGTGCGCCCTGCGTCAAGGAGCTTCCGGCGTTGGCCAAGCTCCAGGCCGGGGCGCCGAACCTGAAGGTCGTGCCCGTCGACGTCGCCCGCGGCACGCCCGCCGACGCGGCCGCGTTCCTCAAAGCCCATGGTGCCGCCAGCCTGCCCGCCTATATCGACACCGACCTGGCCTTGATGCGCGCCTTCGGGGCTTATGGCTTGCCGCTCACCGTGCTGATCGACGACAAGGGCCGCGAGGTCGCGCGCGCCGTCGGGCCGGCCGAATGGGACGCGCCGGACTCGATCGCCTATTTCAAGGCGCTGACAGCCAAGTCGTAATCGGCCCACATCGCCGAACAGTCGACGACCGCGCGCTCACGCATCGCGCGGTCGATGGCCATCACGGTCAGGCCCGCCTCCATCGAATCCTGCACCGTCACCGGGAACGTAGCGCGGCCCTCCAGCGCTTCGAGCAGGTCGCGCGCTATCGCCTGGTCGGCGCCGTTATGGCTGTCGGCGGTGCGGCCGCCATAGTCGATGCGCTCCGGCTTCTCGCGCGAATGCATGGGCCGGACCATCAGCCGGTTGCGCACCAGATCGGCGATCAGGGTCGCCTTGGTGCCCGCGACATACCAGCGCCGCTCGGTCAGGCTGACATGGCTGTTCGAATGGAACGCGAGGCGCACGCCGTTCGCGTATTCGACGATGGCGGTCTGGTGGTCGGTCACGTCCATGTCGGAGTGGAAGGCGTCGTTGGCGCCGCCCCAGCCACCGTCCACGAACGCATACGCCGCATCGTCCGACGCATTGGCGGGCTCGAAGATGCGCCTGCCGCCGAAGCTCGCCACGCGCGCGGCACGGCTGCCGGCGAGCCGTCCGAAGATATCGAAATCGTGGCACACCTTGTCGAGCAGGAACGAGCCGCCCCACGCCTCTTTGCGCCGCCAGTTGCGCGCGAGATAGGCGCCGTGCTCGGGCGGCAGATGCTCGGTCGCATCCAGCGACACGACCGTGCCGAGCGCGCCGCCATCCAGCCGCGCGACGACCTCGCGCACAATGGGCATCGAGCGCATCACCAGCCCGACATAGAGCGGCGGCGCGTTCGGAAGCTGCCGTGCCAGCGCGAATGTCTCGTCCTCGGTGCGCACGATGGGCTTCTCGGCGAAGATCGGATAGCCCGCCGCGAACGCCGCCAGCAGGTGCTCGTAATGCAGATGATTGGGCGAGCCGATCATCACCAGGTCGAACGGTCCGTCCCTGAGCAACGACGCGACATCGCGATAAGCGCGCGGCGTCTCGCCCAAGATGGAAAGCCCTACCGGCGCCGGATCGGCGTAGCCGGCGACCGCGAGATCCCAGCCGACCTCGCGCATCGCCAGCAGCACATGCGCGGTACGTTGCCCGAGCCCGATCACGGCGATGCGTTTGGTCCCCATCGCCGCGAAGGATAGAGAGCCCGCTCAGCGCTGCCAATCGGGTCCGCGATATTCCATGTAGCGGGCGGTCTTCACCGCGGTCTCATGGTCGAAATAAAGCTCGGTGATGTGGAGCGCGAGCTCGACGCCCGACATCTCCCCGCCCGCGGTGTAGAGCATCGGCGCGCTGTGCACCCAGGCCTTGTCCTTGACGAACTTCACCTTGGGATAGGTCTTCTGGAAGCCGTCGATGAAGTCGTGATGGCTGGTGGCTTCGAGGCCGTCGAGCAGCCCGGCTTGCGCGAATTTCGACACCCCGGTGCAGACCGAGAGCATCAGCTTGCCTTTGGCGCGCATCGTGCGCAGAAAGCCCAGATAATTCTCGTCGCGGCCGCTCTGCGCGCCCACGACCACGATGTCGGGCTCGGGCGCGTCGGCAAAGGTATAGTCGGGGACGATCGTCATCGTGCCGGCCTTTATCGGCGCGCGCGACGCCGAGACGGTATAGGTCTGGAAACCCGTCGTGCCCGGCGACTGCACCTGGTCGAAAACCTGCATCGGGCCGGCGACGTCGATCAGGGTCGCGCCGTCGGACACGACGAACGCCACGCGCGCGACGCCGGATTGCGGCAAGGTGAATTTCTCCGGAACGTCGGCGGCGCGGACGGTTCCCGCGGCGAACAGCGACAGCAGAGCGGCGAGGATCGGGCGCATCGTGGGTCTCCTTTTGGGCCGAGACTGGCAACGCACGCGAAAGTCCGCTATGACCATGATCCGACGATTTCGGACTTCCGGTTCACGGTTGCGGGAGGACGCATGGCGCC
This sequence comes from Rhizomicrobium sp., assembly GCA_035549495.1. Classification (GTDB taxonomy): domain Bacteria; phylum Pseudomonadota; class Alphaproteobacteria; order Micropepsales; family Micropepsaceae; genus Rhizomicrobium. Next base: position 35,332 of record DASZQV010000046.1, on the reverse strand, counting down.
CCGGCGCATCGGGCTGATCTGCTTCGAGGAGATGACGGCGCTCGACCTGGTCGGGCCGCTGGAGGTGTTCGCTGCGGCGAACCTGCACGTCGCGAACGCCTATGAGACGCTCGTCTTGGGCGCCACGGCGCGGCCGGTGACCGCGGAAGCGGGTCTCACGCTCACGCCCCATGGCACGCTCGACGACGCGCCGCCGCTGGACACGATCCTGATCCCGGGCGGCAAGGGCCTGCGCGACGCGCAGATCGCGGCGCCCATCGTGGCGTGGCTGAAGCGCCGCCGTCGCACGCGGCGCATCGCGTCGGTCTGCACCGGCATCCAGGCGCTGGCCGAGACCGGACTGCTCGACGGCAAGCGCGCGACAACACATTGGCGCTTCGCGGGCGACGTCGCGAAAGGCTTTCCGCGCATCGTGCTCGAGCCCGACGCGATCCATATCCAGGACGGCAACCTCTTCACCTCGGCGGGCGTGACGGCGGGGATCGATCTCGCGCTGGCGCTGGTGCAGCAGGACGTTGGCGAGCGCGTGTCGCTGGCGGTGGCGCGCGAGCTGGTCGTCTATCTGCGCCGCTCCGGCGGGCAGATGCAGTTTTCCGAGCCGCTCAAATTCCAGGCGCGCGCAACCGACCGCTTCGCCGAGCTGGCATCGTGGATCGTGGCCAATCTGCATCGCGATTTGTCGGTCGAGGCGTTGGCGGCGCGCGCGGGGCTGGGCGCGCGGCATTTCAGCCGCCGCTTCGCCGCCCAATTCGGCGCCTCGCCCGCCGCTTACGTCGAGCAGCTTCGCCTGGAAGAGGCCCGCACGCGGCTGTTGTCGCGTCATAGTGTCGAGGCGATCGCATTGTCGGTCGGCTATGCCAGCGCCGACAGCTTCCGCCGTGCCTTCGAGCGCCGCTATGGCACGGCGCCCAGCCTCTACCGCGAGCGCTTCAATTCGTCCGTATCGTAGAGCCGCGCGAGGCTGACCACGGCGCCGATCAGCGCGAAACCGCTCGAGATCAACAGCCCCACCACCGGCGCCTGGCCGGCGAGGCGCGCAAACAGGAGCGCCGCGAGCGCCGCGCCCGTCGTCTGTCCCAGGAGGCGCGCCGTGCCGAGCATGCCGCTGGCGCCGCCGCTGCGCTCGCGCGGGGCCGCGCCCAGCATCGCGCGGTTGTTGGGCGACTGGAAGATGCCGAAGCCGAAGCCCGACAGCGCCATGCGCCAGCCGAGATCGAAATGGCCCGGCTGGTCGGGCAGGAACGCGAACGACAACAGCCCCATCGCGAACAGGAACAGCCCCACGCCGCCGAGCAGGCCCGCGGAATAGCGGTCGGCGAGACGGCCCGCGATGGGCGCCGCGACGCAGATCGCGAGCGGCCAGGGCGTGATGAGAAAGCCCGTCTCCACCGCGCTGAAATGAAGCTCGTTCTGGAACAGGAACGGCAGCGACACCAGCGCCAGCATCTGCGCCACGAAAGACGCGATCGAGGTCGACACCGACAGGGTGAAGATCGGGATCTTCAAGAGATCGACCGGCAGCAAGGGCGCCGCGAGCGACAATTGCCGGCGCACCAGCAGAGTGCCGATGCCGAGCGTCGCCGCGATCTCGAGCAGGAACAGCGGGAAGCCCTCGCCGTGGCCGAGCGCGTCGATGCTGCCGATGAGAAGGCCGAAGGTCGCTGCGCTCAAGAGCGCGCTCGCGAGGTCGAAGCCGTGCGGCGACGGCGCCGTGCGCGGCAGCGAGCGCCAGCCCACCAGCACCGCTGCGATCCCGATCGGCACGTTGACGGCGAAGAGCCACGGCCAGTTGGCGACCGCGAGGATCGCGGCTGCGATGGTCGGGCCCACCGCCGACGCCACCGCCACCACCAGCGCATTGATGCCGATGCCGCGGCCGAGCGAGGCGTGCGGATAGATGAAGCGCAACAGCGCCGTGTTCACGCTCATGATCCCGGCCGCGCCGAAGCCCTGGATCACGCGCGCGAGCGCGAGCAGCGGCAGGCTGGTCGCGAACGCGCAGCCGAGCGACGCCACCGTGAAGACGATCAGGCCGGCGAGATAGACGCGGCGATAGCCCAGGATGTCGCCAAGGGAGGAGAACGGCAGCAGCGAGATCGTGATCGCGAGCTGGTAGCCGTTCACGATCCAGATCGACAGCGCGGGATCGGTGCGCAGATCGGATGCGATGGTCGGCAGCGCGACGTTGGCGATGGCGGAGTCGATGACCGCGAGCGTGACGCCGAGCCCGATCGCAAGGATCGCCCAATAGCGTTGCGGCAGCGGCAGTCCATCGCCAGCCGTCATTTCAGCGCCTTGCGCACCGCGGCGACATACGCGTCGTGCACGATGTAGCGCGGCGTCGCGTCGGCCTCGGGCCAGGCGGAGTTGGTGACGATCACGAGCCGCTCCTTGGGCGCGATGAAGATCGACTGGCCGAAGATGCCGATGGCCTCGTAAGTGCCGTCGTCGTGGGTCCACCAGAAATAGCCGTAGCCGAGGCCGCCGAAATCGCTCGGCGTCCGCTTCGACGCGGCTTGCGCCGTCCAGCCGGCGGGCAGCACGCCGTGACCGCCCTCCATGAACCACAGGGCGAAGCGCGCATAGTCGCGCAGGGTCATCGAGATGCAGCAGCCGCCGAGTTCGGAGCCTTCGCGGTTCAGCATCCACACCGCGTCCTGCTCGGCGCCGATCTTCGACCAGACTTTTTCGGCGAGGTAGTCGGCCAGGGATTTGTGCGTCGCGCGCATCACCAGCACGCCCGCAAGGTTGGTCTCGCCGGTGTCGTAGTTGAAATGCGTGCCGGGCGCATGCGCGCGCGGCAGGCGCTTCATATAGGCGACGATGGGCTCGGCCGAGAACCGCGCCACGTCGGATTTCGGATCGGAATAATCCTCGTTCCATTTCACGCCCGAGCGCATGGTGAGGAGATCGCGCACGCCGACCCCGTCATAGGCGCTGCCTTTGAGCTCGGGGATGTAGCGGGTGATCTTGGCGTCGAGGCCGGCGATGGCGCCGTCGCCGATCGCAGCACCCACCAGGGTGGAGGTCACCGATTTGGCGACCGAGAACGAGGTCCAGCGGTCGCTCGCTTTGCGCCCCAGCCCGTAGCGCTCGAGCACGATCTTGCCGTTCTTCACGACCAGGAGGCCGGACACGTTGTTCGCCTTCATGAACGCGCCGGTGTTCCAGCGTTTGCCGCGGAAGTCGTAGGCGACATCGAACGGCTTGCCCGTGGCGGGAAGCGCGCGCACGGGTCCGCTGCGCTTGACGGTGTGGACGGGGAAGATCTTCTCGATATTGCGATAGCCCAGCGCCTGCTCGGCCGGTGTCCAGAAAAGGAATTTGTCCGGCGCCGGCAGCTTCGTGGCCGCGAAAGCGGACCCTGCGGAAAGCACCGCGGCGAGTGCGAAGATATGAAAGCGTCTCATGTTTCCCCCCGATGGCCTCCATCCTACAGCCTGAGACATTCGCAGGACACCCGCCCGAAGCATCTGTGTTGGCGGGCGAATGGGAACGCCTTCTCACCAATGGAGCTCGTGAATGTTCGAGTGCAAGATGTTGGCGATGGCGGTCGTGTTGGCAAGCCCGAGCGCGCCGGCGCTGGCGCAGGATTCTTCGACGCGGCAGCAGACCACGCACCCGGCCACGCAGACCGACCAGTCCTCGGCCGACAGCAGCAGCAGCAACAGCCGCAACAGCCCGCGCCGCAGCAGCCCGCGCCGCAGCAGCCCGACACCTCGTCGACGCCGCAACCGCACTGACAAGACCTGGGAAGCGCCGCGTGCATGGAAGCGGCGCTTCCTTTTTTTCGCGCACGTGCATGGCGCGGCGCTTCCTCTTTTTCGCGCATATGCAAAGCGCGCATGACGGCCCGGCTCACCCGTTCGTGAATCGCGCCGCGCGCGTCCCCGACCGACAGTCGCCGGAAACGGGGAGATGTCCGATGCGCGCGCAAATCGCGATTGCCTGTGTTCTGCTCTGCACGACGGCGGCGGCCGAAATACCGCCCGAACCGAACCTCGTCACGAATGGCGTGTGGCTGATCCCCGGAAGGATGCTCCCGCGTCGCCAGCCCGACGGCAACACCATCGTCTTTGCCGCGCCGCAAGGCCTGATCGTGATGGATACCGGGCGCCATCCATGGCACCGCCAGGCGATCCTCGACTTCGCTAAGGCACAAGGAAAGCCCATCGCCGCCATCGTCAACAGCCACTGGCACCTCGACCATGTCAGCGGCAATCCCGATCTCAAGCGCGCCTATCCGGCACTCAAAGTCTATGCGAGCAACGCCATCGACGGCGCGCTGTCGGGGTTCCTGGCGAAGAGCGCCGCCGACGCGCAGAGCTATCTCGACGAGGGCAAGCTTCCGCCCGAGACCGCCGAGGACGTGCGGAACGACATCGCGACCACCAGGAACGGCCAGGCGCTGCGCCCCGATGTCGTGGTCGACAGATCGGCGACGCGTGACATCGCGGGCAAGCGGCTCGCGGTGAACCTCGCGCCCAATGCCGCGACCGACGGCGATGTATGGGTCTATGACCCCGCGACGCGGATCGCGGCGTCGGGCGATTTGATCACCCTGCCCGCCCCGTTCCTCGACACCGCCTGTCCCGCAGGCTGGAGCAAGGCGCTCGGCGACATCGACAAGACGCGCTTCACGACGATCCTGCCCGGCCATGGCGGCGCGATGAGCCACGCGCAGTTCCGCGCCTACCGTAGCGCGTTCGATGCGCTGATCGCCTGTTCGGCCTCTTCGCGCGACGCGAACGAATGCGCCGCCGAGTGGACGAAAGCGGTCGCCACCCTGCCCGGCGCCGGGCCGGACGCGAAGGCGCAAGGCATGACGCTCTATTACGTCAAGGACGTGCTGCGCGCGCACAACGGCAAGAGCGCGGAGTGCAAGCTGTAGGGATCAGCGCGTCGGGACCGGGTGATCGCCGCGGTAGTCGTAGAAGCCGCGGCCGGTCTTCTGGCCCAGCCATCCGGCCTCGACATACTTCACCAGCAGCGGGCACGGGCGATACTTGGAATCCGCGAGGCCCTCATACAGCACCTGCATCACGCTCAGGCACGTGTCCAACCCGATGAAATCCGCGAGCTGCAGCGGCCCCATCGGATGGTTGGCGCCGAGCTTCATCGCGGTGTCGATGGCCTCGACGTTGCCGACGCCTTCGTACAGCGTATAGACGGCCTCGTTGATCATCGGCATCAGGATGCGGTTGACGATGAAGGCGGGGAAGTCTTCGGCGTAAGCGACCGTCTTGCCGGCGCGGCGCACGATCTCGAGCGCGGCCTGGAAGGTCGAGTCGTCGGTGGCGATGCCGCGGATCACCTCGACCAGCTGCATCATCGGCACCGGGTTCATGAAATGGATGCCGATGAAATGCTCCGGCCGGTCGGTCGAGGCCGCGAGCCGCGTGACCGAGATCGACGAGGTGTTGGTCGCGATGAGCGTGTTCTTGCCGATGCGCGGGCAGAGGTCCTGGAAGATCTTGCGCTTGACCGCTTCGTCCTCGGTCGCGGCCTCGATCACGAGGTCGCGGTCCTGCATCGCGTCGAGGTCCTGCGCGGTGTGGATGCGCTTCAGCGCCGGCTCGATCGCCTCGCTCTTGATCAACCCGCGCGCCGCCTGACGGTTCATGTTCTTGGTGATGCGCTCGAGCGCCTTGCCGAGCTGCTCGGTGTTGACGTCCTCGAGCATGATGTCGAAACCCGCGAGCGAGAGGACATGGGCGATGCCGTTGCCCATCTGACCCGCGCCGATTACGCCGATGCGTTCGATACCCATGGAATGTCCTTTACGCGTTGTTCAGTAGCCGAGCTTGGCCAATTCCTCGTCCATCTCGGGCACCGCCTTGAACAGGTCGGCGACGAGGCCGTAATCGGCGACCTGGAAGATCGGCGCCTCTTCGTCCTTGTTGATGGCGGCGATGACCTTGGAATCCTTCATGCCGGCGAGATGCTGGATCGCGCCCGAGATGCCGACCGCGATGTAGAGGTCGGGGGCCACGACCTTGCCGGTCTGCCCGACCTGGTAGTCGTTGGGCACGAAGCCGGCGTCGACCGCGGCGCGGCTCGCGCCCACCGCCGCGTGGAGACGGTCGGCGACCTTCTCGAGCATGTGGAAATTGTCGCCCGACTGCATGCCGCGGCCGCCCGAGATCACGATCTTGGCCGAGGTCAGCTCGGGACGCTCGGATTTCGACAGTTCCTCGCCGACGAATTTCGACAGGCCGGGATCGGACGCGACGCCGATCTTCTCGATGGAAGCGCTGCCACCCTCGCCCGCCGCCTTGAAGGTCGTGGTGCGGACGGTGATGACTTTCTTCCCCGCGGGCGCCTGGACCGTCGCCATCGCGTTGCCGGCATAGATCGGCCGCACGAAGGTGTCGGGCGAAACGACGCTCAGAATTTCCGACACCTGCGGCACGTCGAGCTTGGCGGCGACGCGCGGCATGGTGTTCTTGCCGTTGGTCGTGGCCGGCGCGAGCAGCGCGTCGTATTTGTCGGCGAGGGAGAGGATCAGCGTCTCCATCGTCTCGGCGACCATCTTGGCATAGAGCGCGTCGTCGGCGACGAGCACCTTCTCCACGCCCGCGAGCTTGGACGCGGCTTCCGCGACCGCGTCGCAGCCCTGGCCCGCGACGAGGACATGCACGGGGCCGCCGATCTGCGTGGCGGCGCTCACGACCTTCGCGGTCGAATCCTTGAGCGACTTGTTGTCGTGTTCGGCGATGACGAGCGTGGCCATCAGATCACTCCCGCTTCGTTCTTGAGCTTGTCGAGGAGCTCCGCGACCGTCTTCACCTTCACGCCCGCCTTGCGCTTCTCGGGCTCGGCGACTTTCAGGGTCTTGAGCCGCGGCGTGACGTCGACGCCGTAATCGGCCGGCGTCTTCTCGTCGATCGGCTTCTTCTTCGCCTTCATGATGTTCGGCAGCGAGGCATAGCGCGGCTCGTTCAGGCGCAGGTCGGTGGTCATCACCGCCGGCAGCTTGACCTCGACGGTCTGCAAGCCGCCGTCGATCTCGCGCTCGATCTTCGCGCTGTCGGCCTCGAGCTCGAGCTTGTGCGCGAAGGTGCCCTGCGGCCAGCCCAGCAGCGCCGCCAGCATCTGGCCGGTCTGGTTGCTGTCGTCATCGATGGCCTGCTTGCCGGTGATGACCAGCTTGGGCTGTTCGGCGTCGCAGATGGCTTTGAGGATCTTCGCCACCGCCAGCGGCTCGACCTCGCCGTCGGTCTTCACCAGGATGCCGCGGTCGGCGCCCATGGCGAGCGCGGTGCGGATCGTCTCGCTCGCCTGCGCCGGGCCGATGGAGACCGCGATCACCTCGGTCGCCTTGCCCTTCTCTTTCAGGCGGACGGCTTCCTCGACGCTGATCTCGTCGAACGGGTTCATGGACATCTTGACGTTCGCGAGGTCCACGCCGCTCTGGTCCGCTTTGACGCGAACCTTGACGTTGTAGTCGATCACCCGCTTGACGGGCACCAGTACCTTCATGGCTGAGCAGATCCCTAATGGGCGGCGATTTTTCGCGTCCGGCGTTACCGGTCCGCAACCTCGTTGAGCCCCACCCCGTTTTGTGCGGCGCAAAAACTAGGACCGGGACTGACTGCCTGTCAACGAAGCGTCATCGCGGATTGCCTGCCTTGTGCACAGGCGCAATTCCTCGGGAATTTTGGTTGCGACGCAGCAAAAAGCAAAAACTGCGTCAACCCGCCGCAGGCGGTGGGCGGGGCGCCAGGAAAACCAAAGGGGAGCTTTCGAGGGCTCCCCTTGGTCGAACGTCTCCCTTGCGGGCAACGGACACCCTGCCGGGGCCGCGAATGCGTAGGATATAAGCCAACAATCCTCTTTTTTCAACTAAGAAAACGGCCTGGGCAGCCACTGGTTCAGAAGGGCCAGCACGGCGTTGAAATCTGCCTCCGGCAGAAGCGGGATCCGTCCTCCAAATTGATTGAATCGGCTCGGCGAAACCGTCGAAGGCTGATTGCACACCGCCCACGACTGAACGCCATCGAAGGTCACCGAAAGCCGATGCCCCCATCGGTTCTCTTCCTGCGAAATCGTCGAGGTCGGCACCACCAGACACGGCCCATGCAAAGTGTTCTTGTAAGACACGACAATGACCGGCCGGGTTTTCCAGAACTCCGGCAGCATGGCGTCCTTCCAGAAATCGCACCAATAGACTTGCCGGATTTTCGGCGCCGCTTTTATGCGCGGCTCGACCCAGCCTGGCTTCCGCTCGTCCCACATCGGACGAATTCTAGCTCTCTCTGCGTATTATAGTCAACTATGAGAATATCCATCTAATAGCCCTGCTTCTCGCCAGGCAGTTTCACGGCTGCCAGTCTTTGAGCTCTTCGTTGAGATAGTCGTATTTGGGATCCATCTCGGACGCCTCGATGGCCGCGATGTCTTCTTCGGTGAAATCCTCGAGGCCCAACACTTCGCGGTTGCGGCGCTTAGGGCGGTGATTTTCTCTTGGTGTCATACGAAGAACTCCGCGATGCCAGATCATAAGCAAAGCGGCCTCACTGTTCCACCGCAGAACATTCTCTTCTTTTGGACTCAATCCTTCGCCGTCGCCATCCGCACGCCTTCGCCTTTGCCATTGGCGGCCGAGATGAATTCGATGCCGGCCTTGCGAATCGCTTTCTCGACGGCGTTCATCGTGCTGACGCGCGGATCGACTTCGCCGCGCTCAAGTCGGGTGACGGCGTTGAGCGCGACGATGGCTTCATCGGCTAGCGTCTGTTGAGACCATCCGAGAAGCGCACGGGCTGCCCGGATTTGTCGCGCGGTGACCATGGCAGCACTGTCGGCGCGCGCCACGCGTTTTACCACCACGAGGGCTATATTCATCCTTTCGAGGCTCATTTTAAGACTTAAAGGTGTTTTTCTCGGCCGCTCCTCCGCAAGCTGCGGACATGACAAAGCACAAGAAGCCGAATCGCATCGACATTCATGTTGGAAGAGCGCTGCTGCGTCTGCGGCTGACGCGCGGCGTGAGCACGGCCGAGATGGCTGCGCGGCTCGGCATCGGCATCGCGCAATTGAGGAAGCACGAGCGCGGCAGCGCGCGGATCTATCCAGCGCAGCTGTTCGAGATCGCGAAGATGTTGGACGTTTCCGTGAGCGCGTTCTTCGACGGGCTGCTTTAGGAGTCCCTACCTGTTGCCGCTATTTGAGCGTTTGGAGATACGCGACCACGTCCGCCTGCTGCTGCGGGTTGTTCAGGCCGGCGAAGGCCATGCGGTTGCCGGGCACGAGCGCGGCAGGGTGCGCGACCCATTGGGTGAGCTTGTCCGTGGTCCAAGTGAGGCCGGAGCTCTTCAGCGCCGCCGAGTAGGAGAAGCCTGCGACCGTTCCGGCCTTGCGGTTCACCACACCGAACAAGTTCGGCCCCAGCCCGTTGCCGCCGCCTTTGTCGACGCGATGGCAGATCGCGCAGCGCTGGAACACGACCTTGCCTTGCGCCGCGTCGCCCGCTTGCGCGGCGGTTGCGAGCAGAAGCGTTGCTGCGATCGATGCGAGCGATTGTCTGAGCATGGTTCCCCCGGCTTGGAGAGCGGATTCTGCGCACTCCGGCGCGGATTGTCCATGTAGGACCGTCACGGATCGCATGCTAAACTTCGCGTAATTTCGCGTGAGGGGATTCGCCATGTCTGCGGTCATTCGGGGTCACGCCGGCGACGACGATCTGTCCGGCACGACGGGCGACGACACCTTCAACCTGTCGCTGGGCGGGAACGACACCGTCGATGGCGGCGACGGCAACGACACCTTCTGGATGGGCGCGACGCTCACCGCGGCCGACCATATCGACGGCGGCGCCGGCATCGACACGGTCACCCTGAACGGCGACTACAGCGGCGTGCACGCCGTCGTGTTCGCGGCCGATACGATGGTGGGTGTCGAGAAGCTCTATCTGAACGACGGCCACAGCTACGACCTCACCACCAGCGACGTCACGGTCGCGGCGGGCGTGCAGCTCACCATCAAGGCCGGCGCGCTTGCGGGCGGCAACGCGCTGACCTTCAACGGCGCGGCCGAGACCGATGGCCGCTTCAACGTCTATGCCGGCGCGGGCGACGACGTGCTCACGGGCGGCGCCAGGAACGACACCTTTCACCTGGGCAATGGCGGCAACGACACCGTCCGTGGCGGCGGCGGCGCCGATCTGATCGACATGGGCGGATCGTTCAACGCCCTGGACACCATCGACGGCGGCAACGGCAATGACGGCGTCTTCATCGACGGCATGAGCGGCGACGATTCCATCCTCTTCGCGGCCACGACGATGACGAATGTCGAATATCTGGGGCTGGAGGCCGGGCATCGCTACGACCTGATCACCAACGACGCGACGGTCGCCGCCGGCAAGCAGATGATCGTCGACGGCTCGCTCCTGGGCGCGGGCGACGTGATGATCTTCGACGGCGCGGCCGAGAGCGACGGCGGCTTCTACATCGCCGGCGGCGCGGGCGACGACGTGCTCACCGGCGGCCAGGTCGGCGACGTCTTCGATCTGAGCTTCGGCGGCAGCGACACGGCGACCGCGGGCAACGGGACCAACGTGTTCTACCTGGGCGCGGCACTCGACGCCGGCGACAAGATCGCGGGCGGGACCGGCTTCGACGCCGTCGCCCTCAGCGGCGACTATACCGGCGGCCATGCCGTGATCTTCGGCGCCGCGACCATGACCGGGATCGACGAGATCGATCTCGACCGCGGGCACAGCTATCACCTCACCGCCAGCGACGGGACGCTCGCCACGGGCGGCGCGATGACCGTCGATGCCGAGTTCCTGGGCTTCGCCGACAGCGCCTATTTCGACGGCTCGGCCGAGACCGACGGCAGCTTCACCTTCTTCGACGGCAACGGCGACGACACTTTCATCGGCGGCGGAGGCGACGACTTCCTCAGCTTCGAGGCCGGCGGCCACGACACCGGCAAGGGCGGCGGCGGCGACGACATCGTCGACGCCTGCGGCACCTTCCAATCGGCGTTCGACCAGTTCGACGGCGGCACCGGCTATGACGTGATGGAGCTGTCCGCGGGCGAAACGCCGAACTTCGGCGGCTATACCGGCGCCAAGGCGCTGCATTTGAACGACACCAACTTCGCCAATTTCGAAGAGCTCGACCTCGACGGCGGCGGCGGCTATCAGATCACGACCACCGACGCGGTAACGGCAAGCGGCATGCAGTTCCTCGTCGATGCGAGCGGGGCGTTCTTCGGCGACGTGCTGATCTTCGACGGCTCGGCGGAGAGCGACGGCACGTTCCGGTTCCTGCTCCAGGACGGCACCTATCGCCTGACCGGCGGCGCGGGCAACGATATCTTCAAGGTCGGCAGCGGTTTCTCGTCGATCGACTATATCGATGGCGGCGGCCACGGCGTCAGCGGCGACGGCAACGAGATCGATTTCGACGGCGACTATTCCTTCGGGATGGTCTTCAAGCCGCACAACATCGAGAACATCCAGAACCTGATCTTCGCCGGCGGCCACGACTACAACTTCACCACCGACGACAACAATTTCGCATCCCTCGACAACATCGTGATCGACGCGACGGCGCTGGGCAGCGGCGACAAGCTGACCTTCGACGCTTCGGCGGAGACGGACGCGGTGCTCAACTTCTTCGACGGCGCCGGCGACGACGAGATCTGGGGCGGCCAGGGAACCAACACCTTCAACATGGTCGGCGGCGGCACCGACACGGTGCACACCGCGTTCAGCTTCACCGGCCAGAACCTTATCGCCATGGGCTCGACCTTGACGGCGGCCGACACGATCGAAGGCAATGTCGGCTTCGACACGGTCGATCTCGACGGCGACTATTCCGGCGCGAACGCGCTGGTGCTGAGCGCCACGACCATGACCGGCATCGACAAGCTGACGGTGAACAGCGGCCACGACTACGACATCACCACGGTCGACGCCACGGTGGATTCGTTCCTCAATCCGTCGATGAACGTGGACTCGCAGAGCCTGCTCTCCACCGACACGCTGACCTTCGACGGCTCGGCCGAGACCGACTGCAACTTCGTCTTCGATGTCGGCGCCGAGACCGACACGCTGACCGGCGGCGAGCTCGCCGACACCTTCAACATGCGCGGCCATCTGACGGCTGCCGACACGATCGGCGGCGGCGGCGGCATCGACACCGTCAATCTCGACGGCGACTATTCCGGCGCGAACGCGCTGGTGCTGGGCGAGACGACGCTGCAGAACATCGCGTATCTGCACCTTGCCGGCAGCGACGCCTACGACATCACGACCGCCGACGGGACCGTCGCCTCGGGCGCCACGATGACGGTCGACGCGACCGCGCTGCTCGCCGGCGACTCGCTGATTTTCGACGGCACGGCCGAAAGCGACGGCCATTTCGTCATCACCTGCGGCGACGGCGAGGACACGATCCGGTCCGGCGGGCTGGCCGACACGATCACCGGCGGCGGCGGCGAGGACACGTTCCGCTATGCGAGCGGCAGCGCGTCGAGCAGCACCTGGCACGACACCATCACCGACTACGACGCGGATTCCGATGTGTTCCATCTCGGCAACGCCGTCTCGGCGGTCTATGCGGCGTCGGGCGCGGTCAGTGCGGCCAGCATCGACAGCGATCTCGCCGGTCTCGGCGCGATGCATGCCGGCGGCGCGACGGTGATCACGGTGACGGGCGGCGATCTGAACGGCCACACGCTCCTGATGGTCGACGGCGACGGCAACGCGACCTATGACGCGGGCGCCGATTACCTGTTCGACATCACCAGCTACACCGGCACGATCGCTGCCGGTGATTTCATCTGACGGCGAACTTCATCCGCCCGGTAGATTCCACCCCGGCCCGGACCTGTCTTGCGGCCGGTCTCTGCGTGTTTTAGGCTCGCTCAAAACCTTGGGTTGAGGGCGCAGATGACGATCCGCGGTGGGCATGGCGACGACGATCTCACCGGCGGCACCGGCGACGATATCTTCAACCTCACGCTCGGAGGCAACGACACCGCGAACGGCGGCGGCGGCAACGACATCTTCTGGGTGGGCGCCACGTTGACCGCCGACGACCATATCGACGGCGGCGACGGCGCCGACAAGGTCACCCTGGACGGCGACTATTCCGCGGAGCTCGTCTTCGGTGCCGCGACGATGGTGAACGTCGAGACGCTCGCGCTCCAGGCCGGACACGACTATTCGTTGACGACGGACGACAACACCGTGGCGGCGGGCGGCAGGCTGACGATCAAAGCGGGAGGCCTCTCCGGCCTCGACAGATTGGCCTTCGACGGCTCGGCCGAGCTGGATGGTCATTTCGATGTCTTCGCCGGCAGCGGAGACGACTCGATTGCCGGCGGCGCCAAGGGCGACCGCATCCACCTGGAGAAAGGGGGCGCCGATACGATCAACGCAGGCGGCGGCGGCGACGTCATCTATGTCGGCGGCGCGCTTACGAACTCGGACAGCATCGATGGCGGCGCGGGCAGCGATGTGCTCGTCATGGATGGCGACTATTGGCATGTTCACAGCCGCGAACTCGCGTTCATGACCAATACGCTCCTCAACGTCGAAGAGATCACCTTCGTCGCCGGCCACAGCTATACCTTGCTCCTCAATCACACCTCGGTCCCCGTTGGTGCGACGCTCACGATCAACGGATCGTCGCTCGCCGCGACCGACCAGCTCGACGTCGTCGGCACCGACATCGGGAACGGCAGCCTGCATATTATCGGTGGCGTGGGCGACGACGGGCTGTTCGGCGGTCTCATAGGCGGTGGCAAGGCCGACATCTTCGATTTCTCGCTCGGCGGCAGCGATCATGCGTTCGGCAATCCGGGCGACGACGTCTTCATCTTCGGGGCCACGTTCGACCATACCGACAGCGTCGACGGCGAAGGCGACAACGACACGCTTTCCCTGGAAGGCAACTACGGAACGGTGGGCGGCGGCGCCTTTCATATCGATGGAGACATGATGTATCGCATCGACGCGCTCGATCTGCTTGGCGCACACGACTACGTGCTTGCCACCTCGGACAATATCATGGAGGCCGGCGGGACGCTCACCGTGAACGGGACCGCGCTTGGCTCCAGCAACATCCTGAAGTTCGATGGTTCGGCAATCGACTTGGGCAGCTTGATCTTCGATGCGGGTGCGGAGACCGACACGCTGATCGGCGGCACCGGCGCGGACATCTTCAACATGGGCGTCAATCTCACCGATGCGGATTCGATCAACGGCGGCGATGGCGTCGACACCCTCAACCTGGACGGAGACTATACCGGTGCGAACGCGCTCACGTTGGGTTCCGGCCCGGGCGTGATCGCCAGCATCGAGTTCCTCGACCTCGCCGGCGGTCACAGCTACAGGATCAACATCGATCCCGATTTTCTGACATCGGGAGCGACCTGCACCATCGACGCTTCGGCGCTCGGGGCGGGCGATGTGCTCGGCTTCGACGGCTCGGGTAACAGCACGGTGCATTTCACCATCATCGGAGGCGCGGGCAACGACACGATCTATGGCGGCATGCTTCCCAGCACGATCTACGGGGGCGCGGGCGATGACACGATTGTCGGCAGCCTGATCGCGAACACGATCGACGGCGGCTCGGGAAACGACACCATTCGAGGGAGCATAAACAACGACACGATCACCGGCGGCGCCGGCGCCGACCATTTCATCTATGGCAGCGCCGGCGAATCGAGCGGCGATCTGTTCGACACGATTGCCGATTTCGAGGCGAGTGCGGACAAATTCGGACTGGGCAACATGGCCACGACGGTGACGGGAATCTACGCGGCCTCAGGTTCGGCCGACACGTTCGATATCGACGACGATCTGGCAGCCTTGAATGCGATGCACGCGGGGGGCGCCACCATCGTTACAGTCACCGGCGGCAATCTCAACGGTCACACTCTGCTGATGATCGACGCAGACGACAACGCGCGCTACTCAGGCAGCGACTATGTCTTCGACATCACGAACTATACGGGGACGATCACCACCGCGAACTTCATCTAGCCTGGTCGCGGGCTCTCGCGCAGCCGATTTCATCTAGGCTTGGCGCTTCCGCCCTCGATGCCCTTGGCGGTCTCGATCGCGGCGCGGAAGGCGATGGGGTCGGCGATGGGCGGCAGCACGATGGCGTCGACGCCGGTGCCTTCGATGCGCAGGGTGCCATAGCCGAGCATGCGGCCCCAGAAGCCCTGGCTCACCTTCACGCCTTCGATGTTGTGGATCGCCATCTCTTCGGTGTGCAGGCTGAACAGCCCCGTCTTGACGATGAAGCGGTGCGTGGTGATGCCGATCTCGGTCGTCCATTTGCGGATCATCATCTCGAAGAAGATCCAGATGCCGATGATGAACACGCCGAGGAAGATCAGCGCCGCCCAGGCCTGCACGGCGTACCACCAGTGGAAGCGCGCCACGGCGACGAGCTTCTCGTCGGCGCCGAGCGATTTCTGGATATAGGACATGGACCCTCCGACGGATGCGTTCCCTTTATATAGGCAGACCCGCGTCCGCTAGGAAGGGCGGCGCGGCCGCTGCTTGGCGGAGACCGATTTGATCACGATCCGGCTCTTGCCGCCCGCGAACGGCCGCCCGGCCTTGTCGAGCGCTTGGTCGATCAGCGCCGCGACCTCCGGCTCGGCCAAGGTGGCGGCGCCGTTCGCGAGCACGATGTGACGCGTGGTCGAGCCCGCGCCTTTGAGGCGCTTTGCGGGATCCTGGAGCGGCAGGGTCTTGAAGAAGAACAGGCTCGCCCATTTGGGATAGACCGCGATGGAGAACCACACGTCCTTCACCCGCTCGCCGGTGGCGAAGCCGACCGCGAGCGCGTTGTAGTTGTCGTAGACGAGCTCGGTCGCGCCGGGACAGAGCTTGCGCATCGCCTTCAGCACGCCGCGCGTGCTCTTGGCGAGCTCGGGGGTGAAGCGGTCGAGGAACGCGTCCAGCTCGGCCTTCGGCCCGGCTTTCGAATTGGGCGATGTCATGCATCATGTTACCACTGCGCGAGCGGGAGGGAACGGCGGTGGGACAAGCGGGGCGGAAGTTGCGGCAGCTGTGGCTGCCCGTGGCGGCCATCGCCGTATCGCTCGCGGTGGTCTATTCGGGGTTGAACCTCCTGCTGGTCGCGGGCGCAGGCCCCTTGCCGCTGGACGAGGACCTGGCCGATATCTGGCTGCCCGGCGTGCTTTCTTTCGCGCTGGTGCTCGCATTCGTGAACCCCAAGCTCAAGCTGTTCGCGCTGGACCCGAAGCGCGGGCTGCCGTTCCTCTACGACCTGCTCGCGACGGCGGCCATCGCCGTGCCGCTGGCGCTGATCCAGCTTCATATCGGCGCGACGGCGGGGCGGCTTGAACGGCTGAACAACGCCGCGGAGATCGCGCAGGCGCCGCCGGCGCGGTTCTACACGCTGAAGGCGTCCTGCTTCGACCGGGGCCGCATCGTCGTCGATTCCGTGCTCGCGGACGACGACGACCGCGGCGACGTGTCGAGCATCACCTTCCATGTCGCGATCCCGGCCTGCGACACGCCCACCGCGTGGCTCGGCTTCGAATATCGCGACACCGTCAGCAACCGCATCGACGATGCCGCGCGCAAAGCGCAGATCGTCGCCTTCGCGCGCCGGACCGACGCCGCCATCGCGGCCGAGAACTTCGCCGGCTACACTTGGTTCGAGCGCGCGGGCAACAATGCCGACCGCCGCGCCTTCGACAAGATGCTGGCCAGGAGCGGCGCGGCGCCGGACGCGATCGTGCTGCTGCCGCACAGCGATGCGTTCGAGGCGCGCGCCGACGGCTGGCTGCTCCGGGCGCTGATGTCCGGAGCCGCGCTGTGGCTCGCCTGGACCGTCGCGGTGCTCGCGGCGCCCTTGCGCGCGACGCCCCTGCCCGTGCAACCGAAGCCGCTCGGGCCCGACTTCGCCGAGATATTGCGGCCGACGCGCGCGCAATACGGATTGCCGCTGCTGGTGGACGTAAACATCGCGGTCTATCTCGCGATGGTGCTCGCGGGGCTGGGCGTGATGAATTTCCCGACCGACGACCTGGCGGCCTGGGGCGCGATCTCGCGGCCGCTGCTCCACGATGCCGGCTGGCTCCGGCTCGTCACCTTCCAGTTCGTGCATGGCGGCCTGTTGCACATCGCCAACAACCTCACCGGCTTCCTGTTCGCCGCGATGTGCCTCGCGCCCGCGATGCGCAATGCGCGGCTGATCCTGTGCTATCTGCTTTGCGGCATCGGCGGCGGGCTTGCGAGCGCCACCTGGTCGGTGACGACGACCGTCGGCGCCTCGGCCTCGATCTTCGGGCTCTATGCGATCCTGCTGGTGCTCTATGGCCTGAAAGACGCGCGCATCCGCGCGCTCGGCCCCGAAGTGTGGACGACGGCCGCGATCTTCGTCGGCCTCAACCTCGTCTTCGGCTTCATCTCGCCCTCGACCGACAACGCCGCGCATCTGGGCGGAACCGTGACGGGATTGCTGATCGGCTTCGCGATCCTCCTGATCGACCGCCCGAAGCGCAAAGCGAGCTGACGATGGACCCGGACGAATTCAAGCCCAAGATCGGGCTCCTGCTTTCGGTGCCGCTGCTCGCGCTCGCGGTTCTCGCCGGCTATTCCGCGCTCGACTGGCTGTTCGTCGAGGAGACCGGCTGGATCGCGATCGACCAGGAACTCGTCGCGACCTGGATCCCGTTCGCAATCGCGGTGCTGCTCGCCTTCGCGGTGGTCGATCCCAAGGTCAAGATCCTGATGATCGACCTGGAGCGCGTGAATTTGCTCTACACCCTGGTGGCCATAGCGACCATCGCGGTGCCGACCATCATCGCGCAGCACTATGTCCATGCCGCAAGCGGCACCTTGGCGCATGTGGACGATGCGCGCGCCATCGCGAGCAAGCCCTGCGCGCGCTATTTCCAGGCCGGCCATGTCTGCCTCGACCGCGTCAACCCCGCGGTGGACGCGGTTGCCGAGGTCGGCGGGCGCCACAACGAAAACCTGCGCTTCCTGCTCTATATCGCAGTGCCGCTTTGCGGCGACGACAACGGCGTGCGTATCGGGCTGCGATACACCGAGACCGTCGACAACCGGCTGTCCGATGCCGAGAAGGATGCGCGCTACAGGGCGTTCATCGACCGCAGCCGCGAGGCGTTCGATTCCGAGGATCCCGCGCGCTACACCTATCTCGAGCGCCTCGCGCCCAGCGCCGAGCTGCGCGGCTTCGCCAGGGCGCTGGAGAAGCAGGGCGCGAGCACCGACGCCGTCATCGTCGTGCCGCACACCGATCCGTTCGAGCAGCGCATGGGCAACGCGCTCGGCTGGATGGCCGGCACCTTCGCGGCCGGTGTCGCGGTCTGGCTGCTCATGGTGCTGTGGCCCGAAGTCGACCCGGAGAAGATCCGGCCGCGCGCCGAGACGGAAGAAGATTCGGAGATGGTCGCGGGCGTCTTGGGCCTCCTGCTTCTGCCGCGGCGCGAGGATTGGGGCCTTGCGCTGCTGCTGGACGTCAACATCCTCGTCTATATCGCGATGGCGATCGCGGGGCTGGGCGTCGTGTCGGTCCAGGCCGACGACCTGATCGTTTGGGGCGGCAATTACGGGCCGGCGCTGCACGGCCTGGGCTGGCTCAGGCTGATCGGCAGCCAGTTCGTGCATGCCGGGCTGATGCATGTCGCCAACAACATGTACGGCCTCGTCTTCGCCGGGCTGTTCCTGATGCCGGTGGCGCGCAACGCGCGGCTGGCCGGCGCCTATCTTGCCTGCGGCCTCGGCGGAAACATCGCGAGCGCGTGGCTGCATCCCGACATCGTCAGCGTCGGCGCGTCGGGCGCGATCTTCGGGCTCTACGGCATCCTGCTCGCCCTCGTGGCGCTGGGCGACGCGCGGCTGGCCGAGGCGCGCCCGCTGATCTTCGTCAACGGCGCGATCTTCGTCGGCCTCAATCTCGTGCTCGGCCTGATGACGCCCGGCATCGACAACGCCGCCCATATCGGCGGGTTGGCGACAGGGCTCGTGCTCGGCGCCGCGATGTTCCTGATCGACCGGCCGCGCCTTGGCGGCTAGCTCGAGGCGGCGTATCGTGCCGCGCATGGGGATGCGGAGCGTCTTGCTGTCGGTCGGCGCGCTGCTGGCCGGCGCGCAAGCCTCGGCCGCGCCTTGCACGCCGCCGCCGCCCGTCGCGTCCTATCTCGCGGGGCATCCCGGCTGGACGATCCTCGACATGCCCGATCTCCTCACCGACGACCGCCTGTCGTGGCGGCAATCGCACAACGGCCAATGCCCCGGCCTGACGAGAGTTGTGCTCGACGGCAGCGGGCGCGTCTCCTTTGGGCTGGCGCTGGTCGACCGCGACAACGGGCTCGAGCAGGTGGTGGCGCTGATGGCGCAGGCGAAAGGCTTTCGCGCCTATGTACTGGAGCCGCCGGTCAATGCCGTCGGGGCCGTCGTCTATCGCGCGCCGCCCGGCAGCGCCGCCGACGAGGAGGCCCATGTCAAGGTCAAGATCGCGCACGACTCGATCGTCTGGGAGCAGATGGAAGCGGCGTCTCGGCAGTTCTATTTCGCGGGCGGCGAATTCCACGCGATCCAGACCGGCGACTGAGCCTCAGCCACCTGCGTCCAGGATCCGGCCGCTCGGCAGCTTGACGCCGACCTTCGCGTCCGGACCCGTCAAGGCGCGCAGCGTGCTATTGCCCCATTCGATCGATTGCGCCAGCCGCTCGCGGTTGCCGGTGTCGAAATATTCGGCCTCGTCGTTGACCGCGAGCGCGGCGAAGCACGGCGCCAGCGCGTGCAGCAATCCGGTTACGGCGATGTGGACCTCGATGGGCGCGAACTGGGTCTTGGTGTAGTTCTGGAGATAGAGCTCACGATCGAATTCGAGACGGACCGGCTCGCACTGCGGATGCGGGTGCAGCTCGACGCCCCGCGTGGGACCGTCATAGGTCCATTCCTCTTCCTCGCTCATGCGCTCGAGATGGCGCACCTCTTCCGGAATATCGGCGCAGGACCAGCCTTGCGCTTGCGCGAAATCCCGCGCGATCGCGATGGCGGCATCGTAGGCCGCTTCGTCCTTTAGGCGGCCGGCATAGTGGATGGTGACGCCCACCGGTTACCGCTGCTCGTGCTCGGGCAGCAGCACTTCGCGGATGCCCTTGTGGTTGGGGCGCGAGATCACGCCCTCTTCCTCCATGCGCTCGATCAGCGAAGCGGCTCGGTTGTAGCCGATCTGCAGGCGGCGCTGGATGTAGCTGGTCGTGGCGCGGCGCTCGCGCGCGACGACGGCGAGCGCCTTGTCGTAGAGATCGTCGCCCTCGTTCGAATTGCCGCCGCCCGCGCCCATCAGCGCATAGGGATCGTCGCCCGGCTCGTCGGGCTCTTCGGTGACCGCATCGAGATATTCGGGCGTGCCCTGGCTCTTCAAGAACCGCACGACGTCCTCGACCTCGTGGTCGGTGACGAAGGGACCGTGGATGCGCCGGATGCGCCCGCCGGCCATCATGTAGAGCATGTCGCCCTGGCCGAGCAGCTGCTCGGCGCCCTGCTCGCCCAGGATCGTGCGGCTGTCGATCTTGCTCGTGACCTGGAACGAGATGCGCGTCGGGAAGTTCGCCTTGATCGTGCCGGTGATGACGTCGACCGAGGGACGCTGCGTCGCAGCGATGAGATGGATGCCCGCCGCGCGCGCCATCTGCGCCAGACGCTGGACCGCGCCTTCGATCTCTTTCCCCGAGATCATCATCAGGTCCGCGACCTCGTCGACCACGACGACGATATAGGGCATCGGCTCGAGCTCGAGCGTCTCGTCCTCGTAGATCGGCTTGCCGGTCTCGCGGTCGAAGCCGGTCTGCACGGTGCGCTTGAGCACCTCGCCCTTGTCGCGCGCCTTGCGCACGCGGTCGTTGAACGCTTCGACGCCGCGCACGCCGAGCTTGGACATCTTGCGATAGCGCTCTTCCATCTCGCGCACCGCCCATTTGAGCGCGACCACGGCCTTGCGCGGCTCGGTCACCACGGGCGCCAGCAGATGCGGGATGCCTTCGTAGACGGAAAGTTCCAGCATCTTGGGATCGATCATGATCAGCCGGCAATGCTCGGGCGGCAGCCTATAGAGCAAGGACAGGATCATCGTGTTGATGCCGACCGACTTGCCCGAGCCGGTGGTGCCGGCGATCAAGAGATGCGGCATCTTGGCGAGATCGGCGACGATGGGCTCGCCGCCGATCGACTTGCCGAGCGCAAGCGTGAGCGGCGCGCGCGCCTTCTCGTACTCGCTGCTCGACAGCATCTCGCGCAGATAGACGGTCTCGCGGTTGATGTTGGGAAGCTCGATGCCGATGACGTTGCGGCCCGGGATGGTGGCGATGCGCGCCGCCACTGCCGACATCGAGCGCGCGACGTCGTCGGCAAGCGAGATCACGCGCGAGGACTTCACGCCCGCCGCCGGCTCGAACTCGTAGAGCGTCACGACCGGGCCGGGCCGGACGGCGACGATGCGGCCCTTGACGCCGAAATCGGCGAGCACGGCCTCGAGCATGCGCGCGTTCTCTTCCAGCGCCTCGTCGGAGAGCGCGGAGCTGTCGCTCGCATGCGGCGGCTCGTGGAGCAAGGCGAGCGACGGAAGCTGGTATTCGCCGGACGCGAGGTTGAGCGCCGCCTGCTTGCCTTTGGTCTTGCTCTGCGCGGCCTTGCGCGCCTCGTCGCGCTTGACCCGGTTCTCGCGGCGCTCGGCGAGACGCGTGGCGGCGATCGGCTCGGGCGCGATGTCGAGATGATAGGAATCCTCTTCGTCCTCGATCTCGCGATCGTCCGGCCCGTCGTCCTCGTCATAGTCGTGCGACGCGCCGCGCTTAGGCCACGTGATCTTCGAAGCCACCCAATAGAGCGCCGCCGCGCCCGTGCCGATCCCGCGCGTGATGCCTGAGAGACGCAAGCCCGTCGCGATGAAGGCGAGCGGGAGCCCTGCGATCAACAGCAGCAAGGGCAGCACGACGCCGATCCAGCCTTGGTGCCAGACCTGTCCGGCATTGGCGGAGAGCGACGCCGCGGCGATGCCGATCCAGCCGCCGTCGCGCGCCGGAAGGCCCTCGATCGCCGGAAAGATGCCGAGGCCCGACGCGATCAGCACCGTGCCGAGCGGCCAGGCGACCGCGCGCCACACCGCGTGGCTGATGCCGCGGCCCGTCAGCGCGCGGCTGCCCCACACGGCCAGCGGCGCCAGGAACACGATGGCCGCGAGCCCGAAGGCTTCGAGCAGCATGTCGGCCGCGGTCGCGCCCAGAGGCCCGAGCCAATTGCTCGCGAGCTTGCCGGTGGCGTTGTTGAGGCTCGGATCGGTCGAGGAATAGGTGACCAGTGCTATCGCCACGGCCAGGGTCGCGAGCAGAATCACCAGCCCGGCGCCGCGCAGGATCGCGAGCTGCAGCAGGCGGGCGAGCGCGAGGCGCGCGCCTTCGATCGCGTCCTTGAATTCGCGCGCCGGCGAAGAGGGTTCGTAGAGGCGCTGCATCAAGCCCGCTCGCCCAGGATTTCGACCATCCGCTCAAGGGCCGTGGAAATGGTTGACAAATCGTTTACGAGCGCGACCCGGAGGTAGGAAAACCCAGGGTTTGTGCGGGGTTTTCCCGGTTCACTTTCGCGTCCCATATAAGCGCCGGGAAGCGCGCGCACTCCCGCCTCGCGCCACAGCCGAAGCGCCGTCTCCTCGCCATTGCCGACATCGAGCCAGAGGAAGAACCCGCCGCCCGGGCTGTGGAAGCCCGCGCGGTTGCCCAGCATGCGCTCGGCGAGGCGGAATTTCTCAGCGAACGCTTCGCGGTTGGCCTCGACATGCGCCTCGTCGCCCCACGCCGCCGCCGACGCCGCCATGATCGGCATGGGGACCTGCGGGCCGGCGTAGTTGCGGTACGAGCGGAACGTCGCCATCAGCTTGGCATTGCCCGCGACGATGCCGGAGCGCAGGCCCGGCATGCAGGAGCGCTTCGACAGCGAGTGGAAGGTGAGCAGCCGCTCGAACGGCGCGCCGCGGACGGTGAGCGCGCCGACCGGCTTCTCGCCCAGATAGATGTCGGCGTAGCACTCGTCGGCGAACACTGTGAAGTCGAACTTGTCCGCAAGACCGAACAGCGTTCGCCAATACTCCGCGCTGGCGACCGCGCCTTCCGGATTGGAGGGCGAGCACAGATAAGCTGCGACGGTTCTTTCCAGAACGGCGTTCGGCAGGGACACGAAATCGGGCAGGAAGCCCGTCGACGCATCGGCGCGCACGAACACCGGCTCGGCGCCTGCCGACAGGATCGCCGCCGCATAGCATTGGTAGAACGGGTTGGGCAGCAGGATGACCGGCCGCGCGCCGGCCTTGCTCTCGGGCGTCACGATGAACGGCGCGAGGAACAGGCCTTCGCGCGTGCCGTTCAAGGGCAGCACCTCGCGCTCGGGATCGATTCCGACGCCGAAGCGGCGCGTCAGCCACCCGGCCGCGGCGTCGCGCCAGGCCGTCGTGCCGTTGATCGGCGGGTACTCGCCGAACTGGTGCGCGTGGCCGTTCAGCGCCTCCATGACGAAGCCGGGCACGGAGCCACGCGGATCGCCGATGGAGAGCGCGATGGGCGGCGCTCCCGGCGCATGCGGATCGAGCAGGCCCGCGAGCATGGCGAAAGACGACGGCGGAAGCGCGGACAAACGGCCTGGGAACACGGCACACCTTGAGCGACAGCCGCGTGAGTCTAGCCGTGCACCGTTTCGCCGTGAAGGTTGATGTCGAGGCCTTCGATCTCGACCTCGGTCGGCACGCGCAGGCCGATCACCAGATCGATCGCTTTCAGGATGACGAAGGTCGCGAGCGCGCAATAGGCGAAGGTCGCG
The DNA here is from genome assembly GCA_035549495.1 of Rhizomicrobium sp. Taxonomy (GTDB): domain Bacteria; phylum Pseudomonadota; class Alphaproteobacteria; order Micropepsales; family Micropepsaceae; genus Rhizomicrobium. The sequence goes on along the minus strand of DASZQV010000046.1, from coordinate 11,475 downwards.
GCGACACCGGCAAGCTGGACGAGCAGGCTCGCCTGCGCCGCGGCCGGGTTGATCGCAGCCTTGGCGAAGACGCCGGTGAGGATCGCGCCCAAGGCGCCGCCGACGCCATGCACGCCCCAGGCATCGAGCGCGTCGTCATAGCCGGCCAGGCGCTTCACCCATACCGCCGATACATAGCAGACCGCGCCCGCAAGCAAGCCGATCACCAGCGCGCCTTGCGGATCGACGAAGCCCGAGGCCGGCGTGATCGCGACGAGGCCCGCGACCGCGCCCGAGATCATGCCGAGCACCGAGGGCTTCCTGGCGACGACCCACTCCGCGCCCATCCAGGCGAGCGAGGCTGCCGCGGTCGCGATCTGCGTCGCGGCCGCCGCCATGCCGGCATTGGCGTTCGCAGCGCCCGCCGAGCCCGCGTTGAACCCGAACCAGCCGACCCACAGCAAGGAGGCGCCGACGACGCTGAGCACGAGGTTGTGCGGCGCCATGTTGTCGGTGCGGTAGCCGCGGCGCGGACCCAGCACCAGACACGCGACCAGCGCCGCGGTGCCGGCGTTCAGATGCACCACCGTGCCGCCCGCATAGTCGAGCGCGCCCATCTGGCCCAGCCAGCCTCCGCCCCATACCCAATGCGCGATCGGGCAATAGACGACGATCAGCCACAGCGACACGAACCAGAGGAACGCCGAGAACTTCATGCGGTCGGCGAGCGCGCCCGCGATCAAGGCCGGAGTGATGATCGCAAAGGTCATCTGGAAGAACATGAAGACGGATTCGGGGATGGTGGGTGCGAGCGGGTTTGCCGCGTTCAGTCCCATCCCGCCGAGCAGGAGCTGCCCCGCGCCGCCGACGAAGGCGTTGCCCTTGGTGAAGGCGAGCGAATAGCCGATCGCCATCCACAGCACTGTGACGACCGCGGTCGCGCCGAAGCTCTGCGCCAGGGTCGCGAGCACGTTCTTCTTGCGCACCATGCCGCCATAGAAGAGCGCCAGACCCGGCACGGTCATCATCAGGACCAGCGCGCTGGCGGTCAGCATCCAGGCGGTGTCGCCGCTGTCGAACTTGATCATGGCGGCCGCTACTCAAGGACCGTGCCGCTCGGCGGGGCGTTGATTCCGCTGACGTTTTCCGTGCGCGGCGAAAAGCCCTGCCCAAATTCCGCGCCCATCGCTTAAAGTTTGGGCCATGGACAGAACCTCGGACGTGATCATCGGCGGCGGCGGCATGGTCGGGCTGACGCTCGGGCTGGCGCTCGCGCAAGGGGGCTTAAAGGTCGTCGTCGCCGATCCGCTGCCGCGTTCGACCGTCACCGGCGCCGCGTTCGACGGACGGGTGAGCGCGCTCGCCTATGCCGCCGTGCGCATGTACCGCGCGCTCGGCGTGTGGCCGCATCTGGCGCCGAACGCTGAGGCCATCGAGGACATCCTCGTCACCGATGCCGCGCCCGGCCGCGCGCCCTCACCCTTCTCGCTGCATTTCGACGGCGCGGAAGCCGGCACGTCCTTAGGCCATATCGCCGAGAACCGCCACATCCGCGAGAGCCTGTTCGCCGCGGTCGACGCCACGCCGAACCTCACGCTGATCGCGCCGGCGTCGCTCGGCGATCTCGTGGTGGGACCGCGCGACGTGACGGCGCGGCTGAGCAATGGCGAGACGGTCTCGGCGCGCCTCGCGGTCGCCGCCGACGGCCGCGACTCGGCGATGCGCGAGCGGATGCGCATCGGCGTGGTCGGCTGGGACTATCCGCAAACGGGCATCGTCGCCACCGTCGCGCATGAGAAGCCGCATCGCGGCGTCGCCTATGAGCATTTCCTGCCCGCGGGGCCGTTCGCGATCCTTCCCATGACCCCGGCCTCAAGCAGCGAAGCGGTAGGCCAAAAATACTTCAATCGCTCATCTCTCGTTTGGACCGAGCGCGCGGCGCTGGCGCCGCAGATGATGAAGCTCGACGATGCCGCCTTCGACGCCGAGATCGCCAAGCGCTTCGGCGATCATCTGGGCAGGACTGAGGCCGCGGGGCCGCGCTGGTCCTATCCGCTCAAATTCCACCTCGCGCGCGACTATGTGCGGCCGCGTTTCGCGCTCGCCGGCGATTCCGCGCATGGCATCCACCCGATCGCGGGCCAAGGCCTGAACCTCGGGCTGAAGGATGCCGCCGCTCTGTCCGAGACCGTGCTCGACGCGGCGCGGCTGGGCCTCGACTATGGCGCGCTCGATATCCTGAAGCGTTACGAGCGCTGGCGGCGCTTCGACAGCTTCACCTTGGGAGTCGCGACCGACGCCTTGACGCGGCTGTTCTCCAACGACATCGCGCCGGTGCGCGCGATCCGCGACCTGGGGATGGGGATCGTCGACCGCATCGGCCCCGCGCGGCGCTTCTTCATGCGCCATGCCGGCGGCGATGTCGGCAAGCTGCCACGGCTGATGCGCGGCGAAGCGGCTTAACGCAACGCGTCGAGGAATTTGGGATCGGCGACCAGCGGCGCCAAAGCGCCCGCATCGAGCGCGACCGGGTCGGCGCAAGCCGCGACGGCATGCGCGAAATCGGGCGCGACCATCAGCGCATGCTTCCTGGCATCGAGCCACAGCACGAGGTCGTCCGAGAAGCCGCTCTTCACCATGTCGCGGCACTGCGCGTCCGTATTGGCATAGCGCGCCCGGTAGAGCTTGCGCAAAGCCGCGTCGTAGTCCGGCTTGAACACCGCGGCCCAATCGATCTGCGCGCCGGTGGTGAGATCGATGGTCAGAGCGCGCGTCTCGGCATCGGGATGGGCGCCGCCGCAGAACCACTCGGCCACCGTCACCACGCTCATCGCGCGCGCCGACAGCCAGGTGACGTCCGCGCGCTCCCGATAGTCGAACGCATCCGGCGACTGCGCCTTGCAGTCGGTCCTTGCGGCGCGGTCGGATTTCTCGCGCCTGGCCAGAGCCAAGTTGACCTTGGCGCGGATATTGGCGTCGGGGAACGCGGTCAGGCGCGGCAGCTTGGGCACCGGGCCGCTGGTCTGCATCGGCGCGGCGGTCAGAAGCGCGAGCGCGAGCAACATTTCGCGCATCAACCGAGCCTTTCTTCCTCGCGGCGCGCCGCCAGCGCCCTGGGCAGATCGACATAGAAGCCGCGCGCGATCTCGACCATCCGTTCCTCGCGCGCCGCTTTGGCCTCGGCTTCGCTGGCGTATTGCTCGCCTTCGAACAGCCAGCGGGTCACGGGCTGGCCTGTGCGCTCGTCGGCGATGGCGATGCTGGAGACGGTCTCGACCTGCTCCTCGGCGAGCTTCAAGGTGTGCCGGAAATGGGCGCGCCCGTCGCCGCGGTCGCTGCGTTCCTGGTCGATGCGCGCGCGGTTGCGGGCGTCGAAGCCCTGGATGCGCCGGATCGACCAGGGCGAAGCCAGCGCAATCGCGCCCAGGATCAGCAGCACGGTCCAGAAAAGGTCGCTCGACATGGCCCGACTATGCGCCAAAAAAAATTTTCGGGCACCCCTTGAACCGTGACGGTTCAATCCCCAACTCTCCCAAATCCCCACAATTGCGAAAGGAAAACGGCGGGCTAGCCGGCCCGCTCGAGGTATTCGCGCGACTGCATCTCGATCAGGCGCGACACCGTGCGCTGGAACGCGGGCGCATTGCCGCCCTCGGTATGGAGCGCGTCGGGCGGCACGGCGGCCGAGCACACCAGCTTGATGTTGCGGTCGTAGAGCGTGTCGATGAGCAGGGTGAATCTGCGCGCCGCGTCGCGCATCGCGGCATCCATCTGCGGGATGCGGTCGATCAGCAGCGTGTGGAAAGCGTCCGCGATGGCGAGGTAATCCGCGGCCGCGAGCGGCTGAAGGCACAGATCGGCGAACGCGAAGCGTGCGACGCCCTTGGCCTGGCACGGCACATGGACCGGGCGGCCGAGCACGGTGAGCGTCATCGGCGCGCCGCCTTCGCGCCCCGTCAAAGCCTTCCAGTCCTCGTCCATCGCGGCGTCGGTCTCGGGCCCGAGCGGGGTGAGATAGACCTTTAGCTCGCCGATGCGGCGGCGGCGATAGTCCGTCGGGCCGTTGAGCTCGACGACGTCGAGGCGCGCGCGGATCAGATCGATGAAGGGCAGGAAAAGCTGGCGGTTGAGGCCGCCCTCATAGAGGCGCTCGGGCGCGGTGTTCGAGGTGGCCACGATCACCGTGCCGCGGTCGAGCAGCTGCTCGAACAGGCGGCCAAGGATCATCGCGTCGGCGACATCGCCGACCTGGAACTCGTCGAAGCAGAGCAGCCGCGTCTCGTCGGCGATCTGCCTGGCGACGGGAAGAATGGCATCGGAAGCCGCGGTCTTGCGGCGCTCCTCATGGAGGCGGGCATGGGTATCGAGCATGAAGGCGTTGAAGTGGATGCGGCGCTTGGGCGTGACGGGCACCGCCTCGAAAAAAAGGTCCATCAGCATGGTCTTGCCGCGGCCGACATCGCCCCAGATGTAGAGGCCGCGCGGGGGCGTGCGCGAGAACCAGCCGCCGGGCCGCCACGCCTTGAGCGCCGCGACGAGCTTGTCGAGCCGGATCGCGACGCGCTCCTGCGCGGGGTCCGGCTTGAGCGTGCCGCCCGAGACGGCTTTGCGGAATTGGGAGAGCAATTGCATCAGCGGCGCGGCAGGATCGCCCAGTAATCGAAATCGAGCACGACATTGTCGCCCGAGTCGGGAAATTCCGCACAGGGAAGATTTTTCGTCGCCACGAGCCTGAGGCGCAGCGCGCCCTGGTCGCGCACGGGAAGCTCGGCTTTGTCGAGGACTTCCGACCACGCGAAGATCGTGTCGCCCGCGAAGGTGGGGTTCGAATGCTTTCCGCCGTTGATCGCGGCGATGCGGCTCGCGTTCTCGAGCCCGTTGAACGACAGCGCGCGCGCGATGGAGATCACATGGCCGCCATAGACCAGCCGCTTGCCGAAGCGCCCTTGCTTCTCGGAGAACAGGTTGAAATGCACCCGCGCCGTATTGTGATAAAGCCGCGTCGCGAGCGCGTGCTCGGCTTCCTCGATGGTGGTGCCGTCGATGTGGTCGATCTTTTCGCCGATGGCATAGTCGTCCCAGAAGTGGTCGCCGACCGGCGCCGTCGAGCCCGACACCAGCGCGCTCGCGCCGACCGAGGGCGCGAGCTTCGGAACCAATGTCTCGGGCGCCGGCGCCTCGACCTCGCGCTTGCGCACCATCACCCAGCGCGCGAAGCCGAGCACCTCCTTGCCTTCGTCGTCGAAGCCGCGGGTGCGGACGTAAACGATGCCGGTCTTGCCGTCCGAGTTCTGCTTGAGCCCGATCACTTCGGAATGCGCATGCATCACCATTCCGGGCAGCACCGGCCGCCGGAACACGCCTTCGGCGTAGCCCAGATTGGCGACCGCGTTGAGCGAGATGTCGTTCACGCTCATCCCGAACACGGTGTGGAACACCAGAAGGTCGTCGATCCCGCCATGGTCGAAGCGCGAGCCGTAGATCGCCTTGTAGACCGCCGCGTCGCCTTCGCTCAGCGTGCGCGACGGCGCATGCGCGATCTGCTGACCGACGCGGAAATCCTCGAAGAAATTGCCGGCCCAGGATTTGGACATGCCCGTCCCAAAACTCCTCTGTCATCCCGGACGCGCCGAAGGCGCGGTCCGGGACCCACCGTCGAGCAAGCCTGGGTATAGGTCAATCCAGTGCGGGTTGTCGCGCTCGATCAAGTTCTTCTTCCAGTCTCGCCGCCAGCGCTTGATCCGCTTCTCGCGGCCGACCGCTTCGTTGATATCCCCATGCGTTTCGAACCAGACTAGCGTCTTGACGCCGTACTTCTGCGTGAACCCGGGAACCTCCCCCGCCTTGTGCTCGGCAACCCGGCGCAGCAAGTCGTTGGTCACGCCGACGTAGAGCGTCCCCTGCGGACCGCTTGCCAGCATGTAGACGAAATAGACGTGATCGCGCATGTCCGTTCCGTGGGTCCCGGACAACCGCTTCGCGGTTTCCGGGATGACACTCTAGCTCATGCCAGCGCCCGGATCGCGTCGGCCATCGCGACGGTGCGGCGCGCGATCTCGGCATGGAGGAGCTCGACCATGCGGCCGTCGAGCTTGATCGCGCCTTTGCCCTCGTTCTCGGGCAGATCGAACGCAGCGATGACCTTGCGCGCAGCCTCGACCTCGTCCGGCGACGGCGCGAAGACGGCGTTGCACGGCGCGACCTGGCTTGGATGGATGAGCGTCTTGCCGTCGAAGCCGAAGCTCCTGGCCTGGCGGCATTGGGCAGCGAAACCGTCCGCGTCCTGGATGTCGTTGAACACGCCGTCGATCGCCGCGAGCCCGTTCGCGCGCGCCGCCGCGACCGAGAGGCCGAGCGCGGCCGCTAGATTGGCGCGATCCGGCGTGTGGAGCCCGCGCAGCTCCTTGATCAGGTCGTTGGTGCCCATGACGAAACCTTCAAGCCGTCCGCCGCCGGCGGCGAGGTTCGCGACATTCAGGATCGCGAGCGGCGTCTCGACCATGATCCAGAGCGCGATGTCGCTCTCGCCCATCAGGTACTCGCACCGATGCAGCTCTTGAAGCGTGGAAACCTTCGGCACCAGGATCGCGTCCGGACGGGCGGCGAGCGCGGCGGCGAAATCGGCCTCGCCCCACGCGGTCGACGGGCCGTTGACGCGCACGATCACCTCGCGCTTGCCGAAGCCCTTGGCCGCGACGGCATCGCAGACCTGCGCGCGCGCGGTCTCTTTCGCGTCGGGCGCGACCGCGTCCTCGAGGTCGAGGATCAGCGCGTCGGCCGCGATCCCGCGCGCCTTCTCGAGCGCGCGCGCGTTCGAGCCCGGCATGTAGAGCACGGAGCGGCGCGGACGGACATCCATTCAGCCGCCTCCGACATAGCGGGCGCGCGCGGCGTCGATGTAAGCGCGCACCTCGGCCTCGCCGAGCAGGCGCTTCGTCCATTTGGCCATCACCTTGGCCATGCGCTCGGGCGCCAGCCCAAGCTGCGACTGCGCCACGCCGCCGTTCACGCTCTCATGGTATTCCGCGATCAGGCCGTCCTTCAGCACGAAGCGGCTGATGCCGTCGATCACGACCTCGCGGCCCTTGAACTCGGGGATGGTCGAGACGAAGCGCGACAGCGAGCGCGCGTAACCGAGATCGCCCACGCAGACCGGATCGAAGAACGTCCAGTCGTACTCGCCGGCGTCGCGATGGAACAGGTTCTCGAGCATGTCCGCGATCGCGTCGCGCCCGCGATGCGGCCCGTAGATATAGTCGTGATAGACGCCGTCCTCGGTGAAGCAATGCGCGAGGCCGCGCCCGTCGCCCGCGGTCGCGGCGGCCCCGAAGCGCGCCACCAGCGCGCGGAAATCGTCCGCGGTCACGCCGCCTTCAGGAGCTTGCGGTTGATCAGGCACTCGGCGATCTGCACGGCGTTGAGCGCGGCGCCCTTGCGCAGATTGTCGCTCACCACCCACATCGAGAGCCCGAACTCGACCGTCGGATCCTTGCGGATGCGGCTGACATAGGTCGCGTCCTCGCCCGCGCATTCGAGCGGGGTGACGTAGCCGCCGGGCTCGCGCTTGTCGACGACGAGCACACCGGGGGCGGCACGCAGCACCTGGCGCGCGCGCTCGGCCGTGATCGGGCGCTCGAACTCGACGTTGACGGACTCGGAATGCCCGATGAACACCGGCACGCGCACCACGGTGCAGGTGAGCGAGATATCGGGGTCGAGGATCTTGTTGGTCTCGACCATCATCTTGAACTCTTCGGTCGTATAGCCGCTGTCGAGGAAGTCGCCGCCATGCGGGATGACGTTGAAGGCGATCTGCTTGGGATAGATTTTGGCCTCGATCGGGTCGGCGACGAACACGGCGCGGGTCTGGGTGAAGAGCTCGTCCATCGCCTCCTTGCCGGTGCCCGACACCGACTGATAGGTCGAGACCACCACGCGCTTGATCTTGGCCTCGTCGTTCAAGGGCTTCAGCGCGACGACGAGCTGGATGGTCGAGCAGTTGGGGTTGGCGACGATGCCCTTCTTGATCTGGCCGAGCGCGTCGGCGTTGACCTCGGGCACCACCAGCGGCACGTCGCGGTCCATGCGCCAGGCGCTGGAATTGTCGATGACGATGGCGCCCTGGGCGGCGATCTTGGGCGACCACTCCTTGGAGATCTTGCCGCCCGCGCTCATCAGGCAGAGGTCGACGCCCTTGAAGTCGTAATAGTCGAGCGCCTTCACTTTCAGCACGCCGTCGCCGAACGAGACTTCCTTGCCGTTGGAGCGCGTCGACGCCAAGGCCACGACCTCGCTCGCCGGGAACTGGCGCTCGACCAGCACATTGAGCATCTCGCGCCCGACATTGCCGGTCGCGCCGACCACGGCGACCTTGTACGACATGGCATTCACCCCTGGGATATCGAGGTTTCAGCAATACTAGACGATGATGGCGGAGAAAAGGCTCTAATCGCGCCAGCGCAGCACCAGCTTGGCCGCGCCGCCGTCGACGGTGCCCGCGAGCGCCGGTCCGCCCGCGCCGCCGAGCGGCCGGGCGAAGAAGTCTAGATGCCCGCCGCCGAGCCCGAAGCGCCGCGCGACGCCGGCGGTATAGGTCGTGGTGAATTTGGTCTGCGGCGGCGGGCCGGACGATTGCTCGGGCTGCGGGTTGGACCAGCCTTGCGGCTTCAGCCAGAAGGCGCGGGTGTCGCGCTGGCGCATGCCGCCGAGGTCCATGGCCGAGGCCGGAACAGCGATGCAGCTCAAACTCACCAGAGCCAGAATTGCCGTTCGCATCGAAGCCTCCCAGATGGAGGCTAAACGCAAGCCTTGAAGGATTGGTTGCGGCGAACCTTAAAAGACGAGCGGCTCGCCCGCGCGGGGGCATGGGCGAGCCGCGCGCTTACGGCTGGACGCAGGAAATCGTGACTTGCGCCATCTGGCGACTCCAACCGGGCGAACCGCAGGCGGTGCCGGGCGAGGTCTGGATGGCGCAACTCGTCACGCCCGATTTGCAGAGGCCGGCGGCGTTGTTGCAGATGCCGTAGGCGGGGTTGGTCCCGTCGGGCACGATGTACCACCAGCCACCGCTCTTGATGACGCCGAGGGGACAGGCTGCGGCTGCGATGCAGGAGCCCGTGCCGCCGCTGCACTGTCCGACGGCCGATGTGAACATGGTAGCGCCCACGGTCTGCTTCGCATCGGCTGCGATTGCCGTGCTGCAGATGCCGGCCAGGACGAGGCCGGTCGCAATCGAAAGCTTGATCATGGATCCCTCCTCCCCTATGGGTCCGGGAACTATGATCCCTAGGTAGAGAATTATAAAGTTCTATTTCAGATGGTTCCGTCGGCACGCAGCCGGGCGATCTCGGCCGCGTCGAGGCCCAGCATCCCGCGCAGCACCGCGTCGGTGTGTTCGCCGAGCAGCGGCGGGGCGGAGCGGTATTCCGGCGGCGTGCGCGACAGGCGCAGCGGGCTCGCGACCAGGTCCATCGCGCCGGTGGCGTGCTGCATCGGCACGACCAGCCCGCGCGCGACGGCCTGCGGGTCGGCAAAGACCTGGTCGATGCGGTTGATCGCCCCGCAGGGCACGTTGGCGGTCTCGAGCGCCGCGATCCATTGGGCGAGCGTGCGCGTCTTCATCGCCGGCGCGATAAGGGCGATCAGCGCCTCGCGGTTGGCGACGCGCAGCGCGTTGGTCGCGAAGCGCGGGTCGGGCGCGATCCCGGCGGCCTGGGCGAAGCTCGCATATTGCCGGTCGTTGGCGACGGCCAGGATCATGTGGCCGTCGGCGACCGCGAACACCTGATAGGGCACGATGTTGGGATGGGCGTTGCCGAGCCGCGTCGGCAGCATTCCGCCCACGAGATAGTTCGTCGCCTGGTTGGCGAGGCCGGCGGCCTGGCAGTCGAACAGCGCCATGTCGATGGACTGGCCTTCGCCCGTGCGCGCCTGGTGGAACAGCGCCGCCAGGATCGCGATCGCCGTGTAGAGCCCGGTGACGAGATCGCTGACGGCGACGCCGACCTTCATCGGCTCGGCGCCGGGCGAACCGTCGGGCTGGCCGGTGATGCTCATGAGGCCGCCGAGCCCCTGGATCAGGTAGTCGTAGCCGGCCTTGTCCTTCTTCGGCCCGTCATGGCCGAAGCCGGTGAGCGAGCAATAGATCAGCGCCGGGTTCTCGGCCGCGAGGCTCGCGTAGTCGAGGCCGTAGCGCGCGAGCGATCCGGTCTTGAAGTTCTCGACCACGACATGGGCCCTTCGCGCGAGCCGCTTGACCAGCGCCGCGCCCTCGGGCCGGGCGAGGTCGATGGTCACGGATTTCTTGTTCCGGTTGGCGGTGAGAAAATATGTCGCGTCTCCGCGAACGCCGTTCGGGCCCTCGACGAAGGGCGGACCGAAGTGCCGCGTCTCGTCCCCCTCTTTGGGCTTTTCTACCTTAACGATTTCGGCGCCCAGATCGCCCAGGATTTGCGTAGCCCACGGCGCCGCCAGCACGCGCGAAAGGTCGAGGACTGAGAGTGCGCCCATCGGATCAAACAATCTTAACGCTCGGCGGCCGAATGATTCGCGCTCGCCCCGGGGCCGATGCTATGGTCGCCGCGGCTGCCGAACAACGAGACAAAACAATGGGAAAGACCGTAAACACCGGGGTGTGCCTGCTTGCGATCGCGCTGGCGGCCGTGACCGGCGATGCAACCGCCGCGCGCCGCGCCGGCAATTGTGCCGATGCGACGGACATCAGCGCCCTGCAGACCTCCGCCGTCCAGCAGCAGCTGATGGATTCCGCGCTGGGCTGCGGCCACGAGTGGGTGGAGAAGTTCAACGCCTTCCAGACCGCCTTCGGGCCGGAGCTGCGCCGCTCGGACCGCGCTTTGCTGACCTTCTTCAAGCGCATCTACGGCCCCTCGCGCGGCGACGCCGAGTACAATCTCTTCAAGACCAACATGGCGTCCAAGGCCGAGATGCGGCGCGTGCGCAACGTGACCGATTTCTGCGCCTCGGCGCAGCTGGTGTTCGCGGCGGCGCTGGCGGCTGAGAAGCCCACGCTCAACGACTTCGTCGCCGGCGTGCAGATCAACGACACCGACGACACCCCCGTCGGCAAATGCGAGATCCAGGTCGCGCTGACGCTCAAGGGCGCGCAGGCGAACCCCGAGATCGTGCCGACGCCGAACCCCTTGCGCATGGCGGCGGTCGAGACGCCGATCGCGACCCCGCCCGACCTGACCCGCGGTCCGCTGCCGAGCCAGGTCCAGGCCGCGCAGCAGCAACAGCAGCAGGCGCCCGTCGCCGAAGCGGCGCCCGCGCCGAAGAAGGAAGAGAAGAAGGGCTTCCTGTCGGGGCTGTTCGGGAACTGATCGGACGCCGCCAAGCGTCATGGCCCGCGAAATGTTCAGCCCGGACACATAGCTGACAGGTGTTCGGGGACATGGTTGACACATTTTGGCTTGGAAGAGGCTTTGAGGAGGCCGTCCATGCCATGGCGGGAGGTGTCGACCGTGGATCAGCGCCGGG
>DASZQV010000045.1:0-126501 GCA_035549495.1 Rhizomicrobium sp. | reverse complement strand
TTCACCGCCATGTGAAAACGGCTGGACATCATTTCGGCATAAGGTCCGGTTCCCCGCATCCGGGTGTTCCACTGGCTGTCATAGTCCTTGCCGCCCCGCATGGAGCGCACCAACGCCATGACATGCTTGGCGCGGCCGGGAACCTGGGCTTCCAGCCATTCGCGGAACAGGTCTTTGATCTCGAGCGGCAGGCGCAACAGCACATAGCCGGCGGAGCGCGCGCCCATCTCCTTCGCGGCGGTCAGCACCGCTTCCATCTCGCCGTCGTTGAGCGCGGGGATCGCGGGCGCGAACATCACCGCGGCGGGCACGCCGGCATCGCTGAGGCCCTTGATCGCCTGCAGCCTGCGCGTCGGCGTTCCCGCGCGCGGCTCCATCATGCGCGCGAGCTTGCGGTCGAGCGTGGTGACCGAGAGCGCTGCTTTGGCCAGCCCCATCGCCGCCATCTCCGACAGGATGTCGATGTCGCGCAGGATCAGCGGCGACTTCGTCACGATGCCGACGGGATGGCGGAACTCGCGCAGCACTTCGAGGATGGAGCGCGTGATGCGCATCTTCTTCTCGATCGGCTGGTAGGGATCGGTGTTGGTGCCCATCGCGATGGTGCGCGGCACATAGCCGGGCGCGGACAGCTCCTTGGCCAGCAGCTCGGCGGCGTTCGGCTTGGCGAACAAACGGGACTCGAAATCGACGCCCGGCGACATGCCGAGATAGGCATGCGTCGGCCGCGCGAAGCAGTAGATGCAGCCATGCTCGCAGCCGCGATAGGGATTGATCGAGCGGTCGAAGGAGATGTCGGGCGACTGGTTGCGCGCGATGATCGTGCGCGTCGCGTCGCGGATCACCTCGGTGCGCAGCGGCGGCGGCGTCAGGTCGTCGTCGCGCCAGCCATCGTCCCAGCCGTCGTCGGTCGCGCGGCCGGGCGGAAAAGCGGACGGCCGCTTTTCCTGGCCGGCGCTCCAGCCGTCGTCGACCAGCACGCGCGTCTGCCGCTCATAACGCCCGACAACGTTCGAGAGCGCCCCGCGCCCCCTGGCCCGCTCGGGATCGACCGTCCGCTCTTCTAGGATCGCCGTCATAATTAGGAATATACGGCCGAATGAAGAACAAATCAAGTACAAATACGAGGGCCCAGCCACGCAGGACCCGATGTATCGTCTCAACATCGGGATCGCCCGGAGGCGTACTTTCTTCGCCATTGTCGGCGTGACGATTTTCGGAATCCGGGCGCGTGCGACGCTATAGGACGACGTCGATAAACGCGCTTGATGGGATCGACAGGAAGCAAAAAGGTCCGTCCCGATGTGACCACACGGGCCCGATGTGACCACGCGGGGCGTCAGGGAGATGCGATCCGGCGGGCTCGGGAAACTGGTTTTGATGGATCAATATCATCTGATTTGAGATCGTCGATCGAACGGCTCCGCCTGGCGACCAAGCGGAGCCGTTCGATTGCGGTGTCCCCAACGCAGCTTCCGCGGCTCGGTTTGGGTGCTCCCTCAGTCCGTCAACCCGAACACCGTCACCGTTTTGTACGCCGGCACGTACACCCGGCCATTGGCGACGAGGGGGGTGAGGTAGGCGCGGCTGCCGTTCGACCAGGTGCCGGCGTTGGAGTGGAAGATCGGCGCGCCGAGCGTGGCCGCGTTGTAAGCCTCGAGCTGCTCGGTCGAGTTGCGGCGGATCAGCCAGACCACGCCGGTATTCGCGGTCGTGCCGTTCGACGATACGATCGGGAACGAGCCGCCGAAGCCGCCGCCGCCCGAGCCGTTGGCGACGTTGGTGAGCGACGGCGTCGCGCCCGTGTTCACCTGATAGGCGTGCAGGTTGTCGCCGTTGCCCTGATAGAACACGACGCCGTTGCCGCTGGCGTTGCGGTAATACGCGGCCGCGCACCAGCACCCGCCCTGGCCGATCTTCTGCAGCGAGCCCTGGCCGTTGTGCTCGAGCCCGCCGAGATTGTCGGCATTGAGCAGATAGACCGTGCCCGACTTGCCCGAGCCCACCAGCATCGGCGGCGCGGTCTGGCCGTCGACCATCGGAATCAGCATCGCGCCGCCCGAGCCGAAATCGGCGTCGGAATTGTTGAGCGACTGCCATTCCTGCGGCGTGAACATGCTGTCGATCTTGAGGTCCGGCGTGAAGCCCAGCACGCTCTCGCCATAGCCCTTGTGGCCGCGCGCCTGGTTGTAGAAGCCGTTGCCGGTGATCGCATAGACGCGTCCGTCGGGCGCGATCGCGGGCGAGAAGCCGGCCATCCAGATGCTCGAGAGCTCGTAGCCGGCCGTCGCCTTGATGGTGTTGAACTTGCTCACCAGGTTCAGATTGGTGTCGTAGCGCAGCATCCAGCCGGAGATCTGGCCGGCATTGTTGTCGCAATGCGAGCCGATGCCCATGTAGATCGAGCCGTCGTGATACTGAAGGCTCGCGCGGTTCCACTGGTTCTGCGGATCGAAATGGATCTTGCCGCCGGTGAGCAGGCGTCCCTGCGGACGGATCTCCTTGGCCTTGACGATATCGCGGCCGGTGCCGAGGTCGAGCGCGTGGATCTTGGTGTGGAACGAGAACGACGCGGGCTCGCTCGCCGCCACGACATAGATCGTGGCTGCGTCCTGCGCCGTGCGCAGGATCACCGGCGTCGACGAGATGCCGTATTCCGGCTGGATGTCGCCGCAGCCGACGTCGTTGGTCGCCTGTGACGTGCCCAGGCTGCGCTGCCAAAGGATCGTGTAGTCGTGCGCGTCGTACGCGTAGACCGTGTTGTGTCCCGTCGCCACGATCAGCACGTCATGCGTGCCCTTGTGCGGCACGGGGAAGTTCGACACCAGCAGCGGCTGCGCGAAGACGTTGCCGTCGACGTTCAAGGTCGTGATCTGGCCGAAGCTCGCGCTTCCCACCGTCGCCGGCGTGAGATCCGTCTCGGCTTGGTTCCAGCCCGTCGGATAGGAATCGTAGTGATAGACGGTCGCGTCGATGCCCGCGCCCCTGTATCGGCGCGCGAGGCCTTGCGCCCAGTTCGGATGCAGCCCGACATCGGGGAGCGCGGGTCCGTCGACCTTGTAGCGGCCGACATGCGAGACCTTGTGCTGCTTCACGCCGTTGCGCGCGGTCGAATCTTCGGGAAGCGGGAAAGCTGCGATCTGGGCGACGGCCGCGCAGGCGGCGAGGCCGAGGAACAAACGACGCAAACGCATGGGAGACTCCGTGTGGGGATGGGCCAGCGTAAAGATGAACGGTACTTCACGTAAAGGGCAGGACCCACGGTTAACAGCGAAGAGCCTTTCTTGTAGGTTGCGTGAAGAGCGGGATTTGAATCATGACGATTTTCCGACTGTTGCTTGCGGGAACCTGCCTGGCGCTCGCCGCCGCGCCCGCCTTTGCCGACCGCGCCATCGAGACCGTGGTCGTGAAGGCGGCGCCGCCCGATCCCGTCGGCAACGACGTGTTTTCGGTGGTCCGGGTCACGCCGGAGCAGATCCGCACCGAGCACCAGCTCGACCAGGCCTTGAAGGAAGTCCCCGGCCTGTCGCTGTTCCGCCGCGACGGCTCGCTCTCCGCCAACCCGACCACGCAGGGCGTGACGTTGCGCTCGCTGGCGCCGTCGGGCGCGGGCAGGGCGCTCGTCACCCTCGACGGCGTGCCGCAGAACGATCCGTTCGGCAATTGGGTGATCTGGAGCGCGCTGCCGGGCGAGGATGTCGACGCGGCTGAGATCGTGCGCGGCGCGGGCGCGGGACCCTATGGCGCCGGCGCGCTCACCGGCGTGATCGCGCTCGAGGAAGCCTCGGGCACCGGCCTGGTCGCGGCCGATCTGTCGTCGGGCACGCGCTGGCAGCGGCGCGCCGCGGCGGCCGGCGGCGCGGAGATCGACCGCTTCGAGATCTTCGCCAGCGCCTCGGCCGAAGCCTCGAACGGCTGGAAGCCGGTGCTGTCGCCGCAGCGCGGCCCCGCCGACGACGCGCTGACGCTCGATGCGCGCAACGTCTCGCTCAGGGTGCAGACCACGGTCGACAGCGACACGCTGATCTCGGCGCGCTTCGGCGCCTATCAGGAGTTCCGCAACTCTGGCCTCGTCGGCGCGGAATCCTCCGCAGACGGACTGACGGCGAGCCTCACCATCGCCCATCCCGAAAGCGCGGATGCGCTGGGCTGGCGCGCGCAGGTCTGGCTGCGCGATGTCGGGCTCACCAACACCTCGGTGTCGATCGGGCCGTTCCGGCAATCGACCACCGTCACCAACAACCAATACGCCGTGCCGGCGACCGGCTGGGGCGGCAATGCGGCGCTGCGCGGACAATGGGACTGGCTGAACTGGGAGCTCGGCGGCGATGCGCGGTTTTCCGAAGGCGAGTCCCGCGAGCTGTTCAGCTCGGGGCTTTCGATGCGGCGCATCTCCGGCGGACGCGCCTCGGTGGCGGGCGTCTATGCGGAGGGCGCTGCGCGCTTCGACGGCTTGCTGGTGACCGTCGGCCTGCGCGCCGACGAATGGGAGACGGCGAACGGCCATCTGGTCGAGAGCGATGCCGCGACCGGCGCGATCTCCAAGAGCCTCAGCTATCCTTCGCGCAGCGGCACCTTGCCGACAGCGCGGGCGGGCCTGCGCTACGATCTGGGCGGCGGGCTCTATCTGCGCGGCGCGGCGTATGAAGGCTTCCGCGCGCCGTCCTTGAACGAGCTCTACCGGCCGTTCCGCGTCGGCCTCATCTCCACGCTGGCCAATCCCGCGCTCACGCCCGAGAACCTTTACGGCATCGAGGGTGGCATCGGCGGCGACGAGGGACCGTTCTCGTGGCAAGCGACGTTCTTCTGGAACCAGCTCCACAACGCCATTGCCAACGTCACCGTGGGCACCAACCTGCAGATGCGCGAAAACGCAGGCAATATCGATGCGCCCGGCATCGAAGCCGACGCGACCTGGCGGCTCGACGATTGGCTGAACCTGCGCGGCGCGTTCGACTATGTGGCGGCGCGGACACGAGGGGGGCTGCATCCTGCGCAGGCGCCGCGCTGGACCGCGACCGCGGGCTTCGAGGCGACGCCGTTCCGCCCGGTGCCGCTGACCTTGTCGGCCGATCTGCGCTATGAGAGCGGCCGCTTCGCCGACGACCTCAACACCATCCCGCTCTCGGCCGCGACGACGATAGACGCGCGCGCGTCCTGGGCGCTGACCAAAGAGCTGGCGGTCTATATCTACGCCGACAATCTCTTCAACGCGCATGTCGCTTCGACCGCGGCGCAGCAGCCCGTGCCGTATTCGTCGAGCAACGATCTGGTGACGA
The DNA here is from genome assembly GCA_035549495.1 of Rhizomicrobium sp. Classification (GTDB taxonomy): domain Bacteria; phylum Pseudomonadota; class Alphaproteobacteria; order Micropepsales; family Micropepsaceae; genus Rhizomicrobium. The sequence continues at coordinate 121,222 of DASZQV010000045.1, read as the reverse complement.
CCTATTCCGCGCCGCGCATCGTCGGCGCCGGCGTCAGCTTCGCGCAGTAGCTACTCGAATACGCCGTCGAGGAAGTCGAACACCGCCGCCTTGAACAGCGCGTGCGGGATCGCCGAGAAATGGTCGCAGCCGGGGAGCGTGACCGATTTGGCGCCGGGGATGATCGCGGCCAGCGCGTGCGGGTCGCCGGCAAGCGCGTCGCGGCTGCCGGCCACGACCAGCACCGGCATGGCAAGCAACGCGATCTCGTCGCGGGTGAACGGCGCATCGTGCCGGCGCGTCAGCGCCGCGAGCGCGAGACGGTCCTCGCCCTGCTCGTCGGCGAAGCGGCGGAAGCTGCGCAGCAAGGGATCGGCGATGCCGTCCGGATCGGCAGCCTCCATCGCCTCCGCCATCGGGTTGCCGGGCGGGCGCGGCTCGAACATCTTGTCGCCGATGCCGCCCAGGATCACGAACGGGAAGCGCTTGGGATGCGCGAGCGCCGCCGCCAGCGCCAGGCGTGCGCCCATCGAATAGCCCAGTATGTCGGCACGCTCGGCGCCCAGATGATCGAGCAGCGCCACGATGTCGCCGACCATCGCGGCGCGCGAATAAGCGGCGGGATCGTGCGGCTTGGCGCTCTCGCCATGGCCGCGGCAATCGAGCGCCGCCATCGTCATGCGCTTGCGCTCGAAGGCGCCGTGCCAGCCCAGGCGGCGCCAATTCTCGCTGCGGTTCGAGGCGAAGCCGTGCACCAGCACCACCGGCCGCCCTTCGCCGGGCACGAGGTCGTAGGCGAGGGTGAGCCCGTCGGACTGAAATGTCGGCATCGGCGCCATCATCCTTACCGGTCCACCATCCGCATCACGTCGCTGCTCGAACCTGTCGGCGCGGCAACCTCGACCATGCGGTCGGGCACGTCGTCATACTCGAGGCGCAGCGCCTTCGAGATCACCGCGTGGAAATCGTAGAGCGCGGTGACATAGGTGAACTCCAGGATCTCCTCGTCGGAGAAATGCGCCTTCAGCGCCTCGAACACGCCGTCGGCGGTGCGGCCGCCGTCGTAGACGAGCGCGTCGGTGTAGGCGAGCAACGCGCGCTCGGCCGGCGTGTAGCAATCGGCGGTCTGCCACGCGGCGATGGCGGCGATCTTCTCCTCTGGAAGGCCGACGCTGCGCGCGGCTTTGCAATGCTGCGAATAGACGAACTGGCTCGCGCGCGCCCAGCCGGCGCGCAACTGCCCGAGCTCGCGATATTTCGGATCGAGCTTGCGGTTCGGGCTGCGATAGAGCTGGAAGCCCGCGACCGCGTGGTCGAAGATTTCGGGCACCAGCGCGAAGACCGTCCACCAATTGCCGGGCGTGCCCGTCTGCGTGCCGGGCTCGACGACGGGATCGCGCGCGCCGAACAGCATCTTGTAGATGGCCTGGGCAGTCGGGTGAGCGGCATCGCGGCTCACCTGTTTCAATCTTGGCATGGATCGTCCTTCAGCATGTCGGCCAATGCGAGGAATTCGGGCAGTCTCACGACCGCGTTGTAGCTTTCGAAGCTCATGCGCTCGCCGGTCGCGCGCCCGTCGAGCAACGCCGCATAGATGTCCTCGAGCCGGCGCGCGGCGCCGAGCAGCGCCGAGATCGGATAGAGCGCGATCGCGTAGCCCATCTCTTCGAGCACCTTGGGCGAGAGCATCGGCGTCTTGCCGTCCTCGACGAGATTGGCGACCAGCGGCACGCCGCCAAAATTCCGCGCGACCGTGGCGAGCTCGTCTTCGTCGCGCGGCGCTTCGATGAAGAGGATATCGGCGCCGGCTTTCAGGAACGCCTCACCGCGCCTGAGCGCTTCGTCGAGGCCGTGGGTCGCGCGCGCGTCGGTGCGCGCCATGATCTTGAACGACGGGGTGCTGCGTGCCCCGGCCGCCGCGCGGATCTTGGCGGCGGCTTCAGAGAGGGGCACGACCTCCTTGCCTTCCATGTGTCCGCAGCGCTTGGGCGAGACCTGGTCCTCGAGCTGGATGCAAGCCGCACCCGCCTGCTCATACGCCACCGTCAGCCGCGCAGCGTTGAGCGGGCCGCCATGGCCGTTGTCGCCGTCGGCGATCAGCGGCACCGGCGTAGCAGCCCGGGCCAGCGCGCGCACGCGCTCGATCATCTCGGTCGCCGTGACGAGGCCGATATCGGGAACGGCGAACGCCGCGCCCGCGACGCCGAAGCCCGTCATGTAGACGGCGCACGCGCCCGCCCGCGCGGCCAGCCGCGCCGACAGCGCGTCGTACGCGCCGGGCACGACGACGCATTCACGGCCGGCCAATATTTCGTCGAGCGAAACCATTTCCAAAGCCTATGGCATTTGCGCCGCAGGCAAAAGCTTGCACAATCAAGAGCTTACGCAAGGTCACCTGGAGCTGCGGAGAAGTTTTCGCGCCCGTCATTGGTGTTTCTTAAGCTCGTCGCCATATTAAGGGCTTCCCGAACCCAAGGATTCCCCGATGGTTGGTTTTCTGCGCTGGGCCCAGTCGATTGCGGTCGGCACCCTGAACGGCGTCGTCCGCTTCGTCTTCCTGATCGTGCTGGTGCTGTTCGGCCTGTTCCTGATCGGGCTGGTGGAGGGCGACGGGTTGCCGAAGAACATGGTGCTCGCGTTGGATCTGCGCCGGCCGATCGCGGATTCCTCGCCGGTCGCGTTCAATTTCGGCACCAGGCCGGTCACGGTGATGGACGTGGTCCTGGGCCTCGACGCCGCCGAGCGCGACGACCGCGTCAAAGGCGTCGTGGTGCGGCTGGGCAGCGCCAACCTTCCCATCGCGCAGGCCGAAGAGATCGGCGCCGCGCTGTCGCGCTTCCGCAAATCGGGCAAGTTCGTGATCGCGCACAGCCAGGGCTTCGAGGCGCCCGGCCTCGGCGACTATCTGACCGCGACCGCCGCGAACGAGATCTGGATGCAGCCCAAGACGCCGTTCGGCGCCGCGGGCGAGGGCGGCGGCGAGGTCTTCCTCAAGGGCCTGTTCGAGAAGATCCAGGCCGAGCCGCAGATCGCCAAGCGCGCCGACTACAAAAGCGCTGCCGACATGTACATGGAAAAGAACATGACGCCGGCGGATCGCGAGCAGATCACCGCGCTCATGCAGTCCTGGTACGACACCGCGACCCAGGGCGCGGCTGAGGCGCGCAAGCTCGACGCCAAGGAGCTCGCGGCGATCTTCGACAAGAGCCCGCAATTCACCGAGGACGTGAAGCGCCTCGGCCTGATCGACAAGCTCGGCTATGACGACGACGCGACGCAGGCCGCGCTCGACCGCGCCGGCGCGGGCTCCAAGACCGTGCCGATGCCGGAGTTCGTCAAGGCCAAGGAAGAGATGAGCGAGCTCGGCCACGGCGCGCATATCGCGCTGATCGAAGGCGCGGGCGAGATCGTGGAAGGCTCGACCGGCGGCAGCGGCCTGTTCGGCGGCGACACGGTGATGGCCGGCGACGACATCGCCAAGGCCATCCGCCAGGCGGCGAAGGACAGCTCGATCAAGGCGATCGTGCTGCGCGTCGACTCTCCCGGCGGCTCGGTCACGGCCTCGGACCAGATCCTGGATGCTGTGAGGAAAGCGCAGGCCAAAGGCATCCCGGTCGTGGTCAGCATGGGCTCGGTCGCGGCATCCGGCGGCTATTTCATCTCGACCTCGGCCGACCGCATCATAGCCGAGCCGGGCACGATCACCGGCTCCATCGGCGTGCTCACGGGCAAGGTCGCGTTCGGCAAGACCGCGCAGCTGCTCGGCATCGGCACCGACGAGGTCGGCGTCGGCCGCAACGCGCTGATGGATTCCTCGATCACGCCGTATACGGACGACCAGTGGGCGAACCTCAACGCCCAGGCCGACGCGATCTATGCCGACTTCAAGGACAAGGTCGCCAAGGGCCGCAAGCTCTCGCCCGACAAGGTGCAGGAGATCGCGCGCGGGCGGGTGTGGTCGGGCTCCGACGCCAATGCGCGCGGGCTGGTCGACAAGCTGGGCGGCTTCTGGACCGCCGCGGACACCGCCAAGGACCTCGCCAAGATCGACGCCAAGGAGCAAGTCGTCTTCAAGCGCTTCCCGCGGCAGAAGAGCTTCTTCGAGGCGCTCGACGAGACCTTCGGCGGCAGCTCGGCCGGCGTGCGCGCGGTCCAGGGCTGGGTGACCTTGATGAACTCGCCCGCGGTGCGCACGGTGATCGGCGTCGCCGGCGACCTTCCGCGCGGCGGCGTGGAGATGCGGGCGACGAACCTGCCGCATTGATGGAAGCGCTAGGCGACAGCGCCGCGCTCTATCCCTTCGCGCTCGATCCTGCGCGCGACGCGATGCTGCTTGTGCCGATGGCGAAAACGGACTATCGCGCCGCGAGCTTCCTCGACGAGCGCCTGGGCAAGCGCGGCGCCTGGACGCCTCTGCCGCGTGTCGCCGAGGCGCTGTCGGGCGCGCGCGACGTCCGCCCGCTGCATTTCATCTTCCATGCCGGCCATGTCGGCTCGACCTTGCTGAGCCGATTGCTCGACGAGACCGGCGCGGTGCTGTCGTTGCGCGAGCCGCTGCCGCTGCGCCAATTGGCCGACGGCCATGACCAGGGGCTCGATCTCGACGCGACGTTCGAGACGATGCTGCGGCTGTGGGAGCGCGGTTTCGAATCCACGCAAGCCGTGGTGCTGAAGGCAACGAGCGCGGCGGTGCGGATCGCGCCGAAGCTGCTGGCGATGCGGCCCAACGCGCGCGCGGTGATGCTCAACGTCTCCGCCGAGACCTATCTCGCGACGATGCTCGCCGGCGAGAACTCGGCGAAGGATCTGAACGCGCACGGGCCCGAACGCCTGCATCGCCTGAGCGCTCGTCTCGGCGCGCCGGCGCCGCGACCGACAAATTTGGGCCAGCTCGCCGCGATGAGCTGGCTCGCCGAAGCGCTGACCCAGGCCGAACTGGCGCGCGCGTTTGGTGCTCGCGTGCTCGCGGTGGATTTCGATTCCCTGCTCGTGGCGCTGCCCGAGACGTTGCGAACGGTGCTGGATCATTTCGCGCTGCCCGAGGCGGAGATCGCCGGCGACGCGCTTGCGCGCTATTCCAAGGCGCCCGAGCACGCTTATGGGCCGGAGCTGCGCGCGCGCAGGCTCGACGAGGCGAGGCGGCTCTACCCTAGAGAGATAAGCGCCGCGATTGGATGGCTGCAAACGCTCGGCGCCCAATACCGATCCGTCGCTGCGCTCCTGTGACGCACAAATTGTGGGTTTGGTTTCCGCCGCGCGGGACCGATGCGGCGGCCGGAAATGATTAGAATTCTTCTTATCTCCCAAGGGTTTGCGTGCGGCTCCAAATGGCGCTTGTGGGGCTGTTATTTTACTTTGTTATCTTGATGACAGAAACATGCGCAGTTTCGTTGCAGCGCGCAAAAAAGTGATCCGTTCCGCGCTTCCAATTCAACATATGGATGGCCTATGGTCCGGCCGAACATCCGGCTCGTAGGGGAGAGCCTTCAACCAAGGAGTATCTGACGTGCGCAAGTTCGGGCTTTTGCTGGTTTCGGTCGCGGGGCTGGCGATCTGTGGTACCGCCGCGATGGCGGATGCGGCGCAGCCGGCCAGCGATGCCACCCAGGCGGCCAGCACGACGAACGACAGCGATCTGGACAAGATCGTCTGCCGCTCGATGGGCGCCCCCACCGGTTCGCGTCTCGGCGCGCGCCGCGAGTGCAAGACTCAGCGGGAATGGGACGACATCCGTCGCCAGAACGAGAAGGAAGTGAGCAAGATGCAGGCGCGCGACTCGCTGTCGCCGCAGGGCCACTGAGGCTCCCGGCGTCTTTTCACGGCATTCCCAAGGGCCTCGGCGGCAAACCCGCCGGGGCTCTTGTCGTTGAGACACTTTGAGACGAATATCCGCCCTTGGGGCTGTCAGGGGTTGGATGGGTGTCGGAACGGTCTGGTTTCGGGGGGGGCCAGGACTTGCGCATTCGGGACTTGGCGCAGACCGCGCTGAGGCTCATGCAGGAGCGCCGCCTCGACGACGCGGCGCTGGCCTGGGACGAGGTCCTGAAGCTCGCGCCTGAGCATCCCCAGGCGCTGTTCCATCTCGGCCAGCACGCGCTCTATCGCAAGGAGCCGGCCCGTGCGCGCATGCTGCTGGAGCGGGCGGCGAAGGCCGATCCGCGCAACCCGGCCATCTTCATGAACCTCGCTTTCGTCTGCCGGGGCCTGGGCGACGCAGGCGGCGAGTTCGGCCACCTCACCCAGGCGCTGGCGATCGATCCCTATTTCTATCCGGCACTCCTCGCCCGCGGCATGCTCGAGGAGCGCACCGGCAAGCTCCGCAAGGCCGCGCGCACCTTCAAGGACGTGCTCAAGATCGCGCCGCCGGAGGATCAGCTGACCGGCGAGATGAAGCGCGCGATCGAACGCGCGCGCAGCGTCGTCGACGGCAATGCGCAGAGCCTCGACGCCTTCCTGCGCGAGCGCCTGGCCCCTGTCGAGGCGAAGCACCCTGACGCGCCGATGAAGCGCTTCGCCGAATGCCGCGACATCGCCACCGGCCGCGCCAAGGAGTATCGCCAGGAGCCGACCTTGCTGCTGGTGCCGCAGCTGCCTGCGATCCCGTTCCACGACCGCGCGCTGTTCCCCTGGCTCGAGAGGCTCGAAGCGGCGACTCCCAGGATCCGCGACGAGCTGCTGGGCGTGCTGAGCGAGGGCGCCGGCGACATGAAGCCCTATATCCGCTACGCGCCCGGCGCGCCGCTGAACCAATGGGCCGAGCTCAACCATTCGCCGCGCTGGAACGCGTATTTCCTGTGGGAAGACAGCGTGCGCAACGAGGAGCATTGCCGGCGCTGCCCGAAGACCGCGGCGCTGCTCGAGACCCTGCCGATGGTCGACACGCCGAACTATGGACCGACGGCGCTGTTCTCGGTGCTGTCGCCGCGCACGCGCATCCCCGCCCATGTCGGCGTCACCAATGCGCGGCTGGTGCTGCATCTGCCGCTGATCGTGCCGCCGGGCTGCGGCTTCCGCGTCGGCAACGAGACGCGCGAATGGCGCGAAGGCGAGGCGTGGGTGTTCGACGATTCCATCGAGCACGAGGCCTGGAACGACGGCGACCTGACGCGCACCATCCTGATCATCGACGTGTGGAACCCGCTGCTAGGCGCGGCCGAGCGCGAGCTGGTGTCGTCGCTGCTCAACGGCCTGCGCGACTACTATTCCGAAGGATAGCCGAACTTCTCCACCCACGGCGCCAGGATCGGCAGCGCCGGCGCGAGGTGCGGCGCGTAGCGGCGCCACTGGCCGATGGCTTCGGAATAGAGCGGGCGGCGCACCTGGGCCGCGCTCGGCGAGCGCAGATCCACCGCCGGCGCCAGCTTGTTGAACTCGCGCATGCTGTCCGACCACGGGATGCCGATGAAGTCGCACACCGCGCGCACCCGGCCCTCGAAATCGGCGACCATGTCCTCGTAGCGATGCTCGAAGACGTTGAGCGGCAGCTTCGCGCGATAGAGCTCGGCCAAGCCCATGATGTCGGCGTAGAAGGTGGCCGAGTCCTTGAGGTCGAGGAACTCGAACATCATGACGTTGACGCGGAAATGGCGGCGGAAGCAGCTGAACACCACGTCGCGCGGGTCGCGCAGCGCGAACAGCACCTTGGCCTTGGGGAACAGCTTGGCGATCAAGGGCAGCTTCAGCGTGTTGAGCGGCTGCTTGTCGACATAGACCTTGCCCTTCACGTCGACGCCCTGCTTGCGCACATGCTCCCAATAGGCCTTGCGGTTGTGGCGGAGCGCGAAATCGTCGAGCGAGGCCAGCGTGTCGAGGCCTTCGGCGCTGGTCATGAAGACGCGGCCGGGCTCGTTCAAGGTGCCTTTCTCCTCGGTCGCGACGACGTTCGGATTGCTCGCCAGCACCTGCTCGAGCAGCGTGGTGCCAGAGCGCATGAAGCCGAGCAGGAAGATGTGCTGCGCCGTGCCGCCATCGGCCTCTGCGTCGCTGCCGGAATTTACCCACTGGGCCGCGTCGGCGGTGCGGAAATAGTCGGTCAGGTGGCGCACGCTGTCGGCGGCGCGGCTGCCTTCGGCGAACTGGCCGGCGCTGCCTTGGCGCAGCTCCGCGTTTTCCTTCACATAGCACTCGAAGGCTTCGTCGTAGCGGCCCTGGCCGTCGAGCGCGTCGCCCAGCAGGCCGAGCGCGCCGGCGCGCGACTGGGGCCGGATGCGGGCATCGGAGAGCATCGCGCGCAGCTTGGCCTCGGCGCCTTCGTGGTTGCGCTCGGCATTGTCGACCATCGCGAGCGCGTAGGTCGCGGTCGGATCGCCGGGCTTCAGGCTCAGCGCGCGCTGCGCGAGCTGGCGCGCGAGCTCGTTCTGGCGCTTGCGCGCGGCGATCGAGGCCAGGCTCGCGATCGCGTCGGCGTGGTTGGGATCGAGCGCGAGCGCCTTCTTGTAGCTGGTCTCGGCCAGGTCGTGGTCGCCGAGCAGGGCCTGGGCGAGGCCGCGGCGGAAATGCGACGGCGCGTGGCGCGGATCGACGGCGAGCGCCGCGTCGAAATGCTTGAGCGCTTCCGGCACGCGCGTCAGCGACAGCAGCGAGACGCCCATGGCGTTCAGCAAGGTCGGGTTGCGCGGCAGCATCGCCGCGGCGGCTTCGAAATCCTTGAGCGCTTCCTGGTGATAGCCCGAAGCCTGCAGCGCCAGCCCGCGGGCATTGAAGACGATCGGATGACGCAGGCCCTGATTGATCGCCTGGTTGGAGAGCCGGCCGGCATTGCTCAGATCGCCCCTGTCGATAGCGGCGCTGATCTGGGCGACGGTCTCTTCGTTGCGGTTCTGGCCGGTATCCACGCTGACCATGTCATGACCTTTTCGATGCGGTTGGGCTACTTCCTAGCACAAAGTTCGGGTGCGCCGGGTAAACGCGCTCATTCCTTCGGATAGCCGAAGCGCGTCACCCAGGGATCGAGCAGCGGCAGCACGGCTTCGAGCTGGGGCCGGTAGGGGCGCCATTGGCCGATGCCTTCGTTGTTGAGGCCGCGCACCAGCTGCACCGAGCTCGGCGTGTTCACGCCGCTTCTCCTGGACCGGTCGGCGAAGCCCCAGAACGCGTCGCTCCAATCGAGGCCGAGGAAGTCGCAGAGCTTGCGCAGCTGGAACTCGAAGCTGTCGACCAGCGCCTCGTGATGGATGTGGAAATAGGCGAGGCCGAGCTTGGTGCGGTAGGTTTCGCCCAGCCGCATCACCGCGTCGTAGAACTGCGCCGTGCGCTTGACGGTGGTGAACTCGCTGGTCAGCGCGTTGGTCCTGAAGCGGCGGCGGAAGCAGGAGAGCACGACGTCGCGCGGGTCGCGCAGCGCGAAGACGATGCGCGCGTCGGGAAACAGCCGCGCGATCAGCGGCAGGTAGATGGTATTGATCGGCGTCTTGTCGACGACCACCTTGCCCTCGGGCGCGGTGCCGTAGGAGCGCACGCGGTTCCAATAGAGCGCGCGCTGGCGGTCCAGCTCGGCCTCGGGCGCGGCCCAAAGCTTCTCGAGATCCTCCGGCCGGCCGAAGAACGCGCGGATCGCGTCGGCGAGGGTGTCCTTCTCTTCCAGCGTGGCCACGTTCGGGTGGCAGGCCAGCACCTGCTCGAGCAAGGTCGTGCCCGAGCGCGGGAAGCCCAGCAGGAAGACGTGGCTCACGGGTGGGCTGACCGGCGCGCCGGCGTTTTGCGGCTTCTGGCGCGGTGCGTCCTCGCGCTTGTCCATATAGATCGCGAGGCCCTTCACGACGTCGAGCATCGAGCGGCCGCCATAGGTCGTGCCGGGGAGGTGGCGGCCGATCTCGTTGGCCTTTTCGTATTGCGCGAACGCTTCGGCGGCGCGGCCCTGGGCGTCGTAGAGATCGCCGATCAGGCCGGTGGCGACATAGCGGTCGTGGCCTCCGAGCTTGGGATGGGTGAGCAGGCGGGCGAGCCGCGTCTCGGCATTGCCGTATTGGCGCTCGTCCATCTCGACGGTCGCGAGCGCGAGCTGGGCGCTGGCCTGGTCGATATCGAGCGCCAGCGCGCGCTCGGCGAGGCTGCGCGCCTCGGCCAGGTCGCCGCGGCGGGTGGCGAGATAGGCGAGCCGCCCGAGCGCTTCGGGGTAGTCGGGCTTGAGCGCGAGCGCGCGCTCATGCGCGGCGCGGGCGGGCTCGAGCTCGCCCTGGAGCTCGAGCGCCCAGCCGAGCCGCATCTGCAGCTGCGGCGCGTTCGGTTGCAGCGCGGTGGCGTCGCGGAACGCGGCGACGGCTTCGTCCGCGCGGCCGAGCTTGGCGAGGGCGACGCCGATCGCGCTTTTAAGGGCAGGGTTGGGGGCGCCGGACATCGCCTCGGCGTCGCGGAATTCGGCCAGCGCCTCGTCGTGGCGCTCGCGGTCGCTGAGCCACAGCGCGCGCGCGGTGGCGATCATCGGATGGACGAGGCCGGCCTGGCGCGCCGCTTCCGCGGCCTGGTTGGCCTCGGCGGTATCGGCACGGCGGATGGCGTCGGAGATGCGCTCGAGGCGGCGGCGGTCGTTGTCGGTCAGATCGACGGTCATGCGCTACTCGGAAAAGAAACGGGGCGGCGGTTCATAGAACCGCCGCCCCGCTTTGGCAAACGTTACGGACTTAGTACTTCGCGGTCACACCCACGAACACCGTGCGGCCGAGCGAGTCGTACACGCCGGGGAAGGTGTTGCCGTTGCCGAACGGCGGGGCCGAGACGCCGGCCGTGTTGCTGTCCAGCACCGGGGGCGACTTGTCGAACACGTTGTCGACGCCGACGCGCAGCTGCAGACCCGGACGGATGCTCCAGTTCGCCGCCAGATCGAAGTAGTCGAACGACGGGATGCTGGCGTCCGCCAGATCCGGACAGGGCGAGCCGTTGGTGCCGCACTGGCCGTGGAACAGGACGACATGCGGGTTGTTGATGTCCAACGACACGCCGCTGAGGTGACGCCAGTTCAGCGACACATCGAAGTCCCAAGGCGAGGTCCAGGTGATACGCAGCTTGTGGCGCCACTCGGGGCTCGGCGTGCCGCAAAGCAGACCGAAGTAGCCCTTACAGTCGTAGGCCAGGAAGTCGGCGCCGGCGATCGGCGTCAGCTTCAGGCTGTCGAGCAGGGTGCCGACGAAGTTGAACGACAGGCCGCCCGAACCTTCCGCACCGAGCATGTCGAGACCCATGTTGTAGTTGGCCTCGAAGTCCACGCCGCTGGTCTCGAGCGAACCTTCGTTGCGCACCGTGGCATCGACGAAGCCGATGTTGGTGTGCAGCGAGTGGTTGCCCGGGTCGCGATTGATGAGCGCGCAGGCGATCGCCTGCGTCGCAGCCGTCGCGCCGTCCGAGTAGCAAGCGCCGGTGATGGCGTTCGGGTTCACGGCCGCCAGGTAGTCCTTCACCTTGATGTTGAAGTAGTCGATCGTGGCGGTGAAGCCTTCCAGGAAGGTCGGCGTCAGCACGACACCGAACGACACGGTGTTGGACTGCTCGGGACGCAGGAACGGGTTGCCCGAGAACTGCGCGTTACACTGCGAGGCAGGGCAGGCCAGGATGCCGGCGCCGGGGTTCGGCACGGCAGCGTTGGCGAAACCACCGCCGCTGAGGCAGTTGTCGTGGAGCTTCTGGTCGAAGTCCGGATCGCCGACGATCGCGTGCACCGAGGCGCAAGGATCGTTACCGCCATACAGCGCGACGTTCGCGTTGGCGAACAGCTCGATGATGTTCGGCGCGCGAACCGCGTGCTGGTAGCTGCCACGGAGACGGAAGTCGTCGATCGGCTGCCATTCCGCGCCGTACTTGTAGGAGCTGACGACGCCCTGCAAGTTGTACGAGGAGTAGCGATAGCCGCCGTTGATGGTGAAGTCTTCCGCGAAGGGCATATCCTGGATGATCGGAACGCGAACTTCCGCGAAGCCTTCTTCCACGTCGAAGCCCGAGCCCGGGATCGGGAGGGTCTTCGCGCCCTGGCCGTACAGGTCGCCCGTCTGGAAGTCGCGGCTGGTGTTGAGCATCAGCGATTCACGGCGATACTCGCCGCCGAACGCGATGGCCGCACCGTCCTTGGCCCAGGGGGACTTGACGCCGTACTGGCCGAGATCGCCCGTCAACGCGCCGCTGACCACCTGCTCACGCGTCCAGCCCGACTTGAAGCCCTGCGCCTTCACGTAGTTGAGCGCGGCGGCGAAGTTCGGGTCGGTCGGGTTGAAGCCGTTGAAGATGTCGAGCGGGACGCAGTTCGGGTCCGTGCCGTCTTCAGCCGAGAAGCACTGACCGGTCATGGGATCCACGTTCAGCGCATTGGCGACGCGCTGCTTCGACCACTCGTTCGAGTAGTTCTCGCTGTAGAGCGTGGTGCCGTACTGGCCATACAGGTCGTAGCTCCAGCCGCTGCCGAGATCGCCCTTCACGCCGACCTTCATGCGGTAGGAGGTGTGACGCAGATCGTCGATACGGTTGCCGCCTTCGATGTCGCGGCGGCCGACGGCCACGAGCGCGAAGCCCGGGACGACGTTACAATTGCCCGTATTGCCGACCGGCGTACAGCCGCCGCCCGTCGAGTCGCTGGAGCAGAGAGCGGTGCGCTCCTGGTCCGTCATCAGCGGGTTGTCGCAGTTGAAGGTGAAGTAGTTGCCCAGGAACGCGCCCGAGGGAGCGATCTGCGCCAGGGTGTGATCGTCCGAGAACATGAAGTCGGAGTAGACTTCGAACATCGGATTGATTTCGTAGTGCGCGAAGAAGCCGCCGGTATAGCGCTCGTCGGGACGCTGCAGGTAGTTCAGCGGACCGAAGTTGAAGCGCTGGTCGCCCGCACCCGTGAAGGGCACGAAGTTGCCCGAACCCGGCGTGCCGTTGCCTTCCTGGTAGAAGAAGTAGGGCGAGCCCGCGTAGTAGTCGTCGAGCGAGATCCACGCGTTCTTGTTGGCCGAGCCGGCGCAGACATGGACGTCGGCGACCTTCTTGACGGAGATCGAGCAGGCCGAGAAGTCGCGAACGGCTTCGAGGACCTTCTGGATGTCGCGGTAGCTGACATAGGCGGTGATGTTGCCTTTGCCGTCCGGGGTGTTCGCGCCGATGATGAGCGAGAGGTCGGTCGTCGCGCCGCCCCACCAATCGTGCGGAGCGTGAGCGAAGCCGAACTGATCCTGCAGGGACTCGTAGAACTTGTTGCCGTTGGCCGCGTTGTTCACGCTGTACTGGCCGTCGACTTCAACGCCCTCGAAGTCCTTGCGCATGATGAAGTTCACGACGCCCGCTTCGGCGTCCGAACCGTACACGGCCGAGGCGCCGCCGGTCTGGACTTCGACGTGGTCGACGAGAGCGGCCGGGACCTGGTTCAAGTCGGCGACCGGGTTGGCCGGATCCGACGGCATCAGGCGCGAGCCGTTGACCAGCACCAGGGTGCGGGTCGAGCCGAGGCCGCGAAGGTCGACGGTCGCCTGACCGGTCGCACCGTTCGAAGCGGTCTGCGTGAAGTCCGCGAACACGCTCGGGAGGTTGTTCAGCAGGGTTTCAACGCCAACCGTGCCTTCGTTCTTGATTTCCTGCTGGTTGACAGCAGTGACCGGGCTGGAGCTGTACAGGCCAACCTGCGGAATGCGCGAACCCGTCACGATGACGGTTTCGACTTGCTGCTCTTGGGCGATCGCCGCGGTGGCGAAACCCCCGACCGAAGCGGACGCTGCTCCGAGGAGCAGAGCCGTCTTCAGACTGCTCTTGGTTTGGATTTGAAACACTTTGGAACCCCCTTGGTTCGTGTCGTAACGACTTCGCTCGCGGGCACTGCTTGTGCCGTATGGCACGGCCTCGTGCCGCATCGCGCCACGAAACACACCCGTTCGGCAGGGAGGTTACGAGTCTGAGAGCATCCGGTCAAAACGGAATCGGGGATTTGGGAGATTCCGGGCGTTACTGTGGTATTTTGGTGTCAACCCGAACGGGAGCCCGGTTTTTGGGCATTATCTGCTCTTCGCCGCGAGAGTGCTGTAATATTCTTGCTGCTAGATGTGGCGATCTTTGAAAAGCTTGTCGCAACATCACGCTTCCGTGTTCCGCCGTCGCGCGCAACTTACGAAAATAATGTGGCACCCGCGTCACATCACCTAGCGCTTCGTTCGGACGATGGTGTTATTCGTCGCGCATGAGCACGACCAACGCCGCCGATTCCATCCAAAAGGTCCAACAGTCCCTGGCCGAAGCCGAGCGCTTGATTCGCGCCGGCCAGAACGAAGCCGCGGAGCGCCTTTGCCGCGAGCTTCTGTCGGTTCATCCGCGCCTGCCGGGCGCCTTGAACATGCTGGCGCTGCTCCTGGCCGGACGCGGCGCCGTTGCGGAAGCCGAGGAGATGTTCAACCGCGCCATCGCGGTGATCCCCGAAGAGCCCGGCCTCTACAACAACCTGGCGAACCTGCAAAAGGCGAAAGGCGACCTCGAAGGCGCCGAAAGATCGCTGCGCAAGGCCTTGGCTCTCAAGCCGGATTTCGCGGAAGGGTACTACAATCTCGGGCTCGTGCTGGTGAGCCGCAACGAGCCCGAGCGCGCGCTCGCCGCCTATCGCCGCGCGCTCGCGATCAAGCCCGATTATCCCGAGGCGCTGGTTCAGGCCGGCGTGATGCTCAAGGTGCTCGGCCGCCACGACGATGCGCTCGCGTCCTACGACGCGGCGGTCAAAGCGCAGCCCGCCTATTTCGACGGTCATTACTATCGCGGCGATCAGCTCGCGACGATGGGCCGGTTCGACGAAGCCGTCGCCGCGTTCGACGCGGCTCTGAGGCTCCGGCCCGATCATCCGCCGGCGCTGTTCGCGCGCGCCAACACGCTGGCGCGGGCGCGGCGCGACGAGGACGCGCTGGAGGCGTTCCGCTACACCGTCGAGCGCGTGCCGCAATCGGCGAGCGCGCACCGCGAGTACAATGCGCTCGCCTACACGCTCGGCAAGCTGGATCCGCAGAACACCTCCTATGCGCAGGCGCGCGCCAAGATCGGCGATCATCCCGATCTTCTGCTCGGCGACGGCGAGCAGCATCTGCGATTGGGCAATGCCGAGCTCGCCGAGCAGCTGCTTTCCGATGCGCTGCGCATCGCGCCCGAGCGCATCGACATCGCCAATGCGCGGGGCAGGGCGCTGATCAAGCTCAAGCGTTTCGAGGAAGCCATCGAGCAGCTGCACAACACGGCCAAGCGCGACGGGCGCACGATGGATTCGCGCCGCGATCTCGCGACCGCGCTGCTCATGAGCCGCCGCTCCGCCGAGGCCATTCCGGTGCTCGAGCAGTCGCTCGCCTTCGCGCCTTTCGATCAGCTTTTGCTGGCTTTTCTCGCGCTCGCCTATCGCGAGCAGGGCGACGATCGCTACGCCGCGCTGGTCGATCACGAGAAGTATGTGCGCATCTACGATTTCGCGCCGCCTTCGGGCTTCGCCGATGCCGCTTCGTTCAATCAAGCGCTCGGCGAAGAGCTCGGGCGCCTGCACACGCGCACCGTCCAGCCGCTCGACCAGTCGCTGCGCGGCGGCACGCAGACCGTGGGCGATCTCTTCGCCGAGACGTCGCCGTCGATCGCGGCGCTGCGCGCGCAGATCGAGGATGCCGTGCGCGACTATTCCGCGGCGCTGCCCGACGATCCGTCGAACCCCGTCGCGGTGCGCAAGACCAACCGCTTCGGATTCAGCGGCTCGTGGTCGTGCCGGCTGCACGAAGGCGGCTATCACGACAACCATGTCCATCATCAGGGCTGGATCAGCTCGGCCTATTACGTGGCGCTGCCGGATGTCGTGACGGATGAGAGCAAGAAGCAGGGCTGGCTGAAATTCGGCGAGTCCAACATCGCGCTCGGCGAGCGCGACCGTCCCGCGCGCATCGTCCAGCCCGCGGTCGGAAGGCTGGTGCTGTTCCCGTCCTATTTCTGGCACGGCACCCTGCCGTTCGCCTCCGACGACGCGCGCATGACGGTGGCCTTCGACGTCGTGCCGTCCAAGGGCACGAACGGACCGGCATCGTTCGATTTCTGAACTTCACATTCCATGGCAGCAGGGCATTGGAAGCCGATGAACGAAAAACAAAAACCGAAATCGGAAGCACCCGTCGAAGGCTTGAGCTTCGAAGCGGCGCTGAAGGAGCTGGAAGGCATCGTCTCGCGCCTGGAGCAGGGCGAGGTCGACCTCGAGGACTCCATCGCCCTTTACGAGCGCGGCCAGGCGCTCAAAGCGCATTGCGAGAAAAAGCTCAAAGCGGCCGAGGGACGGCTGGAAAAGATCGTGCTGGGCGCCGCCGGCCCGGCCGGCACCGAGCCCATGGACGCGGTTTAACCGGGGCAATCCCGGCTTCCGCCCGTTATACCTTCGGACTGCTTGATTTATGGGCGGAAAGGACCGAGTTTTGCGCGGTGCAGCACGTATCCATCGTGGGGGCGCGCATTTCCGCGCGAGTATAGGTAACTTCATGACAGTTCCATCGAAAACGCCGTTGCTGGATCGCGTCCGCGAGCCGCATGAGCTGCGCGCGCTCCCCAAGAGCGACCTTCGGCAATTCGCCGACGAGCTGCGCACCGAGCTGATCGACGTCGTCTCGGTCACCGGCGGCCATCTGGGCGCGGGGCTGGGCGTGGTCGAGCTCACCACGGCGCTGCACTATGTGTTCGACGCCCCCGACGACAAGATCATCTGGGACGTCGGCCACCAGGCCTATCCGCACAAGATCATCACCAACCGGCGCGAGCGCATGCGCTCGCTGCGCCAGGGCGGCGGGCTGTCGGGCTTCACCAAGCGCGCCGAAAGCAAGTACGACCCGTTCGGCGCCGCGCATTCCTCGACCTCGATCTCGGCCGGCCTCGGCTTCGCCGTGGCGCGCGACATGAAGGGCAAGAAGAACCATGTGATCGCCGTCATCGGCGACGGCGCGATGAGCGCAGGCATGGCCTACGAGGCGATGAACAACGCCGGCGCGATGGACGCACGGCTGATCGTCATCCTCAACGACAACGACATGTCGATCGCCCCGC
The DNA here is from genome assembly GCA_035549495.1 of Rhizomicrobium sp. Taxonomy (GTDB): domain Bacteria; phylum Pseudomonadota; class Alphaproteobacteria; order Micropepsales; family Micropepsaceae; genus Rhizomicrobium. The sequence goes on along the minus strand of DASZQV010000045.1, from coordinate 104,254 downwards.
CGGTCGGCGCGATGAGCGCCTATCTCGCGCGGCTGGTGTCGAGCCAGACCTATCGCGGCTTAAGGAAGATCGGCAAGAAGATCGCGCATCTCCTTCCGAAGCCTATGGAAAAGGGCGCCAAGCGGGCCGAGGAATTCGCCCGCGGCATGGTCACCGGCGGCACGCTGTTCGAGGAGCTCGGGTTCTATTACGTGGGCCCGATCGACGGTCACAACCTCGACCATCTGATCCCGGTTCTGGAGAACGTCCGCGACGCCGAGAACGGCCCGATCCTGGTCCATGTCGTGACCAAGAAGGGCAAGGGCTATGCCCCTGCCGAGGCGAGCGCCGACAAGTATCACGGCGTGGTCAAATTCGACGTCATCACGGGCGAGCAGAAGAAATCGAACTCCAAGGCGCCGAGCTATCAAAAGGTGTTCGGCGAGTCCCTGATCGCGGAAGCTAAGAAGGACAGCACGATCGTCGCCATCACCGCGGCCATGCCGTCGGGCACGGGCGTGGATCTGTTCGAGAAGGTCTTCCCGGAGCGCACCTTCGACGTCGGCATCGCCGAGCAGCATGCGGTGACTTTTGCCGCCGGTCTCGCCGCCGACGGCATGAAGCCGTTCTGTGCGATCTATTCGACCTTCCTGCAGCGCGCCTACGACCAGGTCGTCCACGACGTCGCGATCCAGAACCTGCCGGTGCGCTTCGCGATGGATCGCGCCGGCTTGGTCGGCGCCGACGGTCCGACCCATGCGGGCTCGTTCGACATCGCCTATCTGGGCACCTTGCCGAATTTCGTGCTGATGGCGGCGGCCGACGAGGCCGATCTGGTGCACATGGTCGCGACCCAGGTCGCGCTCGACGACCGGCCTAGCGCGCTGCGCTATCCGCGCGGCGAGGGCGTCGGCGTGGAGCGTCCGCTCGAGGGCAAGCCGCTCGAGATCGGCAAGGGCCGCATCGTGCGCGAGGGCAATTCCATCGCCATCTTGTCCTACGGCACGCGTCTTCAGGAATGCCTGGCGGCGGCGGACAGGCTTGCGGCGCACGGGCTTTCGGCGACGGTGGCCGATGCGCGCTTCGCCAAGCCCATCGACAAGGATCTCGTCACGCGGCTGGCGCGCGAGCATGAAGTTCTGATCACCATCGAGGAGGGCGCCATCGGCGGCTTCGCGGCGCAGGTGATGCAGCACCTCGCGATGGAAGGCGCGCTCGACAAGGGCCTCAAGATCCGCCCGATGATCCTGCCCGACCGCTTCATCGACCAGGACAGCCCGGAGAAGATGTACGAAGCCGCCGGCCTCGACGCCGCCGGCATCGTGGCCACGGTGCTGGGCGCCCTGGGCCGCGAGCAGGAAGCCGCCGCGGCGCGGGCGGTCATCGGCTGACATTGCCTCATCGCGCCGCGCGGGAGGCTTGACGATGCCGGTTTCGGCAAAGAGCACGGCGTGGCTCGCATTGGCGCTGAGCGCGCTGGCGGCTTTCTCCCTCACCGGCGGCGCCGCTTCCGGCGTCGTCTCGGCGGCAAGCGATCCGGCGACGCCGCGCTTCCATCAGACCGCGCTGCTGCTCGGCGACAACCGCGTGCTCATCGCCGGCGGGATGCGCGCCAACGGCGCCGTCGAAGCGAGCGCGGAGCTGTACGATCCGGCGGCAAGCCGGTTCCTGCCGTTGCCCGGCATGCATGTCGCGCGCGTGGGCGCGGTTGCGGCCAGGCTTCCCAATGGCGACGTGCTGATCGCCGGCGGTTCGGACGGACGCTCCTGTCTTTCGAGCGCCGAGATCTACGACGCCGCGCATCGCCGGTTCCGCTCGGGCGTCGCCATGCATGTGCCGCGCTGCAGCGCGCAGGCGTTCGTCTTGAAGAACGGCGCGGTCCTTGTCGCCGGCGGGAGCACGTCGTCCGACGACGGCCAGCTCGCGACGGCGGAGCTCTACGATCCGCGCATCGACGCGTTCACGCAAACCGGCAGCCTGCGCGTGCCGCGCTCCGCCTTCGCGGGCGCGGTGCTTCGCGACGGCCGCGTGCTGGTGACGGGCGGATGGAGCGCGGGCACCTATCCCGCCCGCACGATCGAGAAGAGCGCGGAGATCTACGATCCCGCCAACGGCCGCTTCTCGCCGGCCGGCAGCATGACGGTGGAGCGCTACAAGATGGCGGCGGTGCGGCTCAAGGATGGCCGGGTGCTGGTGATCGGCGGCTCGGATGCGCGCGACTGGCAGGGGATATCGAACACGACGGAGATCTATGATCCGGCCACGCGGCGTTTCACGGCCGCCGCCTTCATGCGCTTTGCGCGGTTCAAGCTTCCGGACGGCGCGGTCCTGCTCGATGACGGCAAAGTGCTGGTCGTGGGCGGCGCCGCGCGCGCGGAGATCTACGATCCCGCGGCGAACGCGTTCGCGCCGGCCGGCGGCGTTGCGCTCGACGGATTCTATTTCTCGACCGCAACGAAGCTCGCCAACGACCAGACCCTCATCGTCGGCGGCTGTGGCGAGGACCCCGGCGCCGGCGCGGTGCGTCACGCCTGGCTCTATCGCCCCTAGCCGAGGTGTGCTATAGTCGACAAATGAGCGACAAACCGCCCCCGCCCAAAAAAGGCCTCGAAGAGCCGGAAGCCGCGTATCAGGACGACGAGGACTGGCTGGGCAGCGCCGAATTTCTGGCCTGGGAAGAGCGCAACAAGGACGCGCTGATCGAAAGCCTGCGCGAGGCGGAGGCTCAGATCGAGCGCGGGGAATGGTTCACGCTCGAAGAGACGATGGCTCGCGTGCGAGCGACGATCAAACGCGTGGCCAAGAAGCCATGATCGGCCGTGGGTGAACCGCGGCCTGTTCTTTCCGCGCGAGCTGATGCCGATCTCAACGCCATCACCGCGTTCATTGCCGAACGCGACGGTTTCCTGCGAGCAACGACGGCGATCGAGCGCATCCGTAAAACGATGCACAATCTCGCCTTCATGCCCGGCATCGGACGCCGCCGCGATGACCTTGGAGAGGGCATGCGCGCATTCCCCGTAAGTCCCTGGGTGATCTACTACGTGCCGCTGCCCGCCGACGACGGCATTCGCGCGCTGCGCATCGTCGACAGCCGCCGCGATGTGGCATCCATCTTTCGCCGCTAGCGCGCCACCGGCGTCGAGGCGCCGGTGACCATGTGCCAGCCCGCGGCGTCCTTGCGGAAGATGTGCATATAGAGGCTCTCCGACACCAGCGCCTTGGTGTCGGGCGCGCGCAGCTTGAGGCGTCCGGTGACCACCACCGCGCCGCCGCCCAGGTCGCGCGCGTCGAGGATCGTGCTGTCGGCGGTGAGCGCCGTGCTTTGCGCGTGGGCGCGGCGGAAGACGCCGAAGAGGTCGTCGCGCGTGACCAGGACGCCGCTCGCGGCGATGCCGGAGAAATCGGGCGCGTAGAGCTTCGAAAGCGCCGTTTCGTCGTCGGCCGCGATGGCGGCACCGCGCGCATGTTCCAGCTGCCGCATCTCGGCTTTGAGGTCCGCGGCTGCGGCGGGTGCCGTGGCGATGAGAGCGACGAAAAACAAAATGCGCATCGTGGGGTCCCCGTGGCATGGTGCGGCGTTCCTCGAAGGTTGGCGGGAGCGCCGGCCGGTTGCGAATGACAGTTTCGTGAGCCCTTCCGTGCCCTCTCCGTCCAACCGCGCCGACGTCTTCCTGGTCGAGCACGGCTATGCGCGCAGCCGCGCCGAGGCGCAGGAGGCGATCGCGGCCGGCAAGGTGTTCGACGGCGGCCGCCAAGTGACCAAGCCGTCGCAGAAGCTGAACGAGACGTCGCGCATCAAATACGAGCGCGCGCATCCTTTCGTCTCGCGCGGCGCGTTGAAGCTGGCCGCGGCGCTGAAAGAGTTCGCCCTGTCGCCGCGCGGCCGCGTCTGCCTCGACCTCGGCGCCTCGACCGGCGGCTTCAGCGAGGTGCTCCTGATGCACGGCGCGACGAAAGTGTTCGCGGTCGATGCCGGCCGCGGCCAGCTCGATCCGAAAATCGCCGCCGATCCGCGCGTGGTATCGCTCGAGCGCACCAATGCGCGCGATCTGAAGCCGCTCGCGCCCGCGCCTCAGGCGATCGTCGCGGACTTAAGCTTCATCTCCTTGAAGCTCGCGCTGCCGCCGGCGCTCGGAATGGCCGCCGACAACGCGTGGCTGATCGCGCTGGTGAAGCCGCAATTCGAGGTCGGCCGCGAAGGCGTCGGCAAAGGCGGCATCGTGCGCGATCCCGCCGCGCAGGACGCGGCGCTCGCCGACATCGTCCAATGGATGCCGTGGCGCGTGCTGGGCACGATGGAGAGCCCGGTCCGGGGCGGCGACGGCAACCGCGAGTTCCTTCTCGCCGCGGCGAAATCATGAGCGACCTCTGCGCGCATTTCGGCGTCTGCGGCGGCTGCGCTTTCCAGGATCGTCCGGACACGGAGTATCGTGCGCTCAAACGCGGCATCGTCGCCCGCGCGCTGGCGCGTCACGGCCTCGACGCCGCGATCGCGGAAACGATAGAGGTCCCGCCGGCCACGCGGCGGCGCTGCGTCTTCAAGATCGGGCTCGCAGGCGGCGCGGCACAGATCGGCTTCCATGCGCGCGCGAGCCACAACATCGTCGACATGCGCGAATGCCGCGTGCTGACGCCCGGGCTGCTGGCGCTCGTCGAGCCGCTGCGCAAGCTGTTGCCCGAGATCCTCGGCGACGGCGACACGGCCGAGCTGCACGCGACGGAGGCCGACAACGGCTTCGATCTCGCGTTCCGCTGGCGGCGCAAGCCGACGACGCGGCTGGTCGGCCAGCTCGCGCAATGGGCGCCGCGCAACGGCGTCGCGCGCGTCCTGGGCGGCAACGAGGTGCTGGTCGAGCTCGACAAGCCCCGCCATCGCATCGGCAAGGCCGAGCTGCGGCTTCCTCCGTATGCGTTCCTTCAGCCGACGCGCGAAGGCGAGGCGTTCCTGCAGGCGCGCGTCGTCGGGGCGCTCGCCGGCGCGAAATCCGCGGCCGATCTGTTCAGCGGCTGCGGCACCTTCGCGCTGGTGCTGGCCCAGCACATGAAAGTGCACGCGGTCGAGACCGAAAGCGCGATGCTGACGGCGCTCACCATGGCGGCGCGCGCCGCGCAGGGCCTGAAGCCCGTGACGTCCGAGAAGCGCGATCTTTTCAAGCGGCCATTGCTGGCGAGGGAGCTCGACGCGTTCGACGCGATCGTGCTCGATCCGCCGCGCGCGGGTGCGGCGGCGCAGGTGACCGAAATCGCCAAGTCGCGGGTGCGCCGCGTGGCCTATGTGTCCTGCGACGCCGAGAGCTTCGCCCGCGACGCGCGGGTGCTCGCCGATGCGGGCTTTAAGTTGGGCGAGGTCGTGCCGGTGGACCAATTCCTCTGGTCGGAGCATATTGAGCTGGCGAGTTGTTTCGAGCGGCGTTGAGCAGGGGGCTATGCGCTTAAAGATTTGGATTGCGGCGGCGGCGCTGCTCGTGTCGAGCATGCCGGTGCAGGCAGCAGGAGCGTTCGCCGATTGGGCGGCGGTGATCGTGGCCGGCGACTGGCACGCCCATTCCGGCGCGCCGAGCGAAGCCTTCGACAATGCGCGGCGCGACATCGCGGCCGACCTGGTGCAGATCGGCTTCGCGCCGCAGAACGTGGTGCAGTTCTCGGTCAGGCCCGAACGCTATCCGACGCAGGCGCCGAAGGCGTCCGATGCGCAGACCATCGCGACCAGCCTGTGGGATCTGTCGAACCGCACCAATTCGGGGTGCCTGGTCTATTTCACCTCGCACGGCACGCCCGACGGCTTCCTGCTCAACGACGGGATCCTCGTGCCCAGGACCATGACCCGGATGATCACCAATGCCTGTGGCGACCGGCCGACGGTGGTCGTGGTCTCGTCCTGCTATTCGGGACAGTTCGTGCCGGCACTGGCGGCGTCGAACCGCATGATCCTGACCGCGGCGCGCCGCGACCGCACCTCGTTCGGCTGCGGCGAGGCCGACCGCTACACCTTCTTCGATACCTGCGTGCTCGAATATCTGACGAATGCGGGCGACTTCCCCGACCTCGCCAAGGACGTCGTCGCCTGCGTCTCGGCGCGCGAGAAGAAGGAGCATTTCGCGCCGCCCTCCGAGCCGCAGCTCTCGCTCGGCGCGGACGTCGCGACGACGTTGCCGAGGTGGAAATGAGGCAGCATCGCTAGGGCTTGGTCGCCGCGGCCGTCAGATCGACATCCGCGCACGAGGCAAGAGCGCGCCGGTTCTGCGCCCGACGCGCCAGCGCGATCGTGTGCAGCTCGGTATCGGGCTCGGTTCGCGGATTGGCGCGCACCTTTTTTTCCGCCTCCTGTGCTTGCGCGAGCGCCAGGCAGTCCTCGATGTGTTTGAATTTTTGAAAGTTCCGCAGCAGCTCGTCGGACTGGCGCACGTCGACATCGGCCGTTGGAGCGGAAGCCTCCTGGGGCGGAGCGTTGAATTCCCGAAACGCCTGGTTACCGAGCGCGACGACGATCACCAACGTTCCCGACCAGATCGCGAAGGAGCTCAACGACGGTCTCACGTCCTCCCGCTCACTTCTGGGAAAGTATGCCGACAAGGGCGATCGAAAGTCCTGCGAATATCGTGACGCCGGCGATACCGCCCGCGATGTCGAACGATTGGCCGAACAGCTTGAGCACGGCGTGATTGCCGCCTTGCTCTTCGCGCCGCTTCCGGAATAGTCCGGTAAGGATGAGCAGCACTCCGCCCGTCATCGGAACGAGCGCCTTGTAGATTATCAGCAGCGCGAAAGCGCCGAACGCAAGGAGCGCCGGAAGAAGCTCGACGGCGGCAAGTGCCCAAAGGCGCATCGAAGTTCCGTCCCCAACAGCGGCGCCTTTTCAACCTATACGATTGGCCGTGGCGCCGCAACTCTGCATCGTGGCGGGCTAGGAACGCACCTGTCCGCGATGCCTGAGCGCGTGGTCGGCGAGGACCAGCGCCATCATCGCTTCGCCGACGGGGACGGCGCGGATGCCGACGCAGGGGTCGTGGCGGCCTTTGGTGGCGATCTCGGTCTCGTTGCCCGCGACGTCGACGGTCTTGCGCGGTGAGAGGATCGACGAGGTCGGCTTGACGGCGAAGCGCGCGACGATGGGCTGGCCGGTGGAGATGCCACCCAATATGCCGCCGGCGTGGTTGGAGAGGAATTTCGGGGCGCCGTCGTTCCCGGCGCGCATCTCGTCGGCGTTCTCTTCGCCGGAGAGGAGCGCCGCCGCGAAGCCGTCGCCGATCTCGACGCCCTTGACCGCGTTGATGCTCATCATCGCGCCGGCGAGATCGGCATCGAGCTTGGCGTAGACGGGCGCGCCGAGACCCGCGGGGATACCCTCGGCCACGACCTCGATCACCGCGCCGATCGAAGAACCGGCCTTACGCACGCCTTCGAGATACTCCGTCCACGGAGCGACGCTCGCGGGGTCGGGGCAGAAGAACTCGTTGCGCGCGACCGCGTCCCAGTCCCAGCGTGCGCGGTCGATCTTGTGCGCGCCGACCTGCACCAATGCGCCGCGCACCTTGACCGCGCCGTAGAGCGAGGCCAGCACCTTGCGCGCCACGGCGCCCGCTGCCACGCGGCTCGCGGTCTCGCGCGCGCTCTGCCGCCCGCCGCCGCGATAGTCGCGCACGCCGTATTTGGCCCAATAGGTGTAGTCGGCATGGCCGGGCCGGAACTTGTCGCGGATGTCGCCATAGTCCTTCGAGCGCGCATCGACGTTCTCGATCAGGAGCGCGATCGGCGTGCCGGTGGTGACCTGCTCCGCCATGCGCTCGTCCTGGAACACGCCCGAGAGGATGCGCACCGTGTCGGGCTCTTTCCGCTGGGTGACGAATTTCGAGGTCCCCGGGCGGCGGCGGTCGAGATCGGCCTGGATATCGGCTTCGACGAGCGCGATGCCCGGCGGACAGCCGTCGATCACGCAGCCCAGCGCCGGCCCGTGGCTCTCGCCGAAGGTCGTGACGCGGAACATGTGGCCGAAGCTGTTGAACGACATGCTACTCGCCGAAAAAGGTCTCCGTGCCGCCGGACAATCGCATGATTCCGGCATGCGGCGGCCGCCACTGTGCCGCACCGCCGGGCGCGATGCCAAGGTAGTGCGTGTGGATCATCCAGGCCGGCCCGTAATGGGTGACGATCACGGCATCCCGCGTCAGCGCTTCCAGGAACCGGCCCACGCGGTCGTAGACGTCGCGAAGGCTTTCGCCGCCGGGGCGGACGAAATCCCAATCGTTGTTCTCGGGGTTGGGCACGGGATGGCGCATGATCTCCTCGCGCGTCATCCAGGTGTGATCGCCGAAATCGATCTCCATCAGGCGGCGGTCCGCGAGGTAGCCGGTGGGTGGCAGGCCGGACGCCTCGCGCGCCAGCTCCATCGTCGTGCAGGTGCGGTGCAAGGGGCTCGCGAAGAAATCGAACGCGGAGAGGTCGCCCGCGAGTTCCTTGAGCAGCCGCCCATTGGCCCGCGCCTGCTCGCGTCCGCGCGCGGTGAGAGGGCTGTCGTTCTGCGCCGCGGCGCGGCCGGCAACGTTGTGCTCGCACTCGCCGTGGCGGACGACGTAGAGCGTCCTCACGGCTTGTCCCAGCGCTTCACCTTGCGGCCGCGGATGCGGAACACGACGCCCTGCGGCTCGTCGAGGTCGGACATCTCCTGCGCGTCGAGGCCTTCGAACAGCCCGCGCACGATGCGGGTGAAGGCGCCGTGGCTGATCGCGAAGGTGTCGCGCTTGATGCTCTTGATCCAGCGCGTCGCGCGGCCGGCGACGTCGGCATAGCTCTCGCCGCCGGGCACGCGGTGGTTCCACTTGTCGGCGTTGCGCTTGTCGAAGAACACGGGATCGAGCGCGCGCGCTTCCTTGTGGGTGAGCCCGTCCCATTTGCCGAGATCGATCTCGCGGATGCGCTCGTCGCGCTTGAAGCGGTCCTCGGGCAGGTCGAGATGCCTGCGCACCAGCTCCATCGTCAGGCAGGCGCGGTGCAGCGGGCTCGCGACGTAGGCGAGCTTCGCGGGGTCGTCGATGTGATACGCGAGGATCTTGGCGAGCGCCTTGGCCTGCTTGAAGCCGCGCGTGGTCAGCGGCGTGTCGACGGTGCGGCCCTGGAAGCGGTGCTCGACATTGGCGTCGGTCTCGCCGTGGCGGGCGAGATAGAGCGTCACGCCTTCGGGAAGCTCGAGCCGGCTCAAGGCACGGGATACGGCTTGTTGAACAGCGTCACCGACCATTTGTCGCCGTCATGGCTCATAGGCGCGGTCGAGGGCGTGCCGGCGCCCTTGTACGCCACGGTGGCGGTCTTACAGTCGCTGCCCGGCGTAATCGCGGTGACGACGAAGCGCATCGTGCTCTCGTCGGGGCCGTAGATCGCCACCATCGCCGCCTTGATCCCGGCTTCGACCTGGACCTTGGCGGGCAAAGTGGGGCAGGACGACGAGAACAGCCCGCCCGAGGATTGCGGCTGCGTCTGGGTCTTCTCCGTGGGCACGGATTCGAACGCGGAGGACGAGGGCGGTTGTTGCGCCTGCTGCTCGTTCTTGCGGCCGCAGCCCGCGAGCGCCACGACGCACAGCAGGGTCGTCAGTGCACGGCGCATCTATTCGGACTTTCCGACATTGATGTCGGGCGCGTCCTCGGCCTTCATGCCGACGATGTGATAGCCGCCGTCGACGTGCAGGCACTCGCCGGTCACCGCGCTGCCGAGGTGGGAGAGCAGGAACAGCGCCGCGTTGCCGACCTCTTCGGTGGTGACGTTGCGGCGCAGCGGCGAGTTGTACTCGTTCCATTTCAGGATATAGCGGAAATCGCCGACGCCCGACGCCGCGAGCGTCTTGATCGGCCCGGCCGAGATCGAGTTGACGCGGATCGCGCGCTTGCCGAGGTCCTCGGCCATGTAGCGCACGCTCGCCTCGAGCGCGGCCTTGGCGACGCCCATGACGTTGTAGTGCGGCATCACACGCTCGGCGCCGAAATAGGACAGGGTCACCATCGAGCCGCCGTTCGGCATCATCTTCTCGGCGCGCTGGGCCACGGCCGTGAACGAGTAGCAGGAGATATCCATCGTCATGCGGAAATTGTCCGCGGTCGTGTCGATGTAGCGGCCCTTGAGCTGGTCCTTGTCGGAATAGGCGATGCAGTGCACGACGAAGTCGATCGTGTCCCATTTCTTCTTGAGCTCGTCGAACAGCGCGTCGAGCGAGCCCTGGTTCGAGACGTCGCAATCGATCAGCGCCGCGGGGTTGAGCGGGGTGACCAGCGGCACGACGCGCTTCTTGAAGGCTTCGCCCTGATAGGTGAACGCCATCTCCGCACCGGCGTGATGCAGCGCCTCGGCGATGCCCCAGGCGATGGAGCGGTCGTTGGCCACCCCCATCACGAGGCCGCGCTTGCCCTTCATCAGGCCGCTTGTGGACATGGAACCTCCGGGTGGGTGACGAAGCGGAATACAGCCCTTCGGCTAAGGCGGATTGCCGCCGAAATCAAGCACATCCATGGGTGACGCCCCCGTCATCGGGAATTGACGGCTGGGCGGGCGGCCCGCCAAAGTCGGGGCGGAGGGATCATGGGACGTACCATAGGCCGGGCGATTCTGGGCTTGCTGCTGGCGGCCGTGGTGCTGGCCGCGGCGGCGCTGGGTTATCGCGCTTGGCGCCAGCACGAGAACGCGGACGCCTGGCGCATCCGCACGCCGAATGGGATCGAGGAGACGCGCTTCGTCCGGCTGGGCGGCATCGACCAGTGGATTCAGATCCGCGGGGAGGACCGCAAGAATCCTGTCCTATTGTTCATGCATGGCGGGCCTGGGAACTCGGAGTCTGCGGTGTGGCCGCTGTTCCGTCCCTGGGAGCGGCACTTCACGGTGGTGATGTGGGACCAGCGCTGCGCCGCCAAGACCTTCGCGCGCAACGGCGCCGAAAGCTGCGACGGCATGACCGTGGAGAGCGTCGCGCAGGAGGGCATCCAGCTCGCCGGGTTCCTGCGCAAGCATCTCGGCCACAGGAAGATCGTCGCGCTTGGCCATAGCTGGGGCACGATGATCGGGCTCACCATGATCCACGACCGGCCCGACCTGTTCTCGGCCTTCGTCGGCACCGGGCAGGTGGTATCGATCGCCGAGAAGGAACCGATCATCTATGCGCGCACCATGGCGCGGCTGCGCGCGGCGCATGCCGACGCGGCGATCGCCAAGCTCGAGACCGTGCATCCGCCTTATCGCACCTTGGAAGACATCGAGGTCGAGCGCGATCTGTCCGACGAATACGACATCCCGCCGGAGCGCGATCTGCGCGACAACCTCACCACGACGGTGCTGTTTGCACCGGGCTGGTCGGCGCTCGACCTCTATTGGTTTTTGAATTCGGGCGCCTATGCCGAGCGCGCGACCATCGCGCAGACGAACACATTCGACGCGCGCAAGCTGGGGCGCGACTACCGGGTGCCGGTCTTCATCTTCAACGGCGCCGAAGACGCGATCACGCCGACCGATCTTGCCAAACGTTGGTTCGACACCTTGCGCGCGCCGCACAAGGACTTCGTGAGCTTTCCGAATGCGGGCCATTCCGCCGTGCTGACCGAGCCCGACGCTTTCTTGAACGAACTCGTCGCGCGCGTGCGCCCTGTGGCCATCGAAAACGAGAATGGAGCATCGCGTGAATAGGAACGGTTTCGACATGGACACGCTCGCGTCCGCGGGCGCATTGCTGCAGAGCGCCGTCGACAACGGCGATCTGTCGGGCGTCGTCGCGATGGTCTGGCGCGACGGCGAGGTGCGCGTCGACACGGTGGGCCAACGCGACATCGCGCGCGGTTTGCCGATGCGGCGCGACACGCTGTTCCGCATCGCCTCGATGACCAAGCCGATCACCTCGGTCGCGGCGATGATGCTGGTGGAGGAGGGCAAGGTCGCGCTCGCCGATCCGATCACCACATGGCTGCCCGAGTTCGCGAACATGCGCGTGCTCAAGCGCCCCGACGGTCCCCTCGACGATACGGTGGAGCGCGCGCGCGCGATCGCGGTCGAGGACCTGCTCACCCACCGCAGCGGCCTCGCTTACGGCTTCACCTCGACGGGCGCGCTCGCCAAGGCGCATGAGGAGGCGCTCGGGTCGCCGCTCGATCCTCCGTATACGCCCGATGAATGGCTGAAGCGCCTGGCGGGCCTGCCGCTCACTTACCCGCCGGGGCAGCAGCTGCATTACAGCCACGCGACCGACGTGCTCGGATTCCTCGTGGGTCGCGCCGCGGGCATGGATTTCCGCGACTTCGTCCTGCAGCGCATCTTCAAGCCGCTCGGCATGAACGACACCGACTTCCACATCCCGCCGTCGAAGCGCGACCGCGCCGCGGTGATGTATCAGCGCGATGCCGCGACCGGGAAGCTTCATCCCTATGCCATGCCGCAATACGACGACCCGCCCGCCTTCGCGGGCGGCGGCGGCGGATTGATCTCGACGCTCGACGACTATCTCGCCTTCGCGCGCATGATGCTGAACGACGGCGCGCTCGACGGACGGCGCTACCTGAAGCCCGAGACCGTCGCGCTGATGCGCGCCAACCATCTGACCGAAGCGCAGCGCCAGATCCCGTTTCTCGGTCTGCCGTTCTGGATGAGCATGGGGTTCGGCTTGGGCGTTTCCGTCGTGATGGATGCGGCCAAGCAGGAATGGATGGGCGCGGGCTCGAAAGGCTCGTTCGGCTGGCCCGGCGCGTTCGGGACCTGGTGGCAGGCCGATCCCGTGACCGGCACGATCCTGATCTTCCTGATCCAGGACTATGTCCCGCTCGCCGCCGACGTCGCGGGCCGCGCGGTGACCGGCGCGCGCATGGCGTGCCCGATGTGGCAGAAGGCGGTCTACGCCGCGCTGAAGGGCCCCTGACAGCCCCGCGTCTTTTGTCCTGGTCCTAGCAGGTCACGAGCAGGTCGAACTTGTAGTCCGTCGGGATCAACGTGACCGTCTCCCAGGTGTGGACCCGGATCTGGTTGGGCACCAGGGCGGTGCGGCCGGCGACGATATAGCCGGGAACGATCGTGTTGCCGCCGGCCGCGGCGATGGTCGCGTTGGCGGCGCAATGCGCGACGTCGTTGTTGAAGGTGATGCGATAGACGCCGGGCTTCGGATGCTGGACCTTGGTGACGTTCAAATTCGCGCCGAGCGTGCCGTCGGAATTGATGATCGCCCAGCCGCCCGCCGTCGGCGCGCCGGCCTGCGCCGCGGTCAGCGTGCCGGCAGCCAATAGAATACCCGTCGCCGCCACGAGGCGGCGCTTGTTGATCGACATAGAAGACCTCCACTCTTTTTGGGCGCGGTCAAATGACAGATGCGCCATCGCAGTAACGCGAAGGTGGAACAGGAAGTTGCAAGGACCCGCGTCGAGAAAGCAGTTAACTTGCGTTAGCCGTCAGTTCGTCGCAGCACCGCGCGTGTCGGTGCAATGCGCGCCCGCGGCGTCGATGCGGCAGAGGTCGAGCCTCTCGAGATTGCCCGGCGCGAAGCTTACCGGCGCGGCGCCTGCGGCCGAATAGGCATAGGCGTGGCGCCCGGCGCGCGACAGGATCACCGTGCACATATCCCCGGCCGGCAGCGTGCATTTCGTCTCCGCGTCCACGGTCACGGCGAGCGCGCCGCCGGTCGCGTTCTTGACCTTGAAGGCATAGCCGAGGGTTTGCCCGGACGCGGCCGGCGACGCCAAAGCCGCCGCGCAGAGAAGGGCGGCTGCAATCCGTTTGCGCATGACGGGCTCCTATTTGAGCTTCGTGCGCGGATCGTAGCGGTTTTTCCAGTCTAACGCGAATTTCCGCAGCGCTTCGTCCGGCGCGTCGGGCAGGGCGACGACCAGCTTCACATAGAGGTCGCCGACCGGCTCGGCCGGGATGCCTTTGCCTTTTAGCCGCAGAATGCTGCCGGTATTGGAGCCCGCCGGCACCGACAGGTGCACCGTGCCCGTCAAAGTCGGCACCGGAACCTTGCCGCCGATCACGGCTTCTTGAAGCGTGATCGGAAGATCCATCCGCAAGTTGTTGCCGTCGCGGGTGAAATAGGGATGCGCCGCGACCGCGATCTGGATCATCACGTCGCCGGCCGGGCCGCCGCGCCGGCCCGCGCCGCCGCGACCCTTGAGACGGATCTGCTGGCCGTCCTTGATCCCGGCGGGGATCTTCACGTCGATCTGCTCGCCATTGGCCAGCATCACCCGGCGCGAGCCGCCGCGGGCCGCTTCCTCGAAGCTGACCGTCATCTGGACGGAGAAGTCCTGGCCCTGGCGCGCCTGGCGTCCGCCGCCGCGTCCGCCCAACCCTCCCAGCAGGTCGCTGAACAGATCCTCGGCGCTGAAGCCCTGCTGCGCCTGGTCGCCGTCCTGGTCGGTCCAGGTGAAGTGGAAGTCGCGCGGCCCGCCGCCCGCGCCGCCGCCGCCACCGAACGGGCCGCCGCGGAACCCATGCGCGCCGGGATCGAAGCCGCGCGGATTGCCGCCCGCGTCGATCTCGCCGGCATCGAACTTGGCGCGCTTGTCCTTGTCGCCGACGATGTCGTAGGCGGCGCTGATCTCCTGGAACTTCTTTTGCGCCGCCGCGTCGCCGCCTTTGGTGTCGGGATGATGCTTCTTGGCGAGCGCGCGGAAGGCCTTTTTGATCTCGGCCTCGCTCGCTTTCTTGGGAACGCCCAGGACGTCGTAGGGATCGCGCATGATTCCCCCAATATAGGCCCGGGCCTGCGATTTTCTAGGATGCCGGAAGCGCGGCGAGGCGCTTCTTCGCGTCCTCGTAGCCGGCATCGGCGGCGGCCCGATAGAGCTTGCGCGCCATGGCGAGGTCTTTGGGCACCCCGTTGCCTTGCTCGTACATCTCTGCGAGCTCGAACGCCGCGATCGGGTGCCCGGCTTCGGCCGCGCCGGCGAGCCAGGGTGCCGCGGCCTTCGCATCGGGCGGGCCGGCCTCGCCCTTGAGCAGCATCTCGCCGAGATCGGCCGCCGCGGTCGCGAGCCCGCCGGACGCCGCGCGGGCATACATCTCCTCGGCCGCCTTCGGATCTTTCGCGGTGCCTTCGCCTTTGCGCAGCATCAGCGCGACGTTGCGCATCGCCGCCAGGTCGCGGTCGTCGATGGACGAGAAGATGCGGAACGCCTTTTCGTAGTCCTTGGCGTCATAGGCGGCGAGGCCCTGGTCGAACGTCGCTTTGGTCGTCTCGGGGCTGTCCGACGCCGACGCGCAACCGGACGCGACGAGCGCGAGAGAAAGGGCGAGAACGCGATGCATGATCATGCCGCAAGCCTACAGGCCGCGGCGGCCGGATGCGACAGCTTCTGCGTGCATTCGCGCACCCTTCCTCGCCCCGGACGGAGGTGCTACGACCCTCCCGCGCAAACGGCCAAGCGGTACGGCATGAGTCAGATCGGCGGTCCTATCGACGATGGCGGCATCGGTCCCGCCGCCGATCCCTTCGCGCTGTTCGACGCGTGGATGGAGGAGGCGAAGAAGACCGAGCCCAACGAGGCGAACGCGATGTCGATCGCGACGGTCGACGCGGCCGGCCGCCCGAACGTGCGCATGGTGCTGCTGAAAGACGCCAAGCCGACGGGCTTCGTGTTCTATACCAACATGGAGAGCGCCAAGGGCGAGGAGCTGAAGGCGAGCCCCTATGCGGCGCTGTGCCTGCACTGGAAATCCCAGCGCAAGCAGATCCGCGCCCGCGGCGCCGTGGAGCAGGTGAGCGACGAAGAGGCCGATGCCTATTTCGCCTCGCGGCCCAAGGACAGCCAGATCGGCGCCTGGTCGTCGGCGCAGTCGCGCCCGATGGAAGGCCGCTTCGCCTTCGAGCGCGAGATCGCCAGGAACGCGGCCAAATATGCGCTGGTGAAAGTCCCCCGGCCGCCTTATTGGTCCGGCTATCGCATCGTGCCGTTCGAGATCGAATTCTGGCGCGACCGCCCGTTCCGGCTGCACGACCGGCTGGTCTATCGCCGCGACGCGCCGCATACGCCCTGGCGCACCGAAAGGCTGTTCCCATGAACGCGGCCGATACGCGCGAGGCGATGATCAATGCCGGGCTGATGCGCCGCGCGGCGATCGCCTCGCTTGCCGTGTCGGTGGTGCTGGTGGCGATCAAGTGCTTCGCCTATTTCACCAGCTGTTCGGTGTCGGTGCTGGCGTCGCTGGCCGATTCCTCGCTCGACCTGTTCACCTCGACGCTCAATCTCGTCGCCATCCGCTCGGCGCTGACGCCCGCCGACGACGAGCACCGCTTCGGCCACGGCAAGGCCGAGCCGCTGGCCGGTCTCGCGCAAGGCGCGTTCATCGCGGGCTCGGCGACCTTCCTCATCGTGCAGGCGATCACCCGGCTGATCGATCCCGAGCCGGTGGAGGAAGAGACGATGGCGCTGACGATCATGGCCGTCTCGATCGCGCTCGCGGTCGCGCTCGTCTTCTATCAGCGCTACGTGGTGAAGCGCACGGGCTCGGTCGCGATCGGCGCCGACACCGTGCACTATCTGGGCGACGTGGCGACCAATGTCGGCGTCATCGTGGCGCTGGTGCTTGTGTGGCAGTTCCATTGGCAGGCCGCCGATCCGGTGATCGCGATCATCGTCGCGCTGGTGTTGACCGGCAGCGCCTGGAGCGTGTTCCGCCAGAGCTACGACCAGCTGATGGACCGCGAGCTGCCCGACGAGGCGCGCATGCGCATCGCGCGCATCGTGCTCGACCATCCCGAGGTGCGCAGCCTGCACGATCTGCGCACGCGCGCCGCCGGGGTGCACACCTTCATCCAGTTCCATGTCGAGTTCGATCCCGACATCTCGCTGTCGCGCGCGCACCAGATCAGCGACGAGGTCGAGGCGCTGATCTGCCGCGAGTTCCCGCATGCCGAGGTGATCATCCACCAGGATCCGGCGGGGGTTGAAATGGCGCCGCGCTACGCGGTGTCGTGAGCACGCGTGCGGCGCGCGCGAAACTCGTCTAAGCTCGCGCCATGACCGCCCCCAAGCCGCAACCGACGAACGAAGACCGCCGCACCCTGATCCTGACCGGCGCCAGCCGCGGCATCGGGCACGCCACCGTCAAGCGCTTCTCGAGCGCGGGCTGGCGCGTGATCACCTGCTCGCGGCATGCGTTCCCGGAGAACTGCCCGTGGGCGGCGGGGCCGGAGGATCACATCCAGGTCGATCTCGCCGATCCCGCCGACACGCGCCGCGCCGTGAGCGAGATGCGCGAGCGGCTGACCGACGGCAAGCTGCATGCGCTCGTCAACAATGCCGGCATCTCGCCCAAGGGCAGCACGGGCGACGATGTCGGCGGGGGTGGCGGCAACGCGCGCCTCGACACGCTCTCGACCTCGATGGAGGCGTGGCGCCAGGTCTTCGAGGTGAACTTCTTCTCGACCGTGTGGCTGGCGCAGGGATTGCGCGACGCGCTGGCCGCAGCCCAGGGCGCGATCGTGAACGTGACCTCCATCGCCGGCAGCCGCGTCCACCCCTTCGCCGGCTCGGCCTATGCCACCAGCAAAGCCGCGCTCGCCGCCCTGACCCGCGAGATGGCGGCCGACTTCGGACCGCTCGGCGTGCGCGTCAACGCCATCGCGCCCGGCGAGATCGACACCGCGATACTCTCGCCCGGCACCGAGAAGATCGTGCAAGCGATCCCGCTGCGCCGGCTGGGCCTCCCCGAAGAGGTCGCCAAGGCGATCTATTATCTGTGTACGGAGCAATCCAGCTACGTCACCGGCGCCGAGCTGCACATCAACGGCGGGCAGCATGTGTGACGGAGAGTTTCTCTTATTGCTCTAGCTGAAAATCGTTGCTACTATCGGTTGTTTTCGGGGGGTTATCGATGACAACCGCTTTCACCAGGGCGCGCGCGCTCGCTTGCGCCATTGCCGCTTTCGCTGCGGCTTCGCCGGCGGCGGCCGACGCAATCCTTCTGGCTTCGGGACTGAATGCGCCGCCCGCGATCGCGCTCGACGGAAACGGCGGTCGGCTCTTCTTCTCGCAACTTGATACGGCCACCTGCGACGGCGAGCTCGACCGGATACCGGCGAGCGGCGGCGCGCTGCAGACCATCGGCACCGGCTTCGGGGCGCGCGACGGCGCGGTCTGCCGCGGCCTGACCCAGCTGCTGTTCACGTCGGATTCCGCAGCGCTGAAGCAGAAGGCCATCTATGGCTGGTCGATCGGGAATGCCGACTATGCCACCGGCACGTCCGACCTCGACGGCAATCCGCAGCTCCTGACCTCGATGCATTTCGGCACGCTACTCGGCGTTCTCGGCGGCGATGCGTATTATTCCTACGGCTTCTGTTGCCTGGCGACGCTGCCGGTCGGCGGCGGCGGCCTGCAGAACGCGGCCAGCGGATATTTCGTGCGCTCCACCGCGTTCGATCCTTCCGATCCGAACTATGCGCCGGACGCCGCGGGCATCTATTTCATCAACTATTTCGACTCGACCGTCTATCGCTATGACCTCACGTCGCAGGCGGTCGCGAGCGTGATGCAGGGGCTGCCGACCGAAGGCTATATCGCCACCGACAGCCGCAACGTCTATTGGTCGGACGACACCTCGGCGCTGCTCGTACAGGCGAAAGGCGCATCCTGCGTCATGCCCGCCTGCACGGCGCTGCATACGGGAGCGACGACGCACGGCATCGCCGTCGACGAAGCCGAAACCGACAATCCCGCCGGCAGCGTATTCTTCTCCACCGGGACGAAGCTCTATCGCGCCGCAAAGACCGGCGGGACGCGGCTCGTCTATGGCGGCGCCGATGTACTGGTTCTCGCAACCGATGGTGCCCAAGTCTATTTCACCGACGGCACGACCCTGAAATCGATTCCCGTCAACGCGACGTCGCCGTCGAAGGCGCTCACGCTCGCAAGCGCGGTCTCGCCTGTGCATTGGACGCTGAACGACGGCCTGTACTGGACCGATTCAGGCGACGGAAGCCCCGGCGCGGGAAAGATATTCTACGTCGTGCAGCAGGCGAGCCAGCTCGATGCCCTGCAATACTCCACGAGCGCCGACGCCGCGGCCCTGCAGGCCTGCGCGGCGCTACCGGCCTTGTATGCGACGCTTGCCAGGACCGTTCTCGAAGCCCAGGGGCTACATGTGGCCGCGACCGGCGTGAAGTTCGACGATTTCTATCGCGTCGTCGATAGCGGAAATCCCTGCGCATCCGGCGGCGGCGCTGCCGATTGGAGCGGCAATGGCGTGTGGCAGAATCCGGTGCAGGGCAATGTGGCCTTCGCGGCACGGAAAAAAGCGACCGCTGCGACCGATCTCGCGGCGCTTCTTGCCGGCGGCCCGGTGATGCTTCAAGGAACCAAATCGGCTCGCTGGCTGCTTGCGACCAATGCCGCAGTGGTGACGCACGGAAGCGATCAGGTTGCCGGCATCTCCGCTTACGATCCGCTTTCGGGGAGCCGGCTCCTTCTGCAGCCGGATGCCGGAAGCTACCACGCTGCGCTGATCCTCGATCCGCGCACCAACGTCTGGTGCGCCTGGGCCGCGGAGTGCCCGAACCTCGTCAAGGACATCAAGAGCTCGACTCTGAAATTCATTTCTTACGATCTGGGCGTGCTTCAGGACTTCGCGCCGAAGTTCTACATCACGACAACGGTCCGTCCCTAGCGGCGTCTGTTCAACGCCTTCCGGCGCGGCTAGATTTCCGCGCGATGCACCCGCTCTTGACCAAATCCCCCGGCCTGCTCTGGGGCCTCGCGGTCCGCGGGGGCGCCGCCACGAGGATGATCGACGACACGGCGTCGGCCATTCTGGAGGCCCCGCACGACTGGTGCTGGATGCATTTCGCGCTTTCGGACCATCGCGCGCGGCGCTTCATCGAGGGCTTCGAGGCGGCGCCCGCCGAGGCGCGCGAGCTGCTGCTCTCGGGCGAGGCGCGGCCGCAGATCCATCTCACGCGCGACTGCGCCTATGGCGTGATCCCCGACTTCGAGAAGGACTTCGAGGGCCGCTCGCTCGACGAAGGCCAAGTCGCGTTCTGGCTCGACGGCGCCCAGCTGATCACGGCGCGCCATCACCCGATGCGCATCGTCGACGAGGTGCGCGAGGAGACGCAAGGCCTGCCGCCGGCCTCCGGCCCCGCCGGCGTCTTCGTGCGCCTGAACGAGCGCTATGCCGAGATCGCCGAGAAGCGCTTCGCCGTGCTGTCGCGCTGGCTCGACCGCGTCGAGGACCGCGTGCTCGGCGACGCCGACAGCCCCGACCGCGGCGGCCTCGGCCCCGTGCGCCGCGAGATCGCGCGCTTCCATCGCGAGTTCACGAGCCTGCGCGCCGCTTATCAGCGCGCCATCACGTCGAAGGGCGAGAAGGGCGCCAACCCGATCTGGCCGCATCTGCCCGACCTTGCGCAGCGCGCCGAGGATTTCGGCCGCGACGCGGCGGCGCTGTCGGAGCGCGCGCGGCTGATCTCGGAAGAGATCGACACCCGCATCGCCGCCGCGACCAACCGCTCGCTGCAGACGCTGACCATCATCTCGACGCTTCTTCTGCCTCCGACCTTCGTCGTGGGCGCGTTCGGCATGAACCTGCCGTCGATCCCATGGGCAGCCGGGCAGGGCGGCTTCTGGTGGGCGGTCGGGTTGTGCGTCGCCGTGGTCGCGGGCTGCTGGGCGACGCTGAAGCGCTACGGGATATTGTAGGCCGCGCGTCCGCCCTCGAGCCACGCTTTGAGCTCCGGCGAGAGGCGCTCGCGCGAGACCCGGTCGTAGAGCGCGAGGCTCTCGGCGCTCAGCGCGTCGCGCCATTCGCCGGCGCGGGCCTTGCGGAAGAAGGCGGAATTGTCCTTCCACTCGCCGAAATGCGCGCCGGGCGCGTTGCGCGACGCGGCGTCCTTCATCGCGTCGAAGCGCGCCGCGGCGACGAGCGCCGGCCAGCGCGTCTCGTCGACCGCGATGCCGAGCGCCGCCGATAGCCGCCGCATCGCGCCGTCGAGATCGCCGAGCAGGTCGGCGTAGTGCACGAACGCGATGTTGGAGAGGTCGCGATGGCGCCAATAGCTGTCGGCGAGATACATCACCGAGCCGATGGGGAAGCCGTCCCACACCCAGGGCTGCGGCCCCTGCGTCAGCCACAGGCGGAACCGCACATCGCGATCGCTCGGCAGCGTGAACCCGGCGGGCAGCTTGCCGCGCGCCACCGCCTCGGCCCAGGTGCGCTCGGAGATGTTGCTCAGATGGTCGAGGCCCGACAGGAACGCATCGCGCGGATCGCGGCCGCAGAACACGTAAACGACGTCGTCGCGATAGGGTAGGCCGTCGAGCGGCGTGTGCGTCTTGACGATGCGACGGAACGGCTGCGCCTCATACGCCGCGATCACGTCGTCGAGCGGGTCCGTGTGACGCTCGATCCAGCGCGACAGCTCGGTCAGCGGCGCGGGGAAGTCCGGCGTTTGGTGCACCAGCAAGGCGCAGATCATCTGCGTCCAGGTCGTGCCGCACTTGGCCGGCGTCGCCACGACGATGTCGCCTTTGCGCGCGCGGAACGCATCCCAGCGCCGGCTGTCATAGATCATGTCGGCGTAGGTGTGGATGCGCTCCGGCCGCGTCATGTCTTTCTTCTCAAATCCGGCAGCAGCGCCGCCAGCAACCCGAGCGCCGGAAGGAACGAGCACACATCATAGACGAATTCGATGCCTTTCAAGTCGGCAAGCCAGCCCAGCGCCGCGGCGCCCAGTCCGCCCATGCCGAACGACAGCCCGAAGAACAGGCCCGAGATGGTGCCGAGCCGCGCCGGCACGAGCTCCTGGCCATAGACGACGATGGCAGGGAAGGCGCTGGCGAGCGTGAGGCCCGCGCAGACGCTGAGCACGCTGGTCCAGAACAGGTTGGCGTAAGGCAGCGCCAGCGTGAACGGCAGGGCGCCCAGGATCGAGAACCAGATGAGGCGCTTGCGTCCGAAGCGGTCGCCCAGCGGTCCGCCCGACAATGTTCCTACCGCGACGGCGACGAGGAACAGGAACAGATGCAGCTGCGCGTCGCGGACGCTCAAGTGGAATTTCTCGATCAGGTAGAAGGTGAAGTAGCTCGACAGGCTCGCGAGATAGACGAATTTCGAGAAGATAAGGATCACCAGGATCGCGAGCGAGCGAACTACCGTGGCACGCGGCAAGGTCGGGGCGCCGGCGGCGAGATGCGCGGACTTCGCGCGGCCGATGCCGTGCGCGCGATACCACAGCCCGACGCGCCATAACACCAGGATCGCGACCGCTGCCATGGCGCAGAACCACGCGATCGCGCCTTGGCCTTCGGCGGCGACGACCGAGGCGGCACCCAGCGCTCCCAGCGCGCTGCCCGTGTTGCCGCCGACCTGGAACATCGCTTGCGCGAAGCCGCGGCGCGGTCCCGCCGCCATGTGCGCGACGCGCGAGCTTTCGGGATGGAACACCGAGGAGCCGATGCCGACGGTGGCGGCCGCGAGCAGCAGCACCGCATAGGAATGCGCCTGCGACAGCATCAACAACCCTAAGAACGTCGCCACCATCGCGACCGGCAGCGCGAACGGCACGGCGCGGCGGTCGGTGGCGAGGCCCACCAGCGGCTGCAGCAGCGACGAGGTCACCTGGAACGTCAGGGTCACCAGGCCGATATGCGCGAAGTCGAGGTCGAGCGCCGCTTTCAGGTTCGGATAGATCGCCGGCAGCAGCGACTGCATCATGTCGTTCAGCATGTGGCAGAACGCGATGGCGAAGATAACGGGATAGACGGTCTGGGCGGCGGCGGGTGGCGCGCCCGCGGCGGCGGACTGACTCATGGCGGCGGTGTTGTGCGCCGGTTCGCGCGACGAGGCAACCATGCAATCGGATGGACCGATGACAAATGATGACAAATAATGGCGAGCGTGGCCTGCAACGGATGGGAGGCGCGGATGGCCGACACGCGGGTCCAACTGGAAGTCGAAGATAGCGTGCGCGACGACTGGATGCGCGGCCGTTACGGCACGGAATTCCACCGCAAGCGAGTCCGGCTCAATGCCGGCGGCGTTTTCGATTTCGATGCCGTGAGTGCCGATCTATCGATCGTGGCCGCAATTTCGACGAGCGGCGGAAAGACCCGCGCCGGGAAGCTAGCGGTCGGCAAGCTGATGAAGCTGCGCTCCGACATGCTGTTCCTGACGATGATCGAGAAGCCGTGCAAGAAGCTGTTGGTTCTGACGGACCGCAGCATGCTGACGGTCTGCGAAAAGGAACGCGAAGGCGGCAGGGTGCCCGTCGGGATCGAGTTTGTTCTCGCGGAAATCCCCGTCGAGCTCGAGCGGAGGCTGGCAAAGGCGAGGCAAGCGGCATCGGACGAAGTCACGCCCAAGGTCGTCGATCAGTTGCCGGACGAAGTCCTGCTGGCGAAAGACGATACGCAGCTCGATCCCGGTAGCGTGTAACTATATCCCCTGCGTCTTCCCCGCCCTTCGCAGCGCTTCCGCGATCTTCGGCATCAGCGAGTCCGCATTGTAGGGCTTGCTGACGACGGGCACGCCGGCGAAGCGCTCGGGGAACTCGATGTTCTTGCCGTAGCCGGTGGCGAAGACGATGGGCACGCCGAGCGCGGTGAGGCGGTCGGCGATGGGGAAGCTGGATTCGTGGCCGAGGTTCACGTCCAGGATCGCGAAGTCGACCGGGCCCTTGTCGATCTCGCGCAAAGCCGCGCTGACGTTCGGCGCGACGTCGACGCGCGTCGCGCCGAGGTCCTCGAGCGTCGTCTCGGCGTCGAGCGCGATGATCATGTTGTCCTCGACCACCAGCGCGCGCCCGGTGATCCGCGCGGCGTCGAGCACATGGGTTTCGGGCCGCGTGTCGTGGGGCAGCGGTTCGGTCGGGACCTTCACGAAGGTCGCCGGGATCGTGAACTCGGCGCGCACGCCGGCGAGCGCATACTGGATCTTGGCCTCGCCGTTGAGGTCGTAGGGGATCGAGCGCTCGATCACCGTCGAGCCGAAGCCGCGCCGCGTCGGCGCGCGCACCGGCGGGCCGCCTTCCTCCTGCCAGCCGATCTTGAGCTGGCCGTTGTCTCCGATGCCCCACGAGACGGTCACGCGTCCGACACTGTCGGCGAGCGCGCCGTATTTGGCCGAGTTGGTGAGCAGCTCGTGCGTCACCAGCGCCATGGTCGAGAACGCGCGCGGATCGAGCAGCACGTCGGGCCCGTCGAGCTGCACGCGGTCGGCCTTGTTGCTCAAGTAAGCCGCGGTCTCGGCGGTGAACAGCGTGCGCAGCGACGCCGGACCCCAATTGTCGATGGTGATCTGGTCGTGCGCGCGGGCAAGCGCCTGCACGCGGCCGCCGATGACGGAGGCGAACTCCTCCAAGGTCGTCGCGCGCTCGCGGCCCTGGCTGATCAGGCCGCGGATCAATCCCAAGATATTCCGTACACGGTGGTTCAGCTCGGCGATCAACAGCTCCTGGCGCTCGTTCGAGGCTTTGCGCTCGAGCGCCGCGCTTTCGGCCAGGCGCAGGATCACCTCCAGAAGCGTGATGCGCAGGCCTTCCGACAGCTTGACGTCGCTGGTGGTCCAGGGCTTGGACTGGCCGCGCACGGTCTCGGTCCAAGCCTCGAAGCTCTTGCGCGGCGTCAGGCGGATGCCGTTGGGGCCGAGCTGCGCGGGCTTGGTCGGATCGCCGGCCCAAGTCACGGTCCGCGCGAACTCCTTGCGGAAGAACAGCACGTAATCGCGCGGCACCCGCGACACCGGGATCGCGAGCAGGCCCGAGGCGCGCTGCGCGTATTCGCCCGCCTGGGGATGGAAGCGCGAGAGCGCATGAGTGGCGAACACGCGCGTGTCGCCTTTGACGGTCAGCGCATTGACGAGGCCGAGCACCTCTTCACGCGTCGGCGTGTTGCCTTCGATGGAGATATGCCCGTTGATCGCGACCGCGACGCCGTCGAAGGGCACGATGCTCGAGAAGTGGACGAGCTGCGAGGCCAGCCCCGACACGGTGAAGGTCTGCCCGGCGAGCATGTTGACGAGCTTGGTCTGGTTCTCCTGCGCGCGGCTCTCCAGCGCTGCTTCGAGCTCGCGCTCGCGGCTTTCGAGCAGCAGCGCGAACATCTGCCCGAACAGCTCGGCCGCCGAGCGCCGCTCGTAGGAGACGTGCAGCTTGGTCATGTGGTGGCAGGCGAACAGGCCCCACAATTTGCCGTGCCTGAGGATCGACACCGACAGCGACGCGCCGACGCCCATGTTGGTGAGATACTCGATATGGATCGGCGACACCGAGCGCACCATGCTCATCGACAGGTCGACGGCCTCGCGGCCGAGCTCGGAGGCGATCGGCACCGGCACGGCGCCGATATCCGAGATGATGCGGATGAGGTTGCGGGTGTAGAGGATGCGCGCCTGGCGCGGGATGTCCGACGCCGGGTAGTGGAGGCCCAGGAACTTCACCAGCTCGGTCTTGGCGGATTCGGCGATGACTTCGCCGGCCTCGTCCTGGTCGAAGCGATAGACCATCACCCGGTCGAAGCCGATCAGCGCGCGCAATTGTCGGGCCGCCTCGTTGCAGAACTTCTCGAAGCCCAGTGCCGCCTGCACGCGGGTCAGCATGGTACGGACCTGGCTGATCGGATCGATGTTCTCGGGCACCGCGCTCGGCTCGGCTTCGATGACGACGGTCTTGCCGCTGCGATGCACGGCGACGTCGAAATCGGCGCCGCCCTGGACAAGCTGCACACGGAACACGCGCTCGACCGCGTCGGGGCCGGTGAGCAGCTGCATGCGGCCGCGGATCGCGTGGATCGCTTCCTCGCTGAGCAGGCTCGACAGCGCCTTGCCCAAGACCGCGCGCGGCTCGACGCGAAGGAACTGCGCGACGTTCTCCGACACATGCGCGATGGTCCAATCGGGCGTGACGCCGATCAGGACGCCGAAAGGCTGCACATGGCCCAGAAGGTGGATCGGCTCGCGGTCGCAATTGGTCAGATCGACGGGTGCGTTCATGCGGCGCCGGCCATCTGGCGCGCGAAGGATTGCTCGAACAGGCGGAAGACCGAACGCGAAGCCGCGGCGGCACGGTCGGGCGTGGACTGCACGGCAGGCGAGGCTTCGAGCGCGGCGAGGAAGCTCTGCCACAGCGCAAGGCCGGCGCCGTGGTCGAGGAAGCGCGCCGGCCCGCTCACGCGCGGGCGCAGGAACCGTGCGCCGAGCCGCGAGCCCTCGAGGACGTAAGCCGCGCCCATCAGCGCCGCGCCGCAGCCGAGCGCCGGCGCGCGGATCGGGGCAACGGCGAGGCGCAGCTCGTCCAGATCGGCCAACAGCGCGGGCGCGCGGCGGCGCGCTGGCCAGTCGGGAAGATGGCGCGCGATGCCGCCATCCTCCAAGGCGCGCTCGACGGGGAGCAGCGCTTCGGCCTGCGCGACCAGGAACGCGCCATAGCCGCGCGGCGTGTCCAGCGCCATATGCGCCGCCACCTCGTCGAGCCGGCGGTGCTGCTCGGCCGTCGCGTCGCGCAGAATGTTCCGAAAGGTCATACAGCCGCTCGAGCCCTTAGCGTTCGTTAATGCCGTGAGGTTGGAAAAGTTCCGCGCGAGGCCTACATAACCAATGAGGCCGGAAACGAGCTACGATGGACGCGAGAATCTGCCGACCGTGACGAACAATTATATTGCCGTAGGCGTGTTGCACCGCACCAGGAAGCGGCTTGTTCGGGAAGGTTTTTTCCGTGTGAAATCAGCGAGATCGTCGAGGTTTTCGAATTGAATTGCAAAAAATTGGTGGCCCCCCTCCTGGCCGGAATTGAATTGCGAAAATTCGAGTCCCCCCACCCCCCGAGGGCCGGCCAATGACGGAGCCCTGGTGGAAAGGCGCGGTCGTCTATCAGGTCTATCTGCGCAGCTTTTCGGATTCGAACGGCGACGGGCAGGGCGACCTTCAGGGGCTGATCGCCCGCCTGGACTACATCGCGCGGCTGGGCGTCGACGCGATCTGGCTGTCGCCGGTCCATCCCTCGCCGAACCGGGATTGGGGCTACGACGTCTCGGACTACGAAGGGGTGCACCCCGACTACGGCACCCTGGCCGATTTCGACGCGCTGGTCGCGGCGGCCCATGCGAAGGGACTGCGGATCATCCTCGACGAGGTGCTTTGCCATACCTCGGACGAGCATCCCTGGTTCGCCGACTCCATGCGGCGCGGCAAGAAAGCCGATTGGTATGTGTGGGCCGATCCCAAGCTCGACGGCACGGCGCCGAACAACTGGCTGAGCGCGTTCGGCGGCCCGGCCTGGGCGTATCAGCCTGCCCGGCGCCAGCATTATCACCACAAATTCCTGCGCCAGCAGCCCAAGCTCAATTGGCGCAACGACGATGCCAGGCAGGCCGCGCTCGACGTGCTCGATCTGTGGCTCAAGCGCGGCGCGGACGGCTTCCGCCTCGATGTCGCCAATGCCTATCTCCACGACGATACGTTGGAGGACAATCCGCCGATCCCGCTCGAGCGGCGCACGCCGGCGATCTGGGGCCATGCTGCCAACCTCCAGCGCCACATCCGCGATTCAAACCTGCCGGAGAACATCCAGTCGCTGCGCGAGATCCGCAACCTGGTCGAGAAGCACGCGGACCGCTTCGTTTTCGGCGAGTTCTCCGAAGGTTTCGAGCGCTCGGGCGCCTATGCGCCGGACGGGCTGCATGCGAGCTACACCTTCGAGATGCTCCGTGCACGGACCTTGTCGCCCGCATTCGTCCTGAAGGAGCTGGAGACGCTCGCGCGGTTTCCCGCGCACTGGCCGTGCGTCTCGTTCTGCAATCACGACATCGTGCGCACCGTGACGCGCTTCGGCGGCGGGGGCTGTGGCAACCCGGCGCTCGCCAAGCTGATGCTGGCGCTCTTGTTCTCGTTGCGCGGGACGGTGTTGATCTATCAGGGCGAGGAGCTCGGCCTGCCCGAGGTCGATCTCGCGCGCCACGAGCTGCGCGATCCGGTCGGCGATCTCTATTATCCGATCGCCAAAGGCCGCGATGGCTGCCGCACGCCGATGCCGTGGGACGCCGAGGCGCCGCATCTGGGCTTCACCATGGGAACGCCATGGCTGCCTTTGGGCGCGACGCACAAGGCGCTCGCGGTGTCGCGCCAGGAGAGCGACGCGAACTCGACGCTCAACTTCGCGCGCGACTTCCTGGCGCGGCGTAAGACCGGCGCGGCGCTACGCCTCGGCAGCATCGAAGCCATCGAGACGGATGCGCCGATCCTTTCCTTCGCGCGCGTGCACGAAGGCGAGCGCGTCGTCTGCACCTTCAACATGAGCGGCGAAGCGCAGGACGGCCTGGAACCGTTCGGCTTCCGCCTGGAGGGTTAGGCCGGTGCTATTTCTTCACGGGACAGAACTCGGCCCGTTCCCACTTCACGTCGCTCAGATGCGTGCCCTGCAGGCAGATGCTCGCGCCCCCGGTCACGCCCGAACCGGAGATCATCTTGCCGAGCGGGGGCTTCGGATCGGCGCTGGTGATCTCGTAGATCGGCGTTTGGGGGAAGCTGGGCAGCACGCCGATGCAGCCGGCTTCCTTGAGCTGGGCCACGGTGCCGCAGAAGCTCACGCGCGCCGGCGCCATGCTGTCGGCGAACGCGGTGGATGCGGCCATGGCAAGCACCGCCGCGATGATCGTCGTCTTGTGCATGTCGATCTCTCCTGTGACGGAAGGAGGATCAACTATGGATTGTTTTCCGCCGATTGTGAACCGTCGAACGCGGCCAGCACCGCTTCGATGGGCAGCAGCACGCAGCGATGCCGCGCGCCGTGCTCGGCGACGCCGTCGAAATGGCGATAGACGTCGAACGGCGCGGGCGGCGGATTGCGCTTCTCGCTCAGCATCGCGGCGACGGCACGGCTGAGCGCTGCGATCTCCTTGCGGTTCAGGCCCGTCGCGTCGGCGCCCAGGATCGAGGCGGACGCTTGTGTGAGCACGCAGGCCTTGGCCTCGAGCGCGATGGCCTTGATGCGGCCGTCCTCGAGCACCAGGTCGACCGTCACCTTGTCGCCGCAGGCCGGGTTGTGCGCAACGCCGGTCGCGCAGGGCACTGTGAGACGTCCGGCGCCGGCCGCGTCCGCGGCGAGCCTGAGCAGCGGCTTCTTGTAGAGAGGGTCGCTCATCGTCTCCTGTATGCGTCCAGCGCCTCTTGCGTGTCGAGGTCGATCAGGGGCGAGTCGTCGCCGGCCTCGACCTCGACGACCAGCTCGTCATACGCCGTCATCAGCGCCTTGGCGCCCGTGTCGCCTTCCAGGGCCAGCATCTCGGGGAAGAAGCGCCGCGCCCAGAGCACCGGATTGCCGCGCCGCCCGTTGCGCGCGGCGACGCAGATCGCACGGTTCTCGGCCGGGTCGAAGGCGGCGATCAGCCTGTCGACCAGGACGGCCGAGACGTCCGGCATATCGCCGAGCAGGACGACGGCGCCGTCGCAATCCTCGGGCAGCGCGTTCACGCCGCGCTTGAGCGACGCGCTCAAACCCTTTGTGAAGTCCGGGTTATCGGCGAACCGTAGATCGAGGCCGTCGAGCGCCTGCCGCACCGCCTCCGGCGCATGGCCGGTGACGACGACGACGGGATCGGCCGCGCTGGCCAGCGCCGCCTCGGCCGCGCGACGGACGAGCGGTTTGCCCTCGATCTCGGTCGTGAGCTTGTTGGCGCCCATGCGCGAGGACCGGCCGGCCGCGAGCACCACGGCGCCGATCCGGGGCAACGCGGCGGGACGCTCGTCGCGGGGCTGCGGCCGCGTCGGGATCTCGCCGAGCAGCCCGCCGACGCCCATCGTCGCGATCTCTTCCCGGCCGACCGGCAACCCGGCCGCGATCCGCCACAGCACGAAGTCGAAGCCGTTGAGCTTGGGCGAGCGCGCGCAGCCGGGGAGGCCGACGACAGGCTTGCCCTCCAGCCGCGCGGTCAGCAGCAGGTTCCCCGGATCGACCGGCATGCCGAAGGCGTCGATGCTGCCGCCCGCCGCCGCGATCGCCGCCGGCACGACGTCGCGGCGGTCGGCGATCGCGCTGGCGCCCATGATCAGGATCGCGTCGCAGCCCTTCGCCTCCTTGATGGCGGCGGCAAGCGCGCCTATCTCATGGGACGTGCGGCGCTCGAGGCCGATGCGCGAGCCGATGCTCGCGAGCCGCGCTTCGATCACCCCCCGGGTCTTGTCCATCAATTTCGCGCTGCCGCCCGTCATAAGCAGCGCAACCCGCATCGGCCGGAAGGGCGCGATTTTCACGATTTCGCCGAGCGCCGCGGCCGCTTCGACGCATGCGCGCGGCGCCGCGAACGGGACGATCTTGATCGTCGCCAGCATCTGCCGCGAAGCGACGCGCGCGAACGGCGCCAAGGTCGCGAGCGTGATCGACTCGTCGAGGCGGTTGAGCGCATCGACCTTCGCCGCGTCGATCAGCGCGAGGCCAGGCGCGGTCGCATAGAGATTGGCGCGGCCGGTGAATGCAGCGCCGATGCGCACGCCGTCGCCGGCACAGCTTGCTGCGATGCGCGACGCGGCGTCGTCCTCGCCGATGTCCGAAGGCTCGAGCCGCGCGACGACGACCTCGCGCACACCGGCAGCTTCGAGCTGCGCGATGTCTTCGGCCGACAGCACGCGGCCCTTGCGCAACGGGCGCACGGAATGGGCGAGGATCGCACCCTCTGCGTCGCGGATGGGAACGGAGCCGAATGTCACCGGCCAAGACTACGCGGCGACAACCTCGCGCGGCAATCGCAGGCGCGCGCGCAAGCCGCCTTCGCTGCGGTTCTCCAGGGTCACGCCGCCGCCATGACCTTCGGCGATGGCCTTCACCAAGGTGAGCCCGAGGCCGGTTCCGCCCGTGTCCTCGTTGCGCGAGCCTTCCAGCCGCACGAAGGGCTCGAACACGCGGCGCTGATCGGCTTCGGGAATGCCCGGACCTTCGTCCTCGACCAGGATCTCGTAGCCGCCATCGGTCTCGGCCAGCGCGATGCTCGCGCGACCGCCGTAAGCGACCGCGTTCTCGACGAGGTTGCGCACCGCGCGACGGATTTCGTTCGGCCGGCAGACCAGCGGCGCGGGCTCCTCGCCGGCGAGGCAGCTCACCGGCTCGCCCATGTCGTCGAGATCGGCGCAGATGCTCTCGAGCAGCGCCGAGAGATCGACGTTGCGCTTGAGCTCGCCGCCGGTGCCGCGCGCCGCCGACAGCACGGCTTCCGTCAACTCCTGCAGCTCGTCGAGATTGTGCTGCAGCCGCTCGCGCAGCTCCTTGTCCTCGACGAACTCCAGGCTGATGCGCATCGCTGTAATCGGCGTGCGCAGGTCGTGGCCGACGGCGGAAAGCAGCTGGCGCTGGCTTTCCAAGGTGCGGCTGACCTCGCCGGTCATGGCGTTGAAGGCGATCGCGGCCTCGCGCACGTCGACCGGACCGCTCTCGGCGAGCTGCGGCGCGGGTCCGCCATGCGCGACGATCGACGCCGCCTTGGCGAGGTCGGAGAGCGGTCGCGTCACGCGCCGCGCGACATAGGCGGCCGCGAGCGAGGCCGCGGCGATGGCGACCAAAGCCGCGATCAGCACTTCGGTCGACCACGGCGTGCTCGCGGGACGATAGAAGGTGGCGATCAGCTGCGTGGTCTTGTCCACCGGCAGCAGCAGCTGGATCGCGGGACCGGGCTCGCGCCGCGCGGCATGGGTGTCGGCGGGCGCCTGCGCGGTGATGAACTTGACCGAGACCGGATCGCGCACATGCTTGTGCGGCATCAGGTTGCGCAGCTTGGCCGCGAGGCGGGCTTCCTCGGCGGTCATCGCGACCGGCGTGCTCGGCGTCTTGCGCAGGTCGAAGGTCCACACGCCGGTCGTCATCATGTCCGCGGACGCGTCGCGCGCCTTGACCGGCGTCGCGGCGAGGAGCGTCGCGGTCGACACGCCGCGGTCGAGCACGCGGTCGAGAAGCGCGAGCTCGTTCTGCCGCTCGCTGCCGAACTCGAACCAGGACGCGACCGCGAGGTTGGACAGGAGCACGGCCGCCGCCGTGACGGCGACGAGCTGCATGCCGAGCGTGCGCGGGACAAGCCTCATCCGGTCTTGGGCCTCATTCGGTCTCCGGCTCGAGGGCGAAGATGTAGCCTCCGCCCCAGACCGTCTTGATATACCTGGGATTCTTAGGATCCGGTTCTATCTTCTTGCGCAGCCGCGAGACGTGGTTGTCGATCGAGCGGTCGAACAGCTCCGCGTCGCGGCCTTTGGTGAGGTCGAGGAGCTGGTTGCGGGTGAGCGCGATCTTCGGCCGCTCCAGCAAGGTCGTCAGCAGCCGGAACTCGCCGCTGGAGAGCGGCATGGCGATGCCGTTGGTGCCGATCAGCTCGCGCTGCCCCGTGTCGAGCGTCCAGTCGCCGAAGCGGATGCGCGCGGCGGAGGGCGGCTTCTGCCGCGGCGGCAGCGCCTGGGTGCGGCGGAGCACCGCGGCGATGCGCGCGATCAGCTCGCGTGGCGAGAAGGGCTTGGCAATGTAGTCGTCGGCCCCCATCTCCAGTCCGATGATGCGGTCGACCTCTTCGCCCTTCGCGGTGAGGACGATCACCGGGATCTGGCTGGTCTCGCGGATGGAGCGGCACAGGCTGAGGCCGTCTTCGCCCGGCATCATGATGTCGAGCACGACGAGGTCGATCGCCGAGCTCTTCATCACCCGGCGGGCGGCGGCGGCGTCGGGGGCGGTGGTGGCGCGATAGAAGTTTTCGCGCAGATACCGCGCCAGAGGCTCGCGGATGTCTTTGGCGTCCTCGACGATCAAGATGTGGGGGCGGGCTTCGTCCTTGCTCATAGATGGCTCATACGACCCGGCTTCGCGCCATGAAACCCCGATTTACCGCAAAATGTCTCGCCTCGCGCAAGCTTGATAAAGTTTGATACGATCACGGTTTGTTCTTTACTTCCGGGCGCAGCCGGTGTTCACTCTACCGGAGATTTTACGGGAGAAGGATATGGGCGGATTGGCGATGGCGATGAGCGCAATGGTCGTGGCGGCGGGGGCTGCGTCGGCACAGTCCGACGATCCGGCATTCCTGCAGAGCCGCGACCGGGCGGCGGATCGGCTCTTTGCGCGCTTCGATCTCAATCACGACGGGCGGGTCTCGAAGGATGAGCTGAACAAAGCGGAAACGGCGCGGTTCGCGGCGGCCACGCATGGTCCTTCGATGAGCGCGGATCAATATGCCGCCTCCGACATGGCCGAGTTCCAGCAGCACGCGGCGCAGGCGTTCCGCCGCCTGGACTGGAACGGCGACGGCAGGCTCTCGCTCGAGGAATATGCCGAGCCGCAGCGCGTGCGCTTCGCGATGTTCGATTCCGACGGCAAGGGTCGCGAGTCCTGTGCGCCGGTGCAGACCGCATCGTTCAAGCCCGGCCGTGGCGGCTTCGGCCATGCGCGGTTCTGCGCCGACAACGATCTCGACCGCGACGGCAACGTCACCCATGCCGAGTTCGACAGCGTCACCGCGAAGCATTTCGCGGCGCTCGCGGGCAACGGCAAGACGATGAGCGCGGCGCAGTTCTCGGCCGACGCGCTTGTGCGCTGGCGTGCGATCGGCGCGCGCTTCTTCAAGCGGCTGGATGCGAACCATGACGGCAAGCTGTCGCTCGCGGAATTTGCGGCGCCCGATGTCAAGCTGTTCGACAGGCTGGATCGCAACCGCGACGGCTGGGTGACGCGCGATGAAACGAGGAGGGTTGTACCTCAGAAACGCGGTTGACGCAGCTCGCTCGTCATCTCGGCCAGGATCGAGACTGCGATCTCGGCCGGGCTCTTGGCGCCGATGTTCAGGCCCGCGGGTCCGTGGATGCGCGCGAGCGCAGCATCGTCGAAGCCTTGTTCTTTCAGGCGCGCGAGGCGTCCGGCGTGGTTTTTCTTCGAGCCCAGCGCGCCGATATAGAAGCAGCGCGATCCGAGCGCCGCGCGCAGCGCCGGGTCGTCGACCTTGGGATCGTGGGTGAGGGCGACGAGCGCGCTGCGGGGCCCGAGCGGTTTCCTCGCCAGCGCGTCGTCGGGCCAATCGTGGCTGAGCGCCAGGCCCGGGAAACGTTCCGGTGTCGCGAAGCTGGTGCGCGGATCGATGACGCGGATCCGGTAGCCTGCGAGCGCCGCCATCTGCGACAGGATCTGCGCGATGTGCGCGGCGCCGACGATGACGAGCTCGAGGGGAGGGTTGGAGACGGCGAGGAACCAGCTGCGCCCCTCGATCTCGACCGTGGCGCTCTGGTCGGCGCGCGCGGCGATGCCGGCCGCTTCGCCGAGCGGCGATTTGTCCGTAGACGGATCGATAAGCCGCTCCTCGCCGCTCTCGAGATCGACGGCGCGCACCATGGCGCGGCCCTCGCGCAAAGCCGCGTTGAGGGCGTCGAGCGTTGCGCGCTTCACGTCACGGGCTCGACGAAGATCTCGACCCGTCCGCCGCAGGCCAGCCCGACCGACCAGGCCTGCGCGTCGCTGACGCCGAATTCGAGGCGGCGCGTCTTGCGATCGCGCATCGCGGCCAGCGCTTCTTCGATCACCGCGCCTTCGACGCAGCCGCCCGAGACCGAGCCGGCGAACGCGCCGTCGTCGCGCACGGCCAGATGGCTTCCCGCCGGTCGCGGCGAGGATCCCCAGGTTTTCACCACCGTGCCGAGCGCGACGCCATGGCCTTCGCTCAGCCACTGTGCGGCGGTCTCGAGGACGTTGTCTTCCATGTCAGCGCGCCGCCGCCGCGACCGCGCGCTTGGCCATCGCCGTCACCAGATTGGCGCGGTACTCGGCCGAGCCGTGGATGTCGGAGTTGAGATCGCTCGGATCGACGGCGATGCCCGCCACCGCGTCGGGCGTGAAGCTCTTCGCCAGCGCGGCTTCCATCTCGGGCACGCGGAAGACGCACGGCCCGGCGCCGGTGACGGCGACGCGCAGGCCGCTCTTCGTTTCGGCGACGAACACGCCCGCCATCGCATAGCGCGACGCGGGGTTCGGGAACTTGGCATAGCCGGCGCGTTTCGGAATCGGGAACGACACCTCGGTGACGATCTCGCTTTCCTCGAGCGCGGTCGCGAACATGCCGGTGAAGAAATCGTCTGCGGCGATGACGCGCCGGTTGGTCGCGACCGCGGCGCCGAGCGCAAGCACGGCGGCCGGATAATCCGCCGCCGGATCGTTGTTGGCGAGCGAGCCGCCCAAGGTTCCCATGTGACGCACGGCGGGATCGCCGATGGAGCCGGCGAGCCCGGCCAACGCCGGGATGGCGCGCGCGATCTCGTCCGAGGCCGCGACTTCGAAATGCTTCGCCACGGCGCCGACGACGATGGCGTCCTCGCCGGCGCGGATGAACGAGAGCTCTTTCAGCCCCGAAATGTCGATGAGATCGGAGGGCTGCGCCAGGCGCATCTTCATCGCCGCGATCAACGTCTGGCCGCCCGCGAGCAGCTTGGCGTCGGCGTTCGCGGCCAAGAGCGCTTCGGCCTCCTTGAGCGAAGCCGCGCGGCGATAGTGGAACGCATAAGGGATCATGCCGCTTTCCCTTGTCCGTCTTCGGCCATGTGCTTGGCGGCATCTTCGATGGCGGAGACGATGTTGTGGTAGCCCGTGCAGCGGCAGATGTTGCCTTCGAGCTCGGCGCGGATCGTCGCGCGGTCGAGGTCGGGGATGCGCCGGATCATGTCGACCGCGGTCATGATCATGCCCGGCGTGCAGAAGCCGCATTGCAGACCGTGGTGTTCGCGAAACGCCTCCTGCACCGGATGCAGCTTGCCGTCCTCGGCGAGCCCTTCGATGGTGGTGACCTCGCGTCCCGCCGCCTGACCCACGAACATCGTGCACGACTTCACCGCGCGGCCGTCGACATGCACGACGCAGGCGCCGCACTGGCTGGTGTCGCAACCGATATGCGTGCCCGTCAGCCCGAGCGTGTCGCGCAGGAAATAGACGAGCAAAGTGCGGTCCTCGACGTCTTCCGACACGGGCTTTCCATTCACGCTCAACGATACGACGGACATTCAGAGCACCATTCCAAGGATGACCAACAATATCACGACCACGCCGACCAAGCCCACGATCCAGATCTCCGGCGCCACGCCGTCGCGTCTCTGCGCTTCAACCGCGACCGGCACCAGAGACGACGCTTCGACCTCCGGATCGGGCTCGAGCACGGGCGCGTGCGCCGCTGCGAGCGTCGCCGAGAACCGTCCGAAGAAATCGTCGGCGATCTGCTTCGCCGCGCCGTCGATCAGCCGCTGGCCGATCTGCGCGAGCTTGCCGCCGACCGACGCGGTCGCCTCATAGGTCAGCACCGTGCCGCCGCCTTCGGACGCCAGCGCGACGTCGGCGTTGCCCTTGGCGAAGCCCGCGACGCCGCCTTGCCCTTCGCCGCTCAGCTTGCAGCGATAGGGCGGATCGAGATCGGAGAGCTTCACCTTGCCGCGAAAGGTTGCCTTCACCGGCCCGATCCTGAGCGTCGCGGTGGCGGTGAAATCGGTCGCGCTGGTCTTGTCCAGCTGCTCGCAGCCCGGGATGCAGGCTTTGAGGATTTCGGGATCGTTGAGCGCTTCCCAGACCGAATCCACGGGGGCTGGAATTGCATAAGTGCCGGTGAAGTTCATGCCGGGCCCCCGGGAGAGGCAAGAAAGAGCGGCTGTGTCAATGCTTTACGCCTCATACGACCTCGGGTAGAACTTTGCGACGGGTCCATGACGGTTTCGCTTCCCGATTCGTGTGGATCGTGTTAACCTTATTTTTACCATCGAGCGTGTGGGGCATCAGGATGGATACAAGCGTACCGGCTTCCGCCGGAATTGGGGAAGCCGCTCAGGAAGTCGTCGGTCAGGTCAAATGGTTCGACCTCACCAAGGGATATGGTTTCATCAAACCCTCGGGCGGCGTGCAAGGGGACGTGCTTCTGCACCAGACCTGCGTCCGCCAATCGGGCTTCAAGGCGGCCTATGAGGGCGCGAAGGTTGTGTGCGAGGCCGTGCAGGGCCCGCGAGGGTTGCAGGCGCGGCGCCTGATCTCGTTGGACAACAGCACGGCGGCGGCGCCGGCTGCGGCGCAGCGCACCGCGCGCTACCTGGCCGAGCCGAAGGGTCCGCCGTTCGACGCCACGGTGAAGTGGTTCAACCGCGGCAAGGGCTACGGCTTCGTCTCGCGCGGGCCGGACACGCCCGACATCTTCGTCCATATGGAGACCTTGCGCCGCTACGGCATCCGCGAGCTGGTGCAGGGCCAGCGCGTCCGGGTGCGCGCCGGCGACGGTCCCAAGGGCGAGCTCGCGGCCGAGATCACGGTGCTGGACGCCTAGCAAGCGCGCCCGCCTTGCGGCAGTCTGCGCGCTCAGGAGTCGTCCCGCCATGCGCACGGCATTGCTGTCTCTCGCCTTGAGCCTCGGCCTCGCCGCGCCTGCCGCGGCGCTTCCGGTCGCGACCATCTCGGTCGACGCGGCGAAAGGGCCCGCGACCTTCAAGGTCGAGCTCGCGGGTGACGCCGCCTCGCAGGAAAAGGGGCTGATGTTCCGCAAGACCATGGCGGCGAACGCGGGCATGCTGTTCGACTTCCACAAGACGGTGATGACGACGTTCTGGATGAAGAACACGATCCTGCCGCTCGACCTGATCTTCATCCGCGCCGACGGCACGATTTCGTCGATCGCCGGCAACGCGGTGCCGTATTCGGAAGCGCCGATCCCGTCGAGCGAGCCGATCCGCGCGGTGCTCGAGATCAATGGCGGCCTCTCCAAGTCGCTGGGCATCGAACCCGGCAACAAGGTGCACGCGGCGATATTCGGCTCCGGACATTGAAGGCTGCGTCGCGACGTTGTAAGCACCTCCTGCCGTTTCGGGGCGTAGCTCAGCCTGGTAGAGCACTAGCTTTGGGAGCTAGGGGTCGCGAGTTCGAATCCCGCCGCCCCGACCAGCCTTCGCTCGCAAAGCGTGCGATGGCGCACTGAACTGAGGTAGCGATGCGTGCACGGATCTACAAGCCGGCGAAGAACGCCATGCAGTCGGGCAAGGCCCGCACCAAGCTGTGGGTGCTCGAATACGAGCCCGAGACGCCGCGCGACATCGACCCGCTGATGGGCTGGACCAGCTCGTCGGACATGCGCCAGCAGATTCAGCTCGAATTCGCGACCAAGGAGGAGGCGGTGGCCTATGCCGAAAAGCACGCCATTCCCCATTCCGTCTTCGAGCCGCACAGACCGGCGGCGAAAGCCAAATCCTACGCCGACAATTTCCGCTACGATCGCAAGGTCCCCTGGTCGCACTGAGCCATCGCTCTTTGGCCCCGTAGCTCAACTGGATAGAGCAGCCGCCTTCTAAGCGGCAGGTTGCGTGTTCGAGTCACGCCGGGGTCGCCAGTCTCCGCCGCGCAGCGGTGGAGACCCGGCGAGGCGCGAAGACGGGGCCGGTTGCAAGCTCGCGCGGCTCCGCCTGGCAAGCCAGCCATTCCTCAATGTCCCGGAGGCGGCGGGGGCGGCGGATAATTGTCGCCCGGCGGCGGCGGCGGCGGATAGTCATAGCGCGCGCGACGCGGATGGCGGCGCATCCCGACCTCGTTGCCGCGCGCCGTCATGCACTGCGCATAGGCGACGTCGTAGGTGCGCTGGACGCGATGCTGGTCGTAGCCCGCGCCGGCGGTGGTTCCGATCGCGCCGCCGATGAGGCCGCCCGCAACCGCGCCCTTGGTGTTGCCGGCAAGCGCGCCCAAGCCTGCGCCGAGCGCCGCTCCGATCACGCCGTTGCGCAGCTCGGTATCGTTGGCCTGCTTGACCTTGCCCTGGGCGCGGTCGCCCGCATATTGCTCGCAATAATCCTCGTCCTGCTGGAAAGCCTGCATCGACTTGCCTTGCGCGGGCATGACCGGGACCGTCGGGCCGAGCGGCTCGGTCGCGCAGCCGGCCAGCAGCACGGCGGTGGAAATCGCGGCGAGCGCCGCCTTGCGGATGATCATGGCAATCGTTCCTTGCTCGAGATGGGGGCACATACAGGAAACGCCGGGACGTTGCGCAGGTTCACCTGAATGGCCGATGAACGGGGCGATGAACGATCCGCGCGATAAGATGAACAAAATGATAGAAGATTCGCATGTGCGGCAAGTTCACCCAGCGGCGCGACTTCGCGAACCTCACGCGCTTGAACGAGGCGTTCGGCGCGAGCGATGCGCCCGACGAGACGATCACGCCGATGCGGCTCGCGCGCGTCATCGCGCTCGACGGCAAGGGCATGCGCCGCGCGGTGCCGATGCGCTGGGGCCTGATGCCGTCCTTCGATACCAAGCCGCATATCCACGCCCGCGCCGAGACCATCGACACCAAGCCGACCTTTCGCGAGTGCTTCGCCAAGCGGCGCGGGCTGGTGCTGGTGACGACCTTCAACGAAGGCGAAGAGCTGTCTCCGTCGCGCACGCGCCAATACGTGCTGACGCCGAAGGAGCCGGTCGCGATCGCGGTGATCTGGGACCGCACGGGAAGCGGCGAGTCGCTGCTGCTCTCCTTCGCGATGGTGACCGTCGCCGCCAATCCGTTGATCGCTACGATCACCGACCGCATGCCGGCGCTGATCGAAGACGGCGACTGGGCGAAGTGGCTGGGCGAGGAGCCCGCGACGGTGGACGAGTTGAAGGCGATCCTCAAACCCTCCGAGCGCGAGATGGAGATGCGCGTGGCCGAGCCGCCGCGCAAATCCCAATCCAAATCCGGGCCTCGGCCGGAGCAGGCCGAGCTGTTCTAACCACGCTGAAATTGCAAGATTGACGGGACCGCCCGGCGGCTTCAGAAACCGCCGCGCGAAGAGCCGCGCGGAAGGAAAACGGGCATCATGAAGATCGTCGGCGGGAAGTGGTCGAACTGGTCCGGCGGCGTGCGCTGCAAGCCGCGCAAGGTCGTGGCGCCGAAGGACGAGGTCGAGCTCGCCGCCGCGATCCGCCAGGCCGAGGGCCCGGTGCGCGCGCCCGGCACCGGCCATTCCTTCACCCCCGTGCATGCGAGCGACGGCACCTTGCTGAACCTCGCCGCGTTCAGCGGCCTCAAGAGCGTCGACGAGACGCGCATGACCGCGACGCTCGCCGCGGCGACGCCGCTCTGGCGCGCCGGGCCGCTGCTCGATGCGCGCGGCTTCGGCCTCAAGAACATGGGCGACATCGACCGCCAGACCTTGGGCGGCGTCGTCGGCACCGGCACGCACGGCACGGGGCGCACGCTGAAAAGCTTCTCCGCCGAGGTCGCGGGCTTCCGCCTGGTGCTCGCCGGCGGCGAGGTGGTCGAGTGCTCGGCAAGCGAAAACCCGGACGTGTTCGCGGCCGGGCGCTGCTCGCTCGGCACGCTCGGCGTGATGACCGAGATCACGATGAACGTGCGGCCGAAATACAAGCTCGTCGAGCGCAACTTCTTCCTGCCCATCCGCGAGCTGTTCAAGCAGCTCGACAAGCTCGTCGCCGACAACCGGCACTTCGAGTTCTTCTGGTTTCCCTATGCCGACACGGCGATCTGCAAGTCGCTCAACGAGACCGACGAGGCGGCGCCCGAGCCGCGCACGGCGGAGCAGATGTACGAGCGCGGCGAGCAATCGACCTCGGACCAGCGCGCCTTCGGCTGGATCAACGAATTCCTTCCGTATACGCCCTTTCTCCTCAGGCCCGCGCACCGGCTGTTCTCGCGGCTGATGCCGGGACCCGCGAAAGTGCGCTGGAGCCACGAGATCTTCCCCAGCCCGCGCACGACGCGCTTCAACGAGATGGAGTACGCGCTGCCTTACGAGAAGGGGCCCGAGGCGCTCGCGGCGGTGGTCGACGCGATCCGCAGGCAGCGCATCAACACCGGCTTCCCGATCGAGTACCGCAGCGTCGCGGCCGACGACGTCTGGATGAGCCCGTTCCATGGGCGCGACAGCGCCACCATCGCGGTGCATCAGTATCACCGCGTCGACACCCATCGGCTGTTCGACGCCTGCGAGGCGATCTTCCGCGCCCATGACGGGCGGCCGCATTGGGGCAAGCGCCACACCCGCAGCGCGGCCGAGCTCGCCACGCTGTACCCGAAATTCGAGGAATTCCGGGTCCTTCGGCGGCGTCTCGATCCGTCTGGAAAATTCCTTAATCCGCACCTAGCTTCTCTGTTCGGGTGAAACCCGCAACAGGGGATGCCATGCGCAAACGGACCAAGCTCGCGCTCTACGCTGCGGCGGGCGCGATGACGCTGCTTCTGCTCGCGGAATCCAACTGGCTGCTCGCGGCTCTGGTCGGCATGGGCCTGGGCGGGGTGGTGTTCGTGTTTACCCATTCCTACCCCGGCGACATCGCCCCGCCGGCCGACCGCCGGCACGAGAACACGCAGCGGCGGCGCGCGGCCCAACGCGAGGCCTCGCGCTGAGCGGGGGGGACTCGAAAAACGCGAATTCAATTCCGGGACGCCTGTGAAACATTCGGCCGTGAAACTTTTTTCTGCGGGTTTGAAATTCAACCCCCCAAAACCACGCCTATCCGATTGATATCGAACGATATTCGCCTTGCTTAAGCGCAGTGTCTTTTGCCGCAGCGCAGCAAGCGCCCGCGCCACGAGAACGACACGGCAGGCCAGGTCGCGGCTCCGGCGCACCAAAGTCCGGACCTTGGCACGCCGTTCGGCCTCGGCCCGGGAACAGCGGCCGTGCAGTAGCCGGTTGCAGTTGCCGAAGGGTGCGCCGCGCTTGCCTCCCGTACGCTTGCCCAATTGAACCTCGCTTTTTCGAAGGGGGTACCCCCATCGGCCGTTTCTCCCAAGCGGACCGCCGCCGGACGATCCCTTGAGATGGGGGCGGCAAGTGGAAGTTGCGAGTTCTTTTCTTGCTATTTTTCGGCGCGTCGGAAGAAACAGCTCGGCGCCCCGGTGTGGCAGGCGGGGCCGGTCTGGTCGACCTTCATGAGCAGCGTGTCGCCGTCGCAATCGATCCAGGCCTCGACGAGGCGCTGGACATGGCCCGAGGTCTCGCCCTTGCGCCACACCGCCCGGCGCGAGCGCGACCAATAGGTGACCGCGCCGGTCGCGAGCGTCGTTTCCAGCGTGTCGCGGTTCATCCAGGCGAGCATCAGGACTTCGCCGGTCGCGGCGCTCTGGGCGATGACGGGGACCAGGCCGTTCGCGTCGAATTTCACGGCGGCGACGAAGGCGTCGCGCGTGATCGCCTCGCTCACGACGCTTCCTTCATCCGCGCGAAGGCGGCGTCGATGTCGGCGATGAGGTCGTCGGCGTCTTCGAGCCCCGCATGGAAGCGGATCATCGGCCCCTTGTGTTCGAACTTCTTCGCGGTGCGGTCGACCTTGGCCGGGATCACCAGGCTCTCATAGCCGCCCCAGGAATAACCGAGGCCGAAATGGTGGAAGCCGTCGAAGAACGCCTGCATCGCCTTGGGCGCCACGGGCTTGAGCTCGACCCCGAACAGTCCCGACGAGCCCTTGAAGTCGCGCTTCCATAGCGCATGGCCGGGATCGCTCTGCAGCCCGGGGTGCAGCACGCGCTCGACCTCGTCGCGATGCTGCAGCCAGCGCGCGATCTTGAGCGCGCTCGCTTCGTGGTGCTTCAGCCGAATGGCGAGCGTGCGCACGCCGCGCAGCGAGAGATAGGTGTCGTCGCCGCCGAGGAACAGGCCGGTATCGCCATAGAAATCTTCCAGGCGCTTCCTGTGGCTCTCGTTCGCGGTGATGGTGCCGACCATCACGTCGGCGTGGCCGCCGATATATTTGGTGCCCGACATGATCGAGAGATCGACACCGTGCTCGAGCGGGCGGAAGAACACCGGCGTCGCCCAGGTGTTGTCGGTCAGGACCGAGATGCCCTTCGCATGCGCCGCTTCGGCGATCGCGGGGATGTCCTGGATCTCGAAGGTGAGCGAGCCCGGGCTCTCGCAATAGATCGCGCGCGTGTTGGGCTTGAACAGCGACGCGATCCCGGCCCCGATCAGCGGATCGTAATAGGTCGTCTCGATACCGAAACGTTTCAGCTGCTTGTCGCAGAACGACCGCGTCGGGCCGTAGCAAGTGTCGACCATCAAGAGATGATCGCCCGCGCTGCACACCGACAGAATCGCGGTCGCGATGGCGTTGAGGCCCGAGGGCAGGGCGACGCAGCGCGCGCCGCCCTCGAGCGCCTCGATGGCGCTTTCGAAGCTGCGGCTCGTCGGCGTGCCGCGGCGGCCGTATGTGTAGGGCTGGTTCTCGGTCTTGAGCGACTGGATGTCGGGATAGAGGATCGTCGAGGTGCGGTAGACGGGCGTATTCACCGCGCCGAAATGCTCGCGCGTCATGCGCCCGGCGGAGACGGCGATGGTTTCGGGCTTTTTGCTTTTGTCCACGGTCTTGCTCATACAGAATCGAAAATACCGGTGTCATGGCCCACATTCGCGGACCATGACAAGGATTTGAATCGGACCTCAGAGCTGCGGCTCCACCGCCGGCGGCGTCGGATGCTCGGGCTTTACCTCCAGCGTCGCCTTGAGCGGACGGTTGAACGCCCAGGTCACGACCGACGCCACCAGCGCGAGGCCGGCGCAGAGCATGAAGAAATGCACCTTGTCCATGCGGCTGAAATAAGAGCCGACATAGCCCTGCAGCAGGTTGCCGGTGAAGCTGGTGATGAACCACAACCCCATCATCGCCGAGAGGATCTGCGGCGGCGCGACGCGCGCGACCAGCGCCAGGCCGATCGGCGATACATAGAGCTCGCCAAGCGTGATCAGCACGAAGAAGCCGAGCAGCCAGAACCAGCTCGCGTGGCCGCC
Organism: Rhizomicrobium sp.; assembly: GCA_035549495.1. GTDB lineage: Bacteria > Pseudomonadota > Alphaproteobacteria > Micropepsales > Micropepsaceae > Rhizomicrobium. Next base: position 60,589 of record DASZQV010000045.1, on the reverse strand, counting down.
TTCGCCGGTGAAGTACGCGGCGATCATCATCACCACGTAAGAGAGCGCAAGCAGGAAATTGCCCTGCGCCATCTTGGTGACGGTGGTGGGCTCCTTGGCCTTCGCGGCGAGGCGCGCCCAGAACGTCACGACGAGCGGCGTGAAGGCGAAGATCATGAACGGGTTGAACGACTGGAACCAGGTGACGGGGATCTCCCAGTTCACCACGCCCGGGATCAGGCGACGGTCGGTGAACTGCTCGGCCCACAGGCTGATCGTGTTGCCCTGCTGCTCATAGACCGCCCAGAACAACGTCGTCGGGAAGCAGAGCAGGATCAGCGCGACCACCGCTTTCCAGTCGGCGCCGGTGAGCGGCTTCTTCTCTTCGGTCTGCGCCTGGAGGCGCGCGATGCGGTCCTTGGGCAAGGTGCGCAGCGCGAAGAGATAGACCAGAAGCCCGATCACCATGCCGATGCCGGCGGCGAAGAAGCCCCAGCTGTAGCCGTAAGCCGGGTCCTCGGCGAGGCTGCCGCAGATGAGCGGCGAGAAGAACGCGCCGACATTGATGCCGACATAGAAGATCGAATAGGCGCGGTCGATGCGCGCGTCGCCCGGCTGGTAGAGGTTGCCGACCTGGGTCGAGATGTTCGGCTTGAAGAAGCCGTTGCCGAGGATGAGCAGCGCGAGGCCGAGGAACAGCAGCTCCGGCTTCATCAGCGCGAACTCGCCCGCCGCCATGATCACGCCGCCCACGATCACGCTGTAGCGCTGGCCGAGCCAGCGGTCGGCGATCATGCCGCCGAAGAACGGGGTCAGGTACACGAAGGCGGTGTAGTTGCCGTAGATGATCGAGGAGAGCGGCTGCACGCCGAGCGGCTGGCCGCCGTTGAACAGCGCCTCGAACAGGCCCTTCATCGCGTGGTAGCCGACGACGTTGTCGGCGATGGGCGAGAGCAGGACGACGTTGGTGAGGTAGAGGATCAGGATCGCGCGCATCCCGTAATAGGAGAAGCGCTCGGCCATCTCGGTGGTGAAGAGATAGGTGAGGCCGAGAGGATGCCCGAACAAAGTCCTTTGCCGCGGGGTCCCCGCGCCGTCCGCTACCGTCATACTGCACTCCCACCCTGTTGACGGGCGGGACTTTGCACGTTCCAAGCCCTTACGGCAATTCGATGTAGCGGTCCTCGCGCGAATAGGGGACGAAGCCGATGCGCTGATAGAGCGGCAGCGCGCGCGGGTGGTCCAAGGTGCAGGTGTTGATGAGCAGGCGCGAGATCGGCTTGGCCCAGGCGAGCTGCACCGCATGGTAGAGGAAGAAATATCCGAGCCCGTGGCCGACGTAATCGGGCATCAATCCGAAATAGGCCAGCTGTCCGGCTTTCGCATCGCGGAACTCGAGCTCGGCCATGCCGGCCGGGCAGCCGTCCGCGTACAGAACATAAAGCTCGGTCTCGGGCGCCCGGACGACGGCGGCGAGCGCGTCGTCGCTGAGCTTCTTGCGGTCGACCCACCAATAGGGCGCGCCGATGGTGTCGTAGAGATAGCGGTAGAAATGCACCGGCGGGTTGTCGGCCTTCAGGATCGCGACCTTGCCCTTGGGCTGCGGCGGCGGCAGCGCCGACGGGCGCGCATGCATCTCCAGGAACGTCACCGTCATCGGGATGCGCTTCTTGCCGTCGACTTCCAGGATCGTGACCATCGTCAGCCCGTCTGCGATTCCCCAGTACAGATGGGCGCGTCCTCGCGCGCGCCCCATTCCGCCCAGGACCCGTCATAGAGCGCGACGTCGTTCGCGCCGGCGACGGTCAGCGCGAGCATGTCGATGGCCGCGGTGATCCCGGAGCCGCAAGTCGTCACGATGGGCTTCTTCAAGTCAACGCCGCGGCTCGCGAAAATTGTGCGCAGTTCTTCCGCCGGTTTCAGCGTGCCGTCTTCGTTCACCAGCTCGGCATAGTGGACGTTGAGGCTGCCGGGGATGTGGCCGGGCCGCACGCCGGGGCGCGGCTCGATCTCTTCGCCGCGAAAGCGCGTGGCGCTGCGCGCATCGACGACCTGGCCGCGAAACGCCTTGACCTGGTCGAAGCTGCGGATCAGCGAATGGTCCTGGCGCGGCGTGAAATGGCGCTGGTACGACGCCGCGATCATGTCCTCGACCGGCCGGCCTTCGGCGCGCCATTTCGGCAGGCCGCCGTCGAGCACCTTGACCTCCTTGTGTCCCATCGCGCGCAGCATCCACCACGCCCGTGGGCTGGAGTAGATCCCGGCGCCGTCATAGACGACGATCAGGTTTCCGTCGCCGAGCCCCAGCTTTCGCATCCGGCTCGCGAACTTCGCGGCGGGCGCGAGCATGTGCGGGCGCGGGTCCTTCTCGTCCGAGAGATCGTCGATGTCGAAGAACACCGCGCGCGGGATATGCGCGGATTCGTACTCGGCGCGCGGATTGCGCCCGGCCTGCGGCAGGTACCACGACGCGTCGGCGATGCGCAAATCGGGCGCGCCCTGATGCTCGGCCAGCCATTCCGTCGAGACGAGGGGTGTGGTCATCACTGGTAGGGAACGCGGGGCGCGGCCCCGGGTTCAGCCAGCCAGCGCGGCAGGGGCAGACCTTTCGATTTGAGGAAATCGACGTTGAACATCTTGCTCTGATAGCGCGTGCCGTAATCGGCGAGGATGGTCACGATGGTATGGCCGGGGCCCAGGTCCTTCGCCAGCCGGATCGCGCCCGCGACGTTGATGCCCGTCGAGCCACCCATGCACAGACCCTCGTGCTCGAGCAGGTCGAAGACGATCGGCAGCATCTCCTCGTCCGCGATCTGGTAGGCGTCGTCGATCGGCGCGCCGTCGAGGTTCGCGGTCACGCGCCCCTGGCCGATGCCTTCGGTGATCGACGAGCCTTCGGCTTTCAGCTCGCCGGTCTTGATCCAGGAATAGATCGCCGCTCCCAGCGGATCGGCCGCGGCGATGCGGACGCGTGGGTTGCGTTCCTTCAAGGCCATCGCCACGCCCGCGAGCGTGCCGCCGGTGCCGACCGCGCAGACGAAGCCGTCGACCTTGCCTTGGGTCTGCTCCCAGATCTCCGGCCCCGTGCCTTCGATATGCGCCCGGCGGTTGGCGACATTGTCGAACTGGTTCGCCCAGATCGCATTGGGGATCTGCTCGGCCAGGCGGCCCGAGATCTTCACGTAGTTGTTCGGGTCCTTGTAGGGCACGGCGGGAACCTGGATCAGCTCGGCGCCCAAGAGGCGCAGCGCGTCTTTCTTCTCTTCGCTCTGGGTCTCGGGGATGACGATGACCGTCTTGAAGCCCATCGCGTTGCCCACGACCGTCAGCCCGATGCCGGTATTGCCGGCGGTGCCTTCGACGATGGTGCCGCCGGGCTTAAGCAGCCCGCGCGCGATCGCGTCCCGGACGATGAACAGCCCGGCGCGGTCCTTGACCGACTGCCCCGGGTTCATGAACTCGGCCTTGCCCAGAATCTCGCAGCCCGTGAGCTCCGAGGCGCGCTTCAGCCGGATCAGCGGGGTGTTGCCGATCGCGGCCAGGACGTCGTGCTTGATCTCCATGGACGGAGCGTAAAGGGGGTGCGGGGGCGCTTCAAGTTTGCCGCCGAATACTATTCGCCAAGGACAGGCTTGTCGCCAAGGACAGGCTTGCCGCCTTTGATGACGATCCCGGGATAGGCATAGGCGGCGCAACCTCTGAGGATCTTCGCCGCGTTCCTGACGCCGAAGGTATGCGTGCGGCCGCCCTTTCCTTCGCCGGCGCCGCTGCCTTCGTATTTCCAGTGACCGGCGGCGAGAAACGCGACATCGACGCGCCAGATCACGACCGGGTGTCCGGGCTTGATGGTCTCGGTGGTGTCGACGAGGTAACGCCACACGATATACCAGCCGGGATGGTTGTAGTGGGACTGGATGGCCCAGGGTCGCGTGCTGCCTTTCGATTCCAACGCTTCTTCGGGCGGCGGCGACAGTTTGCCGCCAAGCGACAGGTCGGGGAACCGCTGCTGCGCTACGTCGGGATGCTTGTGCTTCTTGTAGGGGCTGACCGCATGCAGAGCGCGGACGCCGAAAATGCCGATGATCGCACTGAAGACATTTGCCTGCTCGAGATAGAGATCGACGAGATCAGCAGCTTCGCGCTCGACGTGCTCGACCGCCTTTTTTATGTGGATCGGCTTTAGGTCTTTCGGCAGCGGCGCCAATTTTTCCCCCGGGGACATCTTTCGGCACATACCGCGCCAGCGCGGGAATCGCCTTGGAGGCCGCAGCAAAATATGCCGAGTCCTTTTCGATACCAATGCTGGAATATCCGACGGCGGAAGCGGCGGCGATCGTGGACCCGCTGCCCATGAATGGGTCCAGGATCACGCCTTTCCCGAGAGGGAGGGCGGCGCGGGCAAGCTGACGCATGAACGCCTGCGGCTTGAGCGAAGGGTGCTTTACGATCTCGCGCTCGCCATTGCGTGCCGGCGCGGAGCGGATCACATCGAGAAACGGCTCGCGGCCCGAGACGCGGCGCAGCCCGCCGGTCCCCCATTTGCGCAGATTGTCCTGAACCCGGCCTTCGAGAGGCTTTCGAAACAGGCCCCATGGTTCCCATGCCGAGCGCGGCATGACGGAAACTTCCTGAAATTCCTCATGCGCGTTTTTCGGACGATCGCCCCCGCGCAGCGTTTGCACCAGGCGTATGATCTCTCCGCGTTTTTCAAAGCCCGCTTCCAGCATCGGCACATAGACATATTGCGAGAGCAGCGGGTTGGTCGCGATCATCGCATGCGCCCCCGGCACAAGAATGCGCATCGCTTGCTTGGCGAAGTCTGCGAAGAACTCCTTGAGCGCTGCAATATCGGCTTCGTCCAATATCGTGAAGCGCGGCAGAGGGCTCCGCTTGGCGCCGTCGAAAGACGGCGGGATGCGCCAAACGCCGCCTTTGCCGCTGCGCAGCTTGGCTTTTTCCCGGTCGGTATACTCCTTGAGGCCATAGGGCGGATCGGTGACGATGGCGTGGATCGAGCTATCGGCCCGCATTGCCATCCACTCGAAAGCGTCGGCCCTGGCGATCTCGTATCCGCCGAAGGTCTCCAAAACGGGCGTAGCCATCGCCCCCTTTGCCTTGGGCCGATAGGCAAGGATTCGGTCGGTGACCAAGTCGAATTCCGCGCTCATGCGATCGGTTCCCGCCGCTTGCTTCGCATCGTACCCGCCGTCTTACGATCTTTCTTTTGATGCTTATAGTCAACGTCCAGCCGTTCACGCTCGCCATGCTTGCGGATATCGATTGCGGACGCTGTTTCGACGAAGTTGCGAATTTTCGCGTGGGAATTTGCGGTGCTGGTGCGCGCCCGCCTCTTTTCTGCGACATGGACGGCACCCGTTGCGGCCGCCTGCAGTATTGCCGGGTTGCCGACTGCCTCGCGCAGGCGCCCTTGAATGAACCAGGCAGTCTTTTGGGTGACTCCAATTTCCTTGGCGAGTTGAAGGCTGGACAGGCTTGCCCGCGCGCTCACAAGAAAGCGCATCGCCGTGATCCACTTGTCGAGCGGCACGTGTGACCGTTCGAAAACCGTCTCTGTCCGGACGGTGAAATCCCTCTTGCAGGCATTGCAGCGATAGAAGCCGTTCTTGCGAGCGCCGATCCGCCTCGACTCGTCGCAAAAGGGGCAGGCAACTCCGTCGGGCCAGCGCCGTTTTTCCAGGTATCGCCGAGCCGCTTCCTCGTTCGAGAACATCTTGCCAAGCCGATGACCGGAAATGGTAGAACGACTCATGGTTACCTCTCCGACCGGTAGATGACTGCCTGGCTTGGTTTGGGGAGTCAAGTATATAGCTCTGAAGGCAGTTGGACGGTTGTGCGCAAACTCAAGGTCCCGGCATGGCGCTTTGCATTCTACATCTCGGCTCCGAGAAAACCGGCACGTCGAGCATCCAGAAATATTTCGGCACGCACCGTCCGGCGTTGCTGAACGAAGGCGTGTGGTATCCGAAGAGCTTCACCAACCCGGCCGGCCACGTGCATTTGCGGCTGAGCGACGCGGCCGCCGACGGCACCCTCGACAAGGCGGGGTTCGGGGCGTCCGATTTCCGCGAGGAATACGCGTCCGTCCGTGAGCAGGGCTTCAAGACCGCGGTGTTCTCGTCGGAATTCTTCCACAGCCAGCTCCGCGACAGGGGCTCGGTCGAGCGCCTGCACAAGTTCCTCTCGGGCTTCTTCGACGACATCCGCCTGATCTATTACGCGCGGCGCCAGGACCAGATGCTCGCTTCGATGCATTCGACCGCGGTGCAGGGGGCCTGGACGACGAATCGCAGCGCGCTCTCGGTCTACGAAACCAAGGGCCATTACTATTTCGACCACGCCGCGGTCTGCGATCTCTGGGCCGCCGAGTTCGGGCGCGAGCGGCTGACCTGCCGCATCTACGAGCGCGACAAGCTCGTCAACGGCGACATCGTCGACGATTTCTCGACCCGCATCGGGCTGGAGCTCGACGAGGACCGCGCCGGCGTCGCCTCCAACGAGTCCCTGTCGTTCGAGACGATGTGCGTGCTTCTGCTGCTCAACGGCTCGCGCCACAAGGACAACAAGGAGCTGCGCCGCAAGCTCATCGCCACGGGCAAGAAGCGCAACGGCAAGCGCATCCCGATGCTCACTCGCGGCGACGCCAAGGCGTTCCTGTCTAAATTCGCCGACAGCAACCGGACATTCTTTTCCCGCTACGTCGATCCGAAGCTGGCGACGGATTTCTCGTCCGACTTCGTTGCATTCCCGGAAGCCGTTCCGCCGCCGCCGGGGGCCGACGCGCTTTTGGATTTCGTCTTCAGCGGAAAACCGTAGCGGGCGGCCAGGCGTCGGGTTATACGCCGACAGGTTGAAGGAGTCCCTGCGTGGCGGCACAGAGCACCATTGTCTACGCCGATCTGGATCTGGGCGCGCCCCAGCCGGCGGCGGCCGTCGCCGAGGCGCTCGCGTTCCAGGCCCGGGAAAGCCTGTCCGCCGGCCAGTACGACGTGCGCCTGAAGCCGCTCACGGCCGAAGACATGAAAAGCGCGATCCGCGCGATGCCGTCGGGTCACGATCGTCTCGCCATGAACAACAATCTCGTGGTGCTCGGCGCCGGCGCGATGCTCGCCTGCGCCGCCTATCGCGCGCGGGTCGTGGTCACCCGCGATCCGTTCGCGAGCTCGGAGGCGCTGGCCAAGCTTCTCGGTCACGGCACCGACATGCTGCGCGTGCGCCTGCACGACGCGCTGATCGGCGCCGAGAAGGTGGTCTGCCTCGGCGGCCCCGCTTTCGAGGCGGTGGCGCCCCTGGTCTCGCGCCGTCCCGAGGACCGCATGTTCCCGCCCATGGCGCTCGGCCTGGCGCCGAACGGCAAGGCGCCGCTCCTGGTCGTGAGCAACGAGGACGAGCGCTCCGGGCAGGAGACGATCGCGCTGCTCGCCAAGGCGTTCCCGTCGGAAGAGTTCCGCGCCTTCGATCCCGCGACGGTGTTCGCCAATCCGTGGAAGGCGGTGCTGCAGCTCGGCATCGCGCGCTCGAGCCTGCCGGGCGGACGCTTGAGCGACGCCTGGGCCGGCAGCGTGCCGGTGCTCCAGCTCGTCAACCGCACCAGCCTGATGGCGCAGAGCCGGCGGCTCGCCGGCGTGATCTCCGAGCACGTCGTCGATCACGGCCGCACCGGGTTGTTGCTGTCGAGCCCGGAGGAGCTGTTCGCCGCCTTGCGCGATCTGCTGCTCGATCCCTTGCCGATGCGCTCGGTCGCGCGCGGCGCGCGCCGCAAGGTCGATCCCGCGGCGCAATGGGACGTGCTGCTCAAGGCGGTGCTGCAATGAGCGGCACGCGCATCGCCTGGCTTTCGCCCTACGGCCCGCGCTCGGACATCGGCGCGTTCACGCGCGTGCTGCTGCCGCATTTCGCCAGCGAGGACGCCGATGAAGAGGGGGGCGCCGGGCGTTTCGACTGCGACCTCTTCGTCAACGCCAACGGACCGTCCTACGACGCGCCCGTGCCGATGACCGAGATCCCGGCGGGCGGCAACGTCCACGAGATCCTGTCGCGCTACGACGCGGCGGTCTTCAATCTCGGCAACAACGTCTACAACCATGCCAACATCGCCGACGCGCTGCGCGGCATTCCCGGCATCGCGGTGCTGCACGATTTCTCGTATCACCATTTCTTCGCGCACAAATGCTTCGAGGACGCGAAGTCGCCGACCGGCTATGCGCGGCTGATCCGCGAATATTACGGCAGCGCCGGCTTCAACATGGCGCTGCGCTCGGGGATCATCACCCGCGACGCGACGCTCTATGCGCCGTGGGACGGCGAGAACGTCGCCGACTATCCGCTGACCCAGCCGCTCGCGGCGCTGGCCTCGGCGGTGGTCGTGCATTCGAAATTCATGGAAGAGAAGGTCGCCCAGTTCTTCAAGGGCCCGATCCTTCGCCTGTTCCTGCCCAGCGACCAGAAGACCGCGCCGGCGCCCGACGACATGGCGCGCTGGCGCTCCGAGACCGCGTCCAAGGAGCGTTGCCAGTTCGCGACCTTCGGCCATGTCGGACGTCCGAAATGCCTGGAGACCATCGTCCAGGCGATCGCGCAGTCGCCCGTGCTGCGCGCGAAATCCGAGCTCGTGATCGCGGGCCATCCCGGCGACCGCGAATATGCCCGCGAGATCGAGGCGATGGTCGCCAAGCTCGGCCTCACCAGGCAGGTGACCTTCGAGTACAGCGTCACCGACGAGCGCCTGCTCGCGATCAAGAACGCCTCGGACGTGTTCCTCAACCTGCGCTTCCCCAACACCGAAGGCGCGTCGGGCTCGCTGGTCGAGATGATGAACGCCGGCAAGGCGGTGATCGCCTATCGCGCCGGCTGCTATGCCGACGTGCCCGACGACACGGCGGTCTTGATCGAGCGCAGCGGCGGCATCGAGACCGTGACGGCCGCGATGGAATATCTGCTCGCCGATCCGGCCCGGCGCGTGACGGTGGGCGCCGCCGGCCAGGACTATGTGCGCGCGCAGGACAGCGCCCGCTATGTGCGCGCGTTCAAGAGGTTCGTCGGCGACGTCCAGGGCGAGCTCAAGCGCCGCGCGCGCTATCTCTCGCCGGTGCGCGATGCGGTGGCGTGGAGCGCGGTGGACGTCGTCGAGCCCGATCAAGGCTGGTTCGCCGATCTCACCCAGGCGCGGCGCGCGCTCAACATGCTCGAGCGCGACACCAACACGCATTCGCCGGAGATATTCCTCACCTGGCCGATGGACGATCTGATCGCGTTCGCGGGCCGCGTGCTGCTGCATTCGTCGACGCATTCGGGCCTCAAGCATCTGCTCGTCGGCTATGCGCAGCGGCTCGGGCGCTGGTCGTTCTACCGGCTGATCTCGCGGGTCTGTTTCTATCAGGGGCTCTGCCAGCAGGCCGAGATCTCCAAGGCCGACGTGTCGTCCTATGCCGAGCGCATCAACGACGTCGCCTTCTGGGACATCGCCGCGCATCTGCAGCCCAACATCTTCATCGGCATGCTCTATGTCTGCGTGCTCGAGCGTGCCTGGGGCCCGTCGGAGCAGGAAAGCTGGATCAAGCGCATCCGCCAGGGCGTGCATCCGAGCGCCGTGCTGCTCGATTTCCTGGGCAGCGTCGAATACCGCCAGGCGTTCCCCGACCGGCTGATGGCCGATGTCGAGGATTGGGCGCGGCGCGAGACCACCTTGTCGTCGTCGCCCGCGGGGCAGGTGCAGGCGCAGATCGCGTGGCCCGCCGGGCGCGACGTGAAGTTCAACGAGGACAATCCGGTCACCGAGGCGATCCTCGGCCGGCTCTGGCACCGGCGCGACGCGCAGGGGCGCTGGAGCGACGGGCGCACGGGCGATCTGCGCTTCCTGCTGCCGGACGATGCGGCCAAGCATGGCGCAACCTTGCTGCTGCGCCTGCGCGTGGCGGGGACGAAGATCACCGGCCAGCGCCGGGTCGTGGCGCATTGCAATCGCCGCGAGCTCGGCGCGATCACCCTGGCGAACGACGCGCCGCAGAGCTGGGCCATCACCCTGCCGGCTTCGGTGCACGCGAAGGACGGGGTCAGCCTCCTGCTCATCGCCGACCAGGACTTCTCGCCCGCCGCCAGTGGCCAATCCGCCGACAAGCGCTCGCTCGGCATGATGCTCATCGAGGGCCGCCTGACCGTCGACACCCCCGGCGCCGACGAGGCCGAGCCTGTCAGCGACGAGCTGGTCGCGCTGCCCGACGTGGATGCGGCATAGGGGGAGCGTGGAAAAAGATCGAGCCCCGGCCGACACAAAGCCGATCTCGAAAGCCGAAGATGATCCGGCAGCTCCGATGCGCAACGGCATACCACTGCTGCCGCTTCGCCCTGGCTGCCCGTCGGTCACGCTGGAACGCGTTCAAGAGCTCTTGGACGAGGATTGAGCACGCGCTCGGCGCGCCGTCTCTGAATCGGATTGTCTGGTGAAAGTGGCTCCCCGGGCCGGATTCGAACCAGCGACCAACCGGTTAACAGCCGGTTGCTCTACCACTGAGCTACCGGGGAACGTGAGGCGCGGTGTCTAGCGTGTCCGTCTCGCGATATCCATATCTATCTTGAAGCAAACCGGACGAATTTGAGGAAATGACCCAAGCGAGCGCCTCCGGCCATTCCCTGCGCTTCGGGCGCCACACCATCCGGCTGCCGCGGTCGAAATTCACCCGGATCCTGCTGGGCGTCGGCCTGTTGATGGGCGGCATGCTTTGGTTCCTGCCGATCCTGGGGCTGTGGATGTTCCCGCTCGGGATCATGGTGCTGTCGATCGACTTCCATCCCTTGCGGCGGCTCCGGCGCCGATTCGACGTGTGGTGGGGGCGATGGAGAGCCCGGCAACAAGCCAAGAAAAAAGGGCCGGGTGGTTAGCCCGGCCCCAAGGCGTTGGGTAATGGTGGGGTGTCTTCAAGGGAAGACGGCTCCGACAATGCCTCGATAAGGTTAATAAACCCTTAATAGGATGCGAATCAGTCGCGAGGCGGCGCGCTAGGACGCGAATCAGGAAATCGGGGGTGCGAAGACTGGCTTGCCAGGCGTAGCGACGCGGCAACCGGCCCAGGATTCGCCCTATGGGCTACGCCGAGCAGTCTTCGCTCCGCTGCGCGGCGCGAAGACTGGAGGCGACGCCCGGAATTGAACCGGGGTAAACGGTTTTGCAGACCGCTGCGTAACCACTCCGCCACGTCGCCTGAGGGGTGCGCCTATAGCAGAGCCGCGCGCCGCACGCCAACGCTTCCGTTCGCGGGGAGGCGCCAGTATAAGCCGCGCGACGTTAGACGCCGACTCAGGGCCTGCCATGACCACGCAATTCGCCGCTCAACGCTACAACATGGTCGAGGCGCAGCTGCGCGTGAACGACGTGACCGATCCGCGCCTGCTCGACGCCATGGGCCAGGTCGCCCGCGAGCGCTTCGTGCCCGCCGCCAAGCGCGCGCTCGCCTATGCCGACGTGTCGGTCGAGGTGGCGCCGGGCCGCTACCTGCTCGAGCCCCGGACCTTCGCCAAGATGGTCGCGCTCGCCGATGTGCGCGCGAGCGACGCCGTGCTCGATGTCGGCTCGGCCACGGGCTATTCGGCCGCCGTGCTGGCGCGGCTTGCCAAAAGCGTGATCGCGCTGGAGCAGGACGCCGAGCTGGTGCGCGCCTCCTATGAGCTATTGCCGTCGGTCGGCGCCGCCAACGCCATCGTGACCCAGGGCGCGCTGAACCAGGGCCTCAAGGCCAAGGCGCCCTATGACGTGATCGTGGTCGAAGGCGCCATCGCCGGCCCGCCCGAGGCCCTGCTGGCCCAGCTTGCCGAAGGCGGCCGCCTGGTCGCTGTCATCGGCGAGGGCGCGGCCGCCAAGGCCGAGCTTTTCCTGCGCGAGCACGGCCGGATCGGCCGCCGCTCGGGCTTCGATGCCGCGGTTCCGGCACTAGTTGGATTCGCGAAGACTGTTGGATTCGTGTTCTGACACCCCATATCCGGGTCGGACGAAGGGGAATTGGACATGCGTATCATCCGTCACGGCGCGATTTTCGCCGCTCTGGCTCTTGCGGCGGCACCTGCCTGCGCGGCGCCCAAGCATCATCGCAAGCCCGTGAAGGTCGCCCAGGCGGCCGAGGCGCCTGCCGTCCCCGGCCTGCCGCCCCAAGAGGCGCCGCCGGAAAAGCCCAGCATGACTTTGGACGAGGCGCTGGCCATCGCCTACGAGACCAACCCCGAGCTCGCCGCCGCCCAGGCGGGCCTGCGCGCCAATGACGAAGAGGTCGCCAAGGCCAATGGCGGCTGGCGGCCGACGATCTCGGTCGGCGCGACCTATGGCGTCGAGAAGTACTTCTTCCCGGTCGCGATCAATGGCGGCGGCATCATCGTCACCGGCCCGAATGCCGGACCGAAATCGAAAGCCGTCTTCGGCAGCCAGACCCAGATCGTCAACGGCTCGATCACCGACCATCCGCTTCAGGGCCAGGCGGTCATCACCCAGCCGCTGTTCCGCAGCGGCCGCACCATCGCCGAGATCAGCCGCGCCAAGGCGCTGGTCCGCTCCGGCCGCGCGCAGCTGACCGCGACCGAGCAGACGGTGCTGTTCAATGCCGCCACCGCTTACATGAACGTCGTGCGCGACGGCGCCATCGTGAAGCTGCGCGAGCACAACGTCGAAGTGCTGCGCCGTCAGCGCGATTCCACACAACTCGAGTTCAAGGCCGGCTCGCTCACCCGCACCGACACGGCGCAGGCCGAGGCGCGGCTCGCCACCGCGCAGTCCGATCTCACCACCGCGCGCGGCCAGCTCGCGACCAGCCGCGCCGACTTCATGCGCCAGATCGGACGCCCCGCCGAGACGCTCGAGCGCAAGCCGGCGCTGCCGAAGGTGCCCGACGAGTCCGATAAGGTGCTGAACTGGGCGCTGCGCCAGAACCCGTCGCTGCTCACGGCGCAGGCGAACGAGCGCGCCGCGAACTATGCCGTCGACGACGCCTGGGGCGCGATGGGCCCGACGCTCTCGGTGCAGGGCCAGTATCTCTATTCGCAGAGCGCGCTGAACTCGGTGCAGGGCTTCGGCGCCGATGGCGGCAGCCCGCAGGCGGTCACCAATCACGGGGTCGCGATCATCGGCCAGCTCAACGTGCCGATCTATCAGGCGGGCGTGGAAGAGGCGAGCGTGCGCCAGGCGCGCGAGCTGCACGCGCAGTCCAAGCTCAACGTCGCCGTCGCCGACCGCCAGGTGCGCGACGCGGTCGAAACCAACTGGGCGACCTATCAATCCGCGCTCGGCACCATCGAGTCCAAGGAGGCGACCGCGAAAGCCGACGCCATCGCCTTCGAAGGCGTGAGCAAGGAGCAGCAGGTCGGCGGCCGCACCGTGCTCGACGTGCTCAATGCCGAGCAGGAGCTCTTGAACGCTCAAGTTGCGCTGGTGACGTCGCAGCGCGACGCGGTCGTGGCGGCCTATGCGGTGCTGGCGTCGGGCGGCGCGCTGACCGCGAAATCGCTGGGCCTGAAGGTCAAGCTCTACGATCCGCTCGAGCATTACGACAACGACGCGGCGGCGTGGATCGGCTTCGGCGGCGCGCCCTAAGCGTCTCACCATTAAGAGATTCTTTGCGTTCGACCCGCAACTATCCTAGGGTCGTCAACATACCGAAAGCGCGGCCGGAGATGAGCATGGCGTCGAGTCCCCAGCACGAACCCACGATGGAGGAAATCCTGGCCTCCATCCGCAAGATCATCTCGGAGGATTCGACCGAAGCGCAGCCCGCACCGGCGGCCGCCGCGAGCGCGCCTGCCGAGGCCGCTCCCATCGACGCCGACGTCCTCGACCTGACGCAGGAAATCCACGAGGAGCCCGTGCCGCCGCCGCCGGTCGTGGCTGCCGCGCCGCCGCCCGCGCCCGAGCCGGTCGTTGCCGAGCCTGAGCCTGTGATCGAGAACGACGTCGAGTTCCAGACGATCGAAGAGGAGTCCCCCGTGAGCAGCGAAGCCCAAGCCACCGCCCCGCACGAGGGCATCTTCTCCGACAAGACCCGCAAGGCGCTCGAGGACTCGTTCTCGAGCATCCCGGCGCAGCGCCCCGCGCCGGTGGCCGAAGAAGCCCCGGCCCAGTTCGCGCCGGCGCCCGCCGCCGACGGCTCGTCGGTCCAAGCCGTGTTCGAGAAGGCCGTGCGCGACGGCTTCGAGCCGGTGCTGCACAAATGGCTCGGCGACAATTCCGACGACGTGGTCGAGAAGCTCAAGCCCCTGGTCCGCCAGTGGATGGACGACCATTTCCCCGCGCTGCTCGAAGGCGCGGTGCGGGCCGAGGTAGAGCGCGTCGCGCGCGCCCGCCACTGATCTTGCCCCATAGCAAGGCCGGTCCGGGCGAAAACCCGGAAGCCGCCTCTTGACGCGCGCCGTTCCGGGCTTCACCAACCGGAACGCTGAAAGAGGTTCGCCTGCCCATGCTCGACAAGACATTCGCCCCAAACGAGGTGGAAGGGCGCATCTATGCCCAGTGGCAGGCCTCCGGCGCCTTCCGCGCCAACCGGCGCCCGCAGGCCCAGCCGTTCTGCATCGTCATCCCGCCGCCCAACGTCACGGGCCGCCTGCATATCGGCCACGCGCTGAACAACACCTTGCAGGACGCGCTCGCGCGCTTCGAGCGCATGCGCGGCAAGGACGTGCTGTGGCAGCCGGGCATGGACCATGCGGGCATCGCGACCCAGCTCGTGGTCGAGCGCCAGCTCGCCGAGCGCCAGCAGAGCCGCGTCGCGATGGGGCGCGAGAAATTCCTCGAAGCCGTGTGGAAGTGGAAGGACGAGAGCGGCGGCGCCATCGGCGAGCAGCTTCGGCGTCTGGGCGCCTCGGCCGATTGGTCGCGCGAGCGCTTCACCATGGACGAGGGCCTGTCGCGCGCGGTGCTGAAGGTGTTCGTCGAGCTCTACCGCCAAGGCCTGATCTACAAGGACAAGCGGCTGGTCAATTGGGATCCCCGGCTGCAGACCGCCGTCTCGGATCTCGAGGTCGAGAGCATCGAGATGAAGGGGCATCTCTGGTACCTCAAATATCCCATTGAAGGTCAGGCCGGGCGCTTCATCACCGTGGCGACGACGCGCCCCGAGACGATGCTCGGCGACACCGCCGTCGCGGTGCATCCCGGCGACGAACGCTATCGCGACCTGATCGGCAAGCGCGTGATGCTGCCGCTCGCCAACCGCGCGATCCCCATCATTGCCGACGAGCATTCCGATCCCGAGAAGGGCACCGGCGCGGTCAAGATCACGCCCGGCCACGACTTCAACGATTTCGAGGTCGGCAAGCGCCACGGTCTGCCGCTGATCAACATCCTCAACCGCGACGGCACGCTCAACGATACGGTGCCGGAGGCCTATCGCGGCCTCGACCGCTTCGAGGCGCGCAAGCGCATCGTCGCCGACCTGGAAGGCATGGAGCTGCTCGACCGCATCGAGCCGATCACCCACGCCGTGCCGCATGACGAGAAGACCAAGACCGTCGTGCTCGAGCCGTTCATGACCGAGCAGTGGTACCTGAACGTCGCGCCGCTCGCCGAGAAGGCGATCAAGGCCGTCGAGGATGGCAAGACCAAGATCCTCCCCGAGCAATGGGAAGGCGTCTATTTCGGCTGGATGCGCAACATCCATCCCTGGTGCATCTCGCGCCAGCTGTGGTGGGGGCACCAGATCCCGGCGTGGTATGGGCCGGACAAGACCGCCCAACCCGAATCCCAGAAGCGCGTGGAATTCGTCGCCGAAACCGAAGCGGACATGCTGCTCAAGGCGCGCGAATATTACGGGCCGGACGTTGAAATTGCCGTCACCGACGAAGCGTTGCGCGCGTCGCTCGGCGCGGCAACCCATTCATCCGGCGAACTCAAGCGCGTCCGGCTTTACCGCGACCCCGACGTCCTCGACACCTGGTTCTCCTCGGCGCTGTGGCCGTTCTCGACGCTGGGCTGGCCCGACGCGACGAACGAACTCAAGCGCTACTATCCCACCAGCGTGCTGGTCACCGGCTTCGACATCATCTTCTTCTGGGTCGCCCGCATGATGATGATGGGGCTGCACTTCATGGGCGACGTGCCGTTCCATCGCGTCTTCATCCATACCCGCGTCCTCGACGAGAAGGGCGTGAAGATGTCGAAGACCAAGGGCAACGTCGTCGATCCCATCGAGCTGATCGACGCGTTCGGCGCCGACGCGGTGCGCTTCACCTTGGCGTTGGCGGCGGGCACGGGCCGCGACATGCGCATCGGTCCCTCGCGCGTCGAGGTCAACCGCAACTTCGCGACCAAGCTGTGGAACGCCGCGCGGTTCTGCGAGATGAACGGCTGCGAGACGCGCGCCGATTTCGATCCGACGAAAGCCGCGCTCACCGTCAACCGCTGGATCGTGGCTGAGTGCGCGCGCGCGGCGGCCGAGGTCACGCGCAGTCTCGAAGAGCTGCATTTCAACGACGCGGCGGGAGCGGCCTACCGCTTCGTCTGGGACGTCTATTGCGACTGGTATCTCGAGCTGATCAAGCCGTTGTTGAACGGCACCGACGAAGGCGCCAAGGCCGAGGCGCGCATGACCGCGGCCTGGGCGCGCGACCGGATCTTGAAGCTGCTCCATCCCTTCATGCCCTTCATCACCGAGGAGTTGTGGGCGCGCACCGCCGAGCATGCCGATCCGCGCAGCTCGCTGCTGATCGAGGCGGAATGGCCGGCGCTCGATTTCGCCGACGACGCCGCGCGCGACGAAATGCGCTGGCTGATCGATCTCGTCTCGGGCGTGCGCTCGGTGCGCGCGGAGATGAACGTGCCGCCCTCGGCCAAGATCGCGCTGGTGCTGAAGGACGCAGCCCCCGCCACCAAGGAGCGCCTTGAGCGCAACCTCGACTCCGTCATGACGCTCGCGCGCCTCGCGTCCGCGCA
This sequence comes from Rhizomicrobium sp., assembly GCA_035549495.1. Taxonomy (GTDB): domain Bacteria; phylum Pseudomonadota; class Alphaproteobacteria; order Micropepsales; family Micropepsaceae; genus Rhizomicrobium. The sequence continues at coordinate 43,692 of DASZQV010000045.1, read as the reverse complement.
TACCGCCGACGCGCTGCCCGCGGGCTCCGCGCAATTCGTGCTCGGCGAGGCGACGGTGGCGCTGCCGCTCGGCGACGTCATCGACTTCGCCAAGGAACGCGCCCGCCTCGAGAAGGAGCTGAAAAAGGCGCTCGACGAGATCGCGCGCTTCGACGCCAAGCTGAACAACGAGCAGTTCGTCTCCAAGGCGCCGGAAGAGGTGCTGACCGAACAGCGCGAGAAGCGCGCCGACGCGCAGGCCCTGGCGGGACGGCTCGGCGCAGCGATCGAGCGGCTGGCCTGACGGGAACTTTTGTCAAGCCGGGCGGTTTTCTCTTTTAGAGGAGAAGACCGATGCGTGCGTTCAAGATTCTGACGATCTCCGTGCTTGCGCTCGGCGCTTGCGCGACGGCCGCCGATGCCGGATGCCAGGGCCGCAAGACGACCGGCACCGTGGTGGGCGCGGCCGGCGGCGGCGTGCTCGGCAACGTCATCACCCATGGCAGCGTGGTCGGCACGGTCGGCGGCGCGGTGGTGGGCGGACTCGCGGGCCATTCGATCGCCGCGGGCAACTGCCACCGCACGCGCGAGACGCGCTACGAGTACCGTCACGGCCGCCGCGGCTATTACGACCGCGACCGCCGCTGGCACTACGTCTCTTAGCTTTCCACTTGCTGGCTAATGGCCCTGCGCGCGTCCGACGGCTCCAGGCGCTTCTGCCGGAATTGAGGCCGATCCGATCGTGCCGATCTTGGGAAGGGTCAGCTTCTCCTCGGCGATTTCAGCCCGCCCTGTAACCGGGGGCACTTGACGGATTTCCCACTTCATCGAGACGCAACCGGCGCATCCTTGGTCGCCAAAGCCGGATTGGAACCGCGCGTAGTGCGTTTCGCCCTCTCTGACGTCGACTGGGATAGTGACCACATCGGAGTATGACGCCCATCGCTGCTCCAGATCGTGACGGCCCGGCGCGAGATAGACATAGGAATAGCCGCCGGCCGCCAAATCCACGACGTTCTGTCCGTCGATGTAGAACGAGGCGCGCGCCGCGGCGGCCACGAAGTTCGGCTGGCGATAGATATAGAGAAGCGCCTTGCCCGCTTCCGGAGCGGGAGCGTCCGTGAACACCGGACCGCTGGCGCAACCGGTGAGCATCGACAGCGAGAGCGAAGCGGCGACAAACCTGAAACGCATGACTTGGTTACTCCCGGAACTCGGGCGGCAGCTGAGCCAAGGTGTCGGGATCGAGATGCGACATCGCCAATTGGCGCTCGCCGAGCAGCGGCTTCACTTCCATGAGCACGAACATGCTCACCGGGTTGAATTGGGAAATATCGGTTCCGACCGCGACGCGCGCATAATGCGTCTCTCCGGCGTTTCCGCTGAGCGCGATCTCGTTGCTCTGGCCGCCGCTGCTCCACAACAGCTTGCCTTCGTCGGCGCGGACGGTGTGCGTGCCCGCGGGCAGATAGGCGTAGGAATACTCGCCCGTGGCGAGGCCGAACAGCTTCTTGCCGTCCACAATGATCTCGGCGCCGCGGAAGCTCAGATTGCCGGCCGGCATGCGATAGAAATAGACCAGGAACTTGTCGCCGCTGGGCGCAGGCGCCGGCGTGTAGTCGGTGTCGCCCGCGATGGCGCCCGGCGACAGCAGCATCGACATCGTCGCGCCGAGAACGAGCGAAGCGGCTTTCATCTCAAGGCCCGATCGAGCGCACGTCCGGAACGGTCAGCTTCTCTTTCGCGATCTCCGCGCGTCCCACCTGCGGCGGCACCTGCGCGATCTGCCAACCGAAGCCCATGCAGTTGTAGCAGGCGGCGCCGGTCGTGCCCGAGCGGAAGCGCACATAGCGCACGTCGCCGGCGCGCACGTCCAATTGCGTCGAGACCGAATCGCCGCCCTGCGGGGCATAGTTGAACAGCGACCAGCGCTGCTCGACCTCGTAATGGCCGGGCGCGAGGTAGACGAAGGTGTAGCCGCCCGCCATCAGGTCGGCGACCTTCTGCTCGTCGACATAGAACGCGGCACCGCTCGCCGCCGCGACGAAATCCGCCTCGCGATAGATGTAGACGAGCGCCTTGTCCGAGCCCGGCGGCGCCGCCTCGGTGAAGACGGGCCCGCTCGCGCAACCGGCGAGCGTCGACAGCGCCAGCGGCGCGGCAAGCAATCCGAAACGCATCTGTGTCCCCTCGAAGCGCGACGGAGAATAGTGATCAGCCGCGCTTCACGCAATGCGCGGTGAAGATCGCGGGCACGCCTTCAAGTAGAGGCGCCTCGGCCGCGCGCGCGTCGCGCACGCTCTGATAGACGTTGTGATCGTCGCGCACGCGATACAGGCCTCGGCTCGCGAAATCGAAGCGGCATTCGATCAGGGCCGCGAGCTCCTCGGGCAGGATGCAGTTGGGCTCGGCGAGGGTGGGCGCGTGGTTGACCTCGGTGATCAGCAGGAACCGCCCGCCGGGCTTGAGCACGCGATGCATCTCGACCAGCGCGCGGCGGAAATCGGCCGTGTGGTCGAGCGCGTTGAAGCAGAACACGTCGTCGAAATGGGCGTTGCCGAACGGCATCTTCTCGGCATAGGCGTTGACGTAGCGCATGCGGTGATGGCGCGTCTGCAGGCGGCGATAGCGCTCGGCGAGCGGGTCGACGCCGACGGTCTCGGCGGCCGGCGTCGCCCATTCCAGGCTCCCGCGCGGGCCGCAGCCGACGTCGAGCAGGCGGTGGCCGCGATAGTCCTCGGGTCTCAATCCGAAACACTCGGTGTAGAAATATCCGTAATGCCCGTTGGCGAGATCGATCTCCTGCGCCTGCTTCTTGCGCCAATAGCGCAGCTCTTTCCACTCTTTCAGCCGCGTTTTCAGGGCGGACGGCACGGCGCGGACGGCAAGCGCTTCGAACGGTGCGGTAATCGCGCTCATGATTGATTTAACCCCTTGTCCGCCGCATAACGAGCAAGAGCCGTGCCGCATTGACGGTGCCAGCGTGGGACATCCATGAGCGATTTCGACAAGGCCAGACTGCCGTCGCGTCACGTGACCGAGGGCCCGTCGCGCGCGCCGCACCGTTCCTATTACTACGCGATGGGGCTGAGCGAGGAGGAGATCCACCGCCCCTTCGTCGGCGTCGCGTCGTGCTGGAACGAAGCCGCGCCTTGCAACATCGCGCTGATGCGCCAGGCGCAATCGGCCAAGCGCGGCGTGAAGGCGGGCGGCGGCACGCCGCGCGAGTTCTGCACCATCACCGTCACCGACGGCATCGCGATGGGGCACGAGGGGATGAAATCGTCGCTGGTCAGCCGCGAGGTGATCGCGGATTCCGTCGAGCTCACCATGCGCGGCCATTGCTACGACGCGCTGATCGGCATCGCGGGCTGCGACAAGTCCCTGCCGGGCATGATGATGGCGATGCTTCGCCTCAACGTGCCGAGCGTGTTCCTCTATGGCGGCTCGATCATGCCGGGACGCTTCCAGGGCCGCGACGTGACCGTGGTCGACGTCTTCGAAGGCGTCGGCCGGTTCAGCGCCGGCAAGATGGCGGCGTGCGACCTGACCGAGCTCGAGCGTCACGCCTGTCCTGGCGCGGGCGCGTGCGGCGGACAGTTCACCGCCAACACCATGGCCTGCGTCGCCGAAGCGATCGGGCTGGCGCTGCCATATTCGTCGGGGCCGCCGGCGGAGGTGCTCGCGCGCGACGACTTCGCGCTGAAAGCCGGCGAGGCGGTGATGGCGCAGCTCGCGAAGGGCCTGCGCCCGCGCGACATCTGCACCCGCGAGGCGTTCGAGAACGCGGCGATGGTGGTGGCGGCCACCGGCGGCTCGACCAACGCGGCGCTGCATCTGCCCGCGATGGCGAGCGAGGCCGGCATCGCATTCGATCTCTTCGACGTGGCGGAGATCTTCAAGCGCACGCCTTATCTCGCCTCGCTGAAGCCGGGCGGCCGGTTCGTCGCCAAGGACATGTGGGAAGCGGGCGGCGTGCCGATGCTGATGCGCGCGCTGCTCGACGGCGGCTATCTGCATGGCGGCTGCATGACCGTCACCGGCAAGACGGTCGCGGAGAACCTGCGCGACGTGAAATTCAATCCCGCGCAGAACGTCATGCGCGACTGCACGAACCCGCTGAGCCCGTCGGGCGGCGTGGTGGGCCTCAAAGGCAACCTCGCGCCCGAAGGCGCCATCGTGAAGGTCGCGGGGCTGAAGCATCTGAAGCATCGCGGCCCCGCGCGCGTGTTCGATTGCGAGGAGGACGCCTTCGCCGCGGTCGAGCGCCGCGACTACCGCGAAGGCGACGTCATCGTCATCCGCTATGAAGGGCCCAAAGGCGGACCGGGGATGCGCGAGATGCTCTCGACCACCGCGGCGCTGTACGGCCAGGGCGTGGAGAACATCGCGCTGATCACCGACGGGCGGTTCTCGGGCGCGACGCGCGGGCTCTGCATCGGCCATGTCGGGCCGGAGGCGATGGAGGGCGGACCGATCGGCCTCTTGCGCGACGGCGACATGATCGCGATCGACGCCGACGCCGGCACGATGGATGTCGAGCTCTCCGAAGCCGAGCTCGCTGCGCGCCGCGCCGCCTGGACGCCCAAGCCCGCGTCGTTCGGCTCGGGCGCGCTGTGGCGCTATGCCAAGAATGTCGGCCCCGCGCGCCACGGCGCCATCACCGCGCCCGGCGCCGCCGACGAAGTGCGCTGCTATGCGGATATCTGACGCGCGCTAGTGATGCAGATGCGCGATCATCTCCTTCGCGCAATCGGCGAGGTCGTGGTTGCTCGTGGCGTGGGCGATGCGCTCGTGCATCGCGTCGAACCAGGCGTCGTCGGCGTGATGCTCCATGTGGTCGAGGATGTCGAGCAGAGCGTCGCGCGCCGCGGCGTCGAGCGCGGCTTCGGCTTCGTGCGCGATCTTGTCGGCCAGCTTCTCGATCGCGTGCACGATCTCCGCAGGCGAGGACAGCGCCTTCTTGGCCCCGGTCGCGGGCTTGGCGTAAGCGGGCTCGAGGCCGGGCGAGGGCGGGGTGGCCGCCTGGCGCACCGGCGCGGGCTCGACCGTCGACGGCGCCACCGGCTGCACATAGACGATCTCGCGCGAGGCCAGCGCGGCCGAGATGGCGCGCTCGAGGCCGGGCGACACCGGCGCGGGCAGGATCTGGATCACATGGCGGCGCCGCACCATCAATCCGAGCGTGAACGACGCCACCGCGACCAGCGCGAAGGCCAGGATCAGGACCAGATTGGCCTGAACGAAATCGACAATCGGCTGCATGCAACCCCCCTTATACGCAACACCCCGGGCGAGCTTAGCGCATCGCGAGGCAGGGGCAAGAGATAGACCCGTCAGGTAACGTTATTGCGAAGGGGCCGCCCACCGAAGCCCGGCGGACGGCGCGGCGCTCGGACTATTGGGGGCGGGTGCCGTGAAGCATGTCGAGATTGCGAAGCATCTGGCAGCACTCCTGGCCGCACCTTGCCGTCAGCGTGGCCGACACCGCCAGGCCGGTGATGGTGTCCCGATTGTACACCACGATCTGAATCGCGTTGACGCCGCGGACCAGATATCCCGCGAGGTTGGCGAAGGTCGTCGGGTTTCCCGGATAGCTGAAGCAATTCGGACCCGCGCAGGTGGCGAAGAGGTTGCCGTTCACATAGGCCTTGAAGCTGTTGTCGGCTGCGATCCTGCCGGTGAGGCTGAGGCCCGCGTAATTTTGCGGTTTGCAGGGAATGAAGAAGCGAATGAGGTAGGTATAGTAGCCCTGCGGCATGAACTGCGGATACGGACCGAGGTTGGGCTGGATCCAGTAGTACTGCAGCGCCGTCCAGGCAGGGTCGGCTGTGTGCGTGGGACCGCTGGCGCCGGGACCCGTCACCTGCCAATTCGTCGGGGTCGTCGGGGTCGCCGGGTTCGACGTGCTCAGATCGACGGACATCGGCTGTCCTTCGAACGTGCAGGCCGGCAGCCCAACCATGTCGGCTTTCGCGGGCCCAAAAGCGAGCAGCGCGACGGCGAGCAGCGGAAAGCATGGCGTGTGCAGGTTCATGACGTTGTCTCCCCTCGGCGGCCGCCGGCGCGTGCCGGTCGATCCCGCGGAATGCGACACTACCATGACAGGTTGATTTGTGAATATATCAACTAATACAAGAACTTTGGGAGCGGCGTGGAGAGGCGTGCTATAAGCCGCGGCCAAGGGGAGAGGCGCGATGGTCAGGCTGAAGGTCAACGGGATCGTCCACGATCTCGACGTCGAGGACGAAGCGCCGCTGCTCTGGGTCGTGCGCGACGAGATCGGGCTGACCGGCACCAAATTCGGCTGCGGCATCGCGCAATGCGGCGCCTGCACCGTGCATGTGAACGGCAAGGCGCAGCGGAGCTGCGTGACGCCGGTCGGCGCGGTCCAGGGGGCCGAGATCACCACCATCGAAGGCCTGAGCGCGAACGGGCTGACCCCGGTGCAGCAGGCCTGGATCGATCACCAGGTGCCGCAATGCGGCTATTGCCAGTCGGGCATGCTGATGGCGGTGAGCGCGCTGCTCGCGGCGAACCCGCGTCCCAGCGACGACGATCTGGCGCAAGCCGTCACCAATATCTGCCGCTGCGGCACCTATCCGCGCATCCGCGAAGCGGTGCGCGCGCTGGCGGGGGGCTGAGCGATGCCGTCGCGCAGGACCGTCGTGCTCGGGGCGCTCGGCACCGCGACCGCGCTGGTGGTGGGATACGCGGTGTGGCCGAGCGGTCGCATCCGCCGCGCCGATGCGCTGGATGCGCGCCCGGGCGAGCGCTTCGTCACCAGCTGGATCAAGATCGCCGACGACGACACGGTGACGGTGGTCGTGCCGCATTGCGAGATGGGCACGGGCATCTTCACGTCGCTGCCGCAGATGGCGGCGGAAGAGCTCGACGCCGATTGGAGCAAGGTGCAGGCCGAGACCGCGCCGTCCGATCCCCTGTTCGCGAACGGCGCGCTGGCCGAGGGCTTCATCCTGGGCGAGCGCGACATGTCGCCGGAAAGCCTGCCGCCCTTCCTGCGCGGCACCGTGGCGAACGGCTTCCGCTCGATCGCGGAGTACATGAACCTGCAGGTGACCGGCGGCTCCTCGGCCGTCCGCGCCACCGGCATGGTCGGCATGCGCGTGGCCGCGGCCGGCGCGCGCGAGATGCTGGTGAAGGCCGCCGCCGCGCGCTGGAACGTCGCGCCCGAGGATTGCGAGACGGCGGCGAGCCGCGTGCATCATCGCGCGAGCGGCCGCAGCCTGCGCTATGGCGAGCTCGCGGCCGAGGCGGCGAATTACGATCCGTCGTCGCATCCCAGGCTGAAAGACAGATCGGCCTACAAGCTGGTCGGACGGCCGGTGCAGCGCTTCGACATCCCGCGCAAGGTCGACGGCCGCACCGATTACGGCATCGACGTCAAGCAGCCGGACATGCTCTACGCGGCGATCCGCATCGCGCCGGTGTTCGGCGCCAGGCTCAAATCCGTCGACACGTCTCTCGTCGCCGGCAAGCGCGGCATCAAGCAGGTGGTCAAGCTCGACGACGCGGTGGTGGTGATCGCCGACCGCTTCTGGCGCGCCAAGGAGGCCGCGCTCGACCTCGAGCCGGCGTTCGACAGCGGCGCCAATGCGAAGGTGTCGACCGCCTCGCTCATGGCGCGGCGCGCGGCGGCGCTGAAGGCCGGCACGAAGAACGATCTCAAGCTCGGCAACGGCGCCGATGCGCTCGGACAAGGCAGGCGCGTCGAGGCGGTCTACAGCGTGCCCTATCTCGCGCATTCGCCGATGGAGCCGATGAACGCGACGGCCTTGTTCAAGGACGGCGCGCTGACGGTGTGGTCGGGGACGCAGGACGGCCTGGGCAGCCGCGCCTTCTGCGCCAAGGTCGCGAACCTTTCGCTCGACAAGGTCACGTTCCATCTCCAGCCGATGGGCGGCGGCTTCGGGCGCAGGCTGCCCGACCAGTGGAACTTCCTCGAATACGCCGTGAAGACCGCGATGGCCGCGCCGGGCAAGCCGATCAAGCTGATCTTCACCCGCGAGCAGGACACGCAGCACGACTATTACCGCCCCAACGTGATGAGCGCGTTCAAGGCGTCGCTCGGCGAGGACGGCATGCCGCTCGCCTGGGTCAACGACTACACCACCGACGACAATCCGAACCCGGAAGCGCATATCCCCTACGGCATCGCGAACCAGGCCATCGGAGCGGCGCAAGTGCCGACGCATGTGCCGACCGGCGCGTGGCGCAGCGTCGAAGCCTCGTGGCACGGCTTCTTCGTCGAGAGCTTCGTCGACGAGCTCGCGCATGCGGCCGGCAAAGACCCGTTCGAATATCGCCGCGCGCTGCTCAAAGACAAGCCGCGGCAGCGCGCGGTGCTCGAGCTCGCGGCAGCCAAGGCCGGCTGGGGCACGCCGATGGGGCCGGGCAAAGGCCGCGGCATCGCCATCGTCGAATCCTTCAAGACCATCGTCTGCCACGTCGTCGACGTGACGGTCGACGACAAGGGCGCGCTGAAGGTGGATCGCGTCGTCTCGGCCGTCGATCCCGGCCTGGTCGTCAATCCCGACGGCTTCAAGGCGCAGGTCGAAGGCGCGATCGTGTTTGCGCTGACCGCGGCGCTGAAGGGCGAGATCACCATCGAGAACGGCGCCGTCGCGCAGTCGAACTTCAACGACTACGAGATGCTGCGCCTGGCCGATTGCCCGGCCATCGAGATCCATTTCATCGAGAGCGACGGACCGGTCGGCGGCGCGGGCGAGCCCGGCGTTCCGCCCGTCGCGCCCGCCGTCGCCAATGCCGTCTTCGCAGCGACGGGCGTGCGCGTGCGCGACCTGCCGCTCAAGCACCATCCATTGAAAGCGTGAACGAGGGGGTTGGGTAACATGCGTGCGTTCTTCCGCGCCTTGGGCGTCGTGGTGCTGCTCGTGCTGGTCGCGGGCGGTGGGTTCCTGGCCCTGAACATCTGGGGCACGCCGTTCAAGTTCAACTGGCTGCTCGACCGCCAGGCGGTCGCGGTGGTGATCGACAAGCCCGAGATCCTGACCCAATTGGGCGCGGTCGACGGCACCTTCCTCGACTTCCATTCCGGCAAGCTCGATCCTTATTCGCTCGACGCGCGGAAGAAGGACTACGACCAGATCCGCCGCTTCGAGAGCGAGATCAAGGCATGGGACCGCGCGAAGCTGACGCCGCAGGAGCAGCTCTCCTACGACATCGCGCTGTTCTTCTACGACACCCAGCTCGCCGACGCGAAGTATGGCTGGCTGGGCGCTGGCGGCTCGGTCTATCCGATCAACCCGGCCTTCGGCATCCAGAAGGAGCTGCCGAACTTCCTGCTGTCGTCGCATGGCATCACCAACGCCAAGCTCGCGCGCAACTATGTCAGCCGCCTGCGCGCGATGGGCCCGGTGCTCGACGCGGTGAGCGCCGACGTCAAGCGCCAGGCGGGGCTGGGCGTCATCGCGCCGGATTTCATCATCGACGGCTGCATCGACCAGATGAAGGCGCTGATCGCGCCCGTGCCGGCCAAGAACACGCTCGTCACCAACCTCGCAGACAAGACGGCGAAGCTCGGCATGGACGCGAACGAGCGCAACCGGCTGATCGCCGACGCCACCGCGGCGGTGAACGACGTCGTCTATCCCGCCTATCGCCGCATGATCGCGACCGAGCAGGAGCTGCGCGCCAAGGCGACGCATGACGCGGGCCTGTGGCGGCTGAAGGACGGCGCGGCCTACTACGCCGACCAGCTCAAGGCGCTCACGACCACCGACCTGACGCCGGACGAGATCCACGCCTATGGCTTGAGCGAAGTCGCGCGCATCTCGACCGAAGCCGATGCGATCCTGAAAGCGCAAGGCATGAGCGAGGGCACGGTCGGCCAGCGCCTCGACAAGCTGATGACCGATCCGCGCTTCCTCTACAGCAACGACGACAAGGGGCGCGCGCAGATGCTGGCGCGCTACAAGGAGATCCTGGGCCATGTGAAGACGCTGCTGCCGAAATATTTCGCCAAGCTGCCCAAGGCCGATCTCGACGTCCGCCGCGTGCCGACCTTCGCCGAGAAGGGCTCGGCCGGCGCCTATTACGAGATGCCGTCGCTCGACGGCAAGCGGCCCGGCGTGTTCTTCGCCAATCTGCGCAACGTCGCCGAGACGCCGATGTGGGCGATGCCGACGCTCGCCTATCACGAAGGCATCCCCGGCCATCACCTGCAGATCGCGACCGCGATGGAGATCGCCGGCCTTCCGATCCTGCGCCGCTTCGTGCCCGAGCCCGCGTTCAGCGAAGGCTGGGCGCTGTATGCGGAGCATCTGGCCAAAGACATCGGGCTCTACGACAACGACCCTTATGGCGATCTCGGGCGGCTGCAGGCGGAATTGTTCCGTGCCACGCGGCTCGTCGTCGACACCGGCATGCATGCCAAGCACTGGTCGCGCGAGCAGGCGATCCAGTACATGCAGGCCACGACCGGCATGGCGCTGTCCGATGTCACCGCCGAGATCGACCGTTACGTCGTGTGGCCGGGACAGGCCTGCGCCTACAAGATCGGCATGAAGACGATCCTGGGCCTGCGCGAGGACGCCAAAGCCAAGATGGGCGCGAAATTCGACCTGCGCGCGTTCCACGCCGAAGTGCTCGAGAACGGCGCCATGCCGCTTGCGCTGCTGACGCGGCACGTCGAGGCGTGGGAGGCGGGCAGGGTTAACTAGCCTTCCGAATCGTCTTGTCCCGTTTTGGGCCGGCCACTAGACTTGGCCGGCCTGGATCGGGGATTTTCGATGAAGTGGACGGCACTGTGCGCCGTGGCGATCGCCGCGCTGTCGTGGGGCGCGGCGGACGCAGCCCCCAAAGCGACGCGCATCGCGCTGTTCCAGCCGCGCACCATCTTCCATTCGGGCCTGCGCGACGACCACGTCGTGGCGCTGACCTTCGACGACGGCCCCAACGCCAACACCGCCGCCGTGCTCGACGTGCTCAAGGCCAACAACGTCAAGGCGACGTTCTTCATCGTCGGCCGCATGGCGCATCGCCATCCCGAGCTTTTGCGCCGCATCGCCGCCGAGGGCCACCTGCTCGCCAACCACAGCGCCACCCATCCGATGCTGAGCAGCCGCTTCGACGATCACCCCGAGCAGCTCGTCGAGCAGCTGAAGGACGTCAACGACCAGATCGCGCCGTTGATGCGCCCGGGCGAGAAGCTCTATTTCCGCGCGCCCTATGGCGCCTGGCGCTCGGCGCATGCGGCGATCCTCAATGCCGACCCGGTGCTGCGCAATTACGTCGGCCCGATCTATTGGGACATCGGCGGCGACCTGACCAAGAATTCGGAGGGCTACATCATGTCCTCCGCCGATTGGGATTGCTGGCGCCACAAATGGAACGCCCAGGCCTGCGCCAAGGGCTATCTGCGCGAGATCCGGCGCAAGAACGGCGGCGTTGTGCTGATGCATTGCATCCACGCCCAATCGGCCGACCTCGTCGCCGACGTCGTGCCGGCGCTGATCGAAGAGGGCTACAGCTTCGCGCGTCTCGACCAGGTGCCCGAATACAGGCAATACGACACGCCGCCGTTGCCGCAGCAGCCCTCCGCGCCGGTGGTGGCGACGGCGGCCGCCGGCCTGTTCAACACCGCAGTGCTGAAATAGGCCGACGGCCGCGCATTCCTATCGGTCGAGCTCGATCGTGCCGACCAGGCCGTTCTGCTCGTCATCGGGGCCGGAGGCGAAGGTCACCGCGCCGGACGGCCGCGGCACCATGCCCCACAACCCGTCGATCACCAGCGGCTGGCCTTGCGCATCGCTCAAGGTGCCGAGGAACGCGCCGGTCGAGATGTCGTAGGCGTTGACCTTGCCGTCGCCGAAATTGCCGATCAGCAGATTGCCCGAGAAGCTGCCGAAATCCTTCGGCGCCTGGACCACGCCCCAGGGCGCGTTCAGCGCGCCGCCGTCGGAGATCAGCCGCCGCTTCAGCTTGCCCTGCTGGTTGAACACGTCGACGATGCCCAGCCCCGCGCCCTTGATCTCCTCGCCTTCGTCGTCGTGCTTGGCAAAGGTCACGTAGACGTCGCCGTTGACGACCGAGACGCCGAACGGCGCATAGTCTTCGGGCAGGTTCGGATCGGTGAAGCTGCCGTTCGTCGACCAGTCGCCGTTGATGTTGATCACGCGGTTGCCGTGGAAATCCGCCGCCAGCAGGAAGCGGACATGCGGCGCGAAGGCGAGCCCGGTGAACACGTCGCCGCCGCCCGTGCCGTCATAGCCCAGGATCGCGGCGTGCTTGGCGACGTCGGGATTCCAGCCCCACACTTTGCCGCCGGTCGTGGCGAAGGCCATGAAGCTGCGCGCGCTGTTGTGCTTCCTGGTCACCTTGAAGTCGCCGGTGCCGTCGGGATCGGGATCGATATAGGCGATCCCCGTCGGCCCGCCGGGCACGTTGACCCGCGTCGGCAATTTGTTGCCGGTGTCGACGTTGTAGGTCATCGACTTGTTCGCGCCCTGGCCGTTGACCCACAGCGCGCCACCGGGGAATCGCGCGATGCCCCAGGCATTGACCAGCTTGCGGTCGACGTTCGGCGCGTTGCCGGCGTTGTTCGAGACCTTGTCGACGACGTGATAGCTGCTTTGCGGTGCTCCCGCGATGGCCGTGGTCGACAAGAGGGCGAGGCTCAAGGCGAGCCCCAGTGACATGTTCATTTCGGCGCTCCTGAAACAAATGATAGCGCCGCCAGCGACAACGGTGATGCGACGCGTGCTCACCCACGCGAGCGCTTAACGCTTGCACGCGCCAATATGTTTCAGAAGTTCCCTGCGTGACGGCGTATATTCATTTCGCCTTCACGCGGATGATCGCCATCATGCCGTGGTCCTCGTGGCCGAGGATGTGGCAGTGATAGACGAAGTCGCCGGCGATGCCGCCGCGGAAGTCCATCCGCACCTTGATGCTCGGATAGTCGCCGGTGCCGCTCCACGCGCCGACGGGATAGGTGTCGTAGAACTGCTGCTTCTTCTTGGGCACCGCGACGCCGTTCACCTCTTCCACCAGGAAGTGGATCTGGTGGATGTGGAAGATGTGCTCGTCGTTGACGCGGTTCTGGATCGTCCAGTCCTCGACCGCGCCGATCTTGGTCACGATCGCGGGCGGGTTGTTGGGATCGAACAGCTCGGGATCCTGGCCGTCGACCGTGATGAAGAAGTTGCTGCCGACTTCCGAGAAATAGAGCGTGCGCTCGGCGGTGACCTTGGCGTCGGCCAGGCCTTCGAAGCGCTGCTTCGCGGCGGGCTTGGTCGCTTTGGGCATGCGCGGCAGGTCGACGGGCGCGGCCGTGGCCTCGATCTTCGCCAGCGGACGGTCGGGATCGCGGTCGCCGTAATGGCCGGTGTCGACTTCCTTGGTGACGAACTGCGCGTTGCTCACCTCCGCGCCCGGCATGGTGACGATGAACTCGACGCGGTTGCCCGGCCCGAGCATCACGTCCTTCGCCATGAAGGTCTTGCCCTGGCGCGTGCCGTCCTGCGAGCCGGCCACGACGCCGTCCAGCGCCACGATTTCGAGCGGCTGCGCCTTGCCGTCATACTTGATCTGCACGTCGAAGACGGTGTTGGCCGACGCGTTGGCGACGCGCCAGAACTCCTTGGTGCCGACCTGCGTCTTGATCACCGACGGCCGATAGTCGGGATAGAGCACCGGCACGTAGTTCACCGACACGTCGTTGGAGGGCGGCGGGGTGACGCCGCGCGTGGCCGGCGGGCTGGGCGGCTGGTCGCGCAGGATGAGCATGCGCTCGGGCAGGCCGGACACTTCGGGCTGGAGGTTCTCGATGCCGATCACCTCGATCAGCCCGCTGGCGCCGCCGAGCAGCGCCGCTTCGCTGAGCGAATGGACGTGGTGGTGGTACCAATAGAGGCCCGGCGGCTCGTCCTCGGGGATCGTCAGCTTGAACTGGAAGCTCTCGCCCGGATTGATCAGTGTACGGATGACGTTGTCGCCGTGGCATTTGGGCGTGGTGTTGGTGCCGTGGAAGTGGAAGTTGATCGAGCCCTGGGTCATGTCGGCGCTGCCGCAGACGTCCGACGCGTTCGACATCCGCGTCGTCGGCCCGCCCGGCAGGGGAGGGATCATGTTGGTCAAATTGAGCTTGATCGTGTCGCCGGGATTGACGCGCAAGGTCGGCGCCTCATCGCCCTTGTCGCTGACATAGCAGAACAAGGTGTGCCCGGAATCGTCCATCGCGGTGTAATAGCTGAGGTTGGCCTTCAAGACGCCGTTCTTGGCGGTGATGTCCGCCGGCCGGCTCACCTCGCTGCCCGAGGCCGGGCGCGGGCAGGGGTTGGGCGCGCCCGCCTGGGCGGCGGTGCCGGTGGCGATGAGGGCGACGAAAAGCAGGACCAGTCCGGACAGCAGCGCGCGCATCGAATCCCCCGTGGAGCCTGAAGCCGAAAAACGATATCATATTTCTGGGAATTCTCCCATAAACGAGTTTGCCCAGGCCCGCAAGGGGGGACCATGACAATGCATCGATGGGTTGCGGCGGCGCTGATGCTCGCGCTGGCCGGCCACGCTGAGGCGGCGACGATCAAGATCTCCGCGAAGAACCTCTGGAAGAAGACCGGCATCACGGTGCAGGCCGGCGACGTGATCTCGATCACCGCGTCCGGCAGATGGAGCTGGGACGGCGTGAGCAAATGGGGCCCCGACGGTGACCCGACCGACGACTTCAACGCGTTCGATCTGTTCCAGCCTTTCGACTTCTTCTCGCAGGCGCGCCTGATCGCCTATATCGGCGACCTGCCGAAGCAGAAGCATTACGGCGACGGCTCGTTCTTCCCGCAGATGTCGGGATATTTCTCCGTCGGCTCGGGGCAGACCTTCACCGCGCCCTATGGCGGCAAGCTCTGGCTCGGCTTCAACGACGCGGCCGAGACCGAGAGCACGGGCGACAATCTGGGCGTGATGACCGCGCAGGTGTCGATTCTGCCTGCCGGCGCGACGGGACCGACGGTGTCGATCGCGGCGCCCAGCGGCGTCTACGCGCTCGGGCAGAGCGTGCAGGTCTCTTACAGTTGCGGCGGCGGCACGATCGTGAGCTGCACGGGGCCGGTCGCGAACGGCGGCGCGCTCGATACGTCGGTCGCCGATCACCACGCGTTCAACGTCACCGCGGTCGACGACCAGGGCAACGCGACGACGGCGACCACGACCTATGTCGTGGCCGATACGGGAGCGGCGGCGGTGTGGCCGACGGGCGGGGCCTTCGCGCCGACCTATCTGGGCACCAAGAGCGCGATCCAGGTGTTCTATCTGACCAACCCGCAAGCGGTGGCGATGAACATCGCGAGCATCGCCATCGGCGGCGATTTCTATGGCGAGTTCCATATCAGCGGCGGGACCTGCGGCGCGGTGCTGAACCCGCGCCATACCTGCAAGATCAACGTGCAGTACCAGCCGGTGAACCCGACCACCGCGCGCGCCGAGATCGACGTTACGGCCGACCTCGCCGTCGTGCCGGTGCCGCTGTGGGGCAACGGCACGCAGGTGCGCACGCTTCCGGCCGCGCTGAGCTTCGGCGACCAGCAGGTGGGCACGGCGAGCGCCACGCAGACGATCAAGCTGCAGAACACCGAGCCGCATTATCTCGCGATCAAGGAGATCGTGCTGAGCGGCGACTTCGCGCTCGATCCGGCGACGACCTGTCCGTCGAGCGGCAAGCTCGCTCTGGGCAAGAGCTGCAACATCGTGGTGGGCTTCTCGCCCACCGCGACCGGTGCGCGTTCGGGCGCGGTCGTCGTGCACGGCGCGGCGCAGATCGATCCCGTGTCGGTGAGCCTGAGCGGCAACGGCACTTAAAGGGAGGGACCGCGATACTTCTCCTGCGCGAGCTTGATCAAAAGCTCCCAGGAGACGATCGTCGCCGAGAGCAGCAGCACCATCGCGCCGATGGCGATCTCTTCGGCGCGATACAAGGCGCCGCCGATCATCCGGTACGCGGCATAGACGAGCATCCCGAAGCCGACGAGCGTCGTCACATAGCGCCGCGCCACGCCGAGCGGCGGGGCGTGGCCGCGCTCGGTGAAGGCAGGCCAGGCGCGCGCGATCGCCCACGTCCCCCAGATGCCGGCGACCCAAAGCAGCGTGTAGCCGAGCGACACCGGCCCCATCGCCGGATAGACCGCGAACAGCGACACCAGCAGCACCGCGAGGTAGTTCTGGAACGCCTGCTCGGCGAGGCGCTTGGATTGCCTGTGCGCGGGCCCGAGGATCGTCTCGGCGTTGAGCGACACCGAGACGAACAACAGCCCCAAGAGCGTCGCCGCCGTGCCGCCGAGCATCTCGAAGAATTCCTGCCAGGGCTGCATGGGCACCGTGGGATTCGCTGGCAAAGCATATCACGCGGTGGCGGCGCGAAGGCTGGCTTGCCAAGCCTAGCCGCGATCCAATCGGCGCCCGGCTTCGCGTCGTTACGCCGTGGCGGGCTTGACCGCTGCGCGGCGTAGCCTGCGGATGGGGTGGGATTCGAACCCACGAGGCCCTTGCGGGCCTGCCGGTTTTCAAGACCGGTGCCTTCAACCGCTCGACCACCCATCCGGCAGGAGCCCAGATACTGGGATCGCCCGGGGAAGGCAAACTGGCGTCCCGGCGCCGCGCGGGCCAGGATGACAGTCCGCGGCAGAGGAGAAGGCGTCATCATGGCCAAGGAACGCGAGTTCTGGTCCGAGGACCAGCAGGACTATGTGCGCTGGGCCAATGCGCGCCAGGACGGCAGCGAGATCGACGTCACGCGCGACGGTAAGACCTGGCGCGGCACCGTGGTGTCGATCCGGGCGGGCCACGACAACGGCAAGCTGCGCTATTACATCACGCTGCGATCGAACGACTGAACGCGCCGCCCCATGCTATGATCGCGGCATGGTTGCGGGGGTTTTCGAGGCGCTGCTCGACGAGCTGCGCGCGCTGGGCGGCGCGGCTGAGAACATCTGCCTGCGCGAAGGGCCGCTGGGGCGCGGGCTTTTCGCGGTCGACCCGGCGCGTCCGGTCGCGCTTCACGTGCCGGCGCCTCTGCTGATCGCGGCCGACGACATGGTCTTCGCGCATGGCGCGCTCAAGGTCGGGCCGAACGTCGCGCTCGGCGCACGCGCGCGCGCGTTTCTCGACGCCTATCAGCGCGAGCTCGGCTGGGGCGCGGAGGGCCGCGCCGAGATCCTGCGCGGCTTCGAGCGCGTCCATGCGCTGCCGCAAAGCCTGCGCGCCGAGCTGCTCGCGAGATACGATTGCGGGCTGTGGTTCGAGGATATCAACGAGGCGCTGATCCGCCGGCAGTTCTTCGACGCGCGCTGCATCTCGTTCGCCGGCCGCACCACGGTGATGCCGTTCGTCGAGCTCGCAAATCACGGCCATGGCGGCGACTATCTGTTCGAGGACGGGCTCGCGCTGCGCGGCACCTTCGCCGGCGAGGTGCTCGTCTCCTATGCGCCGTTCGACGCGTTCGAGTTCTTCCGCAATTGGGGCTTCGCGTCCGACCAGCCTGCCGCGCTGAGCATCCCGGTCGCCGGCAATGTCGGCGCGCAGCGCCTGCATATCGGGCGCAGCTTTCCCGCGACCAAGCGGGTGCAGCGCGCCTGGATGCCCGGGCTTCGCCGCGATGCAGGCGAGGATGCGAAGGAACTGGGGCTCGACTACCTGATGATCGGGAACCTGCAATATCCAAGGCTGGCGCGCGGCATCTTCTATCACCTGATGCGCGATGCCGGGTTCGAGGGCTTCGAGGAGGCGTTCGACCTGATCCGCCACGTCAACCAGCTCCATTTCCTCGACCTGCTCGAGATGCTGGAAGGCGTGAGCGTTCCCGTGGCGGCGACGATGCGGCAGATGGCGCGCCTCCAGCTGAGGGCGATCTCGTCCAGCTATGGCGTGCGCGCCATTTGACAGCGGCTCCGCCCCGACTAGGTTGCGCGCGGGGGGATGCAGCTTACGGTGGGAACGCCCTTATGAACCTCAAGCTTGCCGCGACGCTCGCGGCTTTCGTGCTCGCCGGCACCTCTGTCCGGGCGGAAGAGGGCGCCAAGGCCGACGAGGGCGCCGCCTGGATCGCAGGAATCGCCGACGAGACGCTGACCGCCGTCGACGATTCGACCGTCACGCTCTCGCCGATGGAAGGAAGGCTGGAGCTCGATTTCGCGGCCCATGGCGGCGAGACGCAGAAGACCGTCTTCACCTTCATGAGCGACAGGATGGGCTCGGTCGTGAGCGACGAGGCGGGCGGCAAGCCCAACGGCTTCTTCCGCGTGACCGATGTCGGGCTCGAGATCCAGTACGACGACGGCAACACCGCCGCGCTGTTCGCCAATGTCGATGACGGGCTGACGATGACCCGCCGCGGCGCGGGCGGCGCGACCGTCTGCGTCTCGTGGTATCCGAAGGACCACGTCTTCAGCGAGGCCGAGCGCCGCGCCGCCGTCGCCGCCTATGCGCAGAAGCTCGGGCTGCACGAAGACGCGCCGGCGCCGAGGAAGAAGCCGCATGCGCCGCGTGCCGTATCCGCCTGCTCGCCCGCGATGCATGCGCCGAAGCCGGTTCGGGAGGCGTCCGCGGTGCCGGCTCCTGCGCCTACGCCGGCTTCAGCGCCTTCCGTGCCCGCCACCACCGTGATGATCGTGGTACCCACGGGCCGCGCGGCGCCGGACTGCTTGAACCTGGAAGTGCAGGGCGCCTATGTCGGCTTCCACAATCGCTGCGGCAACGAGGTGCAGGTCGCCTATTGCCTGGAGAAGGCGGCCGATCCGGCCATCGCCTGCGGGACCGGCACGCGGATCGGCGCGGTCGCGCCTCACGGCTTCACCGGCACCTTCGAGGATACGGCGGCCGCGGAGCACGACATGCGCTGGATCGCCTGCAGCGGCTCTGCGGGCGATGTTGTCCCGCGCCTCGACCGCGCCGATCCGCCGGCCGGCGCTTGCGTGAAGAAATCGCCATGATTGAGCACGCGCGTTCGTTCCGTTAGCGTCACAGCGCCTGGGACGCCCGATTCGGCCGATTCATGCATTCGATCCTTAAAATCAGCGCCGTCGCGGCGCTTGCCGGGCTCACCGCGGGCTGCGCGGTCGAGCGGACCGAGACCTATGTCCCGCCGCCCACCGGTCACGGCCACAGCATCTACAAGGTCGGCAATCCCTACGAGATCGAGGGCACCTGGTATTACCCGAAGGAGCAGCCGGACTATGACGAGACCGGCATCGCGTCGTGGTACGGGCCGAGTTTCTACGGACACACGACCGCGAACGGCGAGATCTACAATGCCGGCGATCTGACCGCGGCGCATCGCACGCTTCCGATGCCCGTGAACGTGCGCGTGACCAATCTCGACAACGGCCGCTCGATCGTGCTGAGGGTCAACGACCGCGGGCCCTACGCCAAAGGCCGCATCATCGACGTGTCGGAGGCCGCCGCCGACAAGCTCGGCTTCAAGGTCGCCGGCACCGCGCGCGTGCGCGTGACCTATATCGCGCGCGCCACCCAGCCCGACGGCGAGCCGCTGCCCTCCGACACGCCGGTCGAGATCGCCGAGGCCGTGCCCGCGGCGCCGGCGCCGAAAGTGGACTCCGAGCCGCTCGCCAGCGTGCCCGAGGCGCGCGTCGCCCCGCCGGTTCGCGTCGCCGAGCTGCCCAGGCCCGTGTCCGAGCCGCTGCCCGCCGAAGCCGGCCCGCCGACGGGGCAGGTGACCGAGGTTCCCGTGCCCGCGCGCACGCATCTCTATGTCCAAGTCGGCGCCTTCTCGTCCTATGAGAACGCGATGCGCCTGCGCGAGCAGCTGGGCGAGGATCTGCGCGTTTCCACGACGAAGAAGAACGGCCAGACCCTCTATCGCGTCCGCACCGGGCCGATGGATTCGAACGCGGACGCCGATGCCGCGTTGGCGCGGCTCAGCGGACTTGGTAGTAACGACGCACATATCGTCGTCGATCAGTAGGAGCACTCATGCGGCGTTTTCACATTGTCGGGCTTGGGCTCGGGCTGATGCTTGTGGCGTCGCCCGCCGCGGCCGACATTTCCACCAATGCCGAGCACGCCATCATCATGGACGGCGACAGCGGCCAGGTCTTGTGGGCCAAGGACGCCGACGTCGCGATGCCGCCCGCCTCGATGAGCAAGCTGATGACGCTCGAGTTGCTGTTCCAGCGGCTGAAGGACGGGCGCATGAAGCTCACCGACGAGTTGCCGATCTCCGAGCGCGCCTGGCGCGAGCGCGCGGGCTCGGAATGCTTCGTGCCGATCGGCGCGCGGATGACGATCGAGACGCTGATCCGCTGCGTGATCGTGGCCTCGGGCAACGACAGCTGCATCGCGCTCGCCGAAGGCATGGGCGGCACGGTCGAAGGCTTCGTCGGCATGATGAACAAGCGCGCCAGGCAGATCGGGCTGAAGCAATCGTACTTCGTCAATCCCGACGGGCTGCCGCAGCCTCCGGGCCAGCTGATGTCGGCGATGGATCTCGCAGTGCTGGCGCGGCACCTGATCCGCGACTACCCGCAATATTATCATTACTTCTCCGAGCGCGAGATCGAAATCTCCAACATCAAGCAGCAGAACCGCAACCTCGTGCTCGACAAGTTCCCGGGCGCGGACGGGCTCAAGACCGGCCACACCGACGCGGCCGGCTACGGCATCACGGTGTCGGCGGTGCGGGGCGGCGAGCGCTTGATCCTGGTGCTCGGCGGCTTGCGCTATCCGCCCAAGACCAACGACTGGTTCGCCGAGCGCTATCGCGCCGACGAAGCCGCGCGCATCCTGGGCCTCGCGTTCCAGGAGTTCCGCCGCTATCCGCTGTTCAAGCCCGGCGATGTGGTGGGGCAGGCGGAGGTGTTCGGCGGCGCGGAGAAGACGGTGCCGCTGACCGTGAAGGCGCCGCTCACCGTCACGCTGCAGGTCGACTCGCGGCCGGGCATGAAGGCGGTGGTGCGCTATGACGGGCCGGTGAAGGCGCCCGTCGCCCAGGGCCAGCGCGTCGCGACCTTGCATGTGACCGCGCCGCAATTCCCTGCCCTCGACGTGCCGCTCTATGCCGCCAGGCCCGTCGCGCAGGCCGGCATCTTCGGGCGCATGATGACGGGCCTGTCGGCGCTGTTCTCCGGGAAAAAATGATCGGCAGATTCATCACGCTGGAAGGCGGCGAGGGCACGGGCAAGTCCACCCAGGCGCGCCGCCTCGCCGCGTGGCTCGAGGAGCAGGGCCGGGCCGCGCTCGTCACGCGCGAGCCGGGCGGATCGCCGGGCGCGGAGGAGATCCGCAAGCTGCTGGTCAGCGGCGAGCCGGGGCGCTGGGACGCGCTGACGGAGACCTTGCTGCTGTTCGCGGCGCGCGCCGACCACGTCGCGCGCACCATCGGCCCGGCGCTGGTCGAGGGCCGGTTCGTCGTCTGCGACCGCTTCACGGATTCGACATACGCGTATCAAGGCGTCGGCCGCGACATGCCGCGCGAAACCATCCGCCGGATCGAGTCGGTCGTGCTCGACGACTTCAAACCCGACCTGACTTTGGTCCTCGATCTTCCCATCGACATCGGCCTCGCGCGCGCGAAAGCGCGTGGCGGCGACGAAAGCCGCTTCGAACAATTCGACGCTGCGTTCCACGAACGTCTGCGCCAGGCCTTTCTCGACATCGCCAAGCGCGCGCCCGACCGCTGCGTCGTGATCGACGCCGGCGGCACGGAGGACGAAGTCACGCAAGCGATCCAAGATGCGGTTGCGCGCCGTTTCGGGCTGGCGTGACAATGCCGGCTCTGTCTGCTATAAACGACAAATGACCGGAAAACCGCGCAAGCCGAAAAAAGGCCTCGCCGAACCCGAAACCGCTTATCGCCACGCGCCCGCGGAGGAGGACGGCCACGAGAACTACGTCCCCGAAGACGAGATGGACGCCTATCTCTGGCGCAACAGACACGCGATCAATGCGAGCATTCGCGAGGGCCGTGAGCAGTTCGCTCGCGGCGAGTGCCGCACGCTCGACGAGGTGATGGCCGAAATGAAGGCGCGCGCCGCCGAACGCATCAGGAAGCGCAAGGCCTCACCGAAGTGACCTCGCGGCAGGTCGTTCTTTCCAAAGATGCGGAGGACGATCTGGACAAGATCGAAGCCTATATCGTCGAGCAAAGCGGCGAATTGCGTGCCGCGGACGTCAGAAGCCGGCTGGAGAAAACGATGAGCAATCTCGCTTTCATGCCTGGCATCGGGCGCGAGCGTCCATATCTCGACGTCGGAGCGCGCGCTTTTCCGGCGCCGCCTTGGACGATTGTGTACGATCCGTTGCCCGGAGGCGACGGCATCCTCGTTCAACGTGTTCTCCATGGCCGCCGGGATCTCGCCGCGATCTTCAAAAAGCCGCAACGCCGCCGCCGCTGACCCGTTGCATCGCGGCAGCAAGGGTGAGACACCTTTTCCATGGCCAAGCGCGCGCGCACCGTCGAAATCGTCGAGACCGATCGGGTGGAGGGGTTTGCCCATCCGCGCGAGACGCACGGGCTCGTCGGACAGGACGAGGCGCTGGCGCGGGCGGCGCGCGTGTTGCGCGGCGGGCGGCCGCCGCAGGCGTGGCTGATCTCGGGACCGCCGGGCATCGGCAAGGCGACGCTCGCCTATCGCGTCGCGCGCTATCTGCTCGAATACGGCGCGACCGACCGCGGGCCCGCCGACCTCTCGGTGCCGGAGAAATCCGGCGCGGCGCTGCAGGTCGCGGCAGGCTCGCATCCGGGCCTGCTGGTGCTCAAGCGCAGCGTCAATCCCGACACCGGCAAGGTGATGACGGTGCTCTCGGTCGACGAGATCCGCCGCCTAGCGGGCTTCTTCGGCATGACCTCGGGCGCGGGCGGCTGGCGCGTCGCCATCGTCGACACCGCCGACGACATGAACGAGGCGGCCGCGAACGCGCTGCTCAAGCTGCTGGAAGAGCCGCCGTCGCGCGCGATGCTGCTGCTCGTCGCCAACGTTCCCGGCCGCCTGCTGCCGACGATCCGCTCGCGCTGCCAGCGCCTCGATCTGCGCCCGCTCGACGACGCGACGATGGAGACCGAATTGAAGACGCTGTTGCCGGAGCGCGACGCGAAGGAACGCGCATCGCTCGCGCGGCTCTCGGGCGGCTCGATCGGCATGGCGCTACAGCTTGCGGGCGGGGAGGGCACGAGCCTCGCCGCCGAAGCCGACCGCCTGATCGAGCATGCGTCCGAGCCCGACATTCCCGCGCTGATGGCCTTCGCCGACAGGATGAGTCGCATGACCGACGGGCTGGAGGATTTCGGAACCTTCCTCGGCCGGACGCTCGCCGACCGCATCCGCGCGCGCGCCGCGAAGAATCCAGCGCGCCTCGACCGTTGGGTGGAGGCGTGGGAGCGGCTGAATCGCCTGTTCGGACGCTCGAGCGCGCTGCATCTCGATCCGCGGCAGACCTTGCTCGGCGCTGCCGGCGCCTTGAGCGCCGCGTCGCGCCGAGCCGGAGCTTTGTGATGCTCGTCGATTCCCATTGCCATCTCGACTTCAAGGATTTCGCCTCCGAGCTCGACGCGGTCGTGGCGCGCGCGCGCGAGGCCGGCGTGAAGACCTGCGTGAGCATCGGCACAAAGCTGCCGAACTTCCCGAATTTGCGCGCGATGGCCGAGCGCTTCGACGACGTGTGGTGCAGCGTCGGCATCCATCCGCACGAAGCCGAGCACGAGCCGCTCGACAGCGCCGAAATCCTCATCGAGCACGCCGCGCATCCCAAGGTCGTGGGCATCGGCGAGAGCGGGCTCGACTACTACTACGAGCGCAGCCCGCGCGAGGCGCAGCGCACGAATTTCCGTCATCACATCGAAGCGGCGCGGCGGACCTCCCTGCCGCTGATCGTGCACACGCGCGACGCCGACGACGACACCATCGCCATCCTGGAAGAGGAGATGGCGCGCGCGCCGTTCACCGGGCTGATCCATTGCTTCACCGGCACGCGGCGCCTGGCCGAGGCTTCGGTCGCATTGGGGCTTTACATATCGGTGTCGGGGATCGCCACGTTCAAGAACTCCGGGGTCCTGCGCGACGTGATCAAGGACGTGCCGCCGGACCGCCTGCTGGTCGAGACCGACGCGCCCTATCTCGCGCCGGTGCCGCATCGGGGCAAGCGCAACGAGCCGAGCTTCGTGGTGCACACCGCTGCGATGCTGGCGGAGCTGCACGGCATGAGCACCGATGCGCTCGCCTCGGCCACGACCGAGAATTTCTTCCGTCTCTTCACCAAGGTCGCGCGGCCAAAGTGAAACTGGAAGCGACCATCCTGGGCTGCGGCTCCTCGGGCGGCGTGCCGCGGCTGGGCGGCAAGGACAATGCGGGCGAGTGGGGCGCCTGCGATCCTTCGAACCCGAAGAACCGGCGGACGCGCTGCTCGCTGCTGGTGCGCAGCGAAACGACGAGCGTCCTCGTCGATACGTCGCCCGACATGCGCCGGCAATTGCTCGACGCGCGCTGCGGCACCCTCGACGGCGTGGTCATCACCCACGACCACGCCGATCAGCTGCACGGCTTCGACGATCTGCGCATGGTCGCGATCAACATGCGCCGCAAGGTCGACGTCCATGCCGATGCCGCGACGATGCCCGGCATGCTCGCGCGCTTCGGCTATTGCTTCGCGACGCCGGAGGGAAGCTCGTATCCGCCCATCGTCACGGCGCGCGAGATCGTCGAGCCGTTCGAGCCCTTCCGCATCGGCGACATCCCCGTGCTCGCCTTCGCCCAGCGCCACGGCCATATCCGCTCGCTCGGCCTGCGCTTCGGGCCGCTCGCCTATTCGAGCGACGTGAACGGCCTCGACGACGCGGCGTTCGCGGCGCTCGCGGGCGTCGAATGCTGGATCGTCGACTGCCTGCGCTACACCCCGCATCCGAGCCACGCGCATCTGGCGCTCGCCCTCGAATGGATCGCGCGCGTGAAGCCGAAGCGTGCCGTGCTGACGAACCTGCATGTCGATCTCGACTACGAGAGGCTGAAGGGCGAATTGCCGTCCGGCGTCGAGCCGGCCTATGACGGGATGACGATCGCCTTGCCCATGCGCTTGAGCGGCACGCGCAGGCCTTGCGGCGTCTCGGCCTCGAACGGCTCGATCACGACATAGCCGCAGGCGCGATAGAGCGGCTCGCCGGCGAGGGTGGCGGCGAGCTCGACCCGCGCGAAGCCCTCGCGCGCGGCCGCGTCCTCGCACAGCGACAGGATCAGCCGCCCAACGCCCTGGCGCGCGAATTCGGGCGCTGTGTACATCGCGCGCACGCGGGCAGGGTCGCGCTTCGGATCGAGCAGCGCCGCGTCGCGGCCCGCGCTGTGGTCGCCGCCGAACAACGTCGCGCGCCGGCTCCAGCCGCCGCAGCCCGCGATCCGCGCGCCGCTTTCGACCACGAAATAGGTGCCGTCGTCGATCAGCTGCGTGTCCAGGCCCATGATCGAGGCCGAGGCTTCGATCCGCGCGTCGTCGAGGAAGCCCTGCTGCAGCTCGGCGATGGCGCGCGCCATCAGCCGGGCGAGAACGGGCACGTCGGAGCGCCGTGCCGGGCGGTGGGGGAAGCGCATGCGATTTGACACTCGGTCGGATGGAGGGGCAGCATGACACGCCATGCGCAATTCCGTCATCACCGTCGCCCTGCCGTTCGTGCTGTGCGGCGCCGCGCAGGCGCAGCAGGCCGGCAACTACGACGCCACCTTGCCCGACGGCAAGAGTGTGCATTTCGTCGTCGACGAGAATCCCGACACGCATCGTCCGCGCGTCACGGATGCGCAGGTCGTCCTGCCCGCGCCCTGCGCCGGCCTGCCGACGCCGATCGCGCCGACGACCTGGTGGTGGTCGCCGGGCAGCGATCTTCGGGAGAACGGCCATTTCATCTTCCGAAGCCCGGACGACAGCTTCTATCTGAACTTCGGCGTGCGGACGCTCGGCGCCAAGGCCATCGGCGGCGCGGCGCGGTTCGTCAGCGTCGTCGCCGTGCCGAACGGCGACGGCCTTCGCCCCAGCATCTGCAATCGCCGCAACTGGCAGAAGCTGCGCCTGACATGGTCGGCGGCGCCGGGCCGGCGCGAGAGCAGGGGGCCGTCCCCTGCTGCCGCCGATGGCGGGCCGCAAGCCGGCACCTATCAAGGCACGACGACAAGCGGTCAGCCGGTTTCGCTCACCGTCGCCGACAATCCTTCGAGCGGTCATTTCGAGATCGTCGGCGCATCGGTCGGTTATGCCGTCACCTGCGTGGCCGGCGCGCCGGCGGTGACGCGGACCTGGGCGCCCGACATCGACATCGTGGCGCCGCGAACGAAGCTCGCGTTCTATGACGGCTACAGCCAGGTCGAGATGAGCGTCGTGTTCGACGGCGCGAGCGCGGCGCGCGGCACGGTCGTCGCGCGCCAGGCCTATGGCACGCGCTTCAACGATGGCGGACCGCGGCACGCGGGAATCTGCCGTGGGCCGTGGGAGCACTACACGCTGAGCTATACGGGGCCATAATTCCGCCATGGCGGGCGCGGAGCATCCTCGCGTCGGCGCAACGGGGGATCTGCCGCCATGGATGCGTTCGCCAGCGTCCTGCCTGCCGGAAGCGGAAGGACCAAGACCACGGCCTCGATCCTGGCGGTGGCCGCCACCGGCACGATGTTCTGTCTCGCCGGCAATCTTCCGGTGTCGTCGCCGATCGAGATGCCCGGCTACGGCCCGCAGAAAATCCTCTATGTGATGCTCGGCGATCCCGCGACGACGTTCTGCGGCATCTGGGACGGCGTCGACGCGAACGGCAGCCCGATCAGCGGCGCGCTCTATTGCAACGGCGACCGCGTGCCGCCCGACGACCCGCGCTTCCCGCGCGCCAGACGGGCGAAGGCGTGGATTTAGAGGGCGGTCTCCTCCCGACCTCGCCCCATTACTGGCGATTATATCCTTAAGTCAGCAGCCCGCTAGAGCTTGAGTCTTTCGGCCGTCAAGTCTTCACCAGCCACCCGGAATCGTGCCTGAGTTTTCGCGCCCGCTCCGGTACTGCCGCGCGGGAGTCTGAGGCTGGCGCCAAGCGCACCCACGGAGAGCCCTTTCTGACCCGGCTGAAATGCCAACGCCGTCCCTCACGGGACGGCGCCGTCAATGGGCCTGTGGTCGCTGGTGCGCAGTCTGAAGGTTTCCGGCCTCGGACGTCCGGGTTCGATCCCCGGCAGGTCCAGAGAATCATGCTTCGGCCAACGGGGTCAACCTTCCCACGCCGCGCGAAGCGCAATAGCTTGGGGACATGCCGAAGCAGAAGCCAAAATCCGAACTGGACGACATCGAGCTCCATCCCGACGCCTGGGATCGCTTCGAGCGGGCCATCAAGACAATGCCGCGGACGCCTGCCCAGCCCAGGAAGTCTGCGCCGAAGGCCAAGGCTCCGGCGCGAAAGCGGCCCAAGAAAGCCTGATCGGGGCAGATTCGCGCCTGCACAACCGCACGGCTATATTCGGCCTGGGCCTGTCCTCTGACGGGCCTGGGGCGTGGAAACCCCTCGACTAGCGGCGCTGAGTGCCGCCGCAACGCACTCCCCTATGGTCGGGGAGGCATACGCGCATGTTCAGGGCGCAAGCCTAAAGGCGTATGCGGCTCTCTAGTCGAGGCTTTCCAACTCCCCGATCACCAGGGGAGCGATGGACGTGTCGGACATCTGGAAATTCGCTGGCGCTCTTGCGGCGGCATTCGGCCTTTTCATCCTGTTCATCCAGCTCGGGGCGCCGAGCCCACCAGGCCAAAGCGCTGTGGCGGCCGGCGCGCCCGACAAGACCGCCACGTCGGAGATCCCCGACTACTCAAGCGGCGACACGGCCGAGAACATCTGGCACGTCGGGCCGAACGAAGCCTATTACCCTTCGACCTATTGCACATGGAACCGCAGCGGCCTCCCGGATGCGCAAGCGGAAATATGCGCGGGGCTTGACCAGAAGCAGAATGTCCTAAAGCCGAACTGGAGGACGCTCACGGCGGACAACGGCTCGATCTACAAGATCGACGTGAACTCGATCGCGCGTTTTAACACGGGGAGCGCTGAAATCGCCGTCTACAAGGACGAAGGCGGCGGCTTCAATCCGATGCACCTGACGAAGTTCCTCTTCGATTGTCACGGCCACTATCAGGACGAGGCGAACATGGAGCGGGTGCTTTACGCGCCGTGAGTCTTCTTCCATGCATGACGGCCCCAGAACTCGCGCTTGCGGTTCGCGACGGGGAAGCCGTTCTTGCGGCGCCAGCGAATGAAGGCGTTGGCCTTCTGCCTAATCGTGCGCGGAGCGGTCAATCTGCCTATAGGTCAGGCGCTTCCCGACGATGCCCTTGATCGCGATGTTGGCGCGGGCCTCGTCGTCAACCCCGGCCTTGGCGCGGTTGTTCTGGCGGAAGTCGAACTCGGCCAGATAGCGGTGCATGTGCTGCTCGCCGCAGTGCTGATAGACGCCGACCATCCCGCGCTTGAAGACCGAGAAGAACCCTTCCAGCGTGTTCGTGTGAACGTCCGGCCAGTCCGCGACGCCGCCGATGTTCGCGATGTCGGACTTGCGGACGTAGGTCTTGCTGTGATCGACGGCTTCATGGCCCGCCGTATGGGCGAGGCCCTTGTAGACCTGGGCGCCGTCCGTATGCAGCACGCTCTCGGGATGGACGTTCTCGTAGATCGCCGGGCCGATTTCGTCGCGCGACGACGAGCCCAGCTTGAACGAGCGGATTTTGCCGCCGCGCTCGACCAGCGACAGGACCGTGCGCTTGTGGCGATAGCCGCCCGCGCTCGCGCGCTTGCGGACGCCATCCTTGCGCCCGATGTAGGTCTCGTCCGCCTCAACGACCTTCCCAGGCCCGCCCAGCGGCCCGGCGCCAGCTCCGGGCGCCATGGCCTCGCGGATGCGATGCATCATGAACCAAGCGCTTTTGTAGGTGATCCCGAGCATCCTGTGCATTTGATGCGCCGAGACGCCTTTCTTCGAAGCGCAGAACAGGAACGTCGCCAAGAGCCATTTGTTGAGGGGGATATGGGAGCGCTCGAACAGCGTCCCGACCGTGACCGAGAACTGCTTGCGGCAGGCGTTGCACTGATACAGGCCAGGACGGCTCGACAGGGCGCGGGCTTCGTCCAGGACGCCGCAGTGGCCGCAGACCGGGCCATCCGGCCAGAGGCGGCTTTCGAGCCATTCGCGGGCCGCCGTCGCGTCCTGGAAAATCCTGTTTTCGAAGAGCTTTGCCATCGGAAACCCCTGGAATTACACAGAATCTAGGGATTGAGGCTTGCTGATTCAAGGATATAATCGCCCCATTACTTCCCATAATATATCTTATACGAAAGCCAGACATTTGGGCCGGGCGCCCCTTGACCCGTCCCTAGGGTCCGCCTTTAGGCCAATTCATGTGGCGATGAGAAGACGCCGCGCCGAAGCCAACCCAACCAGCGAGCCCCAACCCATGACCGCCGCCGATTTCTATCCCATGCCCAGCTTCCCCACCTTGGGCGTCGGCGATCTCGCCGCGTCCGTCGCCTGCTACGAGACCCTCGGCTTCGCGACCGTTTTCGTGATGCCGGGCCCGGGCGGCGCGCCGGGTCTCACGCATCTGCGCTGGGCGCGCTATGCCGATCTGATGCTGGCGCCGGCGCACCAGGAGGCACGCCAGGAAGCCCGACAGGAAGAAGGACGCCGGGGTTTGGGCGTTACGCTGACCTTCGCGGTCGCCGACGGCGTCGACGCGCTCGATGCCCTGGCGGAGCGCGCGCGGGCCGCAGGCGCCACGATCCTGCGCGAGCCCGGCAACCGTCCCTGGAACGCGCGCGACTTTTCCGTAGCCGATCCGGATGGTTATGCGCTGGTCTTCACCTATGGTCCGATCGACCGCGCGCTGACCATCGGCCAAGTCGCGGAGAATGTGCGTGGCGGTTGAGGCTCACCTCTCTCCGGCCGAAACGGCGCGGCGCCTGGGTCTCAGCATCAAGGCGCTGCGCCTCTATGAGGCGCGCGGGCTGATCAAGCCGCTGCGCACCACCGCCGACTGGCGCACCTATGGCCCCGAGGAGATCGCGCGCCTGCACCAGATCGTGGCGCTGAAGCGGCTGGGCCTCACCCTCGCCGCCATCGCCGGCCTGCTGGAAGGCGGCGCGGCGCTCGACCAGGTGCTCGACCTGCAGGAGCGCGTGCTGGTGCGCGAAGGCGCGCGCGTCGCCAAGGCGCTCGCCACGGTGCGCGCGGCGCGCGGGAAACTTGCCGCCGGTTCAACGCTTTCCATCGAAGACCTCACAACGCTCACCAGGGAGACCACCATGACCAAGAAGGCCGATCCCACGGAGATGAAGGCGATCTTCGACCCCCTCGCCGCCAAGCATTTCACCGCGGAGGAGAATGCGCGCCTGCGCCAGAAGAGCTTCGACCAGGAGGAGGCGAGCCGCAGCTGGGAGAGCCTGATCGACGAGGCCAAGGCGCTGATGGCCAAGGGCGACCCCTACTCCGACGCGGCGCGTGACCTCGCCCGGCGCTGGCAGGCGCAGGTGCGGCTGTTCACCCAGGGCGATCCCAAGGTCGATGCCAAGGTCCGGGCGATGTGGAGCGAAGCGATGGCCGATCCGAAGGCCGCGCCCAGGCTGCCGCTCAACCCGGAGATTTTCGCCTTTGTCCGGAAGGCGGCGTCCAAGCTATGAACGGGGCATGGCCCCGATCGACAAGCTCATCGCCATCATGCGCCGCCTGCGCGACCCGCAAGGCGGCTGCCCCTGGGACATCGAGCAGAGCTTCGAGACCATCGCGCCCTACACCATCGAAGAGGCGTACGAGGTCGCGGGCGCGATCGAGGACAAGGACTGGCCGGGGCTGAAGGAAGAGCTCGGCGACCTGCTGCTCCAGGTCGTCTATCACGCGCGCATGGCCGAGGAGCGTAAGCTCTTCGACTTCCACGATGTTGTCGACGCAATCTCGGCCAAGATGATCGCCCGCCACCCGCATGTTTTCGCCGACGCCAAGGTGGCGGACGCGGCCGCGCAGACCGTCGCCTGGGAGGAGATCAAGCGCCGCGAGCGCGCCGCGAAGCCCGCGCCAAAGGACGCCGGGGGCCTGCTCGACGACGTGACCCGAGCTTTGCCCGCTCTGCTGCGTGCGGAGAAGCTTCAAAAGCGCATGGCAAGCGTCGGGTTCGATTGGGATTCTCCCGAACGCGTGCTCGACAAGATCGCCGAGGAAGCCGGCGAGATCGTCGAGGCGCATCGCGAAGGCGCGAGCCAGGCCGAGATCGAAGGCGAGATCGGCGACCTGCTCTTCGTCGTCGCCAACCTGGCGCGCCACCTGAAGGTCGATCCCGAGGCCGCGCTGCGCACGACCAATGCCAAGGTCGTGCGGCGTTTCAAATGGATAGAGTCCGCTCTTGAAGCCCAGGGCCGCTCGACCGCCGACGCCACGCTCGAGGAGATGGAAGCGCTCTGGCAGCAGGCGAAGACGGAGGCCTGACGAGCCTCAGCCGCCGGGCTTGATCCGATAAACCGCGCCGGCGTTCGAGGCGCCGCCGTTTCCGCTGGCGCCATAGAGGAGGCCCTGGTCGTCCGGCACCATGCCATATCCCGGCGTGCGGCCGTCGCCCGCGCCGCCGAAGCGATGCAGCACCTTCAGCTTGCCGTTCAGCGCGAGGCTGTAGACGAGGCCGCAGCCATTCGGGCAATCGCCGGTCACCGTCCCGCCGCTGGCGGCGATGCCATAGATGTTGCCTGCCGGCCCCCAGGTCAGATGGCCCCCCGGAGTCCCGCCGTTCGCGTCGTTCGTGAAGGCGCGAACGAGGCTCGCCGTGCCGCCGGGCGTGAGCTTGAAGACCGCCCCGAATCCGCCGCTGCCGCCGAAGGCGGTCGTCCCATAGAGATTGCCGTCGCCATCCCTGAGCAGGCCGCCCAGCGGCTCGAAGCCGGTATCGTCACCGCCGAAGCTGTGGAGAAGCGTCATCGTTCCGCCCGGCGCGACCTTGAAGACCGTGCCGCTGGATTCCGCGCCGCCGGCCGCGGCCGTGCCGTAGATGTTGCCGTCGTCGTCGAGGATGAGGTCGCCGACCGGCCGCTCGCCGTCATCGGGGCCGCCCGCGAAGGCATGGAGCACGCTGAATTTGCCGTCGCGCCCGACCTTGAAGACCACGCCGTGCTGGCCGGCGCCGCCATGCGTGGTCGTGCCGTAAAGGCTGCCGTCGGTGCCCATCGCGATATCGCCGCTGGGATTGCCGCCATCTTCCATGCCGGTGAACGCGTGAATGATCGACGCGCGGCCGCTTTTCTTGATCTTGTAGATCGTGCCGCAATCGCCGCTGTCGCAGTCGCCGCCGGCGATAGCGCCGTTGCCCCCATGATAAGTCGCGCCGTAAAGGGTCTTCTTGCTGTCCATCACCACGTTCGACGATGGGCTGGAGCCGTCCATGCCGCCCGCGAAATCATGCAGGACGGTGAGTTCGCCCGCGCGCGACAGCTTGTACACGACGCCGGCCTGACCCGCGCCGCCCCCAACCGTCGTGCCGTAGAGCGCGCCTTTGTCGTCCCGCAGCAGCAGATAGCTCGGCGCCCTGCCGTCCGACGTGCCCTCGAAGCTGTAGAGGATGCTTTCCTTCGTTTTGGCGCTCGCGCCGGAACCGGCGGTCGCCGCCATCAGAGCGGCTATCGAACACAACACCATCCTACGCATGGGTCCCCCCTCGTTTTCGAGGCGCGGATACAAGCATGAATCGACGGAAGGTCAACGTCGATTTCAAGCCATTCCGTAAACGGGGCTATATCAACGTCGCGCTCGCGATCCGCGCGACGTCGGCGATCGCGGCCTCGCGGGCGGCGAGGTCGAGCTTGGACTCGGTGAAATAGACCGCGAGCAGGATCGGCGCCCTGCCCGGCGGCCAGACGATGGCGACGTCGTTGGTCGCGCCGTTCTCGCCGGTGCCGGTCTTGTTGCCGCTCGTCCAGCCGAACGGCAGTCCCGCGCGGATCCGGTTCGCGGCCGTGCGGCAGTCGCGCATCCAGCCGACCAGACGCTGGCGCGAGACTTTCGACAGCGCATCGCCGAGCACGAGCTGCTTGAGATCGCCGAGCATCGCGTCGGGCGTCGTGGTGTCGCGCGGATCGCCGGCGATGGCGGTGTTCAGCGACGGCTCGTTGCGGTCGAGACGGGTGACGGTGTCGCCGAGCGCGCGCGCCTCGCGCGTCACCCCTTCGGGTCCGCCGATGGAGGCGAGCAGGCGGTTGGCGCAGGTGTTGTCGCTCCACACGATGGCGGCCTCGGCCATGTCCATCACCGTCATGCCGCCGAAGCGCAAATGCTCGCGCGCCACCGGCGCATAGTCGAGCAGGTCGTCCTTGGAAAGCGTGACCCAGGTGCCCAGGTCCTCTTCATGCTTGTCGATCCTGCGCAGAACATGCGCCACCAGCAGCAGCTTGAAGGTCGAGCACATGGCGAAGCGCTCGCCCGCGCGATGGCCGATGCGCTTGCCGGACGCCGTGTCGAGGGCCGCCACGCCCAGCCGTCCGCCCGTGCGCGCCTCGATGGCCGCGATCAGGCCTTCCGGATTGTCCCCTGCCCGCGCCGCCAGCGGCAGCAGCGCGCTACTCACAACGAAGCTGCGTCTTGTCCACATATCCACATCAACCAGTTTTCGACATGAAGATGGGCGATTAAGTCCTTATTTTGTCTCCGAAGCGGGCGCGGAAACGCTCCGCCTCCTGTGGATTGGCGGTCAGGTCCAGCTCGACGCCGTCCTCGCCGTCGCGCCGCGCCTGCACCTGGCCATGGCGATAGGCCCAGGCGAGCCCCTCGCCGTCATCGTGGCTAAGCCTCAGATGCAGCGCGATATTGTCCTCGCTTAAGGCGGCTTCGAAGCGCTTGAGCAGCGCCTCGATCCCGTCGCCCGTCAACGCCGACACGGCGATGGGGCCGCGGCGGCTGGCTTTAAGCCCCATGCGAACGTCGTCGTCCAAGAGGTCGATCTTGTTGAGGATTTCGACCGGCTCCTGCGCGACGCCGAGATCGGCCAGCACTTTGAGCACGTCGGCCTTCTGCGCCTCGGTCTCGTCATGCGCGGCGTCGCGTACATGGGCGATGATGTCGGCCTCGACCACCTCTTCCAGGGTGGCGCGGAAGGCCGCGACCAGCTCGATCGGCAGGTCGGCGATGAAGCCGACGGTGTCGGAGAGGATCGCCTTGGTCCCGTCCGGCAGTTTCAAGCCGCGCATGGTCGGGTCGAGGGTCGCGAACAGCAGGTCCTTGGCCAGCACCTCGGCCTCGGTCAGGCGATTGAAGAGCGTCGACTTGCCGGCATTGGTGTAGCCGACCAGCGCGATGACCGGGAACGGCACCCGCTTGCGCGCCCGGCGCTGGAGGCCACGGGTGCGCTTCACCCCTTCGAGCTCGGCCTTGATCTTGACGATGCGCTCGCCGATCAGGCGGCGGTCGGTCTCGATCTGCGTCTCGCCGGGGCCGCCGAGGAAGCCGAAGCCGCCGCGTTGCCTTTCCAAGTGAGTCCACGACCGCACCAATCGCGAGCGCTGATAGGTCAGATGCGCGAGCTCGACCTGCAGCCGGCCCTCGCGCGTCTGCGCGCGCTCGCCGAAGATCTCCAGGATCAGCGCCGTGCGGTCGAGGACCTTCGTGCTCCACGCCTTCTCGAGATTGCGCTGCTGGATCGGCGAGAGCTGCGCGTTGACGACGATCACTTCCGGCTGGAGATGACGCGCTTCGGCGGCGATCTCTTCCACCTTGCCGCTGCCGATCAAGGTCGCCGGCACCGGTCGCGCAAGCGGCGCGATATGGCTCGCGATCACATGCAAGCCGATGGCGGCGGTCAGCCCGATCGCTTCATCGAGCCGCGCTTGCGCGTCGCGGTCGAGCGCGCTGCGTCGCGCCTTGGGCTCGACATGGAGCACGAAGGCGGTGCGCGAATGCGTGTCGGTCGGCTTGGAGCTCAGACTGCTTCGGCCGCTTGCTCTTGGTCCTGGAGCTGGATGGGCCCCATCGGCATGACGGTCGAGATCGCGTGCTTGTAGACGAGCTGGGCTTGCCCGTCCCTCCTGAGCAGCACGCAGAAATTGTCGAACCACGTGATGTTTCCTTGAAGCTTGACGCCGTTGACGAGGAAGATCGTCACCGACGACTTGCTCTTACGCACGGCATTGAGAAATGTGTCCTGCAAATTTTGTTGTTTTTCGCTCATGGGTTGGCCCACTTCTTTTTAGGCTCCGCACGCCCTGCACGAAGCAGCCGCGAGCATAAGGCTCAATGCTGCGGGAGCGAAAGGGCCGAAAAAGCGCGCATGCCCGATTTGTGGGCATAGAGCTCGGCGATTCGCCGCGTCAGCTTTCCGGGCTTTCCATCGCCGATTGTGCGGCCGTCGATGGCCACCACCGGCACCGCCGCGCCCGACGCCGACGAGATGAACGCCTCGCGCGCGCCTGCCGCCTCCTCCGGCGTGAAGCTGCGCTCGACGACCGGCATCTGCGCTTCGGCCGCGGCTTCCAGGATCACGCGGCGCGTCACGCCGGGCAGGATCGCGTTCGACAGCGAGCGCGTGACGATGCGGCCCTCGCCGTCCACGATCCACGCCGTCGTCGAGCTGCCTTCGGTGACGAAGCCTTCGCCATCGACCAGCCACGCCTCATAGCCGCCGGCGCGCCGCGCCGCGGTCTTCGCCATAAGGTTCGCGAGCAGCTGCGTGGTCTTGATGTCGCAGCGCGCCCAGCGCTCGTCGGGCCGCGTGACCACCGCGATGCCGTCGCGCGCTCTCTTCATCGCGCCGACGACGTCGTAAGGCCGCGCGGTGAGGATCAGCGTCGGCTTGGGTTGCACGGCTGGGATCGGATGGTCGCGCTTGGCCGCGCCGCGCGTGACCTGCAGATAGAGGAAGCCGTCGCGCACGCGGTTGCGGCGCACCAGCTCGCGCATCACCAGGCCGAGCGCCGCGCGGCTCATCGGCATGGCGATCTCGATCTCGCCGAGCGAGCGTTCGAGGCGGTCGATGTGCTCGGCCTCGTCCATGATCGCGCCCGCCTTGATCAGGAACACCTCATAGACGGCATCGCCGAGCTGCAGCCCGCGGTCTTCGATATGCACGCAAGCCGCGCCGTGGCGGACGAAGCGTCCGTCGACATAGGCGTCGTGTCCCGACGGCGCGCGCGTGGGCCATTTGCGAGTCATCGCGGCGACGTTACGGGCGCGGGCTCAGATGCTCAAGGCGTTCCGCTGCAGCATGCCGAACAGGCCTGGGATGACGAAATTGAGCAGGTGCCAGTCGCTCGGATTGTTGTAGGGCGCGCCGACGGCCGTGTGGATGTGCTCGATGTCGACGATCTTGCCGCAGGGCTTGGCGGCGAAGCCGAGCCCCTGCCAGCCGTCGAGCCAGTTGCCGCGATAGACGTAAGCCGTGACGAGCTTGTCGGCGCCGTCGAGGCTGCCGCCGACGGTGGCGGCGTTGACGCCCGATGCGTTGAACACATAGGCGCGCTTTTTCGTCGCCAGCGCCTGCGCGGTGGCGAGCCCGCCGCCGAGCGAATGGCCGGTGAAGATGACGCTGCCGCCGCTCGCATCGGCCGCCTGCGCCACCGTCTTCGCGGCGGCGACGGCGCCGACATATTGCGGCGAGGCGTCGCCCCAGTTCTGCGCCATGCTCGCCTTGGCGTCGAGGCTGAAGTCGAAGCCCGCGAAGAAGCCGTCGTCGGTGCCGCGATTGGCGAGGATGTAGCGCGTGCCTTTGGCGCCTATGTCGCCGGCGGCGTAGAGCGCCGAATAGCGCCCCGACGCATCGTCGATCAGCCGGACCTTGTCCTTGATGCCCAGCGCGGCGAGCTTGGTCTTGTCGGTGACGCGCTTGAAGCCGTCGGGAACGAGCTCGGCGATGCTCTCGTAGAAATAGACGTCGGTCGAGGCGTAGGCGGCTTCGAACACGCAGGCGCAGGTCTTGACCGACGCTGCCAGCGGGCCCTGCTGCGGCGCGTCGCAGAAGGCGCGGTAATTGTGCTTGAGCTGCGCCAGCACGCCGAAGGTCGTCGCCAGATTGGCGATCTGCTCGTTGGGCTTGCCGTCGGGCGCCCACAACGCGAGCACGCGCTTGTAGACGCCGCTCTGCAGCGCGTTTTTCGGGTCGTAATTCGGATCCGCGCTTGCGCCGCGCGGCAAGCCGGAGAACATGCTCTCGAACATTCCTGGGCCAGCCTCCCGGAACTCGCGGGAATTCTGACCTGTTCAACTACATGTTGCAATGGGCAATCGGCGACTGCGAACCGTGGCTCCTCGTAAACCGCGGCTGGTAGCGAGTGAAATCGTCCAAGAACCGGGGCAAATCGTCGAACATGCCGACGCCGGCACCGTCCATCAACCTACTCAGCCGAACGTCGAGCGCGCAGACCATCCGCAATAAATCGTCCAGCCGGATGTCGCACTTACCCAATTCATATCGGTCGATTTTCTCCGCCGGCACACCGCTCAATTTCGCGAGCTTGCTGAGCATCATCTTACGTCCCGCGCGGGCCTGATGAATGTTGCGCCCGATCTGCGCGCGCGTAGCGCGCAACAATTTCTTGGAATATTTCTGTGTGACCTCCTGGCAGGCTTGAATTTCGTGCGCGCGATCACTCTCGCGAGCGCGCACGTATTAAGCACTTTCGGGCGGCAATAGCTAAATTCGAAGATACAGAAAATCTAATATTTATGATCATAGGGGCCGTCGGCCGCCTTAGAAGCATCCATTTCCTTCAGCGGGTTGCGAGATATCAGTCCCCAAAGTTCCGGATCGTTTTCGGCGCCTCGTGCACCAATTTCCAGCAGCAGTTTCCGCGTTTCAGCCTCGGGTAATCCGACAACATTGGACATCGTCACAATGGTGCGCCATTCAAATCCGCGAGATTGAAGCATCTTTTTCAGAAGCTGCTTCGCAGCTTCAGTAGAAGGATCGGGACGCGCACGATTGAGATGAGCGCTAAGCCAAGTAGCAGAGAAAGTGCCGATGCCTCCGACAATCGAACCAACAACGGCTGCCCAACCACTATCCATCCAATACGCTCCTAAGCGTTGAACTGCTGCTCCCGGCCCGTGCCGCCGACGCCGAGGCTTTTCAGCTTCCTGTGCAGGGCGCTGCGCTCCATGCCGATGAACGCCGCCGTGCGGGAGATGTTGCCGCCGAAGCGGTTGATCTGGGCGACGAGGTAATCGCGCTCGAAGATCTCGCGCGCTTCGCGCAGGGGCATCGAGATCACCAGGTCGCCGCGGCCTTGGCCGCCCCAGGGCGTGCTGGCGCCGAGGTCGGCCGGGAGGAGATCGGCGCTGATCGCGGACGCCGCGTCGTCGGTCGCGAGGATCAAGAGGCGCTCGACGATGTTGCGCAGCTGGCGGACGTTGCCGGGCCAGCTGTGCGCCTGCAGCACCGCCATGGCGTCGTCGCCGATGTCGCGGATCTGCAAGCCCGACGCGGCCGACAGGCGCTTCATGAAATGCGTCACCAGCAGCGGGATGTCGTCGCGGCGCTCGGCCAGCTGCGGCACGCGCACCGGCACGACGTTGAGGCGGTGATAGAGGTCCTCGCGGAACTTGCCCTCGCCGATCTCCAATCGGAGGTCGGCCGTCGTCGAGCTGAT
Source organism: Rhizomicrobium sp. (assembly GCA_035549495.1). Classification (GTDB taxonomy): domain Bacteria; phylum Pseudomonadota; class Alphaproteobacteria; order Micropepsales; family Micropepsaceae; genus Rhizomicrobium. The sequence continues at coordinate 5,126 of DASZQV010000045.1, read as the reverse complement.
CACGCGCGCATCGACCTGGACGCGCTGGGTGCCGCCGATGCGGGTGAAGGTCTGCTCGACGAGCACGCGCAGGATCTTGCCCTGCGTCTCGATCGGCATGTCGGCGACCTCGTCGAGATAGAGCGTGCCGTTATGCGCGAGCTCGAGCAGGCCGATCTTGCGCGGGCCGTCGCTGCCTTCGATGCCGAACAGCTCGGTCTCGATGCGCGCCGGGTCCATGGTCGCGCAATTGATCGCGACGAAAGCATTGCCCGCGCGGCGCGAGCGCGCGTGAATCAGCCGCGCCACGACCTCCTTGCCCGAGCCCGACGGCCCGGTGATCAGCACGCGGCTGCCGGTCGGCGCGATCTTCTCGATCAGCTGGCGCAATTGCGAGATCGCCGAGGATTGCCCGACCAGCTCGCTCTCGTCGCCGGCCTTCAGGCGCAGCTCGGCCACTTCGCGCTTCAGCCGCGCCGCTTCCAGCGCGCGCTCGGCGACGTGGATCAGCCGGTCGGCCTTGAACGGCTTCTCGATGAAGTCGTAGGCGCCCTTCTTGATCGACGACACCGCGGTCTCGATCGTGCCGTGGCCCGAGATCATCACGACGGGCAGGTCGGCATGGTCGCGCTTCAAGGCTTCGAGCACCTGGATGCCGTCGAGCTTGGAGCCCTGCAGCCAGATGTCGAGGACGACGAGCTGCGGCCGGCGCGTGCGCACCGCGGCGATCGCGGCGTCGCCGTCGCCCGCGACGCGGGTTTCGTAGCCCTCGTCCTTGAGGATGCCCGCGATCAGGTCGCGGATGTCTTCCTCGTCGTCGACGATCAGGATCTCAGACGTCGTTTGCGGCAAGCCTGCTTTGCTCATCACCGGTACCCTTGTCCTTGGGCGCTTTCTGGCGCAGCGGGAAGGTCAGGATCACCTCCGCGCCGTGCTGGTCGCCGCCCCCATCTTCTGAAGAGACGTCTTGAAGAACGATGTCCCCGCCATGGTCTTCCATGATCTTGCGCACGATCGCGAGGCCCAGCCCCGTGCCTTTCGCGCGCGTCGTGACGTAAGGCTCGGTCAGCCGGTGACGATGCTCCGGCGGCAGCCCGATGCCGTTGTCGCGAACCTTGTAGAAGGCCTTCTCGCCGTCGCTGTCGAGCGAGACCACGATCCGCCCCGGCGCGTCGTCGCCCTTGTCGATGCGCGACTGGATGCCCTCGGCCGCGTTCTTGATGACGTTGGTGAGCGCCTGTGAGACGAGCCGCCCATCGACCTCGAGCCACACCGCCGCCTTCGGCGCCTTGGTTTCATAAGCAATCGAAGGATTGCCCTCGCGCTGCAGGAACACCGCTTGCTGCAGCAGCTCCTGCGCGTTCTCGCGGCGCATCACCGGCGTCGGCATGCGCGCGAAGGACGAGAACTCGTCGACCATGCGCCCGATATCGCCGACCTGGCGGATGATCGTGTCGGTGCATTGGGTGAACACTTCGGGATCGGAGACGACTTCCTTGCCGTATTTGCGCTTCAGCCGCTCGGCCGAGAGCTGGATCGGCGTCAGCGGGTTCTTGATCTCGTGCGCGATGCGGCGCGCGACGTCGGCCCAGGCGGCGGTGCGCTGCGCCGACATCAGGTCGGTGATGTCGTCGAAGGTCACGACATAGCCGGACGCATGCGGCCCGCGCTCGCTGGTCACCTGCACGCTGAGCGTCCGCGGCGCGCCGCCGCGCTTGATCGCGACCTCGCCGCCGGCGCGGCCGACGGGCTCGGTGATCGCCTTGCGGATGAGCGCGGCGAGCTCCGGCACCGCTTCGGAATAATGGCGGGTCTCGATCTCTTCCGGCGTGGCGTTGAGCAGGCGCTCGGCGGCGCGGTTGACGATGGTGATCTGGCCGTCGCCGTCGAGGCCGATCACGCCCGCGCTGACGCCGGCGAGCACGGTCTCGGTGAAACGCCGCCGCTCGTCGATCTGCAAGTTTGCATCGACCAGGGCGGCGCGCTGGGTGGAGAGCTGCGAGGTCATGCGGTTGAAGGCGTGGCCGAGGCGGCCGATCTCGTCGTCGTCGCGCTCGACGGCGACTTGCGCCTTCAAATCGCCCTCCGCGACGCGCTCGGACGCGCGGATCAGGCTCGAGATCGGCCGCACAAGGCGGTCGGCGAACACCAGGCCCATCCACACCGCGACCATCAGCACGACGACGAACACCGTGCCGTAGAGCCAGGCGAAGCGGTTCTGCACGTCGGCGCGGTTGCTCTCGAGCCTCTGATATTCGCTGACCGCGACCTTGGTGCGGTTGTAGTAGCCGAACACCTTGGGATCGACGGCGCGCACCGCGAGCAGATAGGCGTCGTTGAGCGCCGGCAGCTGGATCAGCGCGTGCACGATGCCGGTCTCGGGATCGCCGTCGACGACGATGCGCCCCGCCTTCGCGTCGGCGATGTCGCTCGGCGTCGGCTTGAGCTCGGCGTCGTAGCGCAGCTTGGCGCTGCTCGCGAGCTCGCTGCCCTTGGAGTCGACGAGGAACGACGCGATCAGCCCGCGGTCGTTGGTCATGATCGCGAGCTTCTCGACCATCAGCGCGACCTTCACATGGTTGCTTTCGTCGTAGAGCGTGCGGTCGTGCTGGATGCCGTCGGCCATCTCGCCGGCGTCCAAGGTGATGCCGCGGCTCTGCTCGATCACGTATTGGCGCGCGACGCCGACCGCGTTGTCGAGCGCGGATTTCACGCGGCTCGAGAACCACGATTCCATGCCGAGCTGCAGCGCGACCACGGCGAAGATCGCGACCAGGATCGCCGGCACCGCCGCCATCGCGCCGAACAGCACCACGAGGCGCACGTGCAGCCGCGCGCCGGCGCGGCCCGAGCGGCGCTCGCGCCAGAGCTGGATCAGGCGCCAGACGATGACGGCGCCGAGCGCGAGGATGACGATGGCGAGCGCCGCCAGCGTCTCTACCGTCGGGGTGGCCGGCGACAGCCACAGCAGCGCGCCATAGACGAGCGCGACGGCGGCCATGACGGCGGCGCCCCACGCCAAGCGCTTCCGCGGCCCCAAAACCGCCGGGACGACAGCCATCTGTTCGCTTGCAGGTGCCGCCATTAAGTCACTGCATCCGAGCTGGAGAAGGGGCTAAGAGCTTAGCCATCCTTCGAAATCCGGCGCAGTGTAGCGGCGACACAGTCTGTTGCAAGTTTGCTGCGATGTGAAATTGCAACAGAGTTAAGCTCGGTTATTCTATCTTAGATCGAATCAACAAGGTGTTGAATGACCGAATCGAAGGATTTCGAGAAGACCTATTGGTACGTTCCGCCGCGCTACCTGCCGGCGCTCCTGGCCGGCACGGCGCCCGCGCCGCACGCCAAGCCGATCGTCGACCAGACCGTTTGGCGCTTCCAGCGCTGCCATGGCGGCTATCTGACCGGCATGGGCGCGACGAACATCGGCAATGGCTGGTCGTACATGATGATGATCGGCTCGATCACGCCGGCGGGCCTGGTGAAGATCAGCTTCTCGCCGCTCGACACGTCGTCGTCGGGCGCGATCACCATCGGCGACGGCAGCTTCGACGGCAAAGTCTTCGTGATGCAGATGACGAGCGGCAGCGCGAGCTTGAGCGTCACGCACTGGGCGCACATGGCGCAGCTGAAGCCGACGATGCCCGAATGGCACGCCCTGCCCGGCTATGCGGACACGGGCGTCCCCGACCTCACGGGACTGGAGACGCCCATAGTCTGATCTGCTATTTCCCGAACTCGCTCCACGGCACGGTGATAACCTTGTTGTCCTGGCCGGAGATCGTGACCATCTGCGTCTTCGGGCTCGACACGGCGTTGACGATGTAGCGCGCGCCCTTGTGCTCGGTGTTGCGCACGATCTTGCCGGCGCCGTCATAGGTCACCAGCGCCATCGACCAGCGATTGTCCTTGTAGCTGAACACCCAGGTCGTCATGCCCTGGTAGCGGATGACGGGGCACTTCACCGCCAGCGCCTTGAAGTCGGGCGTGGCGGCGCATGTGACGTTCATGTCGCCCGGCACGTTGGCCGGCGGCGTCGCGCGCGGGATGTAGTCGACCGTCGCGTGTTCCGCGGCGAGCGCGGGCGTGGCAACGAAAACGGCCAAAGCGGCCGCAAGCTTGAGATGTTGCATGGCGGTTCCTCCCCTGATGGAACCGATATTACTTCGAACGGGGGTAGTACCTCAATCGGCCCTGAGCCCGCGGAACACGTCCAATCCCAGGTCGCGGATCTTCTTGCGCAACGTGTTCCGGTTGAGGCCGAGAAGCTGCGCCGCCTTGATCTGGTTGCCGCGCGTCGCGCCGAGGCAGATCGACAGCAGCGGCCGCTCGATCTCGGCGAGCACGCGGTCATAGAGGCCGGGCGGCGGCAGCGCCCCGCCGAGCCCCAGGAAGTACTTCGTCAGATGCTTTTCGACCGCGGCGCCGAGCGAAGCCGGCTCGCCGCTCTCGATGTCGACGATGCGCTCGGGCTCCCTCAATTCCGCGGCGACGGCCGCGGCGGTGATCGCGTCGCCCGAATGCAGCACCGCCAGGCGCCGCACGAGGTTCTCGAGCTCGCGCACATTGCCCGGCCAGCGATAGCGCTTGAGCAGATCGAGCGCTTCGGCATCGGGATGCTTGACCGGCAAGCCCTCCTCTTCCGCCTTGCGCAGAAAATGGCGCACCAGGTCGGGGATATCCTCGGCGCGCTCGCGCAATGGCGGCAGGCGCAGCGGCACGACGTTGAGGCGGAAATAGAGATCCTCGCGGAACAGGCCTTGCTGGATCAGCTGGCGCAGATCGCGATTGGTCGCGGCGATGATGCGCACGTCGGTCTTGACGGCCAGGCGCCCGCCGACGGCCGTGTACTCGCCCTGCTGGAGCACGCGCAGCAGCCGCGTCTGCGCCTCCATCGGCATGTCGCCGATCTCGTCGAGGAACAGCGTGCCGCCTTCCGCCTGCTCGAAGCGGCCGGCGCTGCGCGTATTGGCCCCGGTGAAGGCGCCCTTCTCGTGGCCAAACAATTCGGATTCGATGAGGTCGCGCGGGATCGCCGCCATGTTGATGGCGACGAAGGCGCCGGAGCGGCGCTTGCCGTAGTCGTGCAGCGCGCGCGCCACCAGTTCCTTGCCGGTGCCGGATTCGCCGGTGATCATCACCGTGAG
>DASZQV010000044.1:0-57905 GCA_035549495.1 Rhizomicrobium sp. | reverse complement strand
GGCCCGCGAATGCGGGCCGCCCAGGTGACGTTGTTTTTGTCATCGAAGAAAAAAACTCCGCGCAACCTTGGCTTCGACGTGCAAGGCCCAGCTGGGTGGCCCGCATTCGCGGGCCATGACATCGCGTTTATCGCGCCAATTCGAAAACAACCGGCTCTAGCTCGCCGCGATGCCGGCGTCGATGGTGCGCTGGATATGGGCGCGGCGCGCGTCGAGCTCGCGGGCGATGCTGTCGTCGTTCTTCTGCAGCGCCTCGACATCGGTGTTCGCATAATCGAGCACGCCCATCTCGGCATAGCCCTTGCGCACCTTCTCGCCCCACAGCCCGATGTCCTTGACGATCGGCACGATGCGCATGAAGAGCCCGTTGCGGAACGTCTTCATCAAGGGCGAGCTGTACTGGAAGTCGACGCATTCCTGCACGGGAAGGCCGAGCGCCGCCCACACCTCGCGCGCCTCGAAGCGGTCGCGCATCAGATAGCAGGCCTCGATCAGGAACTCCTCGCGCTCGTCGCGCTCCTTCTGCGTCAGCTGCGGATAATAGTCGCGCAGCGCCAGCCGCCCGAACGCGACATGACGGCTCTCGTCCTGCATCACATAGGCGTTGACCTGCTGCGCCAGCGGGTTCTGCGCATAGTCGCGGTTGGTCTGGAACGCCGCGAGCGCCAGGCCTTCGATCACCACCTGCATGCCCAGATAGGTCATGTCCCAGCGGCTGTCGCGCAAGGTCTGGTCGATCAGCGATTTCAGGGGCGGCGTCATCTCATAGGCGACGCCGAATTTGGAGAGCAGCAGGCGATACGCCTCGACATGCCGCGCCTCGTCGATCACTTGCGTGGAGGCGTAGAATTTCGAATCGATGTCGGGCACCTGGGTGACGATCTTCGCCGCGCAGATCAGCGCGCCCTGCTCGCCCTGCATGAACTGGCTGAGCTGCCAGGCTTGGAAGTGCTTGCGGGCCTGGGCTTTCTCTTTCGCCGGCATCTTCTGGTACAGGTCCATGCCGGCGATCGGCAGCATCTCTTCGGGCAGCTGCTGCGGGTTCTCCTCGTCCAGCTCCTGGGACCAGTCGATGCGCGTGGTCGCGTCCCACTGGAACTCCTTGCCCTTCTGGTACAGCCCCATCATCCCGGCGCGGCCGGTGTCGTAGACCCAGTTGAAGCAGGCGTCGTAGTTCTGCGGCACCGTCCAGGTCGTGTCGACCAGGGCCTCGGCGTAGAGCGATGCGAAGTTCATGACCGTCCTCCCCAGGATGGAGCGGAAAGGCTAGGCCTGTGCCTTTCTCCTCGCAAGGCGGCTGGCCCAGAATCCATAGGCGAAATAGGCCGCCAGCCCGATCCCGTTCCACTCGAAGAACCAGATTTGGGTGCGCGTCGGCAGGCTCCAGGCGAGATAAAGACAACCCAGGATGCAGAACGGGCCGATCACCCACGGCAGCGGCGTCCTGAAGATGCGCGGCCGGTCCGGGTCGCGGGCGCGCAGCACCAGCATCGACACCGCCACCGCGATGAAGGCGGTCAGCGTGCCGACATTGGCGAGCTCGACGATCTGGTTCAAATCCATCGTCGCCGCCATCGCCATCACCACGAGGCCGGTGAGCGAGGTCATCAGGACCGGCGTGCCGCGCGATCTGCTGACCGCGGCGAGGCGTTCGGGCAACAGCCCGTCGCGCGCCATGACGAAGAAGATGCGGCTCTGGCCGTACATCAGCACAAGGATCACGCTCGGGATCGCGATGACGACCGCGGCGGCGACGATGCCGGCGGCGGTGCCGTGGTTCAGCGACTGCAGCACGAAGACCAGCGGCGCCGCGTCGTGGCTCGCCGAGAACAGCGTGTACGACATCGCGCCCACCGCGACGGTGGCCACCACCACATAGATCGCGGTGCACAAGGCCATCGAGCCCACGATGCCGATGGTGAGGTTGCGCTCGGGGTTCTTCGTTTCCTCCGCCGCCGTCGACACCGTGTCGAAGCCATAGAACGCGAAGAACACGATCGCCGCGGCACCCAGCACGCCATAGTTCTTGCCGTCCGCCCCTTGCGTCGCGCCATAGCCGAACGGCGCGAAGGGCGTGAAATGCGCGGCGTCGAAGGACTGAATCGCCAGCACCGCGAACAGCACAAGCGCGGAGAGCTTGATCAGCACCAGCACGATGTTGAGCGTCGCGCTCTCGCGGGTGCCGAGGATCAACAGCAACGTGACCACGGCGGCGATGATCACCGCCGGCACGTTGACGAGGCCGCCCGAAGCGATGCCGTGCATCAGCTCCGCCGGCACCGGCCAATGCGCCGCCACGATCAGCGCTTCGGCGTGGCCGGCCCAGCCGACCGCGACGGCGGCCGCGGCGACGGTGTACTCCAGGATCAGGCTCCAGCCCACGATCCAGGCGATGATCTCGCCCAGCGCCGCATAGCTGTAGGTATAGGCGCTGCCCGCGACCGGGATCAGCGTGGCCATCTCGGCATAGCAGAAGGCGGCGCAGGCGCAGATCGCGCCGCAGATCAGGAACGAGACGATCACCGCCGGGCCGGCGAGCCCCGCGCCGACACCCGTCAAGGTATAGATGCCGGTGCCGACGATGGCGCCGACCCCGATGGCGATCAGATGCGGCCAGCTCAAGGTCTGGCGCAAGCGATGGCTGCCCTCGAGCGCGACGCTGGCCTCGATGGTCTTGCGGCGCATGATGGCGCTCATGTGAATCTCCCCTGCTTCGGCAAAGGCTAGAGTGGATTTGCGCGGAAGGGAAATACGCGAGCTTTCTTATCCCCCTCCGCCTCGCTATCGCTCGGCACCTCCCCCGCTTCGCAGGGGAGGACAAGCAGCTTTCTCCGCGCTACGGTCCGGCCCTCACTTTCGAGGGGGTACGGATGAATCTCTGGGTTGGTGCCGCGATCGTGTTTCTGGTGGCCGCCGTTCCGGCTGTGGCTGCGTCCAAGCCGGGCGCCTCGGCGGATGCGAAGTTCAGGGCGCTCTATACCCGCGAATGGAAGTGGCGCGAGGACCAGTTCGCGAGCGGCGAGGACAACGTCAAGGAGATCGTCGATCACCTGCCCAAGGTCGACGCGGCCAGCCAGGAGGCGCGGCTCGCCTATTGGGAAGACGTGCTCAAGCAGCTGGCCACGATCCCGCGCGCGAAACTGTCCGTGGCGAACCGGGTGAACTACGACGTCTACAAGCCGCAGATCGAAGGCCTGATCGCGGATTGGAAGTTCCGCGGCTATGAGATGCCGGCCAATTCCGACACCACCTTCTGGACCGATCTCGGCTACACCGCGCGCCAGGACTTCAAGAAGCTCAAGGACTATCAGTCCTGGATCAAGCAGATGCGCGACGTGCCGCGCTATTTCCACGAGCAGATCGCCGAGATGCGGGCGGGCTTGAAGCGCGGCTTCACCCCGCCGCAGGTGACGCTCATGGGCCGCGACGCCTCGATCGCCAACGTGACCAAGGCCAAGCCGGAAGACTCGCTGTTCTACGAGCCGTTCAAGACCATGCACGGTGTCGACGCCGACACCCAGGCGAAGCTGCGCGCAGAGGCCGTCGATGTGATCGCGCACCAGGTGCAGCCGGCCTATGAGGAGCTGATGAAGTTCTGGAACGAAGAGTATGTGCCGGGCGCGCGCAAGACGCTCGCGGCCGAGGACATGCCCGACGGCAAGGCCTATTACCGCGCGCAGATCCTCGAATACACCACGCTCGACATGAGCCCGGCCGAGATCCATGCGCTGGGCGAGGTCGAGGTCGCCAAGCTGCATCGGCAGATGATCGACGTGATGAAGGAGACCGGCTTCAAGGGCGACTTCCCGGCGTTCCAGCAATTCCTGCGCACCGATCCGCAATTCGCGGCCAAGACTCCGCAGGAGCTGCTCGACAAGGCGGCGTGGATCGCCAAGCAGTTCGACGGCAAGGCCGCGACCTGGTTCGGCCGGCTGCCGCGCGCGCGGTTCGCGATCAAGCCCGTGCCCGACGACCTCGCGCCGTTCTATACGTCGGGGCGCGGCGGGCCGGGGGTCTATCTGCTCAACACCTACGACCTGCCGCACCGGCCGCTCTACAACCTCACCGCGCTGACCCTGCATGAGAGCGCGCCCGGCCATGCGTTCCAGATCCCGCTCGCGGCCGAGGACAAGTCGCTGCCCGACTTCCGCCGCTACTCCTATATCTCGGCCTATGGCGAGGGCTGGGCAGTCTATTGCGAATATCTCGGCGACGAGATGGGGATGTACGACACGCCCTATGACCGCTTCGGCATGCTGGGCTATCAGATCTGGCGCGCGGTGCGGCTGGTCGTCGACACCGGCATCCACTCCCAAGGCTGGAGCCGCAGCCAAGCGATCCAGTACATGCACGACTACACCGCGCTGCCCGAGCACGAGATCGAGACCGAGGTCGACCGCTATATCGCCTGGCCGGGCCAGGCGCTGTCTTATTATCTCGGCGAGATGACGATCCGCAAACTGCGCGCCAAGGCCGAAGCCGCGCTGGGTCCCAAGTTCAACATCCGCGCCTTTCACGACACGGTGCTCCAGCTCGGCTCGGTGCCCATGCCCGTCCTCGAAGCCCGCATCGACCGGTTTATCGCAGAGGGCGGCAAGGGGCCGTATCCGGACGAGGAGGAGTGAGGGACGCGGTATGACTTGTGACCATGCCGTCGTGATCGAGACGCTGTCCGATGAGGACGGCGGCGGCTTCGTCGCGAGCGTTCCGGACCTTCCCGGCTGCATGTCGGACGGCGCGACGCGGGAAGAGGCGGCTCGCAATATCGCGGATGCCATTGCGGCTTGGATCGAGGAAGCCACGCGTCTGGGGCGTCCCGTTCCCCGCCGTCGGCGCATCTGGCGCTGGCCGAAGAATAGTACCGCGGTCTGATTGAAATCCGCTTCGCGCGGATGTTGGCGATATTGTCTTTGACAAACCCAGCGCGAGGCGCAGGATCGTCTGAAGCGTATCAGAGAGGACATCTGATTAGGTGGCTCGAATTTGTCAGCGGATTGATGACCATGCTCGGCGGAGGCCTGGCCATGGCGTATCTGCCAATCTTAGAACCCCAGTTTGCTCCTTACGGCCTTGTTGGCGGCGCAGTGCTCTTGCTAGTCGGTCTTGGGCTGGGATTGCTGGGCCTGTTCGGAACAAGAGTTAGGGCAGCGCCGATGGCAGACAAAAAGATTGGCGACATCACTGTCAGCATGGGAAGCGGCAATCAAATTGGCCATATAGGGCACAGCGTCACAGTCGGCCATCAGCCTAGAATTCGTGTCCTCGAAGATTCGCTTAAGGCCGCACTTCTCGCAAATATCTCAAGGGAAAAGCCAGTTCGGATTTTGGGCTTAAACGGCAATACGGAGTCTATGAATTTTGCAAATCAAATTCACGCCTTCCTGAGATCGAGCGGCTTCCCAATGGAATCGCCAAGCGCGACATGGCATATGTTTTTCGATCCACCGATATTCAACATCAACATCAACGATAAGAACCCACAGACTTGGATTGTGGTGGGCCCGGCCGAATAATTTCACTTGCCGCGACGCGGTTTGGATTTTGCCGGAAAGGCGAAGTTAAAAAGCGGATAGCCTGGCACTCGCTAAGCGCCTTGGCGCAGATCGACGATTGAGACGGCCCTTCGATTAGTACTCTCGCTCATTCCACTTGAAATCCGCGCCGCGCGCCCCAAGTCAAAGAGGGGCGCGGACTGCCTCCGTGCTGTGCCCCCGGGGTGAGGGGTGGGTTTGCGGATTTAAAAAACGAATGGAGCGTGACTCGAGATAAATGCCCAAAACTTGAAAACGAATGCCCTGGGACGAGCCCGGCCACAACATCTAGCGTTTGCGGGGATCGAGCCGGGAGGGGGTGACCCTCTCGAAATGTGCGGTTCGAATGCGCCGGGGCTTGCGCACCGCAAGATCTGGTAGGCCTCGCGCCCCCGGCCGAATGACGCTACCGTCATGCATCGCCATTTCGCATCGGAGGGTTTGCCATGTCCGCTCAAGCCAGGCCGGCCGAAGCCCGTTCGCCCGCCTATGACATCCCGCTCGACAAGATCAATGTCAGCAATCCCGAGCTGTTCCGCACCAATGCCTTCTGGCCCTATTTCGAGCGCCTGCGCCGCGAGGACCCGGTGCATCGCTGCGAGGAGAGCGACTACGGCCCCTATTGGTCGGTGACCAAGTACAACGACATCATGGCGGTCGACACCAATCATCAGGTGTTCTCGTCCGAAGCGTCGCTCGGCGGCATCACCATCCGCAGCCAGCAGCCCGACTTCCTGCTGCCGATGTTCATCGCGATGGACCCGCCCAAGCACGACAAGCAGCGCAAGGTCGTGAGCCCCATCGTGGCGCCCGAAAACCTCGAGCGCCTCGAAGGCACGATCCGCAGCCGCGCGGGCCGCATGCTCGACGAGCTGCCGCGCGGCGAGGTCTTCGACTGGGTCGACCGCGTCTCGATCGAGTTGACGACGCAGATGCTCGCGACCCTGTTCGACTTCCCCTTCGAGGAGCGGCGCAAGCTGACGCGCTGGTCCGACGTGGCGACCGCGGTGCCCGGCCACGGCATCGTCGACAGCGAGGACCAGCGCCGCGCCGAGCTGCTCGAATGCGGCTCCTATTTCACGCAGCTGTGGAACGAGCGCGTGAACAGCGAGCCCAAGGGCGACCTGATCTCGATGCTCGCGCATTCCGACGTGACGCGGAACATGGAGCCGCGCGAATATCTCGGCAACGTGATCCTGCTCATCGTCGGCGGCAACGACACCACGCGCAACTCGATCACCGGCGGCGTCGTGGCGCTGAACGAGAACCCCGATCAATACGCCAAGCTGCGCGCGAACCCGGGTCTGATCCCCAACATGGTGCCGGAGATCATCCGCTGGCAGACCCCGCTCGCCCATATGCGCCGCACCGCGCTCGCCGACACCGAGCTCGGCGGCAAGACGATCCGCAAAGGCGACAAGGTCGTGATGTGGTACGTCTCGGGCAACCGTGACGACGAGGTCATCGAGCGGCCGAACGATTTCATCATCGACCGCGCGCAGCCGCGCCGCCATCTCTCGTTCGGCTTCGGCATCCATCGCTGCGTCGGCAACCGGCTGGCCGAGATGCAGCTGCGCATCGTGTGGGAAGAGATCCTGAGGCGCTTCCAGAAGATCGAAGTGATGGGCGAGCCCGAGCGCATCTATTCGAACTTCGTGAAAGGCTACGCGACCTTGCCCGTGCGGATCGCGCCATGAGAGCGCTGGCGCTGCTCGTGCTTCTCGCGGCGGCGCCGGCGCAAGCGGCATGTCTTCTGCCGGCGCAGAAGGCGATGGTCGAAGCCGAGCTGATGTTCGGGCGCGAGATTCCGGGCGGCGGCGCGGTGAGCGACGCGGACTGGACGAAGTTCGTCGACGAGGTTTTGGCCGAGGCGTTCCCCGGCGGCTTCACCGTGAGCGACGCCGAAGGCGCCTGGCGCGATGCCAAGACCGGCGCCGCGGTGCGCGAGAAGTCGAAGCTCGTGTTCGTCGACGGGAAGGGCGACGCCGCGCTCGCCGGCCGGCTGGAGCGCGTCGCCGACGTCTACAAGCGCCGCTTCCGTCAGGACGCGGTCGGCATCGTCACGCGCGAGATCTGCGCCGCTTTCTAGTGTCGATTGTTATCGCCTGGAACCACAAACAGGATTGTCACGGCCCGGGTTTGTCGCGCCAATTCGAAAACAGCCGGCTCTAGTCGGTCTCGGAGGCGACGGGTTCCGGCTCGTCGTCGTCGTCTTCGTCTTCGTCCTCGTCCTTGCGGCCGATCAGGCTTGCCGGGATGCTCGCGGCATAGAGCACGAAGCCGCCGGTCAAGGTCGCCCAGGGCCAGTTGATCAGCAGCGCCGCCAGCAATCCGAGCGCGATGAAGGCCGCCACGCGCAGCCGCCGCGGCAGATGCATGTATTTGATCGAGGGCGTCGGCAGGCGGCTCACCATCAGCACCGCCGCCATCACCATGACGAGCGAGGCGAGGCCGGGCTTGCGCACGATCTCGTCGCCGATCTGGAAGCTGATCAGCATCGGCAGCACGGCGACGAACGCCGCCGCCGGCATCGGCAGGCCGGTGAAATAGGGATGCGCTTGCGTGGCGCCTTCGTCGCGGGCGCTGGCGCTCTGGATGTTGAAGCGCGCCAGGCGGATGGCGCTGCAGGCGCAGAACAGGAGCACCGCGAGCCAGCCCGCCTCGCCCGAGCCTTTCAGGCTCCACATGAACACGATCACGCCCGGCGCGACGCCGAAGCTGACGAGGTCGACGAGGCTGTCGAGCTGCGCGCCGAAGCGGGTGTCGGCGCCGAACATGCGCGCGGCGCGGCCGTCGAGCATGTCGAACACCATCGCCGCGATCACCATCACGACGGCATGGCGCCAATCGTCGTCGAGGGCGAAGCGGATCGCGGTCACGCCGCAGCACAGGCCGAGCAAAGTGAGCGTGCTCGGCACCAGCTTGGAGACCGACAGATCCTCGAGCCGCTCGCGCACGCGCTGGCGCGCGGCCGAGATGTCTTCCAGGCGCTCGGCCATGCGCTGCCGGGCCGTGAGCTTCTCAACCGTCATGACGGGTTCTCCAGCACGGCCAGGATCGTCTCGCCTGCCTTGACGCTCCGGCCTTGGCTCACCTTGATCGCGCAACCGGCCGGCAGATAGACGTCGAGCCGGCTGCCGAACCGGATGATACCGAAGCGCGCGCCGCGGCGCACCTGTTCGCCCTGATGCAGGTCGCAGCGGATGCGCCGCGCGACGAGGCCCGCGATCTGCGCCACCGCCAGCTCGCGCCCGTCGTCGAGGCGCAGGCGGAACGCCATGCGCTCATTGTGCTCGCTCGCCTTGTCGAAAGAGGCGTTGACGAACTTCCCCGGCCGGTAGGCGAGGCCGGCGACCGTGCCGTCGGCCGGCATGCGGTTCACATGCACGTTGAACACGTTCATGAAGATGGAAAGGCGCGGGCGTGGCTCCGCGCTCATGCCGAGCTCCGCCGGCGGCACCGCGTCGACGACCGGAAGCATCACGCCGTCGGCGGGCGAGACGATCAGGCCCGCGCCGTCGGGTGTCGTGCGCTCGGGATCGCGGAAGAAGGCGATGCACCACACTGTGACCGGCACCAGGAGCCAACCCCACAGCCCTGCGAGCGCGAACAGCAATCCGTTCAGCGCCACGGCGAGCGCGATGAACGGCCAGCCATCGGGATGAATTCTCAAGAGCGCGATCCTCAAACGCAAAGGGCGGCCTTGGCCGGCCGCCCCTCAGCATACGCCAAACACACGCGACAGTATCAGGCGCGCTTGCCCGAGAACGGGAACGAGCCGAACGAGCCGGCCTTCACGTTGCCGGAGATCTTGTCGCCGTCGACCACGCCCGCGAATTCGAGCGTCATCGGGAAGGGCGTGGTGATCGAGTTCGACCAGGACACGTTGTTCCCGTCGATCTTGCCGTTGGCGATGGGCTGCGAGCGGCCCTGCGCCGACTGCGTGCCGCTGCCGTCCGCATTGATCTCGAGCGTGGAGGGCTGCGGGCCCATGGGGGAATTCACAACGATCTCGTATTTTCCGTCGACTGCCATGGTCATCTCCTTTGGAATGGGCGCATCTAACGGGTGACGGCGCCGTCACGCAAGCCTCACCTCAGGGTTGCCCCTTCGGCAGCTTTTTCGCCCGCAAAGGGCCGATCTCCATCGCGCCGAACACGGTGGTGACGTGCTCGCCGTCGTCGGACAGCGGCAGCACCAGCACCTCGAGCTCGACATGCTCCTTGCCCGGCATGCGCGAGCGGCCCGGCCCGGCGACGAAGGGGCGCTTGCTGCGCACTGAAGTCGTCAGGATCTCGCGCATGTGCTGGAAGAAGGGCTGCTCGGCGAACTCCGACAGCAGCGAGCCGGCATAGCGCCGCCCCATGAACTGGATGATGCGGTCGCCGGCGATGCGGAAGCGGAAATCCCTGCCGCCGTCGACGACGTCGATCATCCAGATCGAAGGCAGCGCGGATTTGATGAGCGCCGGCGTGATCTCGTCGCGGCGCGGCGCCATGCGGCCGGCCGCCAGCTTTTTCCAAGCAGCGTGGACGTCGGTCAGCAGTGCGCTGCTCAAACGCTCCACGGGACCCGGCACGATGTTCATCTCGTCTTCCAATGCGGCGCGCGCGCCTCCGTCACGGTCGATTGCAATCGGTATGCAGTCGAACAAAGCGGCGGGGCTTTCACTGCATCAAAGTGGCGAGATTAGGGCGCGGCGTGCCTATACGGGGAGCCTTATGCAAAAGGCCGTCCCGATTTGGCATAAGCGGCGGCGGAGTTGAAGATGTTGACCGCCATCAGGCTGGTTTCCTTCGCGGCGCGGGCTTCGTAGACCGCGGCGATCTTGGCCTGCACGGCGGCATCGCCGGGCGCGGCCTCAAGCGCGAAATCCGCCAGATGACAGGCGAGACGCAGCTCGCCCTTGTCCGCCAGCGTCGCGGCGCGCTCGGCCAGCGACAATGCGCCGCCGCCCAGCTGCGCGATTTCCGCGGCCAATTGCGCGCGCGGCGCGGGTTTCAGCTCGCTCGGACGTCCGCTCCACCAGCCGCCGTAATAGCGGATCACGTTGCGCACCAGGAACTCGGTGTCGTCATAGACGGGCTGCAGCCAGGGCGAATCGCTCTTGGGCAGTTCGATGCCGGTGACGATGTCGACATGCGGCGGCGCGCCGTTCTCCATCGCGGCCAAGGTGCGCGAGACGACCGCTTCCAGGAACTCGGCCGTCTCGGTCAGCATACGGACGATCAGCGCGGTGTCGCCGACGACCGGTCCGCCATGGCCGGGGCAGAACGCCTGCGGCCCGCACGCGGCCATGTCGCGAAGCCCGCGCGCGCGGTCCCAGGGATAGCGCTGCACCTTCTGCGGATTGCCGTCGTTCGGCACCGCCCAGATGAACAGGTCGCCGGGGCAGAGCACGCCGCGCTCCGGGCACCACACCCAGGTGTGGTCGTCGGTCTCGCCGCGGCAATGCTTGAGCTCGAAGGTGACGCCGCCGACCGCGATGGTCAGCCGCTCGTCGTAGAGCGTGTCGGGCGGCACCGGCGGCGCGCCGAAGGCCTTGTAGGCGTCGCTCGACGCCGCTTCGACCGTGCCGCCGAACTGGCGCGCGTTGAGCGCGGCGTTGAGCCTGGCGGTCGCGGCATAGCGCGCGAAGCGGGCCGGCATGGCGCTGTGGGCGATGACGCGCGGGTGCTTCTGGCCCGGCATCAGGAAGGCCTCGAGGCCGTAGGCGTGGTCGACATGGCCGTGGGTGTAGATGGCGGTATGCACCGGGGCTTGCGTCTTCTGGCGCAGCATCGCCGCGATGGCCGGCGCGAATTGCCGCGTGCCGGTGTCGACCAGGACCAGGCCCTCGTCGGTCTCGAAGGCCGTGCAGCCCGAGAATTGCGATGCGAACCAGGTGCGCGGCGCCACTTCGACCGGGCCGCCGGTCCAGAACAGCTTTGCCTCTTCGGGCGTCTTGCCGCGCATAAGCGCGAATTTGACCGCAGGATTGTCCGCCATGATTTGCCCCTTGGGAGAATGCTCGCGCCCATGCTAACCCGGGGGATGACAAGCGCAATTCCCACGATCCGCCTCAAGCCCCGCGAAGGCCGCCGCCTGCGTGCCGGCGCCCCCTGGGCCTTCTCCAACGAGATCGAGATGAGCGCCGCCGCCAAGGCGCTGAAGCCCGGCAGCGTCGTGAATGTCGCCGGCGACGACGGGCGGGTCTTCGGCACGGGCTATTTCAATCCGGCCAGCCTGATCGCGGTACGCATGCTCGATCCGAAGCCGGACGTCGTGCCCGATGCCGCGTTCTTCGCCGAGCGGCTGGCGCGCGCGCGGGCGCTGCGCGACGCGGTCCATGCGCGCCCGTTCTATCGCCTCGTCCATGCCGAGGGCGATTTCCTGCCCGGCCTCACCATCGACCGCTTCGACGACGTCCATGTGGTGCAGATCACGACCGCGGGCATGGAGGCGTTGCGCGCGCCGCTGCTCGAAGCGCTGGGCGCCGGCCGCATGGTGCTGCGCGCCGACACGCCGTCGCGCGCGCTCGAGGGCTTGAGTTCCTATGTCGAAGGCGATATCGGCCGCGTCGCGGTGGAGGAGAACGGCGTGCGCTATTTCGCCGATCTGGCGGGTGGGCAGAAGACCGGCTGGTACTACGACCAGCGCGACAACCGTGCCTTCATGGCCGCGCTCGCCAAGGGCCGCAGCGTGCTCGACGCCTATTGCTACAATGGCGGCTTCGCGCTGGCCGCGGCGAAAGCGGGCGCGCGCGAGGTGATCGGCGTGGACTCGTCGCAGCCCGCGCTCGCGCTCGCGGAAGAGAGCGCCGCCGCGAACGGGCTCAAATGCCAATTCGTCAAGGCCGATGTGTTCGAGGAGCTCGAGCGCCTCGGCAATGCGAAAGAGACGTTCGACATCGTCATCGCCGATCCGCCGCCCTTCGTGAAATCGCGCAAGGACCTCGAGGCCGGCGCCAAAGCCTATCGCAAGCTCGCGCGCATGGCGGCCAGGCTGGTGGCGCCGAACGGATTCCTGCTGCTGGCCTCGTGCTCGCACAACATCGCGCCCGACCGGTTCGCGTCGGAATGCGCGCTCGGGCTGCAACGGGCGGAACGGCGCGCGCGGCTGATCCATCAATCGGGCGCGGGCGCCGACCATCCGGTGCACCCGATGCTGCCGGAAAGCGCCTATCTGAAGGCTTTGGTCTACGCCTTGGACTGATTGTTGGCGCACAACTTGCGGGCAAAGCGAAGGCGCTTTGCCCTGTTGCGCTTATGGCGCCGGCAGGCCTGTCCGTAGGCTTTGGTCTAGCCTTTGACTGATCGTTGGCGCGCAACTTGCGGGCGAAGCGAGGGCGCTTTGCCCTGTTGCGCTTATGGCGCCGGCAGGCCTGTCCGTAGGCTTTGGTCTATGCCTTGGACTGATTGTTGGCGCGCAACTTGCGCGCAAAGCGAAGGCGCTTTGCCCTGTTGCGCTTATGGCGCCGGCAGTCCCGTCCGCTTCGTCCAGCCGATCTCCATGATGCCGACCTGGCCGCGGCGGAAATTCGCCACCGCCTTGGTCTGGTCGTCGAAGACGAGCGTCTGGCGATCGCTCGCGGAGAAGGACGGCCAGGACGGAAGGCCCGCGCCGTTGGGGTCGCCGGTCTTGGCGAAGTTGGTCCAGTAGCTCTGCGTCAGCGCGATCACCGCGCGGTCGTTGTCGGTGGCGCGGTCGGCAAGGAAGCCGAGGCCCCGAAGCCCGAAGACGTAGATGATCTCGCCGCCGTGATTGACACCCAGCACCTTGCCTTTGAACGTGTCGGCCACATAGGCGAAGTGATAGACATGGGCAGTGCCGCCCGCCTTGACGACGAAGGCGCCCAGATCCTGCGCCGCGGCGGTGAACAGGGAATCGCCGAAGGCCTGGCGTCCGAACTCCGCATCGCTCAGCATCCCGCCCGCCTCATAGACCGCGCGCACCTTGGCGAGATTGTCGCCGAACTTGGCGAGGCCCTTCACCGGGTCCATGCCCAGCGCGGGCGCCAGGCTCGCCTCGTTGCTGTTCGAGCCGGCGATGTAGTCGACCTTGGCGATCTCGCCCTTGCCATAGAGCGTGGAGACGTCGGCGGTGATGACCTTGCCGTCGACATAGGGTCCGACATGGCCTTCGCCCATGCCGCCCTGCTGCTTGAGGATGTCGTTCGCCTTCACGCGCCGCAGCCGCGCGAGCGCGTTCGCGTCGCTGCCGGTGACGCCGATCCTGGCGCCGAAATCGACGCTCGCCTTCTCGGCTTCGGCGCCGGACGCGACCTCGTGCAGGCCCAGGCCCGATTCCGAGATCGCGCGGATGAAGAGCCCGCGCGCCAAGGGCGAGGCGATCAGGTCGTTGACGCTCACACCGCCCGCGGATTCGCCGAAGATCGTGACCTTGGACGGGTCGCCGCCGAACGAAGCGATGTTCCGCTGCACCCAATGGAGCGCCGCGATCTGGTCGAGCAGGCCGAAATTGCCGCTGTCGAAGCCGGTCTCGGTCTTGAGCGCGGGATGATCGAAGAAGCCGAGCGCGCCCAGGCGATAGTTCAGCGACACGATCACCACGCCATGCTTGGCGAGATCGGTGCCGTCATAGATCGGCATCGCCGAGCCGCCCTCGATGAAGCCGCCGCCGTAAATCCACACCATCACCGGCAGCTTCGCGCCCGCATCGGCCTTCGACGTCCACACGTTCAAGGTCAGGCAGTCTTCGCTCTGCGGCAGCTTGGGATTGAAGATGCTGGGGCGGCGGTTCTGCGGACAGATGGGCCCGAAATCGGTCGCGTCGCGCGTGCCGGTCCATGTGGGCGCCGTTTGCGGCGCGCGCCAGCGCAGCGCGCCCACCGGCGGCGCGGCGTAAGGGATGTCCTTGAAGCTCTCGATCCCGTCGGTGAGCGTGCCGTGCAGGGTGCCTTGCGCGATCTTCATGTCCGCGGTGGCGGGCTGGGCCGCGAGCAGAACGAAGGCTGCGGCGAGCGCGATGAAACGCATGGACGGTCTCTCCCGATAGGCTGGGCAGACGACAGCCGAAGCCGCGCTTCCGGTCAACTAGATCGTGATCTGGGCGCCCAATTCCACGACGCGGTTGGGCGGCAGGCGATAGAACTTGGCCGGCGCCAGGGCGTTCGAAGCGAGCCAGGTATAGAGCCCGACCCGCCAGCGCGAGAGGCCGGGCCGGCTGCCTGCGACCAGGGTCTCGCGGCCGACGAAGAAGCTGGTGTTGTCGACGTCGATGGCCAGCCCGAAGGCGCGCGCCGCCTCGAGCGCCTTCGGCACGTCGAGGTCCTCGAAGAAGCCGTAATGGATGCGCACTTCATAGAAGCCCTTGCCCGGCTTCTCGACCTCGACGCGGCGGCTCTCGGGGACGAAGGGCGTGTTCTCGACGACGACGTTCGCCAGCACGATGCGCTCATGCAGCACCTTGTAGTGCTTCATGCTGTGCAGCAGCGCGCTCGGCGCGATGTCGAGGCGCGGCGACAGGAACACCGCCGTGCCCGCGACGCGCTGCGAGGTCTTGTCGGCGCGGGCGAGGAACAGCGGCAGCGGCAACGCGGCGTCGCGGATCTTGTCCAGATGGATGCGCCGTCCCATGCGCCAGGTGTCCATCACCACGAAGACGCCCGCGGCGACGAGCAGTGGCAGCCAGCCTCCCTCGATCACCTTGAGCGCGTTCGACGCCAGGAAAGCGAGGTCGACGATGCCGAGCGTCCCGAACACCGCGATCACCACGGGCAGGCTCCACTGCCAGCGCCTGAGCGCGACGATGGCGACGAGCAGGGTGCTGATCGCCATCACGCCGGTGACCGCGATGCCATAGGCCGCGGCGAGCGCGTTCGAGCTCTTGAAGATGAGCACGATCAGCACCACGCCGATGCACAGCATGGCGTTGATGCGCGGCACGTAGATCTGCCCGGACTCGGTCGCCGAGGTATGCAGGATCTCCATGCGCGGCAGCTGGCCGAGCTGCACCGCCTGGCGGGTGATCGAGAACACGCCGGAGATGACGGCCTGGCTCGCGATGATGGTGGCCACCGTCGCGAGCGCGACCAGCGGATATTGCGCCCAGTGCGGCGCCAGGGAATAGAACGCCAGCGACGCGCTTTCCGGATTCAGCAGCATCTCGGCGCCCTGGCCGAAATAGTTGAGGATCAGCGCCGGCAGGCTGATCGCGAACCAGGCGAGCCGGATGGGCGTGCGGCCGAAATGGCCCATATCGGCATAGAGCGCCTCGCAGCCCGTGACCGCGAGCACGACGGAGCCCAGCGAGACGAACGCGGTCCAGGGCTCGCGCGCGAACAGGGCGACGGCATAGGCGGGGTTGACGGCTTTGAAAACCTCGGGCGCCTTCACGATCGCGCTCGTGCCGAGCACGGCGATGACGGCGAACCACAGCACCATCACCGGGCCGAACAGCTTGCCGATGCGGTCGGTGCCATGGGATTGCAGCATGAAGAGACCGACCAGGATGATCAGCGACAGCGGCATGACGGCGGCCTTCAGCGCGCCGCCGCCGGCGCTCAAGCCTTCGACGGCGCTGAGCACCGAGATCGCCGGCGTCAGCATGCCGTCGCCGTAGAAGAGCGCGAGCCCGAGGATCGCGGCGATGCCGATCGCGGTCTTCGACCAGCGGCCGAGACCCGTCGAGCGATGCGCCAGCGCGGCCAGCGCCAGCACGCCGCCTTCGCCGTCATTGTCGGCGCGCATGATGAGCAGCACGTATTTGACCGTCACCACGATCAACAGCGACCACAGGATCATCGACAGCGCGCCCAGCACCGCTTCGGGCGAGGGTGCGGCGCCGCGGCCGGCGGCAAGCGCGGTCTCGCGCATCGCATAGAGCGGGCTGGTGCCGATATCGCCGAACACGACGCCCAGCGCGCCGAGCGTCAGCCAGGCGGTGCGGCGCGGGCCTCCGGCGGCTTGCATCGTCAGATCGTGATCTGCGCGCCGAGCTCGACGACGCGGTTCGCGGGCAGGCAATAGAAGCGCGCCGGCGCGAGCGCGTTGCCGGCGAGCTGGATATAGAGCCAGGTGCGCCAGCGCCCTAGCGCGGGGTGGTTCGACGGCACCAAGGTCTCGCGGCCGACGAAGAAGGTCGTGTGGTCGACGTCGATGACGAGGCCGAAGGGCCGCGCCGCCTCGAGCGCCTTGGGGACATCGGGCGTCTCGAAGAAGCCGTGATGCACCTTCACGCTGTAGAAGCCCTTGCCGAGCTTGATCACCTCGACGCGCCTGGCGGCGGCGACGAACGGCGTGTCGTCGACGATGACGTGGCAGAGCACGACGCGCTCGTGCAGCACGCGGTTGTGCTTGAGATTGTGCAGCAGCGAGCCCGGCACCACGTCGGTGCGCGCGTTCAGGAACACCGCGGTGCCGGCGACGCGCACCGGCGTCTTGTCGGCGCGCTGCAGGAAGAGGTCGAGCGGCATGGATTCGGCGCGCACGATGTCCTGGTGCTGGCGGCGGCCCTTGCGCCAGGTCTCCATGACCAGGAACACGGCGGCCGCGATGGCGAGCGGCAGCCAGCCGCCCTCGACGATCTTGAGCGAGTTCGACGCCAGGAACGCCCAATCGACCGCGGCAAGCAGCCCGAACAGCACCAGCACCAGGCGGAAATTCCAGTTCCACTGCCGCGTCGCCACGATGCCGGCGTGGAAGGTGTCGATCACCATCACGCCCGCGACCGCGATGCCATAGGCCGCGGCGAGCGACGCCGAGCTCTTGAAGATGAGCACGATCAGCACGACGCCGATGCACAGCAGCGCGTTCATGCGCGGCACATAGATCTGGCCGTATTCGGTCGCCGAGGTGTGGCGGATCTCCATGCGCGGCAGCTGGCCCAGCTGCACCGCCTGCCGCGTCATCGAGAACACGCCGGAGATCACGGCCTGGCTCGCGATGATGCCGGCGATGGTGGAGAGCAGCACCATCGGGAAATGCGCCCAGGTCGGGATGATGGAATAGAAGGCGATGTCGGCCTTGTGCGGATCGACCAAGAGCGCCGCGCCCTGGCCGAAATAGGTGAGCAGCAGCGCGGGCAGCACGATGCCGAACCAGGCGAACTGAATCGGGCCGCGGCCGAAATGGCCCATATCGGCATAGAGCGCCTCGCAGCCCGTGACCGCGAGCACGACCGAGCCCAACGAGACGAACGCGGTCCAGGGCTCGCTCGCGACGAGATGGAACGCGTAAGTGGGAAGCACCGCGGTCAGGATGCGCGGCGCCTGCAGGATCGAGACGAAGCCGAAGATCGCGAGCACCGCGAACCACAAGACCATCACCGGCCCGAACAATCGTCCGATATGCGCCGTGCCGCGGCTCTGCATCGCGAACAGGCCGATCAGGATCGCGAGCGTCAGCGGCACGACCAGATGCTGCACGGCATGGCCCTGTGCCGAGATCCCCTCGACCGCGCTCAGCACGGTGATCGCGGGGGTCAGCATGCCGTCGCCATAGAACAGCGCCAGCCCGATGATCGCGCCGATGCCGATGATCGTCTTGATGCGCCGCCCGATGCCGGGCGAGCGATGCGCCAAGGTCGCCAGCGCCAAGACGCCGCCTTCGCCGTTGTTGTCGGCGCGCATGATGAGCGTCACGTATTTTACCGTCACCACGATCACCAGCGCCCAGAAGATCATGCACAGCCCGCCCATGATCGCGGCTTCGCTCGGCACCGCGCCGCCGGTCGCCATCGCGGTCTCGCGCATCGCATAGAGCGGGCTGGTGCCGATGTCGCCGAACACGACGCCCAGCGCGCCCAAGGTCAGCGCCGCCTTATGGCGCAGCGAGTTGCGGTCGTGCGCGCCATGGGCGTGCGCGCTGGTCAGCGGCATCGCGTCATGGGCGGCCGAAAGCGGATCGGCGTCCGACGGCAGGGACGGTTGGGGTTCGATGGAGTTCACGAGCGGGCGCGACCGATACTCATCCGGAATGAACGCGGAGCCGTGCCTGGTGGCCCCCTCACGAAGGCGCGGAACATATGCCTGTCTGATCTGGCGTCAAAGAGGTGCGCGGCGGAATGGCGCAGAACCGGGGTTAAGGGACTGAACGCCCACGCTAATCGGCGCTGGCGACGCGGTCGGTGCGGCCCGCCGGACCGGGTCCGATGAAGCCCTGGACGCTGTATTGATGGACGCCCCAGGCGTGAGTCTGGACGTTCCAGACCAGCACCAGGCTCCAGTCGTTGTGCTGGCTGATGTCGGCCACGGGATCGTCGAGATAGATCGCGCCGTTGTTCAGCCAGTTGGCGTGATCGACGCGGATCTCGCGGCTCGAGACGATGCGGCGCACCACGGCGACATGGGCGCGCTTCGGTCCGGAATAGCCGGCCAGCACCATCACCGCGCCGGGCGCGGGGGTCGTGCTCTTGCGATAATGCCCGTCGGCGCGGTCCCACCACGTATAGGCATCGCCGCGGATGTTCACGCCCGATTTGTCGCGCGCGAAGGGCACGCAGGACACGGGTTTTTCGGGGATGGTCATGGTGGCGCTGTCGCGCGAATTGTCGGCGAGATCGCTGTCGCTGTCGGGCGTGCTCGCGCAGCCTGCCAGGAGGCTGCAAAAAGCGGCTGCCGCCGCGAGCCGAAAGAAAGACCCCACCATCAAAAAGTCCCTCGAGCGCTCCAAGCAGCAGCAGCCGATGAAGCGACCCTACACGCGTCCCTTGAAGGCAGCGTTAGAGCGATCGTTCGAATTTGATCAGCTAAAAATTGCTGGAAAATCTTAACGATGCGCTAACGGACATGTCCGCAGTTTCACGGACAAGCGCGAAGCGCCGTTAGCGACCTTGCCGCGCGCCCGTCAGCCCCATCGTCCCGATCGACACCAGCCCCGCGACGGCGAAGACGAAGAACGGCGCGCTCCAGGCCTGCTCGGTGAAGGCGAAGACGGGCAGCAGCACGCCCGACACCAGCTCCGGCCCGCCGCGCCAGCCGCCCACATAGCGCTCGCCCGCGCGCAAGGTGCGGGTGAAGACCATCTCGCCGCCGAAGAACGCTTCGAAGGTGGCGCGCGAATTGGCCAGGATCAATCCGCTCGGGAACACGATGCCCAGCAGCAGCGAGCGCGCCAGATACGGCGCATCCTCGCGGCCCAATATCACCTGGCCGAGATAGAGATAGCCCAGGCTCGCCGACAATCCGAACGCGGTGACCATCAGCCCGAGGATCGCGACGCTCTGGATATAGACGACGCCCATCGCCATCAGGGTCAGGCTGATCACCGCGCTCGACAGCGCCAGCGTGTAGAACGCGAATTGGCAGATCTGGAAGCTCAGGATCAGCTTGCGCGAGAATTCGAGCTCGCTCGCCCAGATCGCGGGCAACAGCTTCTTGGCGCATTGCGCGTGGCCCTTGGTCCAGCGCGCCTGCTGCGCCCGCCAGCCCGCCGCCGTCTCGGGCAGCTCGCCCGGGCATTCGAGATCGGGCACCAGCGCCATGCGCCAGCCCTTGAGCGCGCAGCGGATCGAGAGGTCGAGGTCTTCGGTCAAGGTGTCGCCGGTCCAGCCGCCGCCATTCTCGATCGCCTCGCGGCGCCAAACGCCCGCCGTGCCGTTGAACGAGATGGTCAGGCCGGCGCGGATGCGGCCTTCCTGCTCGACGGCGAAATGCGCGTCCAGCAACAGGCCCTGCACGCGCGTCAGCCAGTTCTTCGTGCGGTTGGCATGACCCCAGCGCGCCTGCACGAAGGCAAGGCCGCTATCGGCGATCAGCGCCGGCACGGTGCGGCGCAGGAAATCCGTCGGCGGCACGAAATCGGCGTCGAAGATCGCCACGTATGGCGCCTCGGAATGGGTGAGGCCGAAGGCGAGGTTGCCGGCCTTGAAGCCGGCGCGGTCGCCGCGCTTCAGGACTTCGAAGCGCACGCCTTCGGGCATGACGCTGGCGATGGCGCGCTCGAGGTTGTCGTGATCGCCGTCGCGGCCGTCGTCGAGCACCTGGATTTTCAGCTTGTCCAGCGGCCAGTCCATCCGCGCGGCGGCAGCAGCGACGCGCACGGCCAGGGGGCCCTCGTCGCGCACCGGAAGCTGGACCAGCACCTCGGGCAGGGCTTCGTCGGGCAGAAGGGGCAGGCGCAGGCGCGGCTGAGGGTGGAAATAGCGCACGGCGCCCAGCGCCACGAGCTGGGCCGAGAGGAAGGCGAGCGCCACCAGCACGACTGCCAGAAGGCACTGCAGAATCAACGAGATAAGTATCACGGGTGCCGACCCCCACATGTCCGACGTTGGTCCCGCCATGTACCCCGGCGGTGACGCGAGCTTCGCTGGGAGGTCCGGCAGCGCCGGACCCTTAAGATTGTCCGAATTTGTTACGTGCGGCGGGGAATGGCAAGAGGCGACGCCTTAGTCAAGTGTGCGCCGAAACCTGAGCAGCGCCAGACCGCCCGCCACGAACAGAAAGAGAATGAGCGGCCAGGTGTCCGGCCAGATCTCGGTCCAGCCATTTCCCTTGAGCAGGATGCCGCGCACCACACGCAGGAAATGCGTCGCCGGCAGAACTTCGCCCAGCCACTGCGCCCAGACCGGCATGCCGCGGAACGGGAACGCGAAGCCCGAGAGCAGGATGGCCGGCAGCAGGAAGAACATCGTCATCTGCATCGCCTGCAGCTGGTTCTGCGCCACTGTCGAGAAGGTGTAGCCGACCGCGAGGTTGGCGATGATGAAGAGCAGCAGGCAGCCGGACAGAAGCCCCAGCGAGCCGATCATCGGCACGCCGAAGACGAAGCGCGCGACCAGCAGCACAAGCACGCTCTGCACCGCGCCGACCGCGACGTTGGGCGCGATCTTGCCGATCATCAGCTCGAGCGGCTTCACCGGCATGGCGAGAAGGTTCTCATACGTGCCGCGCTCGCGCTCGCGGGTCAGCGCGAGGCAGGTCATCAAGACCATGCTCATGGTCAGGATCACCGCGAGCAATCCAGGCACGACGTTGTACTGGGTGATGGCTTCGGGGTTGTAGAGCGGATGGATGACGACCTGGAAGGCGGGCTGGGCTTGCGCGCGCGCGGCCAGCGGACCTTTCAGATCGTCCTTCAAGGCATCGGTGAACAGCTGGCTGAGCGCCGCGGTCGCGTTGGAGGCTGCGGCCGGATCGGTGGCATCGGATTCGATCAGCAATTGCGGCTGCGCGCCGCGCACCAGGTCGCGCGAGAAATTCG
Organism: Rhizomicrobium sp.; assembly: GCA_035549495.1. GTDB lineage: Bacteria > Pseudomonadota > Alphaproteobacteria > Micropepsales > Micropepsaceae > Rhizomicrobium. Next base: position 36,232 of record DASZQV010000044.1, on the reverse strand, counting down.
CCGGGATCTCGACGACGAACGAGACGTCGCCCTCGTCGAGCATCGCGCGTGCTTCCGCCGGCGAGTTGGTCGCCTTGACGATCTCGAAATAGGACGAGTTCTGCAGCGCCGCCACCACCGAGTCCGCATAGACGCCGGGATCGGAGATCGACACCGCCGTGGGCAGATGCTTCGGGTTCACGTTGATCGCAAAGCCGAACAGGAAGATCTGCATCATCGGCACGCCGACGATCATCGCGAGCGTCAGGCGGTCGCGGCGCATCTGCACCAGCTCCTTGCGCAGCACCGCGCCGATGCGCGCGAACGAGAAGCGCTCGCTCATGCGCGCGCCTCCTGGAGCTGCCCATCTTCTTCTTGTAACTGAATGAAGACGTCCTCCAGGCTCGGAACCGCTTCGCGGATCGAGAGGCCGTGCTGGTCGCGATAGGGCGCGAGCGCGCGTTCGAGCGCGGCCCGGTCGCGGCCGCTGACATGCAGCGCGGCGCCGAAGAACGACACGAACTCGACGCCCTCTTGGTGGCGCAGCTGCTCGGCCAGTTGGCGCGCGCCGTGGCCTTCGACGATGAAGGTGAAGAGCTTGGACTGCTCGATCACTTCCTGCACGGTGCCGCGCGCGACGATGTTGCCGAGATTGATATAGACGATGCGGTCGCAGCGCTCGGCTTCGTCCATATAGTGCGTGCTGACGAGCACGGTCAGGCCTTCGCCGCTCAAGCGATGAATCTCGTCCCAGAAATCGCGCCGCGCCTTGGGATCGACGCCGGCGGTCGGCTCGTCGAGCAGCAGCAGCCGCGGCGAATGCAGCATGCAGGCGGCGAGCGCGAGGCGCTGCTTCCAGCCGCCGGACAATTCGCCGGCCAATTGCTGCTGGCGTTTCTCGAGGCCCAGCCGGGCGATGGTGTCGTCGACCTTGGCGCGGCCGTCCGCGAGCTCGTACATGCGCGCGACGAACTCCAGGTTCTCGCGGATCGACAGGTCCTCCCAGAAGCTGAATTTCTGGGTCATGTAGCCGACGGCGCGCTTGATCTTCTCGGATTCGGTGCGCAGGTCGTAGCCGAGGCACGTGCCTTCGCCCGCATCGGCGCGCAGCAAGCCGCACAGCATGCGGATCGTCGTCGTCTTGCCCGAGCCGTTGGGGCCCAAGAACCCCCACACCTCGCCGTCGGGCACCTCGATGTCGATGCCGTTCACGGCGACCTTCGGGCCGAAGCGCTTGGTCAGCCCGTGGACGTCGATGGCGAGGTTAGAGTGGCCAGACTTAGAGGGGATAGACATCGACGGGCTGTCCGGGATGCAGATCGAGCCCGCCTTTCGCGCGCGCCTCGACCTTGAAGACGAGCTTCTCGCGATTGCCGACCGAGAAGATCACCGGCGGCGTGAACTCCTCGCGCGCGGCGATGAAGCTGACCGTCGCGGTGATGCCGGCGCGGCAGCCGTCGCAGGAGACGCGCACCGTCTGGCCGAGCTTCACTCTCGCGAACTCGGTCTCCGGCACGAAGAAGCGCACATAGACGTTGCCCGGCGGCAAGATGGAAATCACCGGCGTCATCGCGGGCGCATATTCGCCGGGGCGGAAGAAGACGTCCTGCACGCGGCCATTGGTGCGCGAGACGATGTCGCGCTCCGACAATTGATAGGCGGCGTTGGCGAGCGTGGCTTGCGCCTGCGCCTCGGTGCCCTCGATCTGCGCCACCAGCGCGGCGGCGGTGTCGAACGCCGATTTCGCCTGGTCGAGCGCCTGCTTGGTGCCGGCGCCGGCTTTCAGCAGGGCTTGCTGGCGCAGATATTCCTTCCGTGCCAGCTCGAGGCTCGCTTTCGCCTGGCCCATCTGACCCTGGGCCTGGGCGATCTGCGCTTTCGCCTGGTCGCGCGCCGCGGCTTGCGACGTGTCGTCGAGGGTGAAGAGCAGCTGGCCGTCCTTCACGTCGTCGCCGCGCTCGACTTTCAAATTGGCGACCCAGCCCGCCTGCGGCGCCGCGACGAAGGCCGTATCGCCTTCGGCATAGCCGAGCCAGGCCTTGTCTTCCTCTTTCGAGCATCCGGCGAGCAGCAGCAGCGCAAGGATCAGCTTCTTCATGGCGCCAGTCCTTTGAGAAGCACGTCGAGATGGGTGTCGATCAGGCCTTTGTAGTCGTAAGGCACGGCATCGAACTGTCCGAACGTCACCCGCCAGATCGCGCCCAGCAGCACCGGGGCGATGCACAGCCTGACCGCGTGCTCGACGGGCAGGGCGCGGAACTCGCCTTGCGCGATGCCGCGTTCGATCACGCCCGACATCAGGGTCAGGCCGTTCTCGATGATCTCGTCGCGATAGAAGCGCGCGAGCTCGGGGAAATTGCCGCTCTCGGCGATGATGATCTTGGGCAGAACCACGCGGTCGCTGGTGGTCAGCAGATGGCTCATCGCCATCAGTGCGAAGCGCAGCATGTCCTTGGCCGGACCCTGGAAATCGCGCACGCCGTCGCTGACGCCGGCGATGGTGGTGCCGATCGATTCGCGCACCAGGGTCTTGAAAACCGCCTCCTTGTTTTCGAAATAAAGGTAGATCGTGCCCTTGGTCACGCCGGCGCGTTTGGCGATGTCCTCCATGCGCGCGCCGGCGAAGCCCCTCTCGGCGAAGACGAGCAGCGCCGCGTCGAGGATCTCAGCCGGTCGGGCGAGCTTGCGCCGGGCCCAGCGGGTCGCGGGTTTGGCCAGCAATTCTGTGTCGGAGGGGACCGCCACCGCGCCTCGCAGTAAATAACTGAACGTTCATTTATCAAATTCTCTGACCGGCGTCAATGATCGACAGCCGAACCTCCCGGAGGATGGACACGCTTCGGGGAACGAACGTTAATGCCGAGATTGCGGAGGAACGCGATGAGGAACATCAAAGGCCTTGCCCTCGTGACGGTGGTGGCGCTGACCGGCTTGGGCGGTTGCCAGACCGCCACGCCCTATGCCCCGCGCACGGAAGCGCATTCCACGGGCTATTCCGACAAGCAGCTGGCGGAAAACCGCTATCGAGTCAGCTTCCGCGGCAACAGCGCGACGACCCGCGAGGAGGTCGAGGACTATCTGCTGCGGCGCTCGGCCGAAGTCACGCTCGGCGCCGGCTACAAATGGTTCGTCTTCGATCAGCGCGACACCAAGAAGCGCACGAAATACGTGACGGACTTTGCAGGCTGGCCGGGATGGCGCGGCGTGGGGTGGTACTGGCACGACTGGGATTACGGCACCTCGACGACCACCGCGTATTCGAGCTACACCGCCTATGCCGAGATCGTGCTTCTGAAGGACGACCAGGCATCGCGCGAGCCGCGTGCGCTGAACGCGAACGACGTGCTCGCGCATCTGGGGCCGCTGCCGGCGGCGAAATCCTAAGGCCGCCGCAGAACCATCCGTGCGCGGTCGCCGTCGCGCTCGACGGTCAGGACCTCGAAGCCCTCCTGGCGGCACATATGCGGCACGTCGATCGGCGCCATGGGATCGTCGGTCAGCACTTCGATCTCACGGCCGGCGTCATGGCGCAGCAGCGCGCGCTTGGCGAACAGCGCGGGCAGGGGGCATTTCAATCCGCGGAAATCGAAGCTCTCGGATGCCATCGGTCCTGCCGCCGTTCCATCTTGACGCTTGCCCGTCTCATCCTATTGTCGCCGGATATCTGGAGCGAGTGTCGATGGGGCTGCTGGACGGGCTTTCGCGCGAAGCCATCTATATCAGCTCCATCGGCCGCACGCTGTGGCGCCTGCGCCATGTGAAGCCGGATTCGCCCGGGACCATCTCCGACACGCTCGAGCATTTCGCCGCGACGAAGCCCGGCAACGTCGCGGTCCTCTATCAGGACCAGACGCTCACTTATGCGCAGCTGGGCGCCGAGGCCAACCGCGTCGCGCGCTGGGCCGTCGACCGCGGCGTGCACAGAGGCGACGTGGTCGTGCTGTTCATGGAGGGGCGGCCGGAATACCTGATCGCGTGGCTCGGGCTGGTGAAGCTCGGCGCCACGGTGGCGCTGGTCAACACCAATCTGCGCGGGGGAGCGCTCGCGCATTCCATCGCCATCGCCAAGGCACGCCACGCCATCGTGGGCATCGAGCTCGCCTCGGCCTGGAACGAAGCGATGGTCGCGCTCGAGGACAAGCCCATCGCCTGGGCCGCGGGCGGGGCCGCGCCGGGCATGGAAGAGCTCGACGCGGCACTCGGACAGATGTCGCCGGACGCGCTCGACAAGGCGGTGCGCGACGGGCTCACCGCCAAGGACAACGCGTTCTATATCTACACCTCGGGCACGACCGGCCTGCCCAAGGCCGCGAATTTCAGCCATATGCGCATGCTCTTCATGATGCACGGCTTTGCGGGCGCGCTGAACGCGAAGGAGAGCGACCGCATGTACGACACGCTGCCGCTCTATCATTCGACGGGCGGGGTGTGCGCGGTCGGCGTGGCGCTGACGGTGGGCGGCTCGCTCGTGATCCGGCGCAAATTCTCGGTGCACGAGTTCTGGAACGATTGCCACCGCTACCGCCCGACCTTCTTCCAATATATCGGCGAGCTCTGCCGCTATCTGCTCAACGCGCCGCCGGGCCCGCACGAGAAGGACCACGCGATCCGCGCCATCACCGGCAACGGATTGCGTCCGGAGATCTGGGACGCCTTCAAGGAGCGCTTCGCGATCCCCAAGATCATCGAGTTCTACGGCGCGACCGAAGGCAACGTCTCGATGCTCAACTACGACGGCACCAAAGGCGCGGTCGGGCGCGTGCCGTCCTATGTGCGCAAGATCGTCACCACGCGCATCGTGCGCTTCGACGTCGAGCGCGAGACGCCGGTGCGCGGCCCCGACGGCTTCTGCATCGAATGCGCCGATGGCGAGCCGGGCGAGGCCATCGGCCAGATCGCGACCGACACCGGCAGGCGCTTCGAGGGCTATACGCAGAAATCCGAGAGCGAGAAGAAGCTGCTGCGCGACGTCTTCGCGAAGGGCGATCTGTGGTTCCGCACCGGCGACCTGATGCGGCGCGATGCCCATGGCTATTTCTATTTCGTCGACCGCATCGGCGACACTTACCGCTGGAAGGGCGAGAACGTCGCCACCGGCGAGGTCGCGGAGGCGCTCGGCGTCATTCCGGGCATCGCCGAGGCCAATGTCTACGGCGTCGCGGTGCCGGGCCAGGACGGCCGCGCCGGCATGGCCGCGCTGGTGACGGCGCCGGGCTTCGATCCCGCCGGGCTGGGCGAGCAGCTCGACCGCAACCTGCCGGCTTATGCGCGGCCGATCTTCTTGAGGCTCCGGCCCGAGCTCGAGGTCACCGGCACCTTCAAGCAGCGCAAGGTCGAGCTGGTGAAGGAAGGCTTCGACCCGCAAGCCATCGCCGATCCGCTCTACTGGCGCGATCCCGCGAGCGGGCGCTACGAGCGCCTCGACGCGGCGCGCTACCAGGACATCGTCGAAGGCCGCGTGAAGCTCTAGCCGGCTTCGCCGTTCTCCGTGCCAGACAACACGCGATAGGAGAACGCCGCCGCGCCCGAGAACAGGCCGAGCATCACCAGCGAGACCAGCAGCGCCACCGGATAATAGAGGAACCAGTATTGCTGCGTGCGCGCCATGACCGCGCGGTTGATCTCCTGCTGGTGGCGCATGAACGCGTCGAGCTGCTCGGGCGTCGCATGCAGCGGCGGCAGGAACGCGTCGCCATAGACGTAGTGGACATAGATGCCCTCGGCGATCGCGAACGGCAGGATGAGCACGACGACGATGAGGAAGATGCGCCAGAAGTTGCCTTTGGTGAGCTCCCAGCCGCGGATCAGCGACACGCGCTGCTCCGCGACCACGACGGGCGGAAGCAGGAAGGACATGCGCACGGTGATGTAGAGGATCGCGCCGACCACGAAGAGCGCGATGGCGATCCCGATCAGCCCGGCGGCAGCCGTCGGCACGTGGTCGCCGACGCTGCCCGCGACGATGCCGAGCACCAGAGAGGCGACGATCAGAAGGATGTAGATCACGATCAGCACGACATAGAACAGCAGATACGCTCCGATCAGCCGCCAGGCATCGGCGCCGAACGGGAATTGCAGGAACGCGTTGCCCTTGCGCAGGCCCAGCGCCTCCTTTGCGAGCGCCGCGACCTGAGGGACGAACAGCAGGACGAACACCACCGTCGCGCAGAGCAGGAACGGCATGGCGGCGGCGATCGAGCCGGGGTCGCGCGTGCCGACGTTGAGCAGGGCGGCCATGTACTGCTTCTGGAAGAAATAGGTGAGCGCATAGAGGATCGCCACCGGGATCCAGATGGCGCCGAGATTGTTGACGAGATTGCCGAATGCGAAGCCATAGGAGCGCGCGATCGTGCGGCCGACCGGAATCTTGCTTGCCATGATGTCCCCCTCACCCAGGGGCATCATAGCGCAGCCTGCGACGTTTTTCTAACCGGCGAACGCGGCCGTGGCGGCCGGCAGAACCTGCGCATAGCTGCCGCCCAGGGTTTCGTTCGCATGCGCGACGATTTGCGCACCCGTCAGCACCGGCGAGTCGCCGGTGGTGTGGCCGTCTCCGACCAGCACGACCTTGTAGCCGCGCTCGACGGCGCCGCGCACGGCGGAGTCCACGCAATATTCGCTCTGCATGCCGCAGACCACCAAGGTGTCGATGCCGGCGGCTTTCAGCTTGGCGTCGAAATCGGTGCCGTGAAAGGCGCTGCCGCGATGCTTGACGGTCACGTCCTCCCCGGCGCGGGGCGCAAGGGCATCGTGGAAGGGAAAGCCGGGCTTGCCGGGATGGAAGGGATCCTCGGGCCCGCCGTCGTGCTGGACGAAGAAGACCGGCGCTTGGGCTTCGCGCGCGCGCTCGAGCAGGCCCGCGATGCGCGCGACCGTGCCTTCGCCGTCGTGCAGGCGGAAGCCCGGAATCCGGAACATCGCTTTCTGCACGTCGATGATCACCAGCGCCTTGGTCATGCGCCTTCCTCGAATTGCACGACGGGAGTCCATTTGGCCTTGCGCCGCGCGATGCGCGTGGGCACGTCCTCGGCGTCGAAATCGTGCGGCACGATGGGGAAGTCGAGCGCCGGGCGGTTCTTGAACGTGTTGACGTTCACCGTGAACCAGCCTTCGTCCAGCATCGCGCCGATATAGACGCCGCAGCGCCTGCAGACGAGGAAGTCCGCGGTCTTCAGCGCGAAGCGATAGCGCTCGAGCAGCGCCGCATCGCGCACCCGGATGCGCATCCTGCCGTCGGGATCGGAGGTGTTGCGCGCGCCATGGGCCCGGCAGAAGCCGCACATGTCGGCGCGCAGGCCGAGCGTGGCGAGCGGCGCGCTCGCCTCGAATGCGTAAGAAAGGTTGCCGCAATGGCAACCGCCTTCGAAGACCATCATGCGCCAAGCATAGCGCGCGCGATCTCGCCTGAGACCGCGCGGCAATGCATGGCGCCTATTCGGCAGCCTTGGAGGCCGCTTTCTTGGCTTCGTCCTCGTGATGCTTGGCGATGGTCTGCATCGCGGCGCCCATCGCGGCCCCGATGAAGCGCTCTTTATTATCGCGCGCCCAGTCGAACGCGACCTCGCGCGCGACATTGGCGCCGGTGATGGCCGGCTGCACATAGCGCATCCACATCTCATAGGACTTCTTGGTCGCCTCGAAGTCGGCCCAGTTGTGCGCGAGCTGCAGGAAGCAGCCGAACTCGCCTTGCTTGGCCTGCAGGCGCTTGACCTGGGCGATTGCGTCGTCCGGCGTGCCGACCACGATGACGCCCTGCTTGATGAGATCGTCGATACCTTGCGCTTCCATCGCCTGGCGGCCCGCGACCGCGCTGATGCCGGCGAAATAGTCCTGCCATTTGGCAAAGCCGAACTTGATGTTCTCGAACGCCTTCTCGCGCGTCTCGGCGATGTGGACGGGCCCGACGAGGCGCAGGCGCTCCGGGTCCATCGTGCGGCCGTTCTCGGCCGCCGTGTCGTTGGCGACCTTCCAGTTGATCGCGAGCGCGTCGTAGCCGCCCATCTGCGTCGCCGCGACGCACAGCATGCCGAAGCCGTGCCGGCCGGCGAGCTTGCCGCCCGACGGCGTCACCGACGAGGCGACGGCGATCTCGGGATGCGGCCAGGTGAAGGGGCGCAGCTGGCAGGTCGCGTCGACGAGGTTGAACCAGTCGGATTTCTGCGTCACGCGCTCGCCGGCGAAGAGCTTCAGGATCACCTCGATGCCTTCGACCATGCGGTCGCGCTGCGTCGACGGATCGATGCCCATCGCGAATGCGTCCGACGGCAACAGGCCCGGGCCGACGCCGAACATCACGCGGCCCTTGGTCTGATGATCGAGCTGGATCATCCGGTTCGCGGTCATCAGCGGCGAGTGATAGGGCAGCGAGACGACGCCCGTGCCGAGCCTGATGCGCCGCGTGCGCTCGGCCGCGGCGGCGATGAACACTTCCGGGCTCGCGATGATCTCGTAGCCCGCGGAATGATGCTCGCCGATCCAGGCTTCGTCATAGCCCAGCCGGTCGAGGTGATCGATCAACTCGAGATCGCGCTGGATGCAGAGCGTGGGATCCTCGTCGACGGGATGGAACGGCGCCAGGAAGATGCCGTTGCGCAGCTTGATGGTCATGGTCGTAGTCCCCAGATAGCGTGCGACGCTTATGACATAAGAGACGCGGCCGGCGCGAATCCGCCAGTGCTTTCCTCTACGGCGGCGGCGAAATCGAACAGCCGATCCTCGCCGTTCCACGGTCCCACGATCTGCACGCCGACGGGCATGCCGCTCGCGCTGCGACCGGCTTGCACGGCGAGCCCCGGCAGGTGCAGCGCGGTGGCGAGCGCGATCCAGCCCAGCATCGTCGGATAAGGTGTCGGCGTTCCGTCGACGTCGAGCATGCGCGCGCTGAACGGATCGCTGTGATCGTGCTTGAACGCCGTCACCGGCGTGATCGGCATCACGATGGCGTCGTGGCTCCGGAAGAACGTCTTCATCGTGTCCTTCAGCGCCTGGCGCGCGCGCTGCGCCGCCAGCACCTCATCGGCCCGCGCCGTGGCGGCGAGGCGGTTCAGCTCGCGGCTCCACGGATCGCGCGACGCGGCAAAGGCCTTGCGGTCGGCGTCGCGCGTCTTGGCGATCTCGTTCAAGGTGCTCTCAGGCAGGCCTGCCGAGATGGTCGAGATCAGCAGCCACATGTAGTTGACGAGCAGCTCGCGCGTGTCGACCGGCGCCTTGATCGTCTCGACATGCGCGCCATGGCGGCCAAGCGCGTCCGCCGTGCGCGCGACGGCATCCTTCACGTCGCGCGACAGCGGCAGCAGCGGGTCCTCGTCCCACACCGCGACGCGCGCGCCTTTGATGTCGCGCGGCGGCGCTTCGACGCTCTTGGCGAGCACGCTCCAGAACAGCTTGAGGTCGCCGACATTGCGCGCCATCGGTCCGCCGACGCCCAGGTCGACCTCGACGTCGATGCCCGGCGGCGGCGGGACATGGCCGCGCATCGGCAGAACGCCCCAACTGGGCTTCAACGACACCACGCCGCAGAAATTCGCCGGCACGCGCAGCGATCCGCCGATATCCGATCCGATCTCCAGCGGCGAGATGCCGCTCGCGAGCGCGGCCGCGGCGCCGCCCGACGAGCCGCCCGGCACGCGGGTCGTGTCATAGGGATTGTTGGTCGTGCCGTAGATCGCGTTGTAGCTCTGCCAGTCGCTCAGCCACAGCGGCACGTTGGTCTTGCCCCAGATGACAGCGCCTTGCGCCCGCGCGCGCGCGACCAGCTCGGCATCGGCGCAATCCTTCGGCCGCGCCGCGAAAGGCGGGAAGCCCGCGGTCGCCGGCATATGCTCGACGTCGAAGCCGTCCTTGACCGTCATCGGCAATCCGGCGAGCACGCCCAGGGGCGCCCCTTTCGCGCGTGCGTCGTCGATCGCGGCCGCGTCCTTGCGCGCGCGGTCGAGGTCGGTGACGGTCACCGCGTTGATGTGCTTCGCCAGCGCATCGTTGCGCGCGGCATGCGCATCGAGCAGCTCGCGCGCCGAGATGCGCTTGGCTGAGAGATCGCTCAGCATCTGCCGTGCCGTCGCGTAAAGATCGGTCATGCGCGCTTCCCCCACGATGATGTCGTGACTAAGCTTGCACGTCGAACACGGGGAATGTCCATGCGCGCCGCGATCTTCAAGGAAATGTCCAGGCCGCTTCTGGTCGAGGCGATCGCCGATCCGGTGCCGGGGCCGAACGACCTGATCCTGCGCGTGAAGAATTGCGGCATCTGCGGCTCCGACCTGCACATGACCGAGCCGAGCTCGATCATGCCGTTGGCGCTGGGCAGCGTGATGGGCCATGAATTCTCCGGCGAAGTGATGGCGATGGGATCGCTCGCCCGTTCGCGCTGGAAGGAAGGCGACCGCGTCGCGGGCTTTCCCTATATCTGCTGCGGCGATGCCAGCCCGTGCACGAACTTCGGCGGCGGAGCCACGATGTGCGGCAAGGGCGTCTCCATCGGTCTCGGCCAGAGCCACGGCGCCTATGCCGAATATGTGCGCGTCGGCGCGAGCGGCGCGTTCCGCCTGCCCGATGCGGTGTCGTTCCGCGAAGGCGCGCTGGTCGAGCCGCTGGCGGTGGGCCTGCACGCCGTCGACATGGCGCGGATGGAGCGCGGCGCGACGGTGCTCGTGGTCGGCGCGGGGCCGGTCGGCCTCGCGGTGATGCTATGGGCGAAGTTCCTCGGCGCCCGCCATGTGATCGTCAGCGAGCGGGCCGAAGCGCGGCGCGACTTCGCCGCCAAGTTCGGCGCCACGGCCGCCGTCGATCCGTCGCAACCGCTCGCGCCGCAGGTCGAGAAGATCGCCGGCAAAGGCGCCGACATCATCTTCGAATGCGTCGGCACGCCGGGCATGATCGGACAGACCATGATGGAGGCGCCGCGCGGCGCGCGCATCGTCGTCGCCGGCGTCTGCCAGCAGCCCGACACCATCATGCCGCTGATCGGCATCATGAAGGAGATCAACCTGCAATTCGTGCTCGGCTACCGCCCGGCCGATTTCGACTATGTGATCGGCATGATCGCGTCCGACCGCATCGAGGTCGCGCCGATGATCACCGACATCGTCGATCTCGACGCGCTGCCGCCCGCCTTCGAGGCGCTGCGCACGCCCAAGCATCAGTGCAAGGTGATGCTGGAGAACTAAGATTTCTGTAGCGGCCACAATTTGTCGGCGGGTCGCTGCAGCACCTTCGCCGCGGCCTCATGCAGTACCGCCGGCGCAAGCCGGCCGGTCTTGAGCGCGGCTGCCATCCACTGCGCGATATTGCCGCCGGTCCTGTCGTAACCGTCGGATTTGAGAAGCCCGTACAGCCCGGCGGCCAGCACATGCATGCCGTCGTCCGACTCCGTCCAGCGCTGCGCCGGCGGCTCCGCGACGCCCAGCCTTTCGTTGACGATCTGCTCCAGCGCCTGGACCGTGTCCTCGTCGAGAATGCCTTGCATCGAATTGTAGCCGAAGCGCTTGTCGTGCTCCGCGAGGATCTTGGCGAACAGCGGATCGGCGTTCAGCGCCGCCTGGATCGCGCGCGACATCGCGCCGTCCATGTCGAAGGGCGGATGCAGCATCTCGTGGTCGGCGTTGCGGATCACGATGTGGTCGGGATAGTCGATATGGGTCAGGAACCGCTGGCCCTGGATCTTGATGCCGTGCGGCTGGGAGAAATAGAGCAGCACGATCTCGAGCGACGGGTCGTCGAATCTGCGACCCAACAGGCGTTCCTGCTCGCCGATCGTGTCCATCGATGCGAGCTTGGCGCGAAGCGCGGGCAGCCTGGCCGCGCGCGGCGCGATATATCCGTTGCGGAAATCGGCGAAGCCGGCGGCGCGGAAATCGGCGAACGCCGCGACGAAATCCGGGCAGAGCTGGAGGAAGAGCTGCCATTCGTCGGCGTCCCAATAAGGGCTCTTCTCGAAACCCGGCCGCACGATCCGCTCGGGATCCTTGAGCGCCGCGATCAGGTCGTCCAGCGACGCATCCGGCGCGCCCGACATCAAGGTGCACAAGGACGGGCCGAGCAGCATGCCCTTGGATTGCGCCAGCGTGAACCATTTGCCGATCGCGGCGACGGTCTCGGGCTTCAGCCGCGGCTTGAAGAGGGCAAGCTCGGCCGCGTAGTAGTCCGCATAGAACGGATCGCCCGACAGCGGATTGACGAAGCAGATCGCGTCGAAGCCTTCGGAGGTCCGCACCTTCCATTGCGTGCGGAAGCCGGTCGCGGCGCGCGCCTGCGACAGCGGCGCCAAGGCCAGGGTGAGGCCTGCGGAAATAAGGATTTGCCGGCGGTTCATGCCGTCACGCTAGAGGTCTCGGCGCAGGCCGTCTTGAACGAATATGACGTGCGCCGTCAGGGCCCGATCTTGTCTTCGGGGATGTCGTCCCAGGCCTTGCGGCGCGCATCGTCGGGGGCGTCGACGACATGCGGATCGCCGTCGCCGAAGATCATGGTCGCGCGTGTCGCGGTGTCGTAGTGCGGCCATGGGTGCTTGCCATGGGCGAAATCGAGCCAGGCCTGCATCATCGCCGCCGACAGCGCATCGGCGGCTTGGCCCTTGCCGAAGAAGGCGCCGGCCATCTTCTCGTTATAGGTGCCGAACACGAAGCCCAACTCCAGCGCATGACACGCGCCCAGCACGCCGGCCAGCAGGGGCGAGCGCCAGTCGAAGCGATAGGCGAGGCCGCCTTGCGCTTCCAACAGGCGCGCCGACGGCACCGCGAAGCTGTGGTCGGTCATGATCGCGTTCCAGCGCTCGAAGGGCGAGCCTTCGCGATAAGCCTCGAGCAGCGCGTCGGCATGCGCTTCGCCGACAAGGCCAACCGTGTAGCGGCGGAGCTTCGCGCTATCCATCAGGCGCAGCTTCGGCCGCGCCGCGGTGAAGAGCTTCCATTCCTCCATCGTCGTGCCGGAGAGGATGGAGATGCCGCGCGCGGAGCCTTTGCGCACGTCGTCGATCGCGCGCGCGGGCAGCACCTCGCCGTCGATCGTGGGTCCGAAGGGCAACCGTCCGCCATCCTCGATGATCGTCGCCTGGGCTTTGAGGATGTCGTGATGCGACGCGGTCGTCGGATCGCCGCCGAGGAGCTCCAGGAATTTCTTCGCCGTCTCGGCCGAGCGCGCCCGCGGATGGCCGATATGCGCAGCGCCCGATTGCAGGATCGCCTTGTGGAACAGCCCGCGCGCGGAGGGCATCGCCAGCAGCGCGCCTATGCTCATCGCGCCCGCCGATTCGCCGAAGATCGTGACGTTGCCCGGATCGCCGCCGAACTTCGCGATGTTGTCCTTCACCCAGCGAAGCGCCATCGCCTGGTCGGTGAGGCCTTGGGTGCCGCTGCCGGCGGGGCCGCCCGCGTCGCGAAGATTGAGGAAGCCCAGCGCGCCGAGGCGGTAGTTGATCGTCGCCACCACGACGTCGCCCTGCGCCGCCAGCCGCTTGCCGTTATAGGTGCCCAGCGAGCCTGCGCCGGTGACGAAGGCTCCCCCGTGGATCCACGCCATCACCGGCCGCGCGCCGTCGAGCGAAGGCGTCCAGATATTGAGATAAAGACAGTCCTCGGATTGCTCGCCCGGCGTGCCGCCGATCAGCGCTTCGGCCGCGCTCCTCACCTGCGGCGCGATGGCACCGAAGCGCGCCGCATCGCGCACGCCCGCCCAGCCTTCCGCCGCCTGCGCCGGCAACCAGCGCAAGAGTCCGACGGGCGGCTTCGCGTAAGGGATGCCGTTGAAGCGCAGCACGCCGTCCTTGACGAAGCCTTTCAGCCGGCCTTGCGCGATCTCGACGATCTCTGCGGTCTCGATATCCATGGCGCACCTTTAATGGTTTCCTGACCGGGTCCCCAGCATAAAGTCCCCGCCGGAAATGGCCATGACAGACCCTGTTGTAAACGATCCCACAGCCCTCAACGCGCTTGCCGACGCCAAAGGCTGGTATTTCCGCTGCGACCCGAAGCTCGGCTTCGCCCGGCCGGAGCTTGCCGCGCTCACCGCGCTGTGGCGGGAGAAGGCGGGCGCCGCGTCGCCGCCGCCGCGCGAAGCCTTCGACATGCGCAGCCTGAAGCCGTTCGTGCGCAACGTCGCGCTGATGGAGCGGCACGGCGGCGAGACCGCGCCGCGCTTCCGCTTCCGCCTGTTCGGCTCGAGCCTGAGCATGATGTTCGGCGAGCACACCGGACAATTCCTCGACGAGATGGTGCCGCCGGTGCTGCTCGCCAACTGGACGGCGATCTACAACATGATCGTGCGCTACGGCGCGCCCGTGCGCGTCTTCAACCGCAAGCTCGAGCCTCTGCTCAACGGCGAGATCTTCGGCGCGCCGCTCGCGCCCGATGCCGAAGGCCGCGCGATGGTGATGGCGTCGGCCTTCGTCGCGCTGAAAGAGGCTATGCCTTCGTCACCGTGAAGCCCGCGCGCGGGAAATGCACCACGACCTCGCCCACCTCCGGCGCGCTGCGTTTGATGGCGATCTCATGCGCGTCGGCGAAGACGATCTCGCCAGCCACGGGATCGCGGCCGTAATCGTCGGCGGCGACGGTGACCTTGGTGCCCGCTTCGGCGCCCGGCTGTGCATCCGACTTGGAGGCTTTGGCGATGGCGAGCGCCTCTTTCGACTCCATCGGTGAAGGCCGGCCGTGGCCGATGGCGGCGACGCGCGCGACCCAGGCATCGATCTTGGGCGTGGTCTTGGTCAGCGACGCTGCGATGTGCGGGATCGCGGCCTTCACCCACCAGAAATTCATATAGGCGTGCAGGTCCGCGGCGCCCGGCGCGGCACCGCCCATGAAGGCGCGTCCGTCCTCGAGCGTCTCGGCGACGAAATCGGCATGGGCGCGCCACTGGTCGCGGGCGAAAGGCGCCGCGGCTTTCAGCGCGTCCGTCGAGAACGTGCCGCCCGACATCTTCGCGCGGTCCTGCTTGAAGGCTTCCGGCACCATGTCGCCGATCTCGGCGAAGACGATGGCGACGGACGACATGAAGAACGGCTTGTCGCTCCAGAAGCCGAGCGCGTAAGCCAGCCCGTTCTTGATGGGGAAGATCGACGGCGTCGGGTGGCGCCGCTCGAGCGCGCGCAGGATGATCTGCGTGTCGCAATAGATGTCGGCGCCGATCTGCATCACGGGCGTCTTGCGATAGCCGCCGGTCAGCGGCATCAGGTCGGGCTTCGGCATCATGTTGGGGATCTCGACCGAGCGCCAGGCGAGCTGTTTGATGCCGAACGCGACGCGCACCTTCTCCGAGAAGGGCGAGGACGGGTAGTGGTGGAAGACGATCTCGCTCATGGTCAGCTCAGCTCGTTGGAGAAGCGGATATTGTTCTTCTCGAGGCCTTCGAGCACGACGTCGAGGCCGCCGGAACGGATCATCCATTCCAGGCGGTGGTCGCGGTATTCGCGCTTGAAGAAGCCGGTCTCGATGGCTTTGTGCACCTGGGTCATCGAAGCGACGACCGCGGCCGCCGCACCGGCGGATTTCGCGACCGACGGCCGCGCATTGGCGCGCTTCAGCCACAGGCCGAGCTTGGACTGCTCGTCGGGCCCGATGCCGTTGCCGCGCGCGCCGTTCAGATACGGCACGACCGAGAGATCGGCCCAGCCGAAGCGCTCGCCGCCGAACCATTCCGCGTCGCCCAATTGGCGCGTCAGCCACTCATAGATGCCGCGCGCCTGCGCCGACGCGCGCGCTTCGAGCGTGCGGGCGCGCTCGCCTTCCGCGCGCTTGAACCATTTGATCTCGCCCAGGCCCCAATTGATCGGCTCGAACGCGGTGTCCATCACCTCTTCGATGGTGCGCGCCTGCGCGCGGGCATACGGCGTGTCGGGCAGCAGCGCGGGCGCGGGCCATTTGTCCTCGATGTATTCCAGGATGATCGTGGAATCGAAGATCGCCGCGTCGCCGTCGATCAGCGACGGCACTTCGCCGCGCGGGTTGGAGCGCAGGAAGTCGCGGTCGGGCTGGCCCGAGCCGATGGGCGCGGGCATGCGCGCCTCGTAGGCGACGTCCTTCTCGTCGAGCGCGATCTTGACCTTCTGCGCATAAGGCGAGAGCGGATGTTCGTAGACGATCAGCATCGGGATTCTCCTTATAGTCCGCTCAGGCCGCCGTCGACCGCGATGGTCTGCGCGGTGACATAGGCGCTTTCGTCCGAGATCAGGAACAGCGCGGCATAGGCCGTCTCCCAGCCCGTGCCCTGGCGGCCGAGCGGGATGCTGGTCGTCGCGCGGTTGGGGCGCCCGCGCGTGGCGAGGCGGCCGATGGCGGTGTCCATCAATCCGGGAGCGACGACGTTGGCGCGGATGCCGCGGCGCGCGCCTTCGAAGGCTGTGTGGCGGCACAGACCGAACAGCGCCGCTTTCGAGGCGTCGTAGGCCGGCAGCCGGCTGCCCGCAGTCAGGCCCGCGATGGACGAGATGAAGACGATGGAGGAGCCATCGGCGAGCTTCGGCAGCGCGGCTTTGACCGTCAGCATGTGGCTGGTCAGGTTGAGCGCGAGCACCTTGTCCCAGGCCTCGCGCGTCGTGCCTTCGAGCCACGGTCCGCCCGCGCCCACCCCGACATTGAGCACCAGCCCGTCGATGGCGCCGGCCTCGTCGACCATGCGCGCGATGTCGTCTTCCTTCGTGACGTCGGCGGTGATGGCGAACGCGCGTCCGTCGCACAGCGCGACCGTCGCCGCGGCGGATTTCGTGTCGCGGTCGGCGACGGCGACCGTGGCGCCTTCGCGCGCGAACAGCACGCACATGGCGCGACCGTTGCCGATGGGCGTATCGGCCTCGCCGATGTCCATCTGCCCGCCGCCGACGACCAGGATGCGCCGCCCCGTCAGGCGTCCACGACCGGCCGCGAGACCATTGCTTTCGTCGTTCATGTCGTGGATTAGGACTTGGGCGGCGATGGCGCGCAAGTGGGGCGCGCAAGGGAGCAACGCATGATCCGGGCTGTCATCTTCGATTTCGGCGGCGTCTTCACCTCGTCGCCCTTCGAGGCGTTCGAGCGCTATGAGCGCGAGCGCGGGCTGCCGGTGGGCCTGATCCGTAAGGTCAACTCGACCAACCACGAGAACAATGCATGGGCGCTGTTCGAGCGCGCCGAGATCGACATCGACGGCTTCGACGCGGCTTTCGCGTCGGAAGCCAAGGCGCATGGCCATCACGTGCCGGGGCGGGACGTGCTGCCGCTGCTCGCGGGCGATTTCCGCCCCGACATGATCGAGGCGCTGCGCCGCATCAAGACCAAGTTCAAGACCGGCTGCATCACCAACAACATGCCGCACAACGCGGCCGGCGGCACCGAAGCGGGCCGCACGATGTATGCGCGCGAGATCATGGCGCTGTTCGACGAGGTCATCGAGTCGGCCAAGCTCGGCATCCGCAAGCCCGATCCGCGCATCTACCGGCTGATGTGCGAGGCGCTGTCGGTCGCGCCGGAAGAATGTGTCTATCTCGACGATCTCGGCGGCAATCTTAAACCCGCACGCGCGATGGGGATGACCACGATCAAGGTTGAAAGCGCGTCACAAGCCATCGCCGACCTGGAAGCGGCGACGGGAATGCGGCTAAGCTGACGCAACGCCAACCCCGGAGTTTTTCGATGACGATTTCGATGTATCAGGCGTCCGCGCCGGTCTATCTGCAATATCTTTCCGCCACCGCCGGCGTGCTCGACAAGGGCGCGGCCTTCGCCGAAGCGCGCAAGCTCGATCCCGCGATGCTTCTGCAGGCGCGGCTCTATCCCGACATGCATCCGCTGGTGAAGCAGGTGCAGATCTTCACCGACCAGGCGGTGCGCGGCATGTCGCGTCTCGCCGGCGCCGAGCCTCCCTCGTTCCCCGACACCGAGACAAGCTTCGCCGAGCTCAAGGCGCGCATCGACCGCGCGGCCGAGCACGTGAAGAGCTTCAGGCCCGAGCAGATCGACGGCAGCGAAAGCCGCGACATCGTGATGAAGACGCCGCGCGGCGACCTGACCTTCAAGGGCCAGCAATATCTGCTCGCCTTCTCGCTGCCGAACTTCTTCTTCCACGCCACCACCACCTATTCGATCCTGCGCCATGTCGGCGTCGAGATCGGCAAGATGGACTTCATGGGCGGCCCGCCGCGTTAAGACCATGCAGGGGGTGCTCGACCGGCGGCGGCTGATCCAGGGCTCGGCGAGTCTCGCCGCGCTCGGGCTCGCCGGTTGCGCGACGACCACGGCGGCGATGCCGAAAGCGCCGCCGCCGTCCATCGTGCTGCCGCCGGTGCGCGCGAGCCTCAACCGCCTGTTCGACATCACCGTGTGCCTGCGCCCCTTCCGCGCGCAGGGCCCGCGCCTCGATGCCGAGCAGGTGAACGGCAAGCTCGTCGTGCACAATTACGGCCATGGCGGCAGCGGCTGGTCGCTCTCCTGGGGCTCGGCGCATGTCGTCGTCGCCAAGGCGATGCAATCGAGCCCGAAGAGGATCGCCGTCATCGGCTGCGGCGCGCTGGGCTTGACCGCCGCCATCGTGGCGCAGCAGGCCGGCGCCGAGGTCACGATCTATGCGCGCGATCTCTTGCCCGAGACACGTTCGGCGCGCGCCACCGGAAGCTGGACGCCGGATTCGCGCATCGCGCTCGCCGACAAGATATCGCCGGATTTCCCCGCGCTGTGGGAGCAGATGGCGCGGACTTCGTTCCACACCTATCGCCGATATCTGGGCCTGCCGGGCACGCCGGTCGAATGGAGCGAGCGCTATTATCTCGCCGGCGGCAGCCATGCCGGCCACCATCCGCAATCGCCGCTCGAGTTCGCGAGCTTCTCCGACCGCATCCTCGACATCACGCCGCATTCGGACGAGCTGCCCGTCGGCACGACGAACCTGCCGACCACGTCGCCGGTGCGCCACAATACGCTGATGCAGTTCAACGTCGCCGATTACGGCCACACCTTGATGAGCGATTTCTTCGCCGCCGGCGGCAAGTTCGTGCGCATGGAGTTCCATTCGCTCGGCGATGTCGCGCATCTGAAGGAGCGCGTGATCATCAACTGCCCGGGCTATGCGGCGCGCGAACTGTGCAAGGACGAGAGCGTGGTGCCGGTGCGCGGCCAGATCGGCTGGCTGATCCCGCAGCCCGAGGTGAATTACGGCCTCTATTACGACGGCGTCAGCGTGCTGTCGCGGCGCGACGGCATCGTGGTGCAGATGCTCGAAGGCGGCGACATGCGCGGCTACGGCGACGACAACGAGACGGTCGACCGCGCCGAATCCGAGGACGCGGTTTCGCGCATCGCGAGCCTCTACGCTTAAGCGAAATCCTTCGCCAGCTCGTCGCGCACCTGCGGCGGGATCACCGCCATATGGCCGTAGTTCGGATGCGCGAAGCCGAGCACGGCGGGCGCCTTGCCGTCCTTGAACGCCGCGATCTGCGCCGGCGTGAAGCTGAAGCGCAGCCAATGCACCGACGAGGTCTTGCCGTCCGGCGTGGTGCGGTCCTCGTATTCGGTGGGCGTCGCCTTGATGCGCTCGCCGTCGAGGTCGAGGAAGGCGCTCTCCTCGATGTTGCCGAGCGTGCGCAGCACCTTGTCGCGGCGCGCGCCGTCCTCGATCTCGAGCATCAACGTCGCGATCAGCTCGGCGCCTTGCGGGATCAGCGGATTGTAGGCTTCGAGCTCGCCCGCGATCTGGTCCTTGGCGCCCTTCTCGATGCGCAGCATCTCGTGGACCTGCAGCCACATCGTCCGATAGTTCTCGAAATAGAACGTCGCGAACGGTCCGACCTCGACGCGGCGGTTCTTCTTCATCGCGACGATGGGCGCGCGCAACTCCTTGCGATGCGCGGCGTACTCGGCGTCGGAGAGGATGTCGGCTTCGGCGATCGCGCGTTTCATTTCGGGTCCAATCCGTATGCCCTGGCCAGGATCTGGATCGGATGCTCCGGCTCCTTCTTCTCGCCTTCGATGTGGCCCACGATGTGCTGCGCCGCCAGCGGACAATCCGAGACGATATGGCCGCGCGGCTTCTGGCTGGCGGCGCGGAACACGGGCTTGCCGACCTTCACCGCCACCGCATGCGTCGGCTTGACCACGCCGAAGGTGCCGCCATGGCCCGAGCAGCGCTCGATCACGTCGACGGGCGTGTCGGGGATCAGACGCAGCATCTCGGCCGCCTTGGGCCCCATGTTCTGCGCGCGCGCGTGACAGGCCAGATGCACCGTCACGCCTTCGGGCAGGGGCTTCAACCCGCCTGGCAGGCCTTCCTTCTTCGCGATGTCGACCACGTACTCGTCGATGTCGTAGACGTTCTCGGCGACGCGCTTGACGTTCGCGTCGTCGGGCACGATCAGCGCCCATTCGAATTTCAGCATCAGCCCGCACGACGCCGTCGTCGTGACGATGTCGTAGCCCTGGTCGATCAGCTCCACGAGCGCCGCCGCGACCTTGCGCGCCTGGCCCGCGACCTTCTCCATCTCGGCCTGCTCGAGGAACGGCATGCCGCAGCAGCCGGGATAGGTTGCCTTGGTCTCGACGCCGAGGTGATTGAGCACGTCGCGTGCCGCCAGGCCGGTCTCGGGCTTGTTGTAGTTGACGAAGCAGGTCGCGAAGATCGCCGCCTTGCGCTTGCCGTAAGCCGGCGCGCCGGCGTTGATCATGCCCGGCGATTTTTTCTCGGCGCGGAGGAAGGTCTGAGACGCAAACTTCGGCAGCTCGGCGTCGCGGTCGATATGGGCGACCTTGTCCATCAGCGGGCGCGTCAGCGCGTTGTCTTTCTTCGCACCCCAATTGACGAGCCCCGACAGCGGCACGGCCATCTTGCCGTTGCGGTCCATCTCGGCCAGCTGGCGGGCGACGAAATCCTTGTTGCCCTTCTTCGCCTCGGCGACGCGGTGGCGCAGCATCAGATGCGGGAAATCGAGCTGGAAAGGATGCGGCGGCACATAGGGGCACTTGGTCATGAAGCACATGTCGCACAGGGTGCAGGCTTCGCTGACTTTCAGGAAATCCGCCGACTTCACGCCTTCGACGTCTTCGGTCGGATTGGAATCGATCAGGTCGAACAGGCGCGGGAAGGAATCGCACAGATTGAAGCAGCGCCGGCAGCCGTGACAGACGTCGAAGACGCGGCGCATCTCGGCGTCGAGCTTCACGGGATCGGTGAAGTCCGGATCGCTCCACGCAATCGGATGACGCGTCGGCGCGTCGAGGCTGCCTTCACGAGAGGTCATGGTCGCGGCTCTAAGAAACGCGTCGTCCTTCGAGGGCCGCTTGCGCGGCCACCTCAGGGTGACGCGATTGCAAGATCGCCATCCTGAGGTGCGCGCGACTGCGCGCCTCGAAGGATGACAGTCACTTGCCCAGCGTGTCGAGGGCCTTCTGGAAGCGGCCGGCATGGCTCTTCTCGGCCTTGGCGAGGGTCTCGAACCAGTCGGCGATCTCGTCGAAGCCTTCGTCGCGCGCTGTCTTGGCCATGCCCGGATACATGTCGGTGTATTCGTGCGTCTCGCCGGCGATGGAGGCCTTCAGGTTCAGCGACGTGTCGCCGATCGGCTCGCCGGTCGCGGGATCGCCCACGGCTTCGAGATATTCCAAATGCCCGTGCGCGTGGCCGGTCTCGCCTTCGGCGGTCGAGCGGAACACGGCGGAGACGTCGTTGTAGCCTTCGACGTCGGCCTTCTGCGCGAAGTAGAGGTAGCGGCGGTTGGCCTGGCTTTCGCCGGCAAACGCGTCGCGCAAATTCTGGGCGGTCTTGCTGTCTTTCAGATGGGCCATGTCAACCTCTCCTTGGTTGGCGCGTTGTCGTGTCGGACACGAGGATGCGTCCGCGCGCGGGCGGTTGTCAACCACTTTAGAATAGTTCTAAAGAAGATTTATCGAAGAGATTTACTGCCGCCGCACGCGGATGACGACGTCGACGCGCTCGATCTGCGTGCCCTTGGGCGGCACGGGGATGCCGGCGACGGCGATGGTCTCGCCGGGGATGTCGATCAGCCGGTTCTCGTCTTCGCAGTAGAAATGCTGGTGGTTGCCGATATTGGTGTCGAAATAGGAGCGCGAGGCGTCGACCATCACCTGGCGCAAGAGGCCCGCTTCGGTGAACTGGTGCAGGGTGTTGTAGACGGTCGCGAGCGAGACCTTGATCCCGGCCCGTTCGGCCTCGTCATGCAGGTTTTCGGCGGTCAGGTGCCGGTCGCCGTCGCCGAACAGGAGCCCGGCCAGCTCGAGGCGCTGGCGCGTCGGACGCAGGCCGGCGTCGCGGAGCCGCTCCGCCGTCTTTTCGCCGCCATGTTCCCGGATTTTCCTGACCATCGCCTGTTCCCGAAGCCCCTTGCGCGACTGACACTCGCGCCGCATCTTTGCTAGGATGACTTCTGCTTTGTTAGAACGTTTCTAACAAGCGATACAGATTGGCTCAAGCCCCGGCCAAGTCAAGAGGCGGGCGGAAGGAAACGACACTTGGATACGACCAACCCGGCACGCAAATCGAGCTTCGACCTTCAGGGCCTGCTGGCCTGCGCACGCGGCGAGCTGTTCGGCCCCGGCAACCCGCAGTTGCCGCTCCCCCCGATGCTGATGTTCGACCGCATCACGAAGATCTCGGACATCGGCGGCAGCGCGAACAAGGGCGAGATCGAGGCCGAGCTCGACGTGAATCCGAACCTGTGGTTCTTCAAATGCCACTTCGTCGGCGATCCGGTGATGCCGGGGTGCCTCGGCCTCGACGCGATGTGGCAGATGCTGGGCTTCTTCCTGGGCTGGCTCGGCGGGCTGGGCAAGGGCCGCGCGCTCGGCGTCGGCGAGGTGAAGTTCACCGGCATGGTGCTGCCGACCGCCAAGAAGGTGCAGTACTACATCGATCTGAAGCGCGTGATCATGCGCAAGCTCGTGCTCGGCATCGCCGACGGCATCGTCAAGGTCGACGGCAAAACGATCTTCGAAGCCAAGGATCTGCGCGTCGGGCTGTTCTCCGATCCGGCGACCCAGCCGAACGGCGCGGCGCAGCCTGCATAGATGAGAAGAGTCGTCGTCACCGGGCTGGGTATCGTCTCCTCTCTCGGCAACAACAGCCAGGAGGTCGTGGCCTCCCTGCGCGAGGCGAAGTCGGGCATCGTCACGGCCGAGGACTACGCGCGCCTCGGTTTCCGCTCTCAGGTGCACGGCAGCCTGAAGATCGATCTCGACCAGGTCGTCGACCGCCGCGCGCGCCGCTTCCAGGGCGACGGCGCCGGCTATTGCTGGGTCGCGATGAACCAGGCGATCCAGGACGCGGGGCTCGAGGAGAAGGATATCTCCAACCCGCGTACCGGGCTGATCGTGGGCTCGGGCGGGCCGTCGACCAAGGCCATCGTCGGCGCCGCCGACATCACGCGCCAGAACAACTCGCCCAAGCGCGTCGGCCCGTTCGCCGTGCCCAAGGCGATGTCGTCGACCTGCTCGGCGAACCTCTCGACCTGGTTCAAGACCAAAGGCGTGAACTATTCGATCAGCTCGGCCTGCTCGACCTCGGCGAATTGCATCGGCAATGCGTATGAGATGATCCAGTGGGGCAAGCAGGACATGATGTTCGCCGGCGGCGGCGAGGAGCTCGACTGGACCTTGAGCGAATTGTTCGACGCCATGGGCGCGATGTCGTCCAAGTACAACGCGACGCCCGAGAAAGCCTCGCGCGCCTATGACAAGAACCGCGACGGCTTCGTGATCTCGGGCGGCGGCGGCATTCTCGTCCTCGAGGAGCTCGAGCACGCCAAAGCGCGCGGCGCGAAGATCTGGGCGGAGCTGGTCGGCTATGGCGCCACCGCGGACGGCGCCGACATGGTCGCGCCGTCGGGCGAAGGCGCGGTGCGCTGCATGCAGATGGCGATCGAAGGCTTGGGCCCGATCGACTACATCAATCCGCACGCGACCTCGACGCCGGTGGGCGACATCCCCGAGATCGACGCGATCAAGCAGGTCTTCGGCGTCGACAGGATGCCGCCGGTCAGCGCGACAAAGTCGCTCTCCGGCCACAGCCAGGGCGCGGCCGGCGTGCACGAGGCGGTCTATACGCTTCTGATGATGCGCCACGGCTTCATCGCCGAAAGCGCCAACATCGAAGAGATCGACCCCGCGGTCGCCGACGCGAACATCGTTCTGAAGCGCATCGACAACGCGAAGATCGAGCGGGCGATGTCCAACAGCTTCGGCTTCGGCGGCACCAACGCATCGCTGGTCTTCCAGCGGTACGACGCTTGAACGTTATCCTCCGTGGGCGGCGAAACCGTCCCGAAACGAGACAAGAGCATGGCTGAAAATGGCGCGCTGATGTCGGGCAAGCGGGGCCTGGTGATGGGGGTCGCGAACGACCACTCCATCGCCTGGGGCATCGCGCGCATGCTGAAAGCGCACGGCGCGGAGCTCGCCTTCACCTATCAGGGCGAGGCCCAGGCCAAGCGCTTGCGCCGCCTGATCAACGGCAACTCGACCTTGATGATGCCGGGCGACGTCGAGAAGGACGACGAGCTCGACACCGCCTTCGAGACCTTGAAGAAGGAATGGGGCGGGCTCGATTTCCTGGTCCACGCCATCGCCTATTCCGACCGCAACGAGCTGACGGGGCGCTATGTAGACACCAGCCGCGCCAATTTCGCCCGGTCTCTCGATATTTCCTGCTATTCCTTCACCGCGGTGGCCAATCGCGCGTCGCACCTGATGACGCCGCCGGCCCAAGGCGGCACCGGCGGCGCGCTGGTGACCTTGAGCTATCTCGGCGCCAGCCGCGTGATGCCGAACTACAACGTCATGGGCGTGGCCAAGGCGGCGCTGGAGGCCAGCGTGCGCTATCTCGCCGCCGATCTGGGGCGCGACGGCATCCGCGTCAACGCGATCTCGGCCGGGCCGATGCGCACCTTGGCGGGCTCGGCGGTCGGCGACGCGCGGACTGTCTTCAAATGGAACAAGCACAACGCGCCGCTCAAGAAGAATCTCGAGCTCGACCATGTCGGCGGCGCGGCACTCTATTTGCTTAGCGATCTCTCGGGCGGCGTCACGGGCGAGGTTCACTTCGTCGACGCCGGCTACAACATCGTGGGCATGCCGCCCACGGCCGATCTCAAGGGCTGGACGCCGCCCGAGAACGGCAATGGCGAGGGAGAGGCGAGCAATGTTGAGGCGGATTCTTGAGGCAGCGCTGATCGTCTGCGCGTTCGCGGCCCCGGCGCAGGCCGGCTGGCGCGACCAGGCCTCGACCTTCGACCAGAACCGGCTCGCCCGCCTCGACGAAGCGCGCAGCCGCGCCGGCGGCGCTTCAGCCGAGGCGCTGAGCGCGCCCGTGACCGGCGGCCCGGTGACCGGGAGCTGGCGCTGCCGCACCATCAAATCCGGCGGTGCGATGCCGCCCATGACCTATGCCTGGTTCCGCTGCCGCATCGTCGAGCACGAGGGCATGCTCGCGTTCGAGAAGCTGAGCGGCACGCAGCGCATGGCGGGGCTGCTCTATCCGGAGGGCAACGGCTATGTGTATCTGGGCGCCTCCTGGGTGAAGGGCGAGCCTGCGCATCGCTATTCCGGCAACGGCGCCTCGTTCGGCGCGCGCGCTACGCCCGACGACCAGATCGGCATGCTGTACGCGACCGCGACCGGCGCGCGCATCGAGCTGCCCTATCCCGTCCAGGAATCCGATTTCGACGTGATCGAGCTCCGGCGCTAAGCTGGAGGTATGAGCATCACACTGCGCCGCGCCGAAGAGCGCGACATCCCTTTCATCATGGCGTGCGAGCGCCGGCCGGACTACGAGCGCTATGTCGGGCGCTGGCCGGAAGACAAGCATCGCGCGCGCATGGCCGATCCCGAATTCCGCTATCTGGTGGCGGCGGACGAGAGCGGCGATATCGGCTTTGCGATCCTGCACGAGACCTGGATGCGGCCGGAGAACCTCTATCTGAAGCGCATCGCGGTGCACGACGCCGAGAAGGGGCACGGCAAGCGCGTGCTGGCCGCGCTGACCGGCTGGGTGTTCGCGAACACCGACGCGCATCGTTTCTGGCTCGAGGTGGTCGAGACCAATCCGCGCGCGCAGCACGTCTATCGCGCGATGGGCTGGGTCGAGGAAGGCCTGGTGCGCGAGGGCTATCGCGACGATCGGCTCGGCCGCCGCGGCTCCTTCGTGCAGATGTCTATTTTGAAAAGTGAATGGCCCAGATGAAGCTCAACCAGGTGACCGTGCCGGCGACCGATCTCGACCGCTCGATCGCGTTCTACAGGACGCTGGGCTTCACGCTGATCGTCGAGAACGACCACTATGCGCGGTTCGAGATCGGCGACGGCGAGAGCACCTTCTCGCTGCATCTGGGCGGGGAAGCGGGCAACGGCCCGTCGCTCTATTTCGAATGCGAGGATCTGGATGCGCGCGTCGCCGCGTTGAAGGCGCAAGGCATCGCGTTCGAGAACGATCCGGTCGACCGGAGCTGGTTGTGGCGCGAGGCCTCGTTCCGCGATCCCGCCGGCAACCGGCTCTGTCTCTATTGGGCGGGCGAGAACCGCCGCTTCCCGCCCTGGCGGCTCGAGACATGAGCGGCTATTCGGGCGCGCCGCTCGCCAAGAAGCTCGGCATCAAGGACGGCGCGCGCGTGCTCGCCCTCGGCGCGCCGAGGGACTATGCGTTCGCGACGGTGACGAAAGGCCCGGCCGACATCGTGCATCTGTTCGTGACGTCGCTGGCGGAGCTCGACACGCTCCTGCCCAAGGCGCGCAAGGCGATGACCACCGACGGCGCGATCTGGGTGTCGTGGTATAAGCAAGCGGCGAAGATTCCGACCGACGTGACCGAGGATTTGATCCGCGCCCGCGCGCTTGCGACCGATCTGGTCGACGTGAAGGTCTGCGCCGTCGACGACAGATGGTCGGGGCTTAAACTGGTGATCCGAAAGGCGCTTCGATGAAACGCGACGACCGCAAGGCTGCCATCGCAGCTTACAAGGAGCGCAAGGCCGCATCCGGCATCTATGTCGTGCGCTGCGCCGCGACGGGCGCGCAATGGGTGGGCGGCGCTCCCGACCTCGCCGCGATCTGGAACCGCGTCTCGTTCGCGCTCCGGCAAGGCGCGCAGGCGCCGAAATCGCTGCAGGCCGCGTGGAATGCGCATGGCGCCGACGCGTTCTCGTTCGAGGCGCTGGAAACCCTCACCGACGAGCAGCTCGTCTTCGGCCGCGACCGCATGCTGAAGGAACGGCTGGCGCACTGGGCGGCGCAGTTGAACGCCGAAACGATCTAAGCCCGCTTCTTCGCCGCGTCGGCGAAACGCTCGAACAGATAGTGCGAATCCATCGGTCCGGGCGACGCCTCGGGGTGGTACTGCACGCTGAACACCGGCTTGCCCTCGACCGCCAGCCCGCAATTGCTGCCGTCGAACAGCGAGACATGGGTCTCTTTGACGTTCGCGGGCAGGGTTTTGGCGTCCACCGTGAAGCCGTGGTTCATCGACACGATCTCGACCTTGCCGGTGCCGAGGTCCTTCACGGGATGGTTGGCGCCGTGATGGCCCTGGGTCATCTTCCTGGTCTTGCCGCCGAGCGCGAGCCCGAGCATCTGATGGCCGAGGCAGATGCCGAACACCGGAACCTCGGCCGCCATCAGCGCCCGGATCGTCGGGATCGCGTATTCGCCCGTCGCGGCCGGATCGCCCGGGCCGTTGGAGAGCACCACGCCTTGCGGCTTGTGCGCCATCACCTCGTCATAGGTCGCGTTCGCCGGCACCACGGTCACGTCGGCGCCGAGGCCGGCGAGCTCGCGCAGGATGTTGTGCTTGACGCCATAGTCGATCACGACCGCGCGGAATTGCGGCTTCTCCTGCTCGCCATAGCCTCGCCCGAGCGTCCATGGCGTCTGGCGCCATTTGCGCGTCTGCCGTCCGCTCACGTCCTTGGCGAGATCGACGCCCTCGAGGCCCACAAATGCTTTCGCCGCCGCGACCAGCGCATCGGTGTCCGCCTCGCCATGGGCGATCACGCCATGCGGCATGCCCTTCTCGCGGATGCGCGAGGCGAGCGCGCGGGTGTCGAGGCCCGCGATGCCGGGGATGTTGTGTGCCTTCAGCCAGCGGTCGAGCTTTCCAAGGCTGCGCCAGTTCGACGGGTTCTCGGCGTCGGCGCGCACGACCACGCCGCGCACCGCCGGGTTGATGGTCTCGAGGTCCTCGTCGTTCGTGCCGACGATGCCGATATGCGGGAAGGTGAAGCACACGATCTGCGCGGCATAGGAGGGATCGCTCAGGATCTCCTGATAGCCGGTCATCGCGGTGTTGAAGCAGACCTCGCCGACGGCTTGCGTGGCCGCGCCGAAGCCGCGACCTCTGAAGATCGTGCCGTCCGCGAGCGCCAGGGTCGCGGGAATGATGTCTCGCATGGGAGCCTCGAATTTGCCCAGAAATAGGGGTGCCAGGCGCGCGCGTCAACGTGCTAATTTCGCCCGCGGAAAACGGAGAAAAACATGGGTCTGCGCGAGCAATTGAACGAATCGATGAAGGAGGCGATGAAGGCCAAGGACGCCAAGCGTTTGGCGACCCTGCGCATGGTGCTGGCCGCGCTGAAGGACCGCGACATCGCCGCGCGCACCGAGACCAGCCGCGAATTGCTCGGCGACGACGACATCCTTCTGCTTCTCGCCAAGATGATCAAGCAGCGCGAGGAATCGGCCGCCGCTTTCGATTCGGGCAACCGCCCCGAGCTTGCGGCCTCCGAGCGCGAGGAGATCGCCGTCATCCGCGGCTTCATGCCCAAGCAGATGAGCGACGAGGAGACGCGCGCCGCCGCGTCCGCCGTGATCGCCGAGCTGGGCGCCACGCAGATGAAGGACATGGGCAAGGTGATGGCGGCGATGAAGGAGCGCTATGCCGGCCAGATGGATTTCGCCAAGGCGAGCGGCACGGTCAAGGACCTGTTGAGCGCGCCGAAGTGAGCGGCTTTCATATCGGCTTCGTCGAAGAGGAGGACGAAGGCGGCGAGCGCGCCGGCGCCATCGTCATCGGCGATTTCGAGGAAGGCTTCCTGGCGCTCACCGCGTTCTGGGACGCCGACGCCTATCGCCGCCAATGGCTGGAGGGCGCGCGGCGTTTCGCTGAGGGCGCGGAGCGGTCGTGCTTCGTCACCCAGGCGGGCGAGCCCGGCATCGACGATTTCGCCGAGCTGTGGACCGTGTATCGCCGCGGCGCAGAGGCGGTATTCCGCAACCGGCATATCCATTTCGATTCGCCGGACGCAGAGTTTTCCTATGAACATCTTTACGACTGCATCCCCGGCCATGCGGCGACGAACGAGGACGGCCTCGCCATCTCGGAATGGCGCGTCGCGGCCGACGCCATCGCACGGTTCGTGAGGGACCATGGAGGTTAAGCTCGCTGAGACCGATGCCGAGATCGCGCGCGTCTATCCGGTGATGCGCGAGCTGCGCCCGCATGTGGGAAGCCAGGCGGAGTTCCTCGCGCGCGTGCGCCGCCAGCAATCCGGCGCGGGCTGGCGGCTGATCTATGTCGAGGATGCGGGCGAGCCCGTCGCGGCGGCCGGCTTCCGAGTCTCGGAGTGGCTGGCCTGGGGCAAGGCGCTCTATGTCGACGATCTGATCTGCCTGGAAAGCCATCGCGGCAAGGGCTTTTCGGAGGCGCTGATGCGCTGGATGGAGGACCTCGCGCGCGCCGAAGGCTGCGCCCAGTTCCATCTCGATTCCGGCACGCATCGGCTGGGCGCACACCGCTTCTATCACCGCCTCAAGCTCGCGATAACGAGCTTCCACTTCCAGAAGACTCTTTAAGCCGCCCGGGCGAGTTTCATCGCCTGGCCGACCGCCTCGGCAAGCGCCTCGACGGTCGCGATCTCGCGGTCCGAGAACCGGCGGCGGTCGCGCCAATAAGTCCCGAGCGCGGCGATGGGCGCTTCGTCCTTGACCGGCGCCATGATCAGGCTCTTGACGAAGGTGCGGCGGTAGACGTCGTGGGGAATGCGCGCATCGGCGAAGATGTCCTCGACCGCCGCAGTCCGGCCGTGCAGCATGCACCAGCCCGAAATGCAGCTCGTCATCGCGAAGCGCTGGCCTTTCCACAAGGGCGCGATCGCGTCCTCCTCGACATAGTGGCATTTGTCGCCTTCGCGCAGCACGAAGCTCACCCCGTCCGACGAGCACACCGCCCGCACGGTCGAGCGCACCACCTCGATCAGGCTGGGAAGGGTCTCGGCGACGGCGATCCGGTCCCTGGCCGCTTCCAGAAGCTTCCAGCGGGATTCGAACGTGCGCTCCAGCACCAAGCTCATGACAGGTCCCTTCGACTGGGGAACGGTACAATTCAAGGTTTAACAAGGGCCGAACGCCCCACAGAAAATTGTCGCGAAAGATCGCCAGACGCCTGCCGAAGTTCGATATGGTCGGACCATGCGTTTCGGTCCCCATCTTCTCGACGAAGTGCTTCGGCGGACGGACATCGTCCAGCTCGTCGGCAGCCGCGTGAAGCTGACGCGCCGCGGCCAGCAATATTGGGGCTGCTGCCCGTTCCACAAGGAGAAGTCGCCCAGCTTCAAGGTCGAGAACGCGCGGCGCACCTACAAATGCTTCGGCTGCGGCAAGGGCGGCGACGCGTTCCGCTGGCTGATGGAGACCGAAGGCCTGTCGTTCCCCGAGGCCGTCGAGCGCCTCGCGAGCCAGGCCGGCGTCGAGCTCCCCAAATGGTCGGCCGAGGACGAGGCGCGGGAAGAGAAGCGCAAATCGCTCTATGAGGTGATCGAGGGGGCTTGCGCGTTCTTCGAGGCGCAACTGCGCGAAGGCGTGGGCCGCGCGGCGCGCGACTATCTGGCCTCGCGCGGGCTGAATGGCGACGCAGCGAAGCGGTTTCGGCTGGGCTATGCGCCGTCGAACAATGCGCTGCTCGAGCATCTCAAGGGCCGCAACATCACGCCCGACGACGCGGTCGCGGCGGGGCTGGCGCGGCCGGCGGAAGGCGAGCGCGGCACGCGCGACTTCTTCTTCAACCGCGTGACGTTTCCGATCAGCGACGCGCGCGGGCGCATCGTGGCCTTCGGCGCGCGCGCGCTGGAGCCCGACGCCAAGCCCAAATACATCAACACCGGCGAGACGGCGCTCTTCTCCAAGGGGCAGCTTCTCTACAATTTCGCCTCCGCCCGCGCGCCGGCGATCAAGGCCCAGACCATCGTCGTCGCCGAAGGCTATATGGACGTGATCGCGCTGGTGCGCGCCGGCTTCGACTATGCCGTCGCGCCGCTCGGCACGGCGCTGACCGAAGACCAGCTGGGGCTTCTCTGGCGCACGGCGCCGGAGCCGGTGATGGCCTTCGACGGCGACGAGGCGGGCTTGCGCGCCGCCCATCGCGCCGCGCGGCTGGCGCTGCCCATGCTCAAGCCCGGCCATTCGCTGCGCTTCGTGTTCCTGCCCAAGGGCGAGGACCCGGACAGCTTTTTGGGAAAACAGGGCCGCGCCGCGATGCAGGCGCTGCTCGATGCGGCCGAGCCGCTGTCCAAGGTGCTGTGGCGGGCCGAGACCGAGGGCAAGGATTTCTCCACCCCCGAGCGCCGGGCCGGCCTCGAGCGCTCCCTGTCCGAGATCGTGGCCCTGATCGGCGACGGCAAGATCGCCGACTATTACAAGCGCGACTTCGAACAGCAGGTCTTCGATACCTTCAAGCGCCGGGTCGTTTCGGCGGTCGGGCGGGCGGAAGGCAGATCCGAGTTTCGCGGTGTGGGCGGCCGCCGCTTCGCCCCCGCGCCGCCACTGCCGGTCTCGGCCCAGCTCAAGGCCAGCCTGATGGCCCGGGCCGGGCGGGCGGGGGTGCGCCAGCTCAAAGAGGCCGAAATCGCCCGCCTTCTGCTGCGCGACCCCGAAATCGCCGTCCGCCAGGGCGAAATCCTGGCCGAAATCCCGTTTTCGGACCGTTCGCTTGACACATTGCGCCACGAACTCCTAAACCTCGCCGCTTCCAGTTTCAGGCTTGAAAATCCGGGGTTGGAGACCCATCTCGCCGCTAGGGGATTGGCCGATCTTGTCGCCCGGTTGGGGCGGGGAACGGGCAGCCCGACGGACGAGACATCCGCAGGGGATGCCGATGTCGAGGCCCAATTCCTCCGTGCCGCCCAAGAGCTGCGCGACCTCGTGGAGATCGAGCCCGAGCGGCAGCGTGCCGCCGAGCGGCTCCGCGCGGAGGCGACCGAGGCGAATTGGGCCGAATACAGCCGGCTCAAGGGCTCCGGCGACTGACGCAAAAGTCGCTCGCACACACATAGGGTAGGGATATCTGCGTTCTCCTTCTCCGGAGGCGCCAAGGGAATGAAATTCGTGGCAGTGAAGCACCCCAAGAAAGCGGCGAAAGCCAAACCGGCCCCCAAGAAGACGGCGCCCGCCAAGGCGGCCCCCGCCAAAGCGGCGTCGATCAAGAAGGCGCCCGAGAAGAAGGTCGCCGAGAAGGCCAAGCCGGCCGTGAAAGCCAAGGCCGCGCCGGCCAAGCCGGCCGCCTCCAAGCCGGCCGCGAAGCCCGCGCCCAAGGTCGACGCCAAGGCGGCCGCCGCGCTCAAGGCCAAGCAGGCCGCCGAGACGCTGAAGAAGCCCGCAGCAGCGCCGGTGAAGCCCGGCGTCAAGGTGCCTCCCCCCAAGACCGGCAAGCCCGGCGAGAACGAGACCCCGGGCGACGCGGATAGCCCGCTGCTCGACATGTCCGATGTCGGCGTGCGCAAGATGATCCAGCGCGCCAAGCAGCGCGGCTATGTCACCTATGACGAGCTGAACAAGGTGCTGCCGTCCGACAAGACCTCGTCGGAGCAGATCGAAGACACGATGTCGATGCTCAACGAAATGGGCATCAACGTCATCGAGAGCGAAGAGCAGGAAGAGAGCGGCGAAGGCGACGTGCCCGCGCTCGCCGAGGGCAAGGAAGTCGCCACCAAGACCGGCCAGGCGGCCGAGCAATACGACCGCACCGACGATCCGGTGCGCATGTATCTGCGCGAGATGGGCTCGGTCGAGCTGTTGTCGCGCGAGGGCGAGATCGCGATCGCCAAGCGCATCGAGGCCGGCCGCGAGCTGATGATCGGCGCGTTGTGCGAGAGCCCGCTGACCTTCGAAGCGCTGACGGTGTGGCGCGACGAGCTCAACGAAGGCAAGGTTCTGCTTCGCGACATCATCGACCTGGAAGCGACCTATGGCGCCGGGCCCGAGGGCCAGGCGGCGGCGGCGGCCGCGGCGGTTGCGGCAGCGAACGCGGTCGGCCCCGACGGCAAGCCCCTGCCGCCGCCGATGGCGATCCCGGGCGTGACCAATCCCGTGCTCGAGGCCAAGAAGGCGCAGGCCAAGCAGCCCGCGCCGGCCGCCGGCGAAGAGGGTGCGGATCCGGCCGAGACCGCAGCCGCGGCCGATGCGGCGGGCGAGGACGGCGATTTCGACGACGAGGGCAATCTCCCGCTGTCGGCGATGGAAGCCGCGCTGAAGCCGCAGGTGCTCGAGACCCTCGACAACATCGCCAACCTCTACAAGAAGCTCGGCCGCCTGCAGGACGCGAGCGTCGAGGCGGCGCTGGGCGCCGACGAGCTGTCGACCGGCCAGGAGCGCCGCTTCAAGAAGCTGCGCAGCGAGACCGTGGACCTCGTCAAGAGCCTCAAGCTCAACAACAACCGCATCGAA
The DNA here is from genome assembly GCA_035549495.1 of Rhizomicrobium sp. Classification (GTDB taxonomy): domain Bacteria; phylum Pseudomonadota; class Alphaproteobacteria; order Micropepsales; family Micropepsaceae; genus Rhizomicrobium. The sequence goes on along the minus strand of DASZQV010000044.1, from coordinate 2,645 downwards.
GCGCTCGTCGACCAGATGTACGGCATCAACCGCCGGCTGGTCTCGCTCGAAGGCAAGCTGCTGCGCCTCGCCGAAGCGCATGGCGTTGCGCGCGAGGATTTCCTCAAGGAGCATTTCGGCAACGAGCTCGATCCCAACTGGGCGCGCCGCGTCGGGCGCCTGTCGCGGCCGGGCTGGAAGGATTTCGTCGCCGACGAGCGCGACAAGGTCCATGGGTTGCGCGACGAGATCCAGACGCTCGCGCAGGAGATGCGCCAGTCGATCGTCGACTATCGCCGCATCGTGCAGACGGTACAGAAGGGCGAGCGCGAGAGCGGCCAGGCGAAGAAGGAGATGATCGAGGCGAACCTTCGTCTCGTGATCTCGATCGCGAAGAAATACACCAACCGCGGCTTGCAGTTCCTCGACCTGATCCAGGAAGGCAATATCGGGTTGATGAAGGCGGTCGATAAGTTCGAATACCGCCGCGGCTACAAATTCTCGACCTATGCGACGTGGTGGATCCGCCAGGCGATCACGCGCTCGATCGCCGACCAGGCGCGCACCATCCGCATCCCCGTGCACATGATCGAGACCATCAACAAGATCGTGCGCACCTCGCGCCAGATGCTGAACGAGATCGGCCGCGAGCCGACGCCGGAGGAACTCGCCGAGAAACTCGGCATGCCGCTGGAGAAGGTGCGCAAGGTTCTCAAGATCGCCAAGGAGCCGCTGTCGCTCGAAACGCCGATCGGCGACGAAGAGGACAGCCACCTCGGCGATTTCATCGAGGACAAGAACGCGGTGCTGCCCTTGGACGCGGCGATCCAGGCCAATCTGCGCGAGACGACGACGCGGGTCCTCGCCTCGCTCACGCCGCGCGAGGAGCGCGTGCTGCGCATGCGCTTCGGCATCGGCATGAACACCGACCACACGCTGGAGGAAGTCGGCCAGCAGTTCTCGGTGACCCGCGAGCGCATCCGGCAGATCGAGGCCAAGGCGCTCCGCAAGCTGAAGCATCCGAGCCGAAGCCGGAAGCTGCGAAGCTTCCTGGACACCTGATACGATCGAAGCCGGGCCCAGCGCCCGGCTTCTCACTTCAGGGGGATCCGATGTCCGATCGCATCCTGGTCTTATACGGCTCCTACCGCCGCGACCGGATGGGCATCCGGCTGGCCAACTACACGGTCGAGCAGCTTCGGGCGCGCGGCGACGAGGTCGAGCTGGTCGACGCCCAGGCGGTCGGCCTGCCGATGCTCGACCGCATGTACAAGGAATATGCGCCCGGCACGGCGCCCAAGCCGCTGCAGGACCTCGCCGGCAAGATCCGGGCGGCGGATGCCTTCGTCTTCGTCGCCGGCGAATACAATTGGGGACCGCAGCCCGGCCTCAAGAACCTCACCGATCATTTCCTGGAGGAATGGTTCTGGCGGCCGGCGGCGATCGTCAGCTATTCGGCGCAGCGGATCGCGGCCGCGCGCTCGAATCTCATCTGGCACGGCATCCTGTCGGAGATGGGCATGGCGGTGATCTCCAGCACCGTGATGGTCGGCCCGATCGCCGAGACGCTCGACGAGGCCGGCAAGCCGATCGGCGCAGGCGGCCAGCATCTGCAGCACGCCTTCCCGCGCTTCGCCGACGACCTCGCCTGGTGGACCGAGGCGGCCAAGACGCAGCGCGCCCGCCGCAAGCCGCCTTACTGATCGAAGGCCGCGAGGTCGAGCGCCGGAAAAGGATCCAGCCGCTGCGGGCCGACGCCGCAGCGGCTGGCAAGAAGGTCCGCGCCGTTGCCGGGCGCCGGTCGACCTTGGGCGATCAGGCCTTGAGCGCGCCCGAGGCCTTGGCGATATGCGTGGCGATGAAATCCATCAGCGCCGGCGAGAGGCAGTCATAGGGCTCGAGCTTCAGCTCCTTCAGGCGGGCGCGCACGGCATCCATGCCCTTGGGGTCGTAGCCGCTCTCGATGATCGACGAGACGAAGGCCGCGAATTCCGGCGGCGACCAGCCGCTCTGCTTCGACAGCTCGGTGTGCACGAAGTCGAGACCGTAGAACGGATGCTTCTGGTTCTCGATGCGGCCGTACATGTGGACGCCGCAGCCGGTGCAGGCGTAGCGCTGGATGGTGGCGCTGGAATCGACCACCTTCAGCTTCTGCGCGTTCTTGGTGACCGAGACCTTGTCGCGCGGCACCACGGCGACCTGCGAGAACGTCGCGCCCGCCGGCTTCCAGCACTTGGTGCAGCCGCAGACGTGGTTATGCGCGGACTGGGACTGGATGGTGACCTCGACGGGGTCCGCGCTGCACTTGCAGACCAGCGTTCCGCCGGCAAAGCCCGCCGCCGCCGGCTTGATCCCGTTGTCCACCGCCGGATGAATTGACACAGCCATCTGTTCTTCCTCCCTATGTTTCGTTTCATGTCGTCTTGCGGCGGGCGGTCATGCGCCGCGCGCCGCGCTAGTAGATCACGACGCTGCGGATCGACTCGCCCTTCTTCATCAGCTCGAAGCCCTTGTTGATGTCCTGCAGGGGCATGGTGTGGGTGATCAGGTCGTCGATGTTGATCTTGCCGTCCATGTACCAGTCGACGATCCTGGGCACGTCGGTGCGGCCCCGGGCGCCGCCGAACGCCGTGCCCTTCCAGACCCGGCCGGTCACCAGCTGGAAC
>DASZQV010000043.1:0-8657 GCA_035549495.1 Rhizomicrobium sp. | reverse complement strand
TCGCCTTCGTCCGCCTCGTCCGCGCAAACCTCATGCATCGAAGACGCCTGGACAGACTCCTCGAACCCCAACGCCAAACCTCGAAAAACCCTCTACAACTGGCTATCCAATGGAACTGAAATTAAACCGGACAGCCGTGGGCTTGCCCCGGCCATCCAGATTCCTTCGGAAAAAGGCCGATTTTCCGGACAGCCGTGCCTCAAGGCGGCCATGACGAAATGAGTCATTGATGAGGTCCGTTGGTATTATTTGCCCCTCTGCAACAAATCGTTGATTTCCTGGGCGATTGATTTCGAGCTGAATTGCGAGATGGCCGCCACTTCGCCCCTGGTAGTTTCTATATAAGCCCGCGGCAGCGTGAACACATACGCGGAAAATCCCATAAATGATGGATCGGCGCGCGCAGCCCGTATTTCTCGCAACGGAATGAAGATTTTCGCCGGCTTATTGTCGAAATAGAAAAATGCCTCGAGAGAATCGCCTTCGAAATAGACACCATCGGTCTTCAAGGTGAGGGTGCCGGCGACCGGCGTACCTCCATATAGCCATTGGAGACCTTTCATAAGAACGGGTCCCGCGCCCTGTGGACCGTCCGCCTGATCGACGGCGAAGCCGACAAGCCAATTTGCGAATTGATTGAACCGCATTTTGGGGAAGATTACCTGTACGCCCCAGCTGTCGATCGTTTGCGCTGCTGCGCGGGCTCCCGAAGAAGCGACCAGGGCGATGAATACCGCCACGAACGCTATCTTTCTGCGGGTCCCCATCGCGCAATGCATAAATTCCTCTACCAATGGTAGATTTTCTTGAAGGACATCACATCGGACAGTACTGGTCAAGACCGGCTCGATCTCAGCTTCCCTTGCGAATAATGAACACCGCCGCCTCCTCACTCCCACTCGATGGTGCCGGGGGGCTTGCTGGTGATGTCGTAGACGACGCGGTTGATGCCCGGGACCTCGTTGACGATGCGGGTGGAGACGCGCCCGAGGAACGCGTGCTCGAACGGATAGTAGTCCGCGGTCATGCCGTCGCTGGAGGTCACCGCGCGCAAGGCGAGCGCATAGTCGTAGGTGCGCCCGTCGCCCATCACGCCGACGCTGCGCACCGGCAGCAGCACCGCGAAGGCCTGCCAGATCTCGTCGTAGAGGCCGGCCTTGCGGATCTCGTCGAGATAGACCGTGTCCGCCTTGCGCAGGATCTCGAGCTTGTCGCGCGTGATCTCGCCGGGCACGCGGATCGCGAGCCCCGGTCCGGGAAAGGGATGGCGGGCGACGAAATGCTCGGGCAGGCCGAGCTCGCGGCCGAGCGCGCGCACCTCGTCCTTGAACAGCCCGCGTAGCGGCTCGACCAGCTTGAGGTTCATGCGCTCGGGCAGGCCGCCGACATTGTGGTGCGACTTGATCGTCACCGACGGTCCGCCCGTCGCGCTCACGCTCTCGATCACGTCGGGATAGAGCGTGCCTTGTGCGAGGAACTCCGCGCCGCCGATCTTGGCAGCCTCGGCCTCGAACACCTCGATGAAAGCGGCGCCGATGGCTTTGCGCTTGTCTTCCGGATCGATGGCGCCGGCTAGGCGCGCGAGGAACAGCTCCGACGCGTCGACGTCGGCCAGCGCGATGTTGTAATGCCCGCGGAACAGCGACACGACCTCTTGCGCCTCGCCCGCGCGCATCAGCCCGGTGTCGACGAAGATGCAGGTGAGCTGGTCGCCGATCGCTTCGTGGATGAGCACGGCCGCGACCGACGAATCCACGCCGCCCGACAACCCGCAGATCACCTTGGCGCCGCCGACCTGGGCGCGGATGCGCTTGATCTCGGCCTCGCGGAAGGCATGCATGTTCCACTCGGGCTTGATTCCGGCGATGCCGAGGAAATTGCGCAGGATGGTGGCGCCGCGCGGCGTGTGCGCGACCTCGGGATGGAACTGCACGCCGTAGAAACGCCGCGCCTCGTCGCCGATAACGGCGTAGGGCGAGCTTTCGCTCGTCGCCAGCACCGCGAAGCCCGGCGGGATCGCGGTGATCTTGTCGCCATGGCTCATCCACACCGGCTCGCGCCCGCCATGCTCGCCGAGGCCCACGAGCAGGGGCGATGCCTGCTCGATCAGGATGTCGGCGCGGCCGAACTCGCGGTTGTGCCCGCCCTCGACCTTGCCGCCGAGCTGCGCGCTCATCGTCATCTCGCCATAACAGATGCCGAGCACCGGCACGCCAAGCTCGAACACGCGCGCCGGCGCGCGCGGCGAATCGTGCTCGGTGACGCTGCAGGGGCCCCCGGAAAGGATGACCGCCTGCGGCTGCGCTTCCGCCAGCGCGGCGTCGGCTTTGTTGTAAGGGACGATCTCGCAATAGACGCCCGCTTCGCGCACGCGCCGCGCGATCAGCTGGGTTACCTGCGAGCCGAAATCGATAACGAGGACGGGAGCTGCCATAGCGGGATTTAGCCGTTTGGCTCGCGGCGCGCAAGCACGGCCGCGAAGAACCCGTCGGTGCCGGTCGAAAGCGGGCTGGCGCGGAAAATCTCGCCCGCGACCGCGAAGTCGCGATGCGATTCGAGGAAGGCCGCGATTCGGTCCTCGTTCTCGCAAGGCAGGACCGAGCAGGTCGCATAGACGATGCGCCGCGCATGCCCGGCCGCCTGCGCGAGCAGCGCGTCCTGGATCGCGCGCAATTGGGTCAGGCGCTGCGGCGTCAAGCGCCAGCGCAGCTCCGGCTGGCGCCGCCAGGTGCCCGTGCCGCTGCACGGCGCGTCGACGAACACGAGATCGTAGACGCCGCGCGGCGCGCCCTCGCGGACAATGGTGACGCCGGCGCGGGCGGCGCGCGGACCGATCTGCGCCAGGCGCGCGGCGCTGATGTCGTGCGCCGCGATCTCGCCCTCGTTCTTCATCATCGCCGCCATGGCCAGCGCCTTGCCGCCCGCGCCGGCCGCGAGATCGAGCACGCGCATGCCCGGCACGGCACCGCTCATCAGACAGGCGATCTGCGCGGCTTCGTCCTGGAGCTCGAACTCCGCGCAGGGACCCAGGCCGGTGACGCCCGCGGGGAAACGGATGCCCCAGGGCGAGCGCGGCGTGGGCGCGCCGCCGATGCGCGCCAGCATGGCGTCGCGCGTGGCTTTCAACGTATTGACGCGAAGATCGACCGGCGCGCGCGTCTGCATCGCCGCCATCTCGTCGAGCAACCGCGGCCCGAACGCGCGGCGAAGCTCGTCCTCGAGGAAGGCGGGATATTCGCCTTTGACAGCGTCGGGCGCCGCGCGCGGCGGCGCGGCCAGGCGCGCACGTTCGTCCTCGCTCAGCGGCGCCGGGCCATAGCCGCCGGTGAACAGGCTCTCGTCGTCCGCGGCCGCGATGGCGAGCGCGCGCGGGCTGTCGTCCTGCATGCGCCAGGCGAGCGACGAGCGGCGGCGCAGGATGGAGAACGTCTGCTCGGCGATCGCGGCGCGGTCCTTGGAACCCGCGAAGCGGTGCGCCCGGCCCCAGTCGCGTAGCAGCCGGTCGGCCGGCTTGGCTGTACGGTCGAGCTCGCCCAATATGTCGATGACGGCTTGGAGTCGCGCGGCGGGTGTCATGAGCGAAGACCTATCAGATCGCGTGAAGCTTCGCGACGAGCGCGTGCTGAGCCACGAGCGCTACAAGCTCAGCGTCTACGATTTCGACTACCGGCGCGGCGACGGCACCTGGCAGGAGCAGAGCCGCGAGGTCTTCGACCGCAAGCATGCCGCGGCCGTCCTGCCCATCGATCCCGCGCGCGGCACGGTGATCCTGGTCAAGCAGTTCCGCCTTCCGGCCTATCTCACCGGCTACCGCGAGCCTTTGGTCGAGGTCGTCGCCGGCGCGCTCGACGGCGACGCGCCGGAGGCGTGCGCGCGGCGCGAGGCGATGGAGGAAGCCGGCGTCGCGGTCGACAATCTCGAATGCGCCTATCACTGCTTCATGTCGCCGGGCGCGGTGACCGAGCGCATGCATCTCTTCGTCGGCACCTATAGCGGGCGCGCGGGCAAAGGCGGCGGCCTCGTCGACGAAGGCGAGGACATCGAGGTGCTCGAGATGACGCTCGACGAGGCGCTGGCGATGGCTGCGAGGGCCGAGATCGTCGACGCCAAGACGTTGCTGCTGCTGCAATACGCGAAGGACCGGCGATGACGCGGATCGTCGTCATCGGCGCGGGCTTCGCCGGCATCGAGGTCGCGCGCAAGCTCGGCCGCGCGGGTCTGGCCGTCACCGTGATCGACCGGGAAAACCATCATCTCTTCCAGCCGCTGCTCTACCAGGTCGCGACCGCCGCGCTGTCGCCGGCCGACATCGCCGAGCCGATCCGCAAGATGCTGCGCCGCGCGCCGAGCGTGGAGGTCGTGCTCGGCGAGGTCGTCAGCATCGACACGACGGCGCGCCGGGTGACGCTCGCCGACGGCACGGCCTATGCGTACGATCTGCTCGTGCTCGCCACCGGGGCTGCGCATTCCTATTTCGGCCACGACGAGTGGGAAGGCGCCGCGCCGGGCCTCAAGACCATCGAGGACGCGCGCCGCATCCGCTCGCGCCTGCTGCTCGCCTTCGAGCGCGCCGAGATGAGCCGCGATCCGGCGGAGCAAGAGCGGCTGATGACCATCGCGGTGATCGGCGGCGGGCCGACCGGCGTCGAGCTCGCGGGCTCCATCGCCGAGCTCGCGCGCTATACCTTGGCGAAGGACTTCCATCGCATCCGCGCCGAGACCGCGACCGTGCTGCTGCTCGAGGCGGGGCCGCGCATCCTGACCGCCTTCCCCGAAGCGCTTTCGGACTATGCGATGAGGAAGCTCGCGCGGCTCGGCGTCACGGTGCGCACGAACTGCGCGGTCGAGCGCATCGAGCCCGGCCACGTCGTCGCGGCCGGCGAAGATATCCCGACCGGCTTCGCGATCTGGGCCGCGGGCGTGCGCGCCTCGCCCTTGGCGGCGCTGCTCGGTGTCGAGACCGATCGCGCGGGACGCGTGCATGTGAATGGCGACCTCTCGGTGCCGGGGCTCGACGGCGTCTATGCGCTGGGCGACGTGGCGCTGCTTCAGGACGCCGACGGCAAGCCGCTGCCCGGCCTCGCGCAGGTCGCCAAGCAGCAGGGCGAATATCTCGGCCGCACGCTGGCCGCGAAGATCGCCCGCAACGAGACGCCGAAGCCCTTCGTGTTCCACAACCGCGGCAACACCGCGATCATCGGCCGTCACGCCGCGGTGTTCGATTTCGGCTGGACGCGGATGAAGGGCTGGCTCGCCTGGGCGTTCTGGGCGCTGATCCACGTCTATCTGCTGGTGGGCTTCCAGCACCGGCTGATGGTCGCGATGCAGTGGCTGTGGCGCTATGTGACCTACGAGCGCGGCTCGCGGCTGATCTCTACTTCCGCCGCGGAGCCTTGAGGTCGGCGTCCGGCATTGCGAGCCGGCCCTCGCGCAGCGCTGCGACCGCGTTCGAGACCGCGCGCGCGACGTTGCGCGTCTCCTCGAACATCGCCTCGTCCTCGTCGAGCGAGTCGTGGCTCGTCGCATAGGGCTTGAAATAGCCGATATAGCGGTCGATCTGCGATTGCGCGCCCGACGGCACGAAGCCCGACCATTCCAGCCATCCCGCCAGCGACGCGCGCAATGTCCCCGCGTCCGCGGTATCGCCATGCACCACGAGGCCGTAGACGCGACCCGCGAGATGCTTGGGATAAGGCCAGCCGTCGAGCTCGAGCGCCTTGGCTTTCGCCGCGTCCTTGCCTTGCGTGCTCGACGGATCGGGATTGCCGCCGTCGGCGCAGACGAGCCGGTCCATCATCGACTTCAAGCCGCCCGGCGCCTGCCCCCAATAGACGGGTGTGACGATCATCAGGCCATGGGCGCGCGCCAGCCGCGCGTAGATCTCGGCCATCCAGTCGCCGGTCTGGCCGAGCGAATGGTTGGGATAGCAGCTGCACGGCCAGTGGCACAGCGGCATCGCGGTCGCGACGCAGGACTTGCAAGGATGGATCTTCCGTCCGTAGACGGACGACAAATGACTGAGGTCGAGCAGGTCGACCTCTATCCGGCGCTCCTTGAAGATCCCGGCCGCCGCTTCGCATAGCCTGTAGCTCTTCGCCATCTCGCCCGGACAGGTGCCTTCGTTGCGCGCCGCGGCCTGGACCAGCAGCACGCGCGAGGCTTGGGACGCGCCCTTCTGCGCGAGCTGCGCGAGCTCGATGGCCTCGCTTGCCGCGCGCCATTCGTCGGAGAGCGCGTAGTCCGGATCGGCGAAGCCCGGGCCGGCCTTGGAGGTGCGCGGCGATTTGCGCGACTTGCAATAGGCGTCCCACGCGATCTCCTCGATGCGCTCAAGCACCGCCCGCTCGCGGTCGAACATCGGATCGTCGAACGAAGCGCGGAAGCGCTCGGCGAACGCGTCGCGCGCGAGCTTGTCCGGCGCCTGGCCCTTGCGGATGTGCGGCATGGAGCGACAACGATTGCCGCGCGGAAGGGTTCCTGCGCGCCGCCGCGGCGTGCTACCAATACGGGGGGGACGACCATGAGATCAACTCTTCACCTGCTCGCGGCGCTGGCTCTCGCGGCTCAGCCCGTGCGCGCGGACTGCCAGCTCATGCGCGTGGCGGCGCTGGACATCGCGATCGACCGCTATGGCGGCATCACCGTGCCGGCCGCGATCAACGGCCACGACGTGCATCTCATGATCGACACCGGCGGCGCCTTCAGCGCGATCGCGCCCGAGATGCTGGCGGCGATCGGACTCGAGCCCAAGACGCTGGGCGGCGGCGCGGCGTACATGTTCGGCGGCCGGCGCATGGGCGCCGCCGCCAAGGCGCAATCGTTCAAGCTCGGCAGCCTCGACACCTCGCGGATGAGCTTCATCGTGCTTCCGCCGCACAGCCTGGCGCCGGACGTCGCCGGCACCATCGGCGCCGAGGTGCTGGGCGACTACGACGTCGACATCGATATCGGCCATGGCAAGCTGAACCTGTTCCGCCGCAACGGCTGCGGCGTCGACGTCGTCTATTGGAGTGCCGATCCCTGGGGCCAGGTCGATCTGCTCGACAATCTCGACAACCACCTCACCTTCCATGCGACGCTCGACGGTCACCCGCTGAAGGCGATGCTCGACACCGGCATGTCGGTGACCGAGATGGATCTCGCCTCGGCGCGCGCGATGTTCGGCTGGAGCGAGGCCGAGACTCCGAAGCCGGACAAATACGGCGAGGCGCAGCACAGCTTCGGCGCGCTGACCTTCGACGCGCTCAGCGTGGGCCATCCCCAGGTCACGCTCGACGCGCGGGGCAATTTCGGCTTCGTGAGCGGCAGCGAAGAGACGCCGATCATCGTCGGCATGGACGTGCTCAAGCACCTCCATCTCTACATTTCGTACCAGCAGCGGAAGATCTATTTCACCGCGGCGGACGCGCATTGAGCGCGCGCTTCACTCGCCGCCCGGGTGATAGTTGGGCGCTTCGCGGGTGACGATCACGTCGTGGACGTGGCTTTCGCGCAGCCCCGCGCCGGTGATGCGCACGAATTTGGCCTTGGCGTGGAACTCGGCGATGGTGGCCGAGCCGGTCAGCCCCATCGCGGCGCGCAGGCCGCCGACGATCTGGTGCACGACGTTCGCGACCGGGCCCTTGTACGCGACCTGGCCTTCGACGCCTTCGGGCACGAGCTTCAGGCTGTCCTGCACCTCGGCCTGGAAATAGCGGTCGGCCGAGCCGCGCGCCATCGCGCCCAGCGAGCCCATGCCGCGATAGCCCTTGTACGAACGCCCCTGATAGAGGAACACCTCGCCCGGGCTTTCGTCGGTGCCGGCGAGCAGCGAGCCCACCATGCCGACGCTCGCCCCGGCCGCCAGCGCCTTGGCGAGATCGCCCGAATATTTGATGCCGCCGTCCGCGACGACCGGCACGCCGGCCGCGCGCGCGACGTCGACTGCGTCCATGATCGCGGTCAGCTGCGGCACGCCGACGCCGGCAACGATGCGCGTGGTGCAGATCGAGCCCGGGCCGATGCCGACCTTGACCGCGTCCGCGCCCGCGTCGATCAGCGCCTTGGCGCCGTCCGAGGTCGCGACGTTGCCGGCGAGCACCTGGGTGTAATTGCTCGCCTTCTTGATGCGCGCGATCGTGTCGAGCACGTTCCTCGAATGGCCGTGGCTGGAATCGACCACGACCACGTCGCATTCGGCATCGACCAAAGCGAGCGCGCGCTTCAGCCCGTCCTCGCCGACGCCGGTCGCCGCGGCGACGCGCAGGCGCCCGCGCTCGTCCTTGCAGGCGTTGGGATATTTCTGCGCCTTCTCGATGTCCTTGACCGTGATCAGCCCGACGCAGCGATAGGCATCGTCCACCACCAGGATCTTCTCGATACGGTGCTGATGCAGCAGCCGCTTGGCTTCATCGGGCTGCACGCCTTCGCGTACCGTGACCAGCTTTTCCTTGGTCATCAGCTCCGACACTTTCTGGCGCGGATCGGCGGCGAAACGCACATCGCGATTGGTCAGGATGCCGACCAGCTTGCCGGCGCCCTTCGAATCCGGCATGGTGGTCAACCCGCTGACCATCCATCCCGACCAGACCCTGGCCGACGCGCTGGCCCTGATGGCTGACAACAAGATCTCAGGCATTCCCGTGGTCGAACGCGGAGTCGGGACGCAAGTCGGGGGC
>DASZQV010000042.1:0-174352 GCA_035549495.1 Rhizomicrobium sp. | reverse complement strand
TCGCCTTCGTCCGCCTCGTCCGCGCAAACCTCATGCATCGAAGACGCCTGGACAGACTCCTCGAACCCCAACGCCAAACCTCGAAAAACCCTCTACAACTGGCTATCCAATGGAACTGAAATTAAACCGGACAGCCGTGGGTCAAGCCCGGCCATGACGAACTACGAGCCTTTCCGGAACGGTCCGTGCTCGGCCAGCTCGTCGATATGCTCGGCCACCGCCTGGCGCTCGCGCATGAGATAGTCGTCGACGGCGCGGCGCAAGCCCGGATGCGCGATATGGTGCGCGCTGTAGGTCGCGACCGGCAGATAGCCGCGCAACAGCTTGTGCGCGCCTTGCGCGCCGGCTTCGACCTTGGCGAGGCCGCGTGCGATCGCGAAGTCGATGGCCTGGTAATAGCAGGTCTCGAAATGCAGGAAGGGCACGAACTCGGTGCAGCCCCAATTGCGCCCGAAGATCGTCCCGCCGCCCACGAAGTTGAGCGCGCCCGCGATGTGGCGGCCGCCCCGCTTCGCCATCACCAGCAGCACCTGGTCGGCCATGCTCGCGCCCACGCGGCTGAAGAACTCGCGGGTGAGATAGGGATGACCCCATTTGCGCCCGCCGGTATCCATGTAGAACGCGAAGAACCGGTCCCAATGCGCCTCGGTGATGTCCGCGCCGGTCAGCCAGTCGAATTCGACGCCCTCGGCGCGCACCGCCTCGCGTTCCTTGCGCAGGTTCTTGCGCTTCGACGACGAGAGCTCGGCCAGGAACTGGTCGAAGCTCCGGTAGCCGCGGTTCTGCCAATGGAATTGCTGGTCGGTGCGCAGCAGATATCCCGCTTCGCCCGCCGCTCGCCATTCGGCTTCGGTCAGGAACGTGACGTGCAGCGACGAGGCTCTCAGCTCGCTCACCGCGGAACGCCCCGCCGCGAGCAGCGCCGCGCGCGCATCGTCGTCCTGCGAGAGCAGGCGGCGGCCCGTCACCGGCGTGAACGGCACGCTCGCCTGGAGCTTCGGATAATAGTCGCCGCCGGCGCGCTCCAGCGCATCGGCCCAGGCGTGGTCGAAGACGTATTCGCCCTGGCTGTGGTTCTTGAGATAGAGCGGCAGGATGCCTGCTATCGCGCCGTCGCGCTCGACGACGAGATGCAGCGGCCGCCAGCCCGTGCGCGCGGTCGCGGAGCCCGATGCCTCGACCGCGTCGAAGAACTCGTAGCGGGTGAAGGGATGCTCCGTCCCCGCGCAGGCGTTCCAGGCCGCGCGTCCGATGTCGAACGCACGGCCGGCGAGACGCGCGGTGAACGCCGAAGACGTCACGCGATCTCGAACACCGCTTCCACTTCGCAGGCGACGCCGCGCGGCAGCGAGCCCGCGCCGACGGCCGCGCGCGCATGCTTGCCCGCATCGCCGAACACCGCCATGAACAGGTCCGACGCGCCGTTGGCGACTTCCGGATGCTGGGTGTAGTCGGGCACGGCGTTCACGAACACGCCGACGCGCACGCAGCGCCGCACGCGGTCCAGGTCGCCGCCGCACGCCGCCTTGAGCTGGGCGATGACGTTGATCGCGCAGAGCCGCGCCGCCGCCTTGCCGTCCTCGAGCGACACATCGGCGCCGACCTTGCCGATATATTCCAGGCCGTTCGGGCCCAACGTCACCTGGCCCGAGACGAAGACGAGGTTGCCGCTCGCCACCGTGGGCACGTAGCTCGCAACCGGCGCGGGCGGCGTCGGCAGTTCGATCCCCAATTCCTTCAGGCGTGCGTCGATCTTCCCGGACATGCGTGCTCCTGTTTATGAGGGCCGCAAGCTACCGTAGCCGCTCGCGGCAGGCTATAGAGACGGGCATGACAGATCGCCTCGACGCCGACGATCCTTGCCCCGTGCGCGACGGCTTCATCTGGCCGGCCGAATGGGCGCCGCATGCGCGCACCTGGATGTGCTGGCCGTGCCGCGTGGAGGTGTGGGACGGGCCCGACGGGCTCTTGCGCGCGCGCCAGGCCTTTGCCCGCGTCGCGCGCGCGATCTCGACCTTCGAGCCGGTGACGATGGCGGTGCGCCCGCACGACGCCGCCGAGGCCAGGCTCGCCTGCAAAGGCAAGGTCGCGCTGTTCGAGGTGGGGCTCGACGATTCCTGGGCGCGCGACATGGGGCCGACCTTCCTGCGCGGGCCCGCGGGCAGCCGCGCCGCGGTGCAGTGGCGCTTCAACGCCTGGGGCAACAAATACCAGCCCTATGGCGAGGACGCGCAGCTTGGCACCCGCATCGGGCGCTCGGTCGATGCGCGCATCTATGCGGCGCCGTTGGTGTGCGAAGGCGGCGCGATCCACACCGACGGCGAAGGCACGCTGATCACGACCGAGCAATGCCTGCTCAACCCCAACCGCAACCCCGATCTCACGCAGCAGGAGATCGAAGAGCGGCTGGCGCTGTTCACCGGCGCGCGGCGCATATTGTGGCTGGGCGAGGGCTTCTCGGACGACGAGACCGACGGCCATATCGACAACATCGCCTGCTTCATAGCACCCGGCAAAGTGCTGGTCGGGCGGCCGTCGTCGAAGGACCATCCCGATTGGGAGCCCGTCGCCGAAGCCGTGCGGCGGCTGAAAGCGGCGCGCGACGCCGAGGGCCGGACGCTCGAGGTGATCGAGGTCGAGCAGCCGCGCGTGCCGCGCCACGACCATCTGGGGCGCATCCTGCAATCGTCCTATGTGAACTTCTATCTGCCGAACGGCGGCGTCGTCATGCCCGCCTTCGACGACGCCCACGACGAGAAGGCGCGCGAAGTGATCGCCGCCTGCTTCCCCGGCCGCGACATCCTCCAGATCGACGCGCTCGACATCGTGGAAGGGGGCGGCGGCATCCATTGCATCACCCAGCAGGAACCGGCTTCTCCATGAGAAAGATCACGCTCGCCGCCACGCAGTTCGCCTGTTCCTGGGATGCCCGCGCCAATATCGACAAGGCGAAGGCGCTGGTGCGCGACGCGGCGAAGCAGGGCGCGAATGCCGTGCTGATCCAGGAGCTCTTCGAGACGCCGTATTTCTGCCAGGACCAGCTCGTCGACCACTTCAAGCTCGCGGCGCCCGCGGAAGGCAATGCGCTGATCGCGGAGATGTCCGATCTCGCGAAGGAATTGGGCGTCGTGCTGCCGGTCAGCTTCTTCGAGCGCGCGGGCCGCGCGCATTTCAACTCGCTGGCGATGGTCGATGCGGACGGGCGCGTGCTCGGCGTCTATCGCAAGACGCATATCCCCGACGGGCCGGGCTATCAGGAAAAGTACTATTTCACGCCCGGCGACACGGGCTTCAAGGTCTGGCAAACTAGGTTCGGCGCGATGGGCGCGGGCATCTGCTGGGACCAGTGGTTCCCCGAAAGCGCGCGCGCGATGGCGTTGATGGGCGCGGAGGTGCTGTTCTATCCGACCGCGATCGGCAGCGAGCCGCCGCCGGCGCCGCCGGTCGACAGCCGCGATCACTGGCGCCGCACCATGCAGGGCCATGCCGCCGCCAACATGATGCCGCTGGTCGCCTCGAACCGCATCGGCAAGGAGAAAGGCGCCGCCGGCGAGATGACGTTCTACGGCTCGTCCTTCATCGCCGATCCCACGGGCGGCCTCGTCGCCGAGCTGGGGCGCACGGAAGAGGGCGTCACGACCGCAAGCTTCGATCTCGACGAGATCCACCAGGCGCGCACTTCCTGGGGCCTGTTCCGCGACAGGCGGCCGGAGCTCTATGGCGTGATCGGGCGCCATCACGGCTAGAACCCGGTCACCTTTGTCTCGACCGTCAACATCTTCCCCTCGCGTTTGAGCGTGAGCGTGCGGCGCTCGCCGGGCACGCCGTGCAGCGCGTTCAACAACTCGCCGCGCGTCATCGGCGCGGTGGGCTTGCCGTCGATGGCGAGGATCTCGTCGCCCACCTGCACGCCCGCGACCGTGTCGGCGCCGTTCTTCCTCGCGATGCCGGCGACGCCGGTATGGCCGCCCACGCGCACCAGGGTGAGGCCGACCTGGTCGAGGTCGTGGGTGTCGAGCGGCGCCTGCTGCAGCCACCAGCTCTTGCCGGATTTGTAGTCGAGCGTGACGCGGAAGCTCTTCAGCACATTGCCGCCGATCCAGCCATCGACGTCTTCGCCCGCCTTTTCGGAATAGTAGTTCCAGAAGCTGCGCGCGATCAGGCGGCCCAGCATCCCGCCGCCGCCGGGCGCGAGCGCGCCGAACTCGTCGAGCGCGAGCGCGCCGATCGCAGCGCGCGGCGCCTTCACCACCGGCACGCCGACGTCGAAGGTGCCGCCCATGACGAGGTTGCTCTCGCCGACGCCGCCTTCGCTGCGCAGCCAGCCGGGATGCGCGGCGATCCAGTCCGAGACCACGCCGCCCTTGAGCGCGCCATAGCTGCCGCCATTGTCGATCACCATCGCGTGGCGCTCGCCGCCGGCGCGCAATTCCACCGTGGCGAAGCCGCTCGCCGCGTCGACGGCCATCGGGACTTCGGTGCCTTGCGGCGCGAGCGTGCCCGGCGCGGCCAAAGTGAGCGTGCGCGCGCCGTAGTCGAGCGCGACGGTGAAGCTCGCGAGCAGGCCCGGCGGGATCTCGGCTTCGACAACCATCGGCGCCGCGAGCGCGGCCATGCTCCCGCCCGGCTGCTTCGAGGCTTCCTTGGGATCGGGCCCGTGGCCGAACGGGTTGAGCGCGATGGCGAAGGAATTGGCGATCTCTTCGGGCTGCACGGCGCGCGGCTCGGCCTCGATGCTCATGCAGCCCAGGCGCATCCGCAGCCGCCTGCCGTCGCCGATGCCGAGATCGCGATAGAGTTTGTTCGAGACCACGAAGGCGCCCGCGCCCATATTGACGAAGGCGCGTGCCTTGCGCTCGGCTCCCTCGGGCGTCACGAAGGCGATGTCGAGGAACATGCGGTTGTCGTCGAAGACGAAGGGCAGGGTGGCCGTCTGTGCGCCGCTTGCATGATAAGCGCCGCGCTGGTCGGCGACCGGCGGCGTGCGGATGCAGCCTGCCAAGGTGACGGCAAGCGCGACGCTCAGGGCGAGCAGCGGCATTCGCGCGAACACGTTGGTCATGGTCATCTTGTCTTCCTTGTCAGCCGGCCTGTTTCAGGCCTTCGGTCTGCCCGTCGGGCACGTATTCGATGATGTCTCCCGGCTGGCATTCCAGCGCGCGGCAGATCGCGTCCAGGGTCGAGAAGCGGATGCCGCGCACCTTGCCGGATTTGAGCAGCGAGAGGTTGGATTCGGTGATGCCGATGGCGCGCGCCAGAACGTTGGAACGCATCCGCCGCTTCGCCATCATCACGTCGAGCCTGAGCGCGATCGCCATCACACGATCTCCGCCCGGTCCTGCTCGATCTCGCGGCCGAACTCCATCACCTGCGCGATCGCGAGCACGATGAGGCCGAGGATCAGCGCGTCCATAAGTTCGGCGCGGAACCAGGCGGTATCGGTGCCGCCCGCCGCGCGGAAGATCAGATTGGCCGCGAATTTCAGGAACGGATAGGCGACCAGCCACAATCCGATGGCCTTCAGATGCGCCGCGTTGGCCTGCGCGAACACGATGCCCTCGGCATAGAGCCGGAACAAGGCGCGCAGATGCAGGCAGACGAAGAACACCGGCGCCGTCGCCAGCGCGATGTCGGCGAAGCCTGCGAGATGCAGCGCGAAGGATTGCGACGACAGCAGCACATATCCTGGGGGGACGTGCTTGAAAGCGTGGAGGTTCAACACCACATCGCTGGTGCCGACGGCCAGGTGATTGTCGAAGAAGATGCCGAGCGCCAGCCAGGCGGCGACGCTCAGGATCGACAGTCCCATCAGGATCGCGAACAGCGTTGCGAGCGCGGCGCTCGAGCGGCGCAGGCGGAGCTGGGCGGCGGTCGGCGGCGGCGCCGCGGTGTCGAAGACGAGCAGATTGGACATGAGTCCTCCTGCTCGAAATTCTGTAACACTCAAAAAATTTCTGTCAAACAGAAATTTTAGGGCGCCGAAAACTAGGCTATCGTCTCCTCCCGCAGGGCTGGAGTTCGGCTTGGATCACGTCCGACACGATGTGATGTCCCTTCCCCGCGGCCGCCGGCTGTCCGGCATCGCCGCCGCGACCTTCGTCCATCTGCTGCTGATCGCGTTCGTCCTGTCGGGGCTGCCGAAATCCGCGCCGATCCCGCGCGCCGTGCACGAGATCATGCTCGTGCTGATGCCGAAGCCGAAACCGGTGGACGTCGAACCGCCACCGAAAGCCGCGCCGCGCCGGGCGGCGATCCCGTCATGGGTTCGCGCGCCGGTGCCCGTGATCGCGCCGCAGGTCGCGCCGTCGGTGGAGCTGCGCATCCCGCTGTTCCGCTGCGCGCCGGAGAATTTCGAAAAGCTCTCGCCAGAGGAGCAGGCGAAATGCAGCGGCATCGGCATTGCGCCGCCGGACCGCCGCACGGTCGCGGCGCTGCGCTCCCATGTCCTCGACCCGGCGCGGCATGAAGCCGAGCTCGCGGCGCGCAGAACGCCCGCGCGCGTGGACTGCACCCGCCTGAAGCACGAGGTCATTCAAAACATCGTCCAGCAGGACAGCCTGATCGTCGATCCGCTCTGCGCGCTCGGCGATATCCGGCACGCTCTCGGGCGCTGAGCTACGAAGCCGTCTTCTTGCGACCGCGGCGCGGCCGCCGCACGGTCTCCTGGCGGTCGCGATAGGTCTGGAAATCCGCCGGCGCCTCGGTCGTGCTCAAGACCGAATTGCCGTGGACGCGGCCGATCTCGCGATAGCCGATAGCCGTGAGGTTCTTCTCCTGCCAGCGCGGATTTCGCGGCAGGTTCTCCAGGATCAAAAGCGGCTTGCAGCGGTTCAGGATCGCCTGCGCGCCCTTCAGCGCCTTCTGCTCATAGCCTTCGACGTCGAGCTGCAGGATCGAGACCTTGCGGTCCGCGCCCACGACGTCGTCGAGCGACATCATCTGCACCTCTTCATAGCCGCGCCGGCGATGCTCCTTGCGCGTGATGGTGCTGGCGCCGCCGAGCGACTCGCCGCCGGGCTTGGAGATGCAGAGCGAAGCGGTGCCGGCGCGCGGCCCGAGCCCCGCCTTGAACAGCGAGACATTGGCGAGCGCGTTCAGCGCCACGGTCTCGGCGGCGCATGCATGGTTCTCCTCCGACGGCTCGAACGCCCAGAGCCGCGCGCCGGGCGCGAGCGCCTGGGACAGCGCCGGCAGGAAGTCTCCGAAATAGGCGCCGGCATGGACGACGTCGCCGTCGCCGCAATGCGTCGCCATGAAGGCGATGGTGCGCGGCTCCCACACCTTGCCGGTCAGGACCGCCGCCGCCGCGGGGCGCTCCTTGGAGGAGAGGGGAACGCAATATTTGCCGTATTCGTTGGAAGCCAGCTGGTGCTCGGGGAGGGTCATCAACGCAAGCCACGTCCTTTGCCGACGGACTCGCCGCCGAATTTCGCTCTGACCTTGTCCATAGCATGTTCGGCCTTGGCGCGCTTGCCCGCGCCGCGGTCCACGAGGTCGTCGGGGTCGCATTGACTCGCGGCGCAAATGTTGGAAAGGCCCGCGCCGAGCAGGCGGAACGAGGTGCCGTCGGCCTCGCGCTTCAGGGCCTCGCGCGCGACGCGGAAGATGCGGTCGGCGAGCTGGGTCGGCGCGTCGAGCGAGACGCTGCGGGTGCGGATCTTGAAGCCCGCCGTCTTGAGCTTGAGCGTCACCGTGCGCCCGCCCAATTCCATCGCCTTGGCCCGCGCCGAGACGCGCTCGCATTGCCGCCACAGGATGCGCTCCAGCTCGGCATAGGCGGTGACGTTCTCGTTGAAGGTGGTCTCGGACGAGATGCTCTTCATCTCGCCCGACGGATCGACCGCGCGGTGGTCCTCGGCATGCGCCGCCCGGTGCAGCCACAGCCCGGTCGCGCCATAGCGCCGCGCCAGCTCGCGGCTCTCCATGTCCTGGAGCTGGCCGATGGTCGAGATGCCGTCCTTGGCGAGGCGCGCCTGCAGCGCCGCGCCGGCGCCGCGGATCATGCCGACCGGCTTGTCGCGCAGGAAGGTCAGCGCCTCGGCCCGGCCGATGACCGCGAAGCCGCGCGGCTTGTCGAGCTCGGAGGCGAGCTTGGCGAGGAACTTGTTGCAGGAGAGCCCGACCGAGACGGTGATGCCGATCTCCTTCTCGATGCGCAAGGCGAGCGCCGCCATCGACTTGGCCGGCGTGCGGCCGTGCAGCCGCTCGGTGCCTGCGAGGTCGAGATACGCCTCGTCGAGCGACAACGGCTCGACCTGCGGCGTCAGATCGCGCATCAAAGCGCGCACGCGGCGGCCTTCCTCGACATACTTCGCCATGCGCGGCTTGATGATCACGGCATGCGGGCAGAGTTGGCGTGCCTTGAACATCGGCATCGCCGAGCGCACGCCGTCGATGCGCGCGATGTAGCAGCAGGTCGACACCACCCCGCGCTTTCCCCCGCCGACGATCACCGCCTTGTCGGCGAGCGACGGGTCGTCGCGCTTCTCGATCGCCGCATAGAACGCGTCGCAGTCCAGATGCGCGATCGACAGCGTCTCCAGCTCCGCATGCGAAACGATGCGATGCGAGCGGCACTTGGCGCAGCGCGCGGCGCCCTCCGGCGCATCGCCCAAGCAGTCGCGGCAGAAGGCGGTCATAGGCGGCGGCGCCAATGCTTGGGGTGTCGGCGGCCATGGATGCAAGCGGCGACGTAGATGGTGTCACCGGCGATGCGATACACGACGCGATAGGGAAATTTCGCGAGCAGGATCCGCCGCCACGGCCCATAGACTCTTGTGTAGCCGAACGGGTTTTGCTCCAGCTTCGACAACGCTTTTTCCAGCGCTTGTTGAAATCTGTCGCCTAAACCGTCCCCTCTTCGATCGTACCAGGCGATGGCTTCGTTGATGTCTCGCTTCGCCTGGGTATAGAAGACGAAGCGGGTCAACCGT
Source organism: Rhizomicrobium sp. (assembly GCA_035549495.1). Classification (GTDB taxonomy): domain Bacteria; phylum Pseudomonadota; class Alphaproteobacteria; order Micropepsales; family Micropepsaceae; genus Rhizomicrobium. The sequence goes on along the minus strand of DASZQV010000042.1, from coordinate 165,419 downwards.
GCCGCTTTCGGAGTTCGTCGCGAATCTCTTCCCACGGAATTCCGCTTGAGGGGTCGGCTTGGAACTCCGCGTCGCGGCGTTCGATTTCCGCCAGTTCCTCCTCAGTGAACTCGCGCGAGACGTCCTCGTCGGCCACGCTTTCCCACAGCTCCTCGGCCGCGAGCCGGCGCTCCTCCGGATCGAGCTTCATGAGTTCGGCGACGAGTTCGCTACGCGTCATGCCTGCACTCTACCACGCGGTCACGTGCCGGGCCACAGCCAGGCGGCGCCGCGGACGCCGCTGGAGTCGCCGTGGCGGTTCTTGACGATCCTTGTGCGGCCTTGCGGGGAGAAGGCGTAAGCCTCCACGCGTGGAGGCAGCTCATCGTAGAGCGTGTCGATGTTCGAGAGGCCGCCGCCGATCACGATCGCGTCAGGGTCGAGGATGTTCACCAAGGTCGCGATGGCGCGGGCGAAGCGGTCGTACCAGGCTTCCATGATCTGGCGCGCGGCGACGTCGCTTGAGGTGGCGATGTCTGTGGCTTTCAGCTTGCGGCCCGTGGCTTGCTCGAACTGTGCTTCGAGGGCGGGGCCGCGGCACCAGGCTTCGATGCAGCCCTTGCGGCCGCAATAGCATTGCGGGGCGTTCGCGATCTCGTCCGCGCTTGGGGCGGGCAGGGGATTGTGGCCCCACTCGCCGGCGATAGCGTGGGCGCCGGTGAGCACCCGGCCGGCCACGCAGACGCCGCCGCCGACGCCGGTGCCTGCTATGATGCCGAAGACGATCTCGCGCCCGGAAGCGGCGCCGTCGGTCGCCTCCGACAGCGCGAAGCAATTGGCGTCGTTGGCGACGCGCACCGCGCGCTCGAGCGCCGCGCCCAGATCCTTGTCGAGCGGATGGCCGATCAGCCGCGTCGCATTGGCGTTCTTCACCAAGCCGGTCATCGGGCTGATCGTGCCCGGGATCGCAACGCCCACCGTGCCGCCGCGCTTGAGCTCGCTTTCGACGCCAAGCACGAGGTCGCGCATGGTGCGGATCACGTCGTCATAGTCCCGCTGCGGCGTCGGCACGCGGCGGCGGAGCACGATCTCGCCGCGCGCGTCGAGCGCCGCCACTTCGGTCTTGGTGCCGCCGAGATCGATCCCGATGCGCATTACAAATGGCTTTCGATGAACTGCCCCGCCACGCGCCAATCTTCCGCATAGAGATGGGCCAGCGCGCAAGGCGCGAGCAGCGGCTTGAGCCTTTCGTCGCCGATCAGGTGGATGCGCACGACCTCCGGCGCCTGCTCGGCCGCCGATGCCAAGTGCTGGGGAATGTCGTCGATGAAGAAGGTTCGGGCCGCCGCCCGATTCGCGAGCTGCTTGAGCGCCGGTCCCTTCAACCCGCTGTTGGCGACGATAGGGAAGTCGAGACCCAGCCGCGCCAGGTTGCGCGCCCGCGGCCCGGCCTGGGCGGGGGTGATGTTGGTCAGGACCACGACGCCGGCGCGGACGGCGAGACGGCCGAGCACCTCCCGGGCGGCGTCCACGGGCTCCAGCCAGTCCAGCGCCTCGCGGAACTCGTCCAGCAGGGCGGTCACCTCGACGTCGAGCAGGGGCGAAAGATCGTCCAGCCGCTTCACATTGCCATGGAGCCGGAACGAGACCAGGTCGAGGAACAGCGCCCGCTCGCGCAGGAAGCGGTCGAAGCCGTCGACGAATCGCAGCAGCACCTCGTCGGCGTCGACCACGATCAGGGGTCGGCCGGGCACGACCTCCCGCAAGGCGGCGCCCAGGCTGAAAGGCTCGCTCATGCCTCGCCCGCGAGCACATGGCGGGCGATGTGGACGGCGCGCACATCGACCTCGAAGTCGTCGCAGAAACGGATCAGAAGCTCTTCATTCGACAACAGAAAGTCCAATATCGAGACCAGGAAGTCCGGCTCGTCGGCGCGCGCCCGCAGGCTGTCGCGGTCAGAGCCGCTCAAGTCCAGGAACCGGTCCATGTCCGGCCCCGAGCCGGCCAGGAAGGCGAGCCCGTTCAGGGCCAGCGTGGCGCAGCCGTCGGGGGTGAGGCGGGGGAGCTTGGACATGGCGCCATCATAGGGTCATGCGCGGCGTTGGGTACCGGGTAACACTTGATAGACGTGGGTTAACCGTCGGCCGCCCAGTTGCCCGGAATTTCTCAGGCCCGCCCGCCGCCAACGTCAAGGGAGCGTTAAGACATCCCCTCTAATACTTCGCCTACGCGGGTCGGGCTGCGTTGGAGAATCACCCAGATGGATGCAAAGGCGAAGACCGTACTGATCGTGGAGGACAACGAGCTCAACATGAAGCTCTTCCACGACCTGCTCGATGCGCACGGCTATCACATCCTCCAGACCAAGGACGGGATGGAGGCGCTCGACATCGCGCGCGAGCATCGCCCCGACCTGATCCTGATGGACATCCAGCTTCCCGAAGTGTCGGGGCTGGAGGTCACCAAATGGCTGAAGGAAGACGATTCGCTGAAGTCGATCCCCGTGGTCGCGGTCACCGCCTTCGCCATGAAGGGCGACGAGGAGGTGATCCGCCAGGGCGGCTGCGAGGCCTACATCTCCAAGCCGATCTCCGTGACGAGCTTCCTGGACACTGTGCGCCGCTTCATCGGCTGAAACACCACAGGCCAAAGACAGGTATGTCATGACCGCGCGCGTTCTGGTCGTCGACGACATCCTCTCGAACGTCAAGCTGCTCGAAGCCAAGCTGACGGCCGAGTATTTCGAGGTCGTGAGCGCGTTCAACGGCGCCGAGGCGCTGGCCAAGATCGCCGAGCACGCGCCCGACATCGTGCTGCTGGACGTGATGATGCCCGGCATGGACGGCTTCGAGGTCTGCCGCCGCATCAAGGCCAATCCCAAGACCGCCCATGTCCCCGTGGTGATGGTGACCGCGCTCGACCAGCCCAGCGACCGCGTCGCGGGCCTGGACGCCGGCGCCGACGACTTCCTGACCAAGCCCGTCGACGACGCCGCCTTGTTCGCGCGCGTGCGTAGCCTGGTGCGCCTCAAGATGATGACCGACGAGCTGCGCATGCGCGAGACCACGGGCCAGAGCATGGGCCTGCTGGATCCGACCGAGCAGCTTCAGGACGCGAACCCGTCGGGCCGCATCCTGATCATCGAGGACCGGCCGGAATCCGTGGCCTGGTTCGCGGGCGCGCTGCAGCCGACGCACGAGATCGCCTCGGTCGACACCTTCGAGGAAGCGCTGGTGCGCGTGCGCGGCGGCGACTACGACCTGATCATCGTCAGCCTCGGCATGCGCGGCTTCGACGGCTTGCGGCTGTGCTCGCAGCTGCGCTCGATTCCGGAAGCGCGGCACGTGCCCATTCTCGTGGTGGTCAGCGACGGCGACCGGCGCAAGCTCACCCAGGCGCTCGAGATGGGCGTCAACGACTATCTGACGCGCCCCGTCGACCGCAACGAGCTGGTCGCGCGCGTGCGCACCCAGCTGCGCAAGAAGCGCTATGCCGACCGGCTGCGCCGCAACGTCCAGCTCAGCCTCGAGATGGCGATCACCGACCAGCTCACGGGCCTGCACAATCGCCGCTACATGGCGAGCCATCTCGACACTCTGATGAGCCAGGCGGCGCGCGCGGGCAAGCCGCTGGCGTTCGTGATCATGGACATCGACTACTTCAAGTCGGTCAACGACAGCCACGGCCACGACATCGGCGACGAGGTGCTGCGCGAGTTCGCCAAGCGCATCGGCGCCAATATCCGCGGCATCGATCTCGCCTGCCGCTATGGCGGCGAGGAGTTCGTCGTGGTCATGCCCGAGACCGATGCGAGCTTCGCCTATCAAGTGGCCGAGCGGCTGCGCAAGTCGATCGAGACGACGCCGTTCGACATCAGCCAGGCGCCGGGCAAGCTCAATCTCACGATCTCCATCGGCATCGCGTCGTCGGAAGGCGCGGCCGACACGGCCGAGAACCTGCTGCGCCGTGCCGACCAGGCGCTCTATTCCGCCAAGCGCAACGGCCGCAACCGCGTGGTGGCGGACGCGGCGTAAGCTGCTATGTTCCGCCGATGCAAATCGACGTCATTTCCGACACCGTCTGCCCCTGGTGCTTCATCGGCAAGCGGCGCCTCGCGCGCGCGCTGGAGCTCAGGCCCGAGGTCGAGTTCGACGTGCAGTGGCGGCCCTATCGGCTCGACCCGGCCGTGCCCAAGGGCGGCGTCGATCGGCGCACCTATATGCGCAACAAGTTCGGCGACGGGCCGAACGTCCAGGCGATGGGCGAGGCGCTCAGGGCCGAAGGCGCGAGGGAGGGCATCGACTTCGATTTCGACCGCATCGAGCGCCGCCCCGACACCTTGGACTCGCATCGCCTGATCCGCTGGGCCGCCGCCGCGGGCCTGCAGGATTCGATGGTCGAGCGGCTGTTCGGGGCGTATTTCCTCGAAGGCCGCGACATCGGCGATGCCGGCGTGCTCGAATATCTCGCCGCCGACATCGGCATGGATTCGATCCAGGTCGCCGAGATGCTCTCCGGCGACACCGACCTCGCCGCGGTCGAGCGCGAAGCCAAGCTCGCCAGCGAGATGGGCATCACGGGCGTCCCCACCTTCATCTTCGCCAGCCGCTATGTGATCTCCGGCGCGCGCGAGCCCGAGCTTCTGGCGCGCGTGATCGACAAGGCGCTGGAAGCGGCGGACGAGGAGCCCGCGACGGACGCTACTGAGTGATCTGCACGATCACGCTGTTGGTCTCGGCGATGATCTGCACTTCCGTCGTGGCGTAGCGGGGAAGGTGCGCAACCTTGCGCGCCACGATCGGCAGCAATTGCTGGACCACGACCTCGTTCGGCGCAGGCGGGCGCGCGACGAACTGGACTTTCAAGATACGCGCTTCCGGAGCGGAAGGTTCGATGACGAGCAGCTTCGGCTTGTCCCAGCCGCCGCTCTTCACCGCGCCGTTCGCGGTGATCACCAGATGACGGTCGACGACGATCGCCGACCCGCTGTCGACGCGATAGACGGGCTTCAAGGCGTCCGCTGCGGCAGCTTGGCCGAGCGCCGCCGCCACGGCGAGAGAAACAGCGAAAAGTCTTGCGCGCATCGCGGGGTCTAAAGTCTGATGACGTTTGCGCCTCTAGACGAGGATTGCGGCGCAAATTGGATGGCCAAAAGGAAGGGCGTTGCATGGGTCCGCTGCAAGGATTTCGTATCGTGGAATTTGCCGGAATCGGGCCCGGCCCGTTCGCGGCCATGCTGTTCTCCGACATGGGAGCCGAAGTGATCCGCATCGACCGCAAGGGCGGCCGGGCACCCGGGCGGACCGAGATCTATATGCGCGGCCGCAAGGCGGTGGCGCTCGACATGAAGAAGCCCGAAGCGGTCGAGGCGGCGCTGAAGCTCATCGACAAGGCCGACGCGCTGATCGAGGGCTTCCGTCCGGGCGTGATGGAGCGCCTCGGCGTCGGGCCCGACATCTGCCTGAGGCGCAACCCGAAGCTCGTCTATGGGCGGATGACGGGCTGGGGACAGACGGGGCCGCTGGCCAGCGCCGCGGGCCACGACATCAACTACATCTCGCTCACCGGCGCGCTGCATGCGATCGGGCGCAACGGCGAGCGGCCGGTGCCGCCGCTCAACCTGGTCGGCGATTTCGGCGGCGGCGCGCTCTATCTCGCGTTCGGCGTCGTCTGCGCGATGCTCGAGGCGCAGCGTTCCGGCAAGGGCCAGATCGTCGACGCGGCGATGACCGACGGCGCGGCGTCGTTGATGACGATGTTCTATGCCATGACGGCGTCGGGCTTCTGGAAGGACGAGCGCGCGTCGAACATGCTCGACGGTGGCGCGCATTTCTACGACACCTACGAGACCAAGGACGGCAAATACGTCTCCATCGGCTCGATCGAGCCGCAATTCTATAAGGAGCTGATGGAGAAGACGGGCATCTCCGATCCCGCTTTCGCGGCGCAGATGGACCGCGGCGCCTGGGGGCCGCTGAAGGAGAAGCTCGCCGCCGTGATCAAGTCCAAGACGCGCGACGAATGGAATGCGATCATGCAGGGCAGCGACGTGTGCTATGCGCCGGTGCTTTCCATCGCCGAGGCGCCGAAGCATCCGCACAACGTGGCGCGCAAGACCTTCGTCGAGATCGACGGCATCGTGCAGCCGGCGCCGGCGCCGCGCTTCAGCCGCACGGTCGCCGAGGTTCAGGGCCCGCCCGAGGCCGCCGACAACAACACGGCGCTGTCGGGCTGGGGTTTCTCGTCGAGTGAGATCGATGCGCTGGCGGCGTCGGGCGCGATCTGACATGGCCTTGCCCGGCACCGAGTCTCGCCGCCGCCTCTATCTGATGCGCCACGGGCACGTCGACTATTTCGGCGGCCATAGCGACCTCCATCAGGTGCGGCTTACGCCGCGCGGCATGAGCGAAGCCGCGGCGGCCGCGAAGGCGTTCGCGCATGTGCGCTTCGACCGCGCGATCTGCTCCGGCCTGCCGCGCACGCGCGAGACGGCGGAGGCCGTGCTCGGCGGCGTCGCCGATCCGCCGTCGCTGGAGATCGATGGCGACCTGGTCGAGCTGCGCGGCGGCGCGCGGCCGGACGTCAAGAGCCGCGCCGAGCTGATCCGGCTGATGAACTCCTACTTCGAGCGTGCGCACGAGCCGGGCGCGACCAATCTCGAAGGCGGCGAGATCTTCGCGGACGCCCAGGCGAGGGCGGTCGGCGCGATCGAGCGGCTGCTCGCCGCGCCCGACTGGCACACAGCGCTGATCGTGGCGCACGAGGGCATCAACCGGCTGATCCTGAGCTGGGCCTGCGGCGCCGGGCTCACCGCGATGAGCGCGTTCGAGCAGGACACGGGCTGCGTCAACATCGTCGATTTCGACCTCGGCGGCATCGGTCATATTCGCCGCGCGCTCGTCAAGGCGGTGAACCTCACGCCTTACAACTATCTCAAGCACGGCATGAACCTGACGAGCCTGGAGGCCATCATGCAGCGCGACGTGAAGGACATTCCGGTTTAGGATACGCGCCGCTCGCCTTTAGGGGATCGCAATGACGGCAGCTATCGCGGGGGTGCCGACCGCGGTCCCCGTCTTCATCGGCTATACCAAGATCGCGCCGGCGGCGCCGGGCGCCGTCCGCTTGTCGATGCTCTCGGACTATGTGCGCGTCTTCGGCGGCGCGCCGGATGCGAAATACGCCGTCGTGCCGGGGACGGCGCAGGACAACGACTTCGCCGTCGGCGGATCGTTCTATCGGCTCGAGCGCGTCAGCCTCCGGTTCAACCTGTACATGGCGATCTGCCTTTTCTTCGCCAATGGCGGCCAGGATTGTTTCGTGGTTTCGGTGGGCGATTACAGCGATCCGGTGGCGAAACAGGACCTGCTGGACGGGCTCGCGGTCGCGGGGAACACGAGCGGGCCGACGATGGTGGTGGTGCCCGATGCCTGTCTGCTCGCCGCGCCGGGCGACTACGGCGCGGTCGCGGTGGCGCAGCTCGCCCAATGCGCGGCGCTGGACGACCGCGTCGCGATCCTCGATCTTCCGAATGCGCTCGACCCCGTGGGATGGACCTCCGCCGGCCTCGCCGCGTCGCGCGCCGCATTCCTCGCCGCGGTCGCGCCGGCGGCGTCCGCGTTCGACTACGGCGCCGCCTATGCGCCGGCGCTGGCGGTTTCGGTGTTCGGCGACGACGACATCGACATGGCCGGCCTGCAGGGCCTGCCCGGCGGAGCGGATCCCGGGCAGGTCAAAGCGCTCCTGCTCGACAAGCTCAACGTGGCGACACCGAGCGGTGCGATCGCGGGCATATGCGCAAACACCGACACGAATGTGGGCGTGTGGAAGGCGCCGGCCGGCGTCGTGCCGCTTCCGGCGACCGCGCCGACGGTCGCCCTGGGCGATGCGGATATGAGCACCTATCAGCCGAATTTCGGCAGCGCCGTCAACCTGATCCGCACCGTGGCGAACGAGGCGCCCGTCGTCTTCGGCTCGTATACCTTGAACAGCGCGGCCGACGGCGGCGACCAGTACCGCTATCTCCAGGTGCGCCGGACGCTCGTCTACATCAAGACCTCGATCGCGGTCGCGCTGAACCAGTTCGTCTCCGACGGCAACGATGCGCAGACCTGGAACGCGGCGGCGGCGCTGGCCGACGCGTTCCTCACGACGCTTTGTCGGCAAGGCGCGTTCGCGAGCGACACGCTAGGCGCGGCCTTCGCCGTCACATGCGGGCTCGGCGCGACCATGACCGCGCAGGACATCCTGGACGGAAGGATGATCATGCAGGTGGAGGTGATACTGCGCCGCCCCGGCGAAGTCGCCGTCCTGCGTATCGAGCAGGCGATGCAGGGTTCCTAGGGCACGCGCACGAATCCGTGGTCGCCATTCACCGGCGATCGTCCCTTCGCGTCGACGACCCCGCGCGCTGGTGCCGTGAGCATGAGGGGCGGTTCCTCAGCGCGTGCGCAGGAAGCCGTGCGTGACGCCGGATTTCGACGCCAGGCCCGTCGACACGCCGCGCTCGTTGACGGCATCGACCAGCGTGTTGCTCGCGTTCGGCGCGTCGAACAGCACGATCTTGCCGTCGAAACGGTGCACGAAGCCGTGCGTGCTCATGTCGGGCGCGATCCAGCTTCCGAACAGCGAGCCGTGATTGTCCAGGCCCACCGCCATGGTGGCGTCCGCGCCCGGCACGCTGAAGGACGAGATGCTTCCGCCGGCGGCCCGCACGAAAGCGTGCACCTGGCCTTCGCCGTCGGCATAGGAGCCCGCGACCGTGCCGTCGTCGTCGATGGAGGCGGGATCTGTCGATTGCGCCCCCGGCACGTCGAAGGTCGTGAAGGTGCCGTCGCCGTGGCGGATGAAGGCGTGATCGTGTTCCGGATCCTCGGGCGTCACGTAGCGGCCGACGATTTCCACGGCGTTGTTCATGGCGAGCGGGAAGGTGTCCTGCGCGCCGGGGGCATCGAACAAGAGCAGCTCGCCATTGGCGTTGCGCTGGAAGCCGCGGCTGCGCTCGTCCACGACCGTCGAGCCCGCGATGGCGTCGGCATGGTTGATCGTCGTCGCCATCGACGAACCGTGGATCTTGAGAATTTTGATGTTGTCCTTACGCCCGCGCATGAAGGCGAACGACCGCCCGTTCTTGAAGAAATAGCCCGCGATCTCGCCGCGATAGTTGATCGCGAGCGGATGGGTGCCTTCCGAGCCCGCGGGATCGAAGGTCTCGATATTGCCATCCACGTCGCGCACGAAGCCGTGCAGCATGCTGCCGTCGGACCAGGCGCCGGTGGTGCTGCGCTGCGTGTTGATCGCGGTCGGGAAGGTGCCGGTCGCGCCCGGCACGTCGAACACCGTATAGACGGAATGCGCTGACGCGGATGTGCAGAGCAGCAGCGCGGCGACGGCCCAACGAAACCTCACAGGTCCACCTCGCACCAGACGGGAACGTGATCCGACGGCTTCTCGCGCGCGCGCATATGCTTGTCGATGCCGGAACCTTTCAGGCGGTCCGCGGCCTGCGGCGAGAGCAGGATGTGGTCGATGCGGATGCCGTGATCCTTCTGCCAGGCGCCGGCCTGATAGTCCCAAAAGGTGTATTGGTTGGTCTCGGCATGGCAGGCGCGGAACGCGTCGGTGAGGCCGAGATTTTCGAGCTTGCGCAGCGCCGCGCGCGATTCCGGCTGGTACAGCGCGTCCTCGAGCCAGGCCTTGGGATTGTAGACATCGTCCGGCGTCGGGATGACGTTGTAGTCGCCCATCAGCGCGAAGGGCTCCTCCAGCGCGAGCAGGTCGCGTGCATGAACTGCCAGCCGCTCGAGCCAGGCGAGCTTGTAGGTGAACTTCTCGGTGCCGATCGGGTTGCCGTTGGGCGCATAGATCGAGGCGACGCGTATGGTGCCCTTTGTCCCCGGCACCACGGCCTCGATGTAGCGCGAATGGTCGTCGGCGTCGTTGCCCTTGAGCCTGGGCGTCACATCCTCGAGCGGGCGCCTGGAGAGGATGGCGACGCCGTTATAGGTCTTCTGCCCGTGGACGGCGCAATTGTAGCCGAGCTCCTCGAAGGCGGCTTTCGGGAAACCGTCGTCCTGGCACTTGATCTCCTGCAGCACGACGACGTCCGGCGTGGCCTCTTTCAGCCAGTGGGTGGCCTCGGGCAGGCGGACCTTGATCGAGTTGACGTTCCAGGTGGCGAGCTTCATGAGAGGTTTGTATTTGGGTTTGCGGACGCCGGAAAGGCCGCCTATAAGACCCGCCTTCGATTGGCACGGAGCGTGGCGCAGCCTGGTTAGCGCACCAGTCTGGGGGACTGGGGGTCGTGGGTTCAAATCCCGCCGCTCCGACCATCAAATCAATGACTTAGCCGTTCGCACGCCGCGTGGTCTGCAAGGCCGCGCTGGGCGATTTCGCATGCCGCCGCGAGCGACCGACCGCCCGGCGAATTGACAGTGCGCTTCCCTAGTGCCAGTTTTTTGGCACCTACATGACTTAAGAGTTGAGTGGTGACCCATTCCATCGTCTCTCGCGCGTTCATCGGCGCCGTGTTGCTCACGATCGCGGCCGTGTCCGGTGCGCGCGCCGCGGATGTCAAAGACGGCTGGAAGGTCGCGTGTCCGTTCGACGCGGCCAAGGCGCTGCTCGCGGTCGAATGCGGCCGGCTCAAGCTGCCGGAGAACACCGATGCGCCGGCGGGACGCAGCGTCGAGATCGCTTTCATGATCGTGCATCCGCGCCGCAACATCGATCCTGAGCATCCCGTCCTCTACCTCGCGGGCGGGCCGGGATCGCCGCTCCTGGTTTATGCGGAAGCGCTGGTTGCCGACCCGCAGGTCCTGGATATCGTCGTCGACCGCGACTGGGTGTTCCTCGACACGCGCGGCACCGGCCGCTCGCTTCCGATGCTGCGCTGTCCCAAGGCGGACGACTACCTCAAGCGCGTGCAGCTCTGTCGCGACACGCTGATCAAGGACGGCGTCGATCTCGCGCAGTACAACAGCATGCGCTCAGCGCGCGACATCGAGGCGCTGCGCAAGGCGCTGAGCGTCAAGCAATGGAATCTCTGGGGCCTGTCCTATGGCAGCCGGCTCGCCTTCGCGGTGGCGCGCGATTTTCCCGCGAGCGTGCATGCGATCGTCCATGACGGCCCGTCCTATCCGGAAGGCCGGGAGATCGTCGACGATTTGCGCGGTACCGAAGCGGCGATCGGCAAGCTGCTGGCGAAATGCGCGAGCGACGCGACCTGCGCGGCGCGTTATCCGGACCTGCGCGCGCGCTTTCTCGCCGCTCTGCCGCGTCTCAGGCAGCAGCCCCTGAAGGTGGGAGACGGGAAGATCGACGACCACGAGGCCGTACAATACATCCGCGGCTATCTGTTCACCGGCGATCCCGCGCTGCTCGAGCGGCGCGTCCAGCTCGTGCTCGCTTACATGGATGCGGCGGCGCGGGCCGACGCCAAGACCTTGCAGCAGGTCAAGCACGACATGCCCGAGGAGAACGAGGACGCCTATGCGGCGATCCCGGTCGAAGGCTGGTACGACATGGCCCTGAACCTCTCCGTCGAATGCAACGAGCAGCGTCCGTTCGAAACCGTTGCCGACTATCGCGAGGCGGCGTCGAAATCCGAGATCGTGCGCGCGATGTTCGGCAAGGATATGGGGCAGGAGGACTTTCAGGTCTGCGCTCTGTGGCCGTCCGGACGCGCCGATCCGAGCCGCAAGACGCACATCGCCTATGACGGGCCGCAATTGCTGTTCAGCGGAGAGCTCGATGCGTCGCTGTCGGGGCTCTCGGGCGAGCGGATCGCGGCGCTCTATCCCAACGCCCGCAACGTCGTGTTCAAGAATGCCGTGCATGGCGAGGTGCAGCTGGAAGACCTGCCGCCCAAAACCGTCGATCCCTACAGGAAATGCGCGCTCACATTGGCGCGGCAGTTCCTCGCCGATCCGAAAGCCGCGCTGGACACACGCTGCGCCGAGACGCGGACGCTGCGGCTGGTGCCGTGACTACGCGGCCTCGCCGTCGGGGCTGGCGATCACCACCACATAGCCGTCCGGATCGCGAAGCCACATCTCGCGATGCTGTGGCGCCGGATTGACGTGCGGCTCCTCGACGACCGCGGCGCGCAATCCGCGGGCGCGCGCGACGGCGGCATCGAAGTCGGAGACCTCGAACCACAGCACCACGCCATGCGCGAGCGGCGCCGCGTCGGCATCGACGAGATTGGGATGCTCTTCTTCGTCCCAGGCGTGGAGCTGCAGCACCATGCGGCCCGCCACGGTGATGCGATCATAGACGTCGCGGTGGCTGTGATCGGGCAGGCTGTCGGCGCCCAGCAGCTCGGCGTACCAGCGGCTGCTGGCGCGGACGTCGCGCACGGCAATGAGCGTTTGTGATTCCACGATCATGTTGGTTGCTCCGATGCGGCGCGGATGCGTTCGGCTTCGACGGCGTCGACCTTGCGCGCGTTCCAGCGGCCGTCCACGACTTCGAAATAGACGAGATCCTCGGGCGCCAGGATGCCGAGCTCGACATGGCGATCGGGCAGGATCGCGAACGCGCGGTTGCCGACATACGCCATCACCTGGCCGCCGCGCGGCATCGCGGACGCGGCCCAGGCCTTGAGCTGCGAATAATATGGCTCGCGCTGCCAGGCATCGGGGAAGTCCTCGTCGGCATTGGCGTTCAGCCGTCGGCCGTCGAGGTCGTAGGTGATGACGATGTGCGCGGTCGTGGGCCGCCATTCCTCGCCGAGCGCCGCGTCGATGGTCCAGCCGCATTGGTAGTTGCGGCACACCGGCGGCCGCGTCGCGTGGATGCCGCAGCCGGCGCCGGGCACGCAATGCACGCACCACCGGTTCATCGGCTTGCCCAGCGGCTCGGCCGCCAGCACCTTGCAGCACAGCGTGCAGCCGTCGCAGCCCCGAGCCAGCGTGAACGGCCCGCGCGGCGTCGTCACGGTCGGACCGGTCATGTCTCGAACGTCCTTGGCGCGCGGCGCAGCTCGATATAGCCGGCCTTCTCGCCGGTCCTGACGAAGCCAAGGTTGGCGCAGAGCTTGAGCGAAGGCGCGTTGGTGAACAACACCTCGACTCTCGCGGCGCGGCCTTTGAGGCCCCATTCGTCGGCGATCTTCTCGATCAGCGCGGTGCCGAGCCCCTTGGCCTGCCGCTCGGGCAGGAAGGCGAAATCGACGAAGTACACCGTCTCGCCTTCGTCATGCTCGATCAGGCGGCCGATGGGCTCGCCGTCGTTCTCGATTATCGAATACGCCGCATCGGGGAACAGCGTGCGATGCGTGCCCGTCTGCGAGCGATATTGGATGGCCATCTGCTGGTCGATGATGGCTTGCGGGATGCCGCCCAGCTTGAAGGGACGGCTCGCGTGGCTCACGAACAGCGCGAACAGGAAGGCCGCGTCATCCGCGCGCTCGCGCCGCAGGGTGAGCGTGGCATCCTTCAGATCGTAGCGGCGGGGATTTTCGGTCATGGTCCGGCGATAAATCTAGTTTAGCGCGCCCGAATAGGGCAATCTCCGCCGGGTCGAAAAGGGAGCAGGGCATTGGTCGGCGTCACGATCCTCCAGATGGAGCATTTCAAGCCTTATGTGGGCAAGCGCGTGCGCTTCGGCGGCACGCCTTTCGTGATGCCGCTGCAGAGCATCGTGCCCGGTCCCGATCCCATCCGCACCCAGAAGCGCCGCGCCTTCATCCTGATCTTCCGCAGCAAGATCACGCCGCACGTCATGCCCGAGGGGCCCTACGACGTGCATTTCGAAGACGGGCCGACGATCCGCCTGCACATCATCCCGATCTTCACGCCGGAAGCGGAGTGGCAGGACTACCAGGCGGTCTTCAACTGACATGAAAAAACCTCCGGCCCTTTCGGACCGGAGGCGTTCTTCGCGAAACGCGTCCGTCAGGTCTGCGACGGGAAGATGCCCTGCAGCGCGATGCAGAAGCTGATGCACAGATAGGGCATGATGTTGGTGTGCGCCTGGCTGCCGCCGACATTGCCGATGATGTTCGGCGCCGCAGTGTTGTTCGGCGGATTGCCGCTGTAGATCGCGAAGCCGAAGGTGGCGCCCGTGCTCGCCACGCCCTGGTTCTTCGCCAGCACGTTGGTGTTTGCCGGCGTGTTGGCGGTGGGATTGTTGTTGTCGGTCATCAGCAGGTGATTGTGCTGCGGCATGGTCGTGATGTTGATCGTCACGGCTTCCGTGCCGCCGCGCTGGCCGAGCGTGATGCCCGTCGAGCCGCCCTGGCTGACCGGCACGCGCGAGCGCAGATCGGGCAGGGCGAAGTTCACCCTTCCGTCGCCGCCATAGGTCGTGCCCAGGAGCGAGAACAGCGCCTGGTTCTGGTTGATGGGCAGAAGCTGGCCGTTGCACAGCGTCCAGCCCTTGGGAGCGAAGTTGAACGAGAACGTCTCGATCTGCGAAAGGAATGGTGTCGACATGGTTCTTGTCCCCCTTACGGCCGCGCCGGAAACACGCCCTGCAGGGCGATGCAGAAGTTCAAGCCCAGATAGGGCTGCATGTTGTCGTGCGGCTGGGTGCCGCCGGTGAAGCTGACGCCCGTGGGCGACAATGCCGTCGCGGGATTGCCCGTCGTCATGTAGTTGCCCACATAGTTGACGGTCTTGCTGCCCGTAAACGCGTTCGACAGCATGTTGTTGGCCGCCGTCAGCACCGTTCCGTCGCTGGTGTTGGCGCTGAAATTGTGGCTGTGGCTCGGGATCTCGGTCTGGAGCAGCGTGACATAGGGCACGCCGGCCGTCTCGCCCACGAAGTAGGGGCTCAAGCCGGGGCCCTGGCCCTGGCCGACCGGCGCGGCGCCGCCGAAATTCGGCAGGCCGAAGGTCGATTTGCCGTCGCCGCCATAGTTGGTGCCGAGCAGCGAGAACAACGCCGTGTTCTGCGAGATGGGAAGCAGCTGGCCGGCGGTGAACGCCCAGCCCTTGGGTGCGAAGTTGAACGGATAGATGGTGATCTCTGCAACGAATGGTGCGCTCATTGTCGGTCCCCCGATTTTCTTGAGCCCGCGGACGCGGATGATTGGATGGGAAGCCCGTGCGTCTTACGTCGGCGACGGATAGACGCCGAACAGCGAGAGGCACATCGTAACCGTCAGGATCGGCTGGATGTTCTCGTGTGGCTGGCTGCCGCCCGTGTTGCCCACCGTGCCTGCTTTCAACAAGGTCTGCGCGCCGGAATTGTAGGGCGCCCACGGATTGGGGATGTTGCTGCCGCCGACCTGCGCATCCGCCAGGATCACGCTCGGGCCGGGCGAGGTCTGCGAGTTGCCCGCATTGCCGACGTTCACCAGCACGAGATGATTGTGCGACGGGATCTGGTTGGTGTTCAGCGTGACGCTCTCGACGCCCGCGGCCTGGCCGACGACGTAGGTCGACAGCCCGCCGCCCGTGCCCTGATGGATCGGGATGCGGCCCTGCAGGTCGGGCACGCCGAACGTCTCTTGACCGTCGCCGCCATAGGTGGTGCCGATCAGGTTGAAGAGCGTATCGTTTTCGGAAATCGGTATCAGCTGCCCCTGGCACTGCATCCAGCCAGCGGGCGCGAAGGTACCGGCGAACATCAGAATCTGTCCGACATAAGGTTGCGACATATTGGATTCCCCTCCGGATAGATTTTATGTTTAACATCGCCCTCGAAATCGCACAACGGCTATTCACCTTTTTTCTAAGCAACGCTCGCCGCGGCATACAATTCCATTAGAATGCGTAGCGATCGTTGCGATGCATCGCGCGTTCGCAGATGCAATGTCGCCGTTGCGCGTGCTTTGCGACCGCAGCGATCTCGCGCAAGGATGAAGGCACTATCTTGCGACGCGTTCGCATACGCGCGCAGTCGCGACAGCGTCACGAAGCGCGGCTAGTCTCGGTATAAGCTTATAGGAATAAGTTCAGTTCGTTGTCGGACCGTGAAATTCCTTTTTTCTTCCGAATGTTACTTGTGAGAGCCCACAACGACTGGTAGTCTTTTGAGCGGGGGGCTCTAATGACATCGGTGTTTCCCCCTCGAGTTGCATATCGATATGCATCGCGCTGACGCGCGTGCGTGTGGGAGGACACTTATATGAGCAGCAATCGCATCCGCGATCAGTTTTCGCTTTTCGACGAAGACCGCTTCCACAACGCACAGGCCGTCGCCGCGATCCCTGACGCGGCCGCGCAGCATCCGGCGCCGGACCTGGCTGCCGATGCGAAGGCGATGCAGCCGCATCACGAGAACGCGGACTTCTCTCTGGCGACGCAAGCGCATGTGACGACGCTCAATCATGGGCATTCCGGCGAGACGATCGTGCGCAACGCGCAATCGCATGTCTCGAGCGCCGACGACGATGCGGCGACGGCGGCCGCCGCGCCCGCGCGCGAGATGGGAAGCTTCGGCAGCTCGACCTTCACCGCCTCGGCAGCTTACGACAACGTGTCCATGGGCCGTGCGGTTGGCGATGCATTCGGGCTTTCGCACGACATCGGCATCGGCGCAGGTGGCGGAGTGCACGGCGCGCCGCCGCCCGTGACCGCCGTTACCGGCCAGCTCTGGTTTGGCGCGCAGGGCCAGACCGGCGGAACCTCGTCGGGCTATTCCGACGACCATGTCGGCCATATCGACAGCGACACCGCGGGCCGCGAAACCGCGCTGATCAACACCGAAGGCGTGCAGCAGGGCTTCCAATGCGTCGGCCTGGATACCTCGGCCGGACTCTATTTCGCGCTCTGCGGCGACCACACCTTGCGCTCGGGCCACCTCACCACGACGCACCAGGCCGGCGAATCGAGCCAGATCCAGGAGACGCAGACCCAGTTCGGCTCCGGCGTGAGCGCCGACGAGGTCAACGCCTTCGCCGTCGATCCGGTCAACCACATCATCTACATCGAAGTGTTCGGCCAGCACTCGAGCACGACCGCGATCCTGAAGACCACCTACGATCCGACGACCGGCGCGTTCACCTATCCCTACGACGCCTCGACCGGCACGATCACCGACAACAGCAAGGTGCTGTTCACCAACGCCTCGACCGGCCACGCCCTCAACGACGTGACCGCCATGTATTACGACATGGCGAACAACAAGCTCTATTACGTCGACGACGATCTCGGCTATCACTTCACCGGCGGCGGCGACACCTGGATCGCGACCAAGAACATCTACAGCGTCGACCTGAACGCCGGATCGCCCGCGCCCTCCGCGGGGCTGATCACCTCGGGCATCACCGCGCCCAGCGACGCCAATACCTATATCGCCGGCATGGCGGTCGACGTCGACAAGGGCATCATCTACTTCACCGTCAACAACGTCAGCGCCCACTCGACGACGTTCATGTGGATGCCGATCGCCGGTGGTGCCGCGACCGCGATGTCGCTGCCGGGCGGCGTGAACTTCGACTTCACCGCCTATTACGGCAACGGCTCCAACGCGATGACCTTGGACAACAATGCCCAGGTCATCTACGTCTCCGACAACGGCAACAACGACGGCCGCGGCGGGCGCATCATCTCGCTCACCTTGAGCGCCGACGGCCACAGCTTCACGTCGGGCTCGACGGTGATGACGCTCGACACCAACGACACGGCGTCGTCGAACATCGGCGCGCTGGTCTACGACAACCTGCCGATCCTCAACAGCTCCAGCCACTCGCTGGCCGCCACGACGACGGAAGCGGTGCAGGGCGGGGCGGCGATCACGATCCTCACCGGCGCCGGCATCACCATCACCGACAAGGACGACAACCATCTCGGCTTCGTCACGGTGAAGATCAGCAACGCCCAGACCGGCGACATCCTGTCGGCGACCACCTCGGGCACCTCGATCACGGCGAGCTACGACACCACCAACCACATCCTCACCTTGAAGGGCGACGACACCTACGCGCACTACATCCAGGTGATGAACTCGGTGCAGTACCAGGACACCGGCGTCGACAATTCGGTCGGCTCGCATCCGACCCGCACCTTGATCTGGGAGGTCAGCGACGGCGTCACCATCACCAATGCGACCACCGCCAATTCCAACGTCGCCTCGAACACCATCGTGATCGACCGCGCGCCGACGCTCGTCGCAGACAATTATGCGGTGGTCGAAACAGCGACCGTGACGGGCACCAGCGGCACGGCCGGCACCGGCGTGCTCGGCAACGACAGCGACAAGGACGCCGACGCGATCGTGGTCACGGCGGTCCAGGGCTCCGGCGGCAATGTCGGCAACTCGGTCGCCGGCACCTACGGCCACCTGACCTTGAACGCGAACGGCAGCTACAGCTACGTCGCCGACAACGCGGCGCAGATCGCCGCCGCGGCGACCGGCTCGCATCCCGTCGACACGTTCACCTATACCGTCAGCGACGGGCTGGGCGGCGTCACGACCTCGACCGTCAGCTTCACCATCGACCGCATCCCGACCGTCGTCGCGGACGCCCCGTCCGGCCAGGCGCTGGAAAGCGGTTCCGCGATCACCGGCAACGTGCTGACCAACGACAGCGACCGCGACGGCGACACGCTCACCGTCACCGCCGTGAACGGCTCGGGCGGCAATGTCGGCAACTCCATTGCCGGCACCTATGGCCACCTGACGATCAATTCGAACGGCACCTACAGCTATTCGGCCGACAACAGCGTCTCCATCGACGCGGCGGCGACGGGCTCGCATCTGACCGACACCTTCACCTATACCGGCAGTGACGGTCACGGCGGCACGGCGACGAACACGATCACCGTCACCATCGACCGCGCGCCGACGGTCGTCGCCGACGCGCCGGCGACGCAAGCGGTCGAGAGCGGCTCGGCCGTCACCGGCAATTCGCTGACCAACGACAGCGACCGCGACGGCGATTCGCTCACGGTCTCGGCCGTGGCGGGCTCGGGCGGCAATGTCGGTAATTCGGTCGCGACGACCTACGGACACGTCACGATCAATGCCGACGGCAGCTACAGCTACCTCGCCAACAACACCGCGGCCATCGATGCGGCGGCGACGGGCTCGCACCTGACCGACAGCGTCACCTACACCGCCAGCGACGGCCATGGCGGCACGACCACGACCACCGTCACCTTCACGCTCGACCGCGGCCCGACCGTCGTTGCCGACGCCGGCGCCAGCCAGGCGCTCGAGAGCGGCTCGGCCGTCACCGGCAACGCGCTGACCAACGACAGCGACCGCGACGGCGATTCTCTCACCGTCACGGCGGTCAACGGCTCGGGCGGCAATGTCGGCAACTCGCTCGCCACCACCTATGGCCACATCACGGTCAACAGCGACGGCAGCTACAGCTACGTCGCCGACAACACCGTCGCCATCGACGCGGCGGCGACGGGTTCGCATCTGACGGACACCGTCACCTACACAGCCAATGACGGCCATGGCGGCACCTCGACCACCACGATCACCGTCACCCTCGACCGCGCGCCGACGGTCGTCGCCGACGCTCCGGCCGGCCAGGCGCTGGAGAGCGGTGCCGCGATCACCGGCAACGTGCTCACCAACGACAGCGACCGCGACGGCGACTCGCTGGCGGTCCACACGGTCGCAGGCTTTACCGCGTATGTCGGAAACTCGTTCGCCGGCACCTATGGCCACGTCACCATCAACGCGGACGGCAGCTACAGCTACGTCGCCGACAAGACCTCGGCCATCGACGCGGGGGCGACGGGCTCGCACCTGGTCGATGTCATCCAGTACACGGCGAGCGACGGTGTCGCCGATAGCGCGACGCAGACGCTCTCGGTGACCATCGACCGCGGCCCGACCGTCGTCGCCGACGCGCCCGCGACGCAGGCGGTGGAAAGCGGATCGGCGGTCACCGGCAACGCGCTGACCAACGACAGCGACCGCGACGGCGATTCGCTCACGGTTTCGGCCGTGGCGGGCTCGGGCGGCAATGTCGGCAACGCGCTGGCGACGACCTATGGCCACATCACGGTCAACAGCGACGGCAGCTACAGCTACGTCGCCGACAACACCGCGGCGATCGACGCGGCGGCGACCGGCTCGCACCTCACCGACAGCGTCACCTATACGGCCAATGACGGCTTCGGCGGCACGAGCACGACCAGCATCACCATCACGCTCGACCGCGGACCGACCGCGGTGAACGACGCGCCCGTGGGCCAGGTTGCCGAAGGCGGCACGGCCTCGCAGAACGCGGCGAACGGCGTGCTGTTCAACGACAGCGACCGCGACGGCGACTCGCTCACCGTCACGGCGGTCGGCGGCTCGGGCGCCAATGTCGGCACCTCCTTCGCCACGACCTATGGCCACATCACGCTGAACAGCGACGGCAGCTACAGCTATATCGCCGACAACACCGCGGCGATCGACGCGGCGGCGACGGGCTCGCATCCGACCGACGTGATCACCATCACCGTCAGCGACGGCCATGGCGGCACCGCGGACGAGACGCTCACCTTCACCCTCGACCGTCCGCTCGTCGGCAACAACGACACGATCAACACCAACGAGAACCTGACGGCGACCAGCGGCTCGGGCGGCAACGCCAACCTGCTCGCCAACGATGCCGATCCGGACGGCGACAGCTTCGCGATCATCGCGGTCCAGGGCTCGGCCGCCAATATCGGCACCCAGATCACGCTCGCTTCGGGCGCGCTGCTCACGGTCAATGCCGACGGCACCTACACCTACGACCCGAACCACGCTTACGACTATCTGCCGGGCACCAATTCGGGCGCCAGCAACATCATCGCGACCGAGAACTTCACCTATACGATCACCGGCGGCCAGGTGATCACGGTGACGATCTCGATCACCGGCGTCGACTCCAACGACATTCTCCAGGGCTCGGTCGGCAACGACACGCTGCATGGCGGCATCGGCGACGACGTCATCCATTCGATGGCGGGCGTCGACAGCGTCTTCGGCGACGCCGGCGACGACTATATCGACATGGGCGCGAACCTGACCGCGAGCGACAGCATCGACGGCGGCACGAACACCGACCGCGTGTTCCTGAACGGCGACTATTCCTCGGGCGTGACCTTCAGCGCCACGACGATGGTCAATGTCGAGCTCATCAACCTGGCGGCGGGCTTCGACTACAACCTGACCACCGACAACGCGACCGTCGCCGCGGGCCAGACCTTGACCATCCAGGCGGGCTCGCTCGGCGCGGGCGACAACGTCACCTTCAACGGCGCGGCGGAGCTCGACGGCTCGTTCGTCTTCACCACCGGCGCGGGCAACGACGTGCTCACCGGCGGCGCGCTGGCCGACTCGTTCTTCCCCGGCACGGGCAACGACACGCTGAACGGCGGCGGCGGCAACGACAGCTTCGGCATGGGCGCGAACTTCACCGCGGCGGACAGTATCGACGGCGGCTCGGGCAGCGACACGGTCATCCTGAACGGCGATTATTCGGCCGGGGTGAGCTTCGGCGCGGGCACCATGACCAATGTCGAGTTCCTGCAGCTCAATGCCGGCTTCAGCTACAACCTGACGACGGCCAACGCGACGGTCGGCGCCGGCCAGACGCTGACGATCAAGGCGGACCTGCTGGGCGCGGGCGACGCGCTGACCTTCAACGGCGCGGCGGAGAGCGACGGCAACTTCGTGATCAATGCCGGCGCGGGCAACGACACGCTCACCGGCGGCAGCGGCGACGACACCTTCCGCGTCGGCGCGGGCAACGACATCGTCCACGGCAACGGCGGCAGCGACACGATCAATGCCGGCGCCAACCTGACGGCGGCCGACGCGCTCGACGGCGGCATCGGCAACGACACGCTGTTCCTCGCCGGCGACTATTCGGCGGGCGTGACCTTCGGCGCCACCACGGTCACCAACATCGAGACCATGTTCCTGTCCACCGGCTTCGACTACAAATTCGCCATCGACGACGCGACCGTGACGTCGGGCAACGGCATGATGGTCCAGGCTGGCGGGCTGGGGGCGAGCGACACGCTCTACTTCGACGGCTCGGCCGACACCACCGGCGGCACGCTCAATATCGTGGCCGGCGCGGGCGACGACACGCTGATCGGCGGCCATGGCGACGACACGCTGAACGGCGGCGGCGGCAGCGACGTCTTCACCGGCGGGCTCGGCTCGGACACGATCACCTCCGGCAGCGGCAACGACGTGTTCGTCTACAATTCGGCGGCGGAATCGACCAGCACCACCCGCGACAAGATCAAGGACTTCGACGCGTCGTCGGACACGTTCCAGCTCACCGGCGTGACCGTCAACGCGATCGACGCCACGGTCTCGACCGGCAAGCTCACCATCGCGCATTTCGACACCGACCTGGCGTCGGCGCTCGACGGCGCGCATCTGGGCGCCCACGACGCGGTGCTGTTCACGCCGGACACGGGCAACCTCCACGGCCACATCTTCCTGGTCGTCGACGTGAACGGCGTGGCGGGCTACCAGGCCGGCCAGGATCTCGTGGTCGACATCACCGGGGCGACCAACCTGGGCAGCCTGTCGCTCTCGAACTTCACGCACTAAAGCGAGATCGCTCTTCTTCGAATCGCGATCTCGCTTTAGGTCTCTGGTCGACGCGCAGTTTTCCGGGCTGACGCTTCGCTCTCGCCCGATTGCGCTTTAGAGCGCGAGGCGAATTCCGGCATAGACCGATATCGGCGCCGCGGGGCTCAGGCTCCGCGGATCGCTCGCGCCCGGCGCCTCGACGATGGGCACGTCCGCGGTCGGCGAGAACGCGCCGAAGGTCTCGTATTTCGCATCGAGGATGTTGTCGATCTCGCCGAACAGCGCGACGGTGTCCGTCAGCCTGATTTGCGTCGCCGCGTCGAGCACGAAATAGGGGCTGGTCTTCTTCGTGAGATTGGCCTCGTCGCCGCGCAGCCATTGCCCGTCGGCGTAGCGCCCGCTCAGCGACAAGCTCCAATCCGCGCTCACGCGCCAATCCGCCGAGAGCTTGAGCATGTTGCGCGGGATGCCGGGCAGCTCGTCGCCGGGCTTCACATGGATCAGCCCGTCCGCGTCGGCTTGCGGGTTGTCCTCGCTGTTCAAGGTGAGCGGGTCGCGGAACGTCGCGTCGGTGTAGCTGTAGTCGAGCGCCAGCCGCCAGTCGCCGCCGTCCCATTCCACGGAAGCCGTCGCGCCCCGACGCCGCGTGGTGCCGATGTTCTCGAAGAAGGCGCGTCCGGTGATCGTGCTCGCCGCGAACAGGATGTCGTCGTCGGCGTCGACGGTATAGAGCCCGGCATGCCAGGCCACGCGTCCGCCCGCGAAATTGTGGGCACGCCCGCGCAGGCCGGCCTCCAGGGTGTGCGACACGACCTGCTTGAGCGCGGGATCGGCGACGAAGAAATTCGTCAGGCTGCACGGCGCATCCGGATCGGCGCAGGAGAACTCGGCCGGCGTCGGCGCGCGGTTGGCCTCGGCATAGCCGGCATAGGCCGTGATCTCGGGCGTGACCGCCCAGGTGGCGCCGATCGCGGGGTTGAGGCGGCTGTATTGATGGAAGCCGTTCAGCGCGTGGCCGCTCTGGTCCTCGAGCGCGATGGTGCTGACATTGTAGCGCGCCGACGCGGTGACGGTGAGCGCCTCGAACGGCGTCCACATGTCGGCGACGTAATAGCCCTGATAGTCGTTGCGGCCGTGCACATGCACCGGCGCGATCGCGCCGTCGTCCTGGTCGATGACGATGCCCGGACCTTCGAAGCCGCGCGCCACGGTCAGCGCGCCGAGCTCGGAGCTGGCGCGGAAATCGCTGCGGCCCGCGTCATAGGTGAAGCCGGCCAGCAGCTTGTTGCCGTCCGTCGTCAGCATCGCCTGCAGCGCGCCGCCGAAGCCGGTCGACGCGGTCGCGGTCTTGTTCAGCTGCGCGTAAGGTCCGCCGTTCAGGAAATTCGGGATCGGATCGCCGCTCGTGTCGGTGAGGACGTCGTCGTCGAGGCAGAGCAGGTCCGGATCGTCGTCGCACACTTCCGCGTCGCTGGCATCGCCGTTCAAGGTATGCGCGCGGATATGGCTGGCATAGGCGTTGGCCTGCAGCGACAGCGCATCGCTCACCTGGAGCGTGCCGAAGGCGTTGGCCAAGCCATATGTGTTCCGCGTGTTGTCGGGCCAGGTGAACACCGTGGCGCGGCTGACCGCCAGCAGCTCGACCGGCGACGTGCCGTTGCCCGTCAGATCGGTGTCGGCGCCGATGAGGTCGAGATGCAGCTCGGCGCGCGAGTCGTGCCAGCCGATATCGGCGAAGGCCTGCGCCAGCCGCGAAGGCGAGTGGTCGCGCCATCCCGTCTCGTGCAGCGCATTGAAGGCGCCGTAGAACGAGAACGCGCCGTCCTCGCGCCCGAGCTGGCCTTCGAGGTCGTAACGGTCGAACGAGCCGCCCGAAGCCTCCAGCTCGGTGCCCTGCCATTTGAAGCCGTTCTTCATCGAGAGCGAGATCGAGCCGCCCAGCGCGTTCAGCCCGAACAGCGGGTTCGAGCTCTCGACCGTCATCGCGTCGATGGCGAGGTCGGGGATCAGGTCCCAGCCAACGGCGTCGCCGAAGGGCTGGTTGAAGCGCACGCCGTCGACATAGACCGCGAGCCCTTGCGCGTCGCCCGCCAGCGGCGAGGCCTGGAAGCCGCGGTAATAGAGATTGGGCTGGAACGGGTTGTCCTGCGCCTCCGACAGCGACACGCCGCTGCCGGCGCGGCCGAGCGCGCCCAGCAGGCTGGCGCGGCCGAAGCGGGCGATGTCGTCGGCGGTGAGCACCTCGGTCGCGGTCGGCACCTTGTCGAGATCGAGGCGGGTGCCGGGCAGGGCGCTGGCCGTCACCACCACGGTCTCCAGGCGCTCCTGGGCCGAGGCGGCGCTTAACCCGGCGAGCAGCATTGCGGTGCTAAGCTTCCACGATGTCCGCACGACTCCCCGCCCTGATATTCGGTCTCAGTCTCATTGCCGCAGGGGCAGTCTGTCAATCGAAGGCCGCGAATTTCCTCTCCGCCGACGACCAGATGGCACAGATGCATCGCGGCATGAACATCCTCGACGACGATCCGTTGTGGCGCGATGCGGCGGCGGCGCGCTTCCGGCCCCGCCACTTCGCGGTGCTGCGCGCGGCCGGCTTCGATACGGTGCGGCTGAACTTGCATCTGATCGCCCATCCCGACGCGTTGCCGGCCATCGACCGGCTGGTGAAGGCGGGTCTCGATGCCGGGCTGACGGTCATCCTCGACATGCACGAGGACCGGTTCTGCGCCCGCGACGCCGATGCCTGCCGGACCAAGCTGCGCGCGGCTTGGACGACGCTGGCGACGCGCTACCGCGATGCGCCGAACCGCCTGTTGTTCGAGCTGCTCAACGAGCCGCATGGCAGGGTCACCATCGCGGTGTGGAACACGCTGCTGCGCGAGCTTCTCGGCATCGTTCGCGCGAGCAATCCGGAGCGCAACGTAGTCATCGGCTCGGCGAACATGAGCAGCCTGTGGGATCTGCACACGCTCGACCTGCCAGAGGGCGACCGCCACATCATCGCGACCGTACACACCTACACGCCGGTCAGCTTCACGCTCCAAGGCGCGCCCTGGGTGCCCGAGGCCGACAAGATGGGCGTCACCTGGGGCAGCGATGCCGACATGGCGGCGCTGGTGAAAGCCTTCGATGGCGTGCAGTCGTGGTCCGAGCGCGAGCGCCGTCCGGTGCTCCTGGGCGAGTTCGGCGTCTACTACAAAGTGCCCATGGAGCAACGCACGCGCTGGCTCGCCGCCGTCGCGCGCGTGGCCGAGGCGCACGGCCTCGCCTGGGCCTATTGGCAGATGGACACCGACTTCGCGGCCTATGATTTCGCGCGCGGTACCTGGATCGCGCCGGTGCTCAAAGCGCTGGTGCCGTAACCGCTTGCGCCGAAAAGTTCCCACTTATCGAACGCGCGCGAAACGGGCGTATAATACCCGCCATGAGCGAGGAACATCCGATCATCATCCGGCGGCGAAGGGGGAGAGGTCCCTCGACTCTGCAAAACAATTTTGTTGCCGTAACGGGTCCGAGCTCCGGCAACCGCAAGGGCGCCGGCGCGCGCAAGGGCAACGCCAACGCGGTCACGCATGGCTGGTCGACCGGCGAGCGCAAGGCGCGGCACGCGCAGGTGCGAGCGCTGATGCGCGAGGCGCGGCTGCTCCTGAGGCTCGGCAAGGTAGAGTTGGCGATGCTGCGGACGAGGCTTGAATACGCGCCGCCAGCGCCCAATATTTCGTGCGGCGCAGAGTCGGAACTCCCGGCTTGGCCGTTGAATCGAAAGGGGTTTTCGCAAGATGTTCTCGTCGATCCTCAAGCGGGCAGGGCTCGCCCTCGCCTTTGCCGGAATCCTGGTCGGCGTCGCCGGCTGCGGCATCAACGACGTGCCGACCCAGGACGAGCAGGTGAAGGCCGCCTGGAGCCAGGTGCTGAACGAATACAAGCGCCGCTCCGACCTGATCCCCAACCTCGTCGAGACCGTGAAGGGCTATGCCAGGCAGGAACAGAGCGTGCTCGTCGGCGTGACCGAGGCGCGCTCGAAAGCCACGCAGCAGACGGTCAACCTGCCGCCCGACGTGCTCTCCAACCCGCAGGCCTTCCATCAGTTCGAGCAGACTCAGGCGCAGCTCGGCAGCGCCATCGGCCGCCTGTTGTCGGTCAGCGAGAAATATCCCGACCTCAAGTCCAACGAGAACTTCCTGGCGCTGCAAAGCCAGCTGGAAGGCACCGAGAACCGCATCACCGTAGCGCGCCGCGACTATATCGACGCGGTGCAGCGCTATAACACCACCCTGCGCACGATCCCGAGCCGCTGGGTCGCCGCGATCTTCTATCCCGACGCCAAGGTGCGCGAGACCTTCTCGATCTCCGAGCGGGAACAGCAGACGCCGCAGGTCAAGTTCTGATGCCCATCTTCGGGGTCGAGAGAGCGCTGTTCCGCATCGCCTATGTCGTCGTCGGCATCCTGTCGCTCGCCTGGCTGAGCTTCACCTCGGCCCAGGCGGCGGCACCCGATTTCCCCGCGCTCACCGGCCGCGTCGTCGACGAGGCCGGCGTTCTCTCCGACGACACCAAGCGCGATCTCGAAGCGATCCTTCAGGGCGACCAGGAGCATTTCGACAATCGCCAGATCGTCGTCGTCACCCTGAGATCGCTGCAGGGCCGCGACATCGCGGACTATGGCTATCAGCTCGGCCGTCATTGGGGCATCGGCCAGAAGGGCAAGAACAACGGCGCGCTGATCATGGTGGCGCCCAACGAGCACGAGGCGCGCATCGAGGTCGGCTATGGCCTGGAGGGCGACCTGACCGACGCCAAGAGCCGCATCATCATCGAGCGCATGATGCTGCCCGAATTCCGCAAGGGAAATTACGACGCCGGCGTGGTCGCGGGCACCAAGGCGGTGCTGGGCACCTTGGGCAACACCAATTTCGCCGTGCCCGACTATGAGCGCTATCGCAGCTATCGCGACGACGACGAGGGCGCGGATTCCGGCTGGCGCACGGCGCTGATCGTCATCGCGCTGATCTTCTTCTTCGCGGGCCGCTCGTGGTTCTGGCCGCTGCTGTTCATGAGCGGCGGTGGCGGCTGGGGCGGGCGCCGCGGCGGAGGCTGGGGCGGGGGTGGCTTTGGCGGCGGCGGGTTCGGTGGCGGAGGATTCTCCGGCGGCGGCGGCTCGTTCGGCGGCGGGGGCGCGTCGGGACGGTGGTGAAGCCGCCCGACATCCTTCGCGCGGAAGACCGCGCGCGCATCGCCGCCGCGGTCGAGGCGGCGCAAGGCTCGACGGCGGCGACCTTCGCATTGGTCGTCGTGCCGGCGAGCGATCACTATGCGTGGTTCCCGATCGGCTGGGCCGCCATCGCGGCGCTGGTCGCGACGGGCGCGCTCGCGCTGATCGAGCCGCATTGGAGCATCGCCATAGGCTTCGCAGTGGATGCGGCGCTGTTCGTGGCGCTGACCCTGGTTTTCGACCTGTGGCCGATCCGCATGCTGTTGGTGCCGGAGCGCTTCAAGCGCATCGCGCTCTACAGCGCCGCGCACCGCGCTTATGCCGCGCATCTGATGTCCAAGGACGAGGCGCATGACGGCGTGATGCTGTTCGTCTCGCTGGCCGAGCGGCACCTCGAGATCGTCGCCGAGCGCGACGCCGACGCCGCGGTGCCCGACGGCACCTGGGACCGCATCGTCGCGGACGCCACCGCCGCGATGGGCCGCGGCGACGTCGCCGGCGGGCTGGTCGGGGCGGTCGAGGCCTGCGGCAAGCTGCTTGCCGAACATTTTCCGAAGTAAGGCGGTTGCATCGGGAGGCGCGCCATGGCACTCTGCTTACCAGGGGTAGTCATGCGATATCCGGCAATTTTGGCGATAGCGGCCGCGGGCTTCGTTTCGGCCGCGCAAGCCGAGGACTGCACGCTCAAGCAGATGGCATCGCTCGACATGACCATGCTGCCGGATGGGCGCGTCGCCGTGCCCGTCACCATCAACGGCACCTCGCACCGCTTCATGGTCGATACTGCTGGAATATTCAGCCAAATCTCCGCGGACGCGTCGCAGAAGCTGGGACTGAAAGAGCAGCCTATAGAGGGCGAAATGTATGGCGTCGGAGGGCGTCTTCATCTGACGGCTGCGAACGTCAAGTCCTTCATGGTCGGCAACAACGAAGCGAGGGATTTCCATCTCGGCGTTCGCCATGCCGGGCCTGGCTCGGATTCGAAGAAGAGCGATAGCGACGACAGTGTCGACGGCCTCCTAGCGCCCGATTTCCTCAGTCTCTTCGACATCGAGCTCGATTTTGCCGCAAAGAAGATGAACCTGTTCTCGCAGGACCATTGCGCCGGTAAGGTTGTCTATTGGACGCGGAGCGGTTACGCGGAGCTGCCGTTCCACTACACGAATGGAGCCATCGCCGTAACGCCGCACATCGAATTGCGAATGGCCCTGGACGGCCACGATCTCGCAACTGATCTCGACACGGGCGCATCCTATACCTTTTTCGGCAGGAAGACGGCAGTTCGGATCTTCGGCATCGACGAGACGTCGCCTGGCGTCACGCGAGTACCGGGAAGCAGCGACAAGTTCCCGATCTATACCAAGCAATTCGGCACGCTGGCGCTGGGTGGCCTGACGGTGAACAACCCGCAGGTCGAAATTCTTCCCGATGGCGCCGACGACTCCTTCCGCATGCAGCATTCCGAGAAATCCCGCGACGATCCGATCTACGGCACCTATTTGCTAGGCGCCGACTTCACCCTCGGCATGAACGTGCTGAGCAAGCTGCACCTCTACATCGCCTACAAGGAGCATAAGATTTACCTGACCGCGGCTGGCGCTAAGTAAGTTACGCTTGACACTACGTAAAAGATACTATACATAACGTCTCCAATACTAGACATGGAGACGGATATGTCCTTTCGGGAAAAGACGGCCTGGATTTCGCTGTTCGCGAGCCTCGCCATCTATGGAAGCTATTTCGCCACTGGCGGCATGGCGTCGTTCGGCGCCATGGTGGGCGCGACGATCTTGTTCGTGATCGTCATGATCGTGCTCACGGTCGCGGCTGCGATTTTCGCGCGGCGCGACGCATCGGCGCCCGCCGACGAGCGCGAGAAGCTGATCGCGCTCAAATCCTCCCAGGTCGCGCTGGTCGCGATCGCCACCGGCGCGCTCGGCGCCATTGCCGCGATGTTCTGGGACATCGACCGTGTCCTGGTCGCCAATGGGCTGTTCTTCGCGCTGGTGCTCGGCGAGGTCGGCAAGGACATCGCCCAGATCGTCTATTTCCGCCGGGGCGTGTGATGGCGATCCGAAACGAGATCCGCCGGTTGCGCTTCGAGGCCGGCGAGATGACGCAAGCCCAGCTCGCCGAGCGCATCGGCGTCACGCGCCAGACCGTCAACGCGATCGAGCAGGGCAAGTATTCGCCGACCCTCGAAGCCGCCTTCCGCATCGCCCATGTGTTTGCCAAGCCGCTCGAAGACGTGTTCCGCTATTCGCCGGACTGAAAGGGCTGGGCGATGAGAGCTTGGGTGGCGGCGCTGTTCGCGGCGCTGGTGTTCGGTGCGGGCGCCGCGACCGCGGCGGAGCGCACGGTCGTCGCGGTGCTGTTCGACGGCTTCGCGCCGGCGGAGCTCGACGCCGCCAAGCCCACGCCGAACTTCGACCGGCTGAAGCGCGAAGGCGCGTGGTCGCGGCACCTGGTGCCTGCGTTCCCGACGATCTCGCTGATCAACCACACGACCTACGAGACCGGCTGCTGGCCGTCGCATCACGGCATCGTCTCCAACCTGTTCTACGATCCCAAGCGCGGCCGGTTCGGAGGCGGCGGCGACGTCGGCGATGCCGACTGGCACACCGGCTGCGAGGCGATGTGGGAAGCGGCCGAGCGGCAGGGCGTCAAGACCGCCGTGTTCAACTGGGTCGGCCGCTGGTCGACCAAGCGCGGCAAGCTTGCCTCTTTCGCCAACGCCAACGTACCCTGGGCGGAGCGCGAGAGCGACGACGTCATCGTCGACAAGGCGATCAAGCTGCTGCATTCGACCGGCGCCGACCGTCCGCGCCTGATCGCGCTCTATTTCGACATTCCCGATCACGTCGCGCATTGGGACGGCGTCGCGGGTCCCAAAACCGGCGAGGCGGTGCGCCGCGCCGATGCGATCGTGGGCAGGCTGATGGCGGCGATCAAATCCATGCCCGCGGGTCGCGAAGGCACGCTCGTCATCGGCACCGACCACGGCATGATGGACGTGGGTCCGATGATCAATATCGGCCGCCTCATGAACTTGTACGACATCAAGGCGCGCCAGGCGTCGGACGGCGCATCGACCTTCTTCTATCTCGACAAGGGCGAGAGCGCCGACCGCGTGGCCAAGGCGCTCGGCCAGTATAGCTATGCGTTCGATATCTATAAGAAAGGCCATTATCCGGCTTACGCGCATCTCGGCGACGGGCCGCGCGCGGGCGACCTGATGCTGGTGGCGAAGCCGCCTTACTGGGTCGTGGGGCCCGAGGAGTTTCCCGCCTGGGCGAACTGGCTCGGCGTCACGCATATCTGGCCGGTGACGTTCACGCCGTTCGCGGGCGGGGTCAAAGCCACGCATGGCTACGACCCGAGGATCGTGCAGATGCACGGCATCTTCTATGCGTGGGGCTCGGGCGTCGCGCCGGGCCGGGAGATCGAGCGTCTCGACATGATCGACATCCATCCGACGGTGATGTCGCTGCTCGGCCTTCAGCCCGGCCGGCCCGTCGACGGCAAGGTGCTCACGCTTTCGGCTGGCGGTACATCCACGGCAGCATCAGGCCGATAGGCACGATCCACAAGGTGCCGGCCAGCGCGTAGTAGAGCAGCGTCACGTACCACGGCGCGTGCGGAAGGATGTGGATGCCGATCCCCATCGCCACAAGCGAATAGACCGGCAGCCAGATCGCCAGCACCAAGGTGCCGATGAGCTTCTTGACCCTCGGGCTCATCAGAACCTCGAGACGTTCGGCTTCGGCGCATCGGCCGGCCACATCTTCTCGAACTCGGACGCGTAGGGCGCCGCGTCGGCGTCGCGGCCTTGCGCCGTCAGCGACGCGGCGAGCCCATGCAGCGCCCAGGCGTCGAGGCGGTAATACATCAGGCTGTCGCGATAGACGGCTTCGGCCTCCTTCGGCTTCTTCGCAGTCATCAGCTCGGCGCCGAGGATGTGGCTGACGGGCTGATGCCAATAAGGCGGCTCGGTGTAGGGCAGCGACGTCTCGATCGCGCGCGCCTCGCGGTAATGCGCGATCGCCTTGTCGATGTGGCGCCCGGCATGGGCGATCTCGCCGTCGAGCAGGGCAAGCGCGAGCTTCGCCATCTTCGTGCCCGGCACGCCGAAGGCATCGATGCTCTTGAACTCGTCATGCGCGATCATCATCTCCAATCGCGTGCGGTCGACGCGCGCATTCGGGAGCTGACGGAGATGAGCATACGCGACGCCGCGGGCATAGAGCGACACCGCCTGGTCGATCTTGAGGCTCGGTCCGGGGCGGGCTTCGTCGAGCACCTTCTGCCAATGGCCGAAGCGGAGCTCGGTCGCCACCGGCACCAGGCGATAGAGCTGCACCGGCGGCAGGTTCGCCGCCATCGGCAGCCCGGCTTCCGACGCGCGCATCAGACGCTCGCCCGCGCTGCGCGCGTCGTCGTAGCGGCCGAGCATCTCGGCCGAGGTCCACAGGAAGTGGATGTTGTGCGAGTAGTAGGCGAGCGGATAGAAGCCCTGCGCCTTGCAGGCCGCGATGTATTCCTCGTCCCTGGTCGCGGCGAGCGCGTTGACCTTCATCGCGTCCTCATAGCGGCCGACGCGGTAGTAGATATGCGACGGCATGTGCACGATGTGGCCGGCCGACGGCATCAGCGGCTCGAGCTTGTCGGCGGCGGCCTCGGCGCGCTCCGGCGTGGTCGAGGCTTCGACGGCGTGGATGTAGAGATGCAGCGCGCCCTGATGCAGCGGCTCTTTCGCCAGCACGCTTTCGAGCGTCGCCACGATGTCGGCGCCGTGGCCCTTGGGTCTCGTGCCGCCCATCTCCCAATAATCCCAGGGCTGCGTGTCCATCATCGCTTCGGAATAGAACACGCCCGCGTCGAGATCGTTCGGATAGTCGCGCCACACCTTGCCCATCGCGCTCGCGAAGGCTTCGTCGAGGTCGTGACGGTTGGCCGGCGGTTCCTTGGCATAGCGCGTCGCCAGCGCCTCGATCCACGCGACTTCCTCGGGCGAGGCTTTGGGCTCGAGCGAACGGGCCATCTCGAGCGCGGCCCAGGCGGGCGCCGGCGCGTCCTCCATCATCGGCAGGTTGATGTTCGGACCCAACGCGAACGCCACGCCCCACCAGCACATCGCGCAACCCGGATCGAGCCGCGCGCCTTCGCGGAACGAGCGGATCGCCTCGGCATGGTTGAAGGCGAAGAGCATGCGCACTCCCTGGTCGAAATAGGCCTGGGTCTTGGGATTCGCGGTGGCGATCTTATGGGTGTGGTCGCCATAGCCTTCGAAGAGCGGCGCGCCGGGCTTGTCGGGGGTGCCGGCATAGATCGCGGGCATGGGCGGCAGGGTCATCGGCGGCATCCCGCTCATCCCTTGCATGTCGGTGGCAGCGGCGGGTGCGGCAGCAAGTGCCAATAGAAGTGCGAGCGATCTCATGGCAGCCTCCAAATCGCACCGATGCTATCAGGGAAACGATGCCCGCCATATTCCAATCGCGCAAAGCCGTGGGCGTGTGGCTGCTGGTCGTGGCCGCCATCATCCTCGGCATGGTCGCGATCGGCGGGCTGACGCGGCTGACGGGCTCGGGGCTTTCGATCACCGAATGGGACCCGATCATGGGCGCGATTCCGCCCTTGAGCGACGCCGCCTGGCACGACGCGTTCGCGAAATACCGGCAGATCCCGCAATACCGCCTCGAGAATTCCCACATGGACCTCGAAGGCTTCAAGGCGATCTTCTGGTGGGAATGGACGCACCGCTTGCTGGGGCGGCTGCTCGGCGTGGTGTTCTTCGTGCCGTTCGTCGTCTTCGCCTGGAGCGGCGCGATCGCGCGCGCGGAGTGGCCGCGCATGGTCGTGCTGTTCGCGCTCGGCGGGCTGCAGGGGCTCGTCGGCTGGTGGATGGTGATGAGTGGGCTCGAGACGCGCGTCTCGGTCTCGCAATACCGCCTCGCGATTCATCTCGGCGTTGCGGTCATCCTGTTGGGCGCGATGCTCTGGACCGCGCTCGAATATCTGCGCGGGCCGGCGAAAGAGGGATCGCGCGCCGGGTTCTGGCTCGTCGGTCTCGTCTATCTGCAGATGCTGCTCGGCGCGCTGGTCGCGGGGCTGCATGGCGGGCTCGTCTACAACACCTGGCCCTCGATGGACGGGCGCGTCTTCCCCGAGTTGAGCTTCACTTGGCTCAGCTTCTTCGAAGACCCCGGCCTCGCGCAATTCGACCACCGCATCGGCGCCTATGTCGTCCTCGTCGTCGGACTGTGGACGGCGTGGCGCGTGCGCATGCTGGCAGCGTCGCAAGCCGTCGCCGGATTGATCCTGGTCCAGGTCGCGCTCGGCATCGCGACCTTGCTCGCGCAGACGCCGCTGGGCATGGCGGCAGCGCACCAGCTCGTCGCGGCCTTGCTGTTCTGCGCCAGCGTATGGCTCGCCTATGAGATCAAGCGTTCAGCGCCTGCTCCAGATCCGCGATGATGTCCTCGACGTTCTCGATTCCGATCGAGAGGCGAACGACGTCGTCGCCGGCGCCGGCGGCGGCGCGCTGCTCGGGCTCGAGCTGGCGATGCGTCGTCGAGGCCGGATGGATGATCAGGCTGCGCGTGTCGCCGATGTTGGCCAGATGGCTGAACAGCTTGACGTTGTTGACCATCGCCTTGCCGGCCTCATAGCCGCCCTTGACCCCGAAGGTGAAGATGGAGCCCGCGCCCTTGGGGCAATAGGTGCGGTGCAGCTCGTAGCTCGCATCGCCGTCCAGGCCCGCATAGTTCACCCACGCGACCTTGGGGTGCGCCTTCAGCCACTTGGCGACCGCGATCGCGTTGTCGCAATGACGCTGCATGCGCAGCGGCAAGGTTTCGCAGCCGGTGAGGATCAGGAACGCGTTCATCGGCGACAGCGCGGGGCCGAGATCGCGAAGCGAGAGCACGCGGCAGGCGATGGCATAGGCCATGTCGCCGAAGGTCTCCCACATCTTCATGCCGTGATAGGACGGGCAGGGCTCGGACAGCGTCGGGAACTTGCCGTTGCCCCAGTTGAACTTGCCGCCGTCGACGACGACGCCGCCCATCGAGTTGCCGTGGCCGCCGAGGAACTTCGTCGCCGAATGCAGCACGATGTCGGCGCCCCATTCGATCGGACGGATCAGGTAGGGCGAGGCCATGGTGTTGTCGACGATCAGCGGCACGCCGGCGGCAT
The DNA here is from genome assembly GCA_035549495.1 of Rhizomicrobium sp. Taxonomy (GTDB): domain Bacteria; phylum Pseudomonadota; class Alphaproteobacteria; order Micropepsales; family Micropepsaceae; genus Rhizomicrobium. The sequence continues at coordinate 130,591 of DASZQV010000042.1, read as the reverse complement.
GGGCGATCGCGGCGATGCGCTCGATGTCGGTGATCACGCCGCCCGGGTTGGCGATGCTCTCGATATAGAGCGCCTTGGTCTTGTCGGTAATCTGGGCCTTGAAGCTGTCGGGGTTCTGGGTGTCGGCCCACTTCACGTGCCAGTCGAACTTGGCGAAGGAATGCTTGAACTGGGTGATCGAGCCGCCATAGAGATGCCGCGCCGCGACGAACTCGTCGCCGGGGTTCATCAGCGGGTGGAACGCGATCAGCTGCGCCGCGTGGCCCGACGACACCGCCAGCGCCGCGCGGCCGCCTTCGAGCGCCGCGACGCGCTCCTCCAGCACCGCGTTGGTCGGGTTCATGATGCGCGAATAGATGTTGCCGAAGACCTGGAGATTGAACAGCGCCGCGGCGTGGTCGGCGTCCTCGAACACATAGGCCGTGGTCTGATAGATCGGCGTCGCGCGCGCGCCGGTGGCGGGATCGGGCTGCGCGCCGGCGTGGACGCTCAAAGTGTTGAAGCCGAATTCGCTCATTGTTTTCTCCTAGCGTTCCGTCCAGCCGCGCTTCAAGCTGCCGCCCTTGCCGAACAACAGCGGCTTGCGGTTGTCGATGACGTTGCGGGCGACACCCATCCAGCCGATCTCGCCGGAGAGGCGGCCATATTCGATCTTGGGGCAGCGGTCCATCACGACGTTGAGGCCCGCCGCGCGCGCGAGCGCGGCGGCTTCCTCGCTGATCACGCCGAGCTGCATCCAGATCGTCTTGAGGCCGAAGCGGTCCTTCTCTTCCAGCGCCTCGCGCACGATGCCGGGCGCGGCGTCGGCGCCGCGGAAGATGTCGACCATGTCGACCGGTGCCGGCACGTCCTTCAGCGAGGCATAGACCGTCTGCCCCTGGATCTTTTGCCCGGCCATCCCCGGGTTCACGGGATGCACCACGAATCCCTTCGCGAGCAGATACATCATCGCGAAATAGGACGGCCGCATCTCGTTGCCGCTCGCCCCCACCATCGCGATGGTCTTGGTCGAGCGCAGGATGGCTTTGATATAGTCGTCGGTATAGGCGGGCATCAGGCAGCTTGCTTCTTGACTTTGACCGTCACGCTCAAGCCTGCCCTGGTAGCAAGATCGACAAGCGCGTCGAGACTGAATTTGTTGATCCGCCCCTTGAGCAGGTCGTTGAGGCGCGGCTGCGAAATGCCGAGGCGCGACGCAGCTTCCTTCTGCGTGACTTTCCAGCGTTCAATAGTCTGTTCGAGCGCGATCATCAGATCGGACCGAACCGTCAGGCTTGCGCGTTCCACGGGATCGTCTTCAAGCGCGTCCCAAACGTTCTGATAGGTTCTCGCACGCGCCATTCTACCGCCTCGCTATTTCGGCATATCGCCTCGACGCGAGCGCCAAATCCCGTTCGGAAGTCGCTTGCGTTTTCTTTTGAAAAGCATGCAGCACGTATATCGCATTCGCAACGTTCGCTAGGTAAATCACGCGATAAGCACCGCTTTCGTCGCGAATCCGAATTTCACGCACGCCCGAACCCACGGTCTTCAGTGGCTTCCAGTCCTTGGGCTCAGGACCAATCTGCGCGCGATAAATCTGATGGCCCGCCTCATTGCGCGCCCGCTCGGGGAATTCCCGAATTCTCTCAAGCGAGTCTCCAAGGAGTTTCGCCAGTTTCATCTTATATCGGTTCTAATATAATGTCCAGCCTCACTCAGGCCATTTCGGGTCGCGCTTCTCCACGAAGGCGCAGATGCCTTCATTGGCCTCGGCGTGGAGCATGTTCTCGGTCATCGCCCGGCTGGCATAGTCGTAAGCCTCGGAGAGCGGCATCTCGAGCTGGTTGTAGAACGCCTCTTTCCCGATCTTGACCGTGGCGCGCGGCTTCGACGCGATCAGCACCGCGAGCGCCGCGGTCTCGGCCTCCAGCGTGTCGGGCGTCACCACGCGGTTCACCAGCCCCATGTGATAGGCCTGGTTGGCGTTCACCATCTCGCCGGTGAGCAGCATCTCCATCGCGTGTTTGCGCGACACGTTGCGCGACAAGGCGACCATCGGCGTCGAGCAGAACAGGCCGATGTTCACGCCCGGCGTCGCGAACCTGGCCTCGACCGAAGCCACCGCGAGATCGCAGCTCGCGACCAGCTGGCAGCCGGCCGCGGTGGCGATGCCTTGGACGCGCGCGATGACGGGCTTGGGGTGGCGCACCACGGTCTGCATCAGCTTCGAGCACTGCGCGAAGATCTTCGCGAAGGCCGCCCTGCCGCCATCGGCTGCGGCGCGATGCGCCGTCATCTCTTTGAGGTCGTGACCCGAGGAAAACGCTGTGCCGTCGGCCGCGATGACCACGACGCGCGTCTCGGCGTCGGCGGCGGCTGCGTCGAGCGCGTCCTGCAGCGCCGCCATCAGGCCTTCGCTCAGCGCGTTGCGCGCCTTGGCGCGGTTCAAGGTGAGCGTCAGCACATGGCCGTCGCGCGAGGTGAGGACGAGGGGCTCGGGGGTAGGGGCGTTCATGCGCTCTATATAGAGCTACTTTTTCAGCTGCGCGAGCAGCGCCTGCGCCGCGGCAGGGTTGCGCTCCTTGGCGGCGGCGATGAAGTACAGGAAGACATCCGTCTTTGCGGCTTTGCCCGGCTTGCCCGCGGCGGGCAGATCCTTCGGCGCCTTGCCCTCCGACCAGTCGCGCGCCCGCGCCGCCCAGGCCCTGATCGCGGCGGCGGTGTAGCCGGTTTCGACCTTCGCGGCCGCCTGCTGCAAGCGGCCATAGACGAAGTCCGCCGTCACGTCGGCCATCTCGGGATAGGTCTCGTGATGGGCATAGACGATCGCCGCGCCGTATTTGCGTGCCAGCGCCACGAACTCCGGCACCGCGAAGCTTTCGTGACGAACCTCGACCGCGTGACGCAAGGTGAGGCCGTCCAGCGTCTTGGGCAGCAGCGCGAGAAAGGCCTCGAAATCCTCGGGCTCGAATTTCTTGTGGTTGGCGAACTGCCACAGGATCGGTCCGAGCTTGAATTTCATCTCGGACAACCCACTTGTGAGAAAGCGCTCGATCGACGGCCCGGCCTCGGCGAGGACGCGGCGGTTGGTGGCGAGACGATGCGCCTTGACCGAGAAGACGAAATCGTCGGGCGTCTCGTCGGCCCATTTGCGGAAGCTGGTCGGCTTCTGGGTCGAATAGAACGTGCCGTTGATCTCGATGGTCGTGACCTTGCGGCTCGCATATTCGAGCTCGCGGGTCTTGGGATGCTTCTTGGGGAAGAACATCCCGTCGCGCCAGGGCTCGTAGGTCCAGCCACCGATGCCGACGCGGATCTCGCCTGCGGTCTTGCTCATGCGGCCATGCTATGCGTGGGGCGAGCGGAAAGCCAAGCCGGCTGAGGGCCCGAGATGTGTGGTATGATAATACCGCTTGACCGGAAGGCCCGCCACCGCTACACCGCGCGCCTCATTCGGAGAAACGTCATGAAAACCTACTCGGCCAAGCCGTCCGAGATCGAGAAGAAGTGGGTCGTGATCGACGCCGACGGCCTCGTCGTCGGCCGTCTCGCCTCGCTGATCGCGCTGCGCCTGCGCGGCAAGCACAAGCCCAGCTTCACCCCGCATATGGATTGCGGCGACAACGTCATCGTCGTCAATGCCGCGAAGGTCCTTCTTACCGGCGACAAGCTGAAGAAGAAGGTCTATCACCACCACACCGGCTATATCGGCGGCATCAAGGACCGCACCGCGGGCGAGATCATGCGCGGGAAATATCCCGAGCGCGTGGTCGAGAAGGCGGTGGAGCGCATGCTGCCGCGCGGGCCGCTCGGCCGCCAGCAGCTCTCGAATTTGCGCGTCTATCCGGGTGCGGAGCATCCGCACGCGGCGCAGCAGCCCGAGGCGCTCGACATCGGCGCGCTCAATGCCAAGAACCACAACTATCGCAAGACGAAGGCGGCCTGATCATGGCGGAAGACGTTAAGAGCTTTGGCGATCTCAAATCGACGCTGATCAAGGCGAAGCCGGCGACGCCGGCGGGCCAGCCGGCCGAGCAGACCGCGTCGAAGCGCGACTCCAAGGGCCGCGCCTATGCCACCGGCAAGCGCAAGAACGCGATCGCGCGCGTGTGGATCAAGCCGGGCCTGGGCCGCATCGTCGTCAACGACAAGGACGAGAAGGTCTATTTCGCGCGTCCGGTGCTGCGCATGATCCTGCGCCAGCCGCTTTTGGCGGCCAACCGCGACGGCCAGTTCGACGTCATCGTGACGGTGAAGGGCGGCGGACTCTCCGGCCAGGCCGGCGCCGTGCGCCACGGCATCAGCCGCGCGCTGGTCGCCTACGAGCCCGCTTTGCGCGCCGCGCTGAAGCCGGGCGGCTTCCTCACCCGCGACCCGCGCGCGGTCGAGCGCAAGAAGTACGGCCGTCCCAAGGCGCGCCGCAGCTTCCAGTTCTCGAAGCGCTGATCCGTATACGGAGCGTATTCAAACGGCGGCTCGGAGCGATCCGGGCCGCCGTTTCGCTTTCCGGCGCTCGATCGCGTTACCGGCCCTTCTCGTCCCACGACAGAAGCTCCGTGCGGTAGCTCTCCGGCAGCTGCTCGTCCTCTTCGATGATCTCGAGCAGGCGCTTGAAGCTCGCCACGCGCACCGAGTGGCCGTTGCGCTCGAGTATCCCGTCGCGCAGCAGCGGCGTCATCAGCTTGTTGACCGTCTGACGGCTGAGGCCCAGCATCGCGCCGATCTCGTCCTGGCTGACGTCGACCGGCGCGGGGTTCTCGACTTCGGCCCAGAACATCGACTTGCGCGGCAGGAACGCCATCAGCTTGGCGAGCTGGCAGCGCATCGTATCGGCGATCCTGTTGTAGGTCGCTTCGTATTCGATCCGCGACCGCACGCATTGGAACCGGATCACGGCGTCAAGCGGCGCGCCGCCGCGCCTGAGCGTTGCCTGGAGCGGTCCGCGCGGAAAGAGCACCACGAGGGAGTCTTCGCGCGCCGCATGGGAGAGCGGCATGGGCTGGTCGTCCAGCATGGGAAGGACACCCATCACGCCGCCCGAGCCCGGCCACAGGATTCCGATCAAGGTGTAGCGGCCGCCGGGAGAATCCCGATAGCTGGTCAAGCTTCCCTGCGCCACCAGCCACAACCCCTTTGCCGGATCGCCGCGTTGCGCGACGATCTCGCCTTTGGCGAAGCGCCACAGCTCGGCGGAATCGCGCACGGTTTCGAACTCGGTTTGCGGCCAGCCGGAGAACAGCGCCGTGGCGCGCATTGCGGCGGCGATCAACCTCTTGTTGTCCTCGCGCTTGGCCAATGCGTCCCGTCTCCCGCCGTTAAGCAAATTTAGCACGAAGCCGGGGAAACTGTCGCCATCCCGACAGATTGAAACGCTGTTCCCGCGTAAGGCTTTCCGCGCGCGTAAGTCCTTGGGGGGAAGCCATGAAATTCCGCGGCACGAAGCACGACGACGATCTGAACGGCACGACCGGCAACGACGTCTTCAACATGACGCGGGGCGGCGACGACACCGTCCACGCGGGCGATGGCAACGATGTCATATGGATGGGGGCCAAGCTTACCGCTGCGGATCGGATCGATGGCGGCGCCGGCGACGACAAGATCACCTTGAGCGGCGATTACTCCTCCGGTCTCGTCTTCGACGCGGACACCTTCACCAGCATCGAGCGGCTCTTCCTCAAGGCGGGCCATGACTACAATTTCACGATGAACGACGCCAACGTCGCTGCGGACGAGCGGCTGACGATCAACGCGCACGGCCTGAAGGCGGCCAACTCGCTGACCTTCGACGGCTCGGCCGAGATGGACGGCCGCTTCGTCATCAACGCCGGCGCCGGCGACGATACTCTCACCGGCGGCCACAAGGCCGACATCTTCGACCTGAGCAAAGGCGGCGACGACACGGCCTTGGGCGGCGACGGCAACGACCAGTTCGATCTCGGCGCCAAGCTCACGGCGGCCGACCGCATCGACGGCGGCGCGGGCCTCGACACGCTGAGCCTGAACGGCAACTACAACAATCTCGTGCTCGGCGCCGATACGATCAGGAACGTCGAGATGCTCGAGCTCGCCGCCAATCGCAACTATGCGATCACGACGAACGAGGCCACCGTCGCGGCCGGCGCCACGCTGACCGTCGACGCCAGCGCGCTGGACATCAACCATTCGCTCGCGCTCGACGCCAGGGCCGAAACCGACGGCAAGTTCGTAATCAAGGGCGGCGCGGGCTCCGACGTCGTCAAGCTGTCGGTGGCAGCGGCCGCCGGAAGCTCGTTCGACGGCGGGGCGTATTTCAACCAGCTGTTGCTGACCGGCTCGGGCAACAGCGCGCTGACCCTTAGCGACGCGCACTATCAGCACATCGGAAACTTCGCGCTGGCCGGAGACAACTTCGATCTGACCTTCGACGGCGATTTGAACGCGGATGACGGCTACATCACCGTCCAGGCGTGGGACGTGAGCGGCGACATCAAGGCGGACTTCTCCGCCGCGACGACCGACCGCATCGCCTTCCTCGGCGGCGCCGGCGACGACACGGTCATCTTCAGCGCCGACAAGGCCAACTGGAGCTATGTCGACGGCGACGCGGGCGACAATCACTTCCAGCTCTACGACACGGCGGGGGGCGTCATCGACGGCGCACAAGTCAAGCATTTCGACACGGTCGATTTCCTGGGCAGCTTCGATTATTCGGACATCGCGATCGTCGGAAACATCTCCTCCACGGGCTCGCTGACGGTGAACGCCGGCGACGCCGACAGTCTCTCGCTCGACGCCAGCGGCATCACCACGGCGCATTTCCAGCTCAACGGCAGCGGCGGCGACGACACCTTCGTGCTGGGTACGAACTACACGAAGGCCTCGGTCAACGGCCAAGCCGGCAGCGACACGCTGGTGTTCCAGGACGTCGCGGCCATCGACCTCTACAACGGGCAGTTCTACCAGGTCGATAAGGTGGCCTTCGCCGACGGCACCGGCGCGGTCGCGCTGAACCTCCACGGCAATTTCGGCAATGACGGCCTCTCGGTGACCGTCGACGGCTCCAACAGCTCGGGCCTGACGCTCGATCTGACGGACAATTCCAACAACGCCACGCATGTCATCGGCGGCAGCGGCGACGATTTCGTGAACTTCGGCGCCACATTCGACGCGGGCGACAGCGTCGACGGCGGCGGCGGCGACGACACGGTCCAGATCGGCGCCTCCGACGACTTCGTCGACGTCGACTTGGACGCCACGGTGCTCGCCAATGTGGGAACCCTGAAGCTCGCCGACGGCGCCTTCTATGAGCTCAACTTCAGCGGCGACCTCGCGGCGGCGCAGGGCACGTTCACCCTCGATGCCGGCGCGCTCACCGGCAGCAATGCCGTCGAGGCCGACTTCACCGCCGCCACCATGGATCGCATCGACTTCAAGGCCGGCACCGGCGGCGTGAGCGTTCTGAGCTTCGATGCCCAGAAGGAGAACTGGGGCGACATCGACGGCGGCGACGCGCGCACGCAAATTCACTTCTACGGCGACACGAGCGGGTTCGAGATTTCGTCGGCCGATTTCCACCATGTCAACTATCTCTTCTTCGAGGGCGACGACATCGACGTCACCGGCATCACCGTCACCGGCGACATCGTGGGCGACGACGGGTACCTGTACGTCAACGCGCGCGTCGGCAGCGGCGGCACGTTCCAGGCCGATCTGAGCACGCTCGCCAACGACATGACGGTCGACGGCGAGGCCGCTTCCTACGACGTGAAGACCGGCTCGGGCAGCGACTCGCTTTTCATGGACAGCGCGACGCTGGCGGTGACCGCGTCCGCGGGCGACGGCGACGATTTCATCAGCTTCAGCCATCTCGCGGCCGGCACCCATGTCGACGGCGGGCAGGGCCACGACTGGTTCATCTACGATTTCCACGGCACCGACAGCGTGACGCTTCAGTCCGGAATGCTCGACAACGTCGAAGAGTTCTTCGCGAACCGGGGCACCGGCGGCGTATCCGCGAGCTTCACCATCGGCTCCGATACCCTGGACGCCGGCGAGACCTTGAGGGTCAGCACCAGCGCGCTCACGGGCTCGCAGTTCGTCAAGTTCGACGGCTCGGGCGAGACCAACGGCAGCTTCGCCTTCGCGGGCGGCACGGGCAACGAGATCTTCATCGCCAACGGCAACGCCGCGACCTTCGACATGAGCCAGGGCGGCAACGACCGGGCGACCGGCGGCGCGGGCGACGACACCTTCACCTTCGGCAGCGCCTTCACGAACAGCGACGTCATCGACGGCGGCGCCGGCTATGACACGCTTTCCTTCACCGGCGCCGGCAAGCTGGGCTCGCTCGGCATGTCCGTCCTCAACGTCGAGAAGTTCGTGCTCGGCGGGGCCTGCAACTTCGGCTTGAACGATGCGACCGTGGCCGCGGGCAAGGTGCTCGCGATCGACGGGACCGCGGCAACCAACGTTTCTATCGACGCCACCGCGGAGACGAACGGCGGCATTGCGTTTACCGGCGGCGCAGGAGGCGACAATCTTGTCCTGGGGTCGTCCACCGTCGCCGGGTTTTCCTCCTTCGACGGTGGGGCGGGCACCGACAGCATCAACTTGGCGAACAGCATCAGCAACGTTGTCTTGGCGAGCCCGGCTTTCACCAATATCGAGTCCATCGTCTTCGTCGGCGGCAATTATTCGAGCATCCGCATTGTGGGCGACATCACAGGCGGCGGCGGACTGCTCGGCGTGACTGCGAGCTCGGCCATCTCGCTTTCGCTGAACCTGCGATCCGCCACCACCGCGGGCTACAACATCCTCGGATCCTTCGGCTCCGACACGTTCACGTTCGCAGGCAACCTCCACGCCTCCGACACGATCAACGGCTATGTCGGCTTCGACACGCTGCAGATCGGACAGCTCAGCGGCGTGACGTTGAGCGGCGCGAAGATCACCGACGTCGAAAAGCTGACCTTCACCGATGGGGCCAACGACAGCTTCGCGGTCTCCGGCAACATCTCGGGCAGCTCGAGCCTTACGATCGACACGACCTCGGTCGGAAACGGGCTGACGGTGAGCGCAGACCTCAGCGCGGCCACGTCGTCGTCGATCGCCTATCTGGGCGGCGCCGCGGCGGACACGGTCACGTTCAGCCTCGCCCGGCACAATTGGGGGAGCGTGGACGGTGGCGGCGGAAACAACACCTTCGCGCTCGCCGGCGGCGGCGTGAGCAATCTCAACGGCGGCAGCGGCGCGCTGCAGAATTTCGACACCCTGAAGCTGAACGCGGGCGGAGACTACAACCTGTTCCTCTTCGGCGACATGGGCCATTCCGGGGCCCTCAAGATCGATGCGAGCGCGCTGACGACGGAGTCTCTGACGGTGGACCTCAGCGGCGCCACGACCGCGGGCATCGCCGTCACCGGCGGCGGCGGCGACGACTCGGTGTTTGTCGGCCAGGACAACCTCACCGCGTTCGACGGCGGCGCGGGCATCGACACGCTCGGCTTCACCGGCTCCAGCGGCACCTACACGCTCGACGGCAGCGCGATGAAGAACCTCGAAAGCATCTTCTTCGGCGAGGGAGACTACGACCTGCGCGTCGTGGGCGACATCACCACCGGGGGCGGCGCGCTCATGATAGACGGCAACGCGTTCGCGAACAGCCTCACGCTGGACCTTACCGATGCCACGACGGCGGCGATCAAGGTGTTCGGAAGTTCTGGCGACGACGTCGTGACGCTGGGCGATCCGTCCCACGTCACCCAGCTCTATCTGGGCCTCGGCAACGACACGGTCATCTTCGCGGGCGGCGGAACCGTGACGGGTTCGGCCATCCAGGACGTCGAGACCTTCGAGATCCGGGACGGCGACTATTCCTCCGCGTTGAAAATCCTGGGCCACATCAACGCCGGCGCGTCTACCCTCATGCTGGACGGGAGCGCGTCGACCGGCGGGGTTTCGCTCGACCTGTCGGCCACCACCAACGCAAGCATCGCCTTCACCGGCGGCTCCGGCAACGACACGGTGAGCTTCAGCCAAGCCTCGTTCTTCGCGGCGTCCGTCTTTGACGGTGGCGACGGCGCCAACACCGTCGAGATCGGGCAGCGCGACGGCGCGGCATTCGCTCTCAGCGACGCGATATTCCGCGATGTCGACGCGTTCGTGTTCTCGGACGGGGCGGATCTGGCCGTGACGGTCGACGGCAATGTCGGCCATAACGGCGTGCTGACCCTGGATGCGAGCGCGCTCACGCTCGGCTATCACGCCACGATCGACGCCTCGGGCTCCGACGCGCCAGTGATCATCATCGGCGGCATGGATGCCGACACCTTCACGGGCAACACAGGTCCGTACCCGCAAGGATCGACCCTGTTCAGCTACACCGATGTCGGTCAGTCGACGGGCGCCACGCACGACATCATCACCAACCTCGACTTCAACGCGGACGGCATCGGCGTCAGCGGCATCGGCACGGTGCCGACCGGCATCGATGCGGCGGTGACGACCGGCGGGATCAGCCTGGCGACGTTCGACGGCGACCTTGCCGCCGTCATCGACGGGACCGCGCTCGGCGCACACCACGCGCTGTTGTTCACGGCCGACGGCGGCGACCTGGCCGGCCACACCTTCCTTGTCGTCGATGTGGACGGCAATGCGGGCTACCAGGCGGGGCAGGACCTGGTGATCGACATCACCGGTTATAGCGGCGCGCTGTCGACGGGGAATTTCATCTAGTCATCTGGCCGGGGCTGGACGGATGGCATGCAAGCGGCGGCCCGGAGAGATCCGGACCGCCATTTTGCTTTTCACTTGCCGCTGCCGTTCGTCGGATATGGAGCGTAGGTGTTCCACATCGAGCAGTACGCGCCGGTGGCCAGGTTGGGCATCGACGGCCCGCTTCCGAAGATCCCGACGTCGCCGCCGGGGACATACTTCATCCAGCCCGCCGGTTCACCATTGGTGCTGCCGGCGAAGGCGAGCCACGCCAGGGTCATCTGCGAGGCGAGCGGTTGGTCGCTTCCGGTCGGCATGTACGAGGTGTATGGCGGCGAGACCGCGGCGAGGTTGTTGAACACGTAAGGCAGCTCGTTGCCGTGGCACACCATCGCGGTCGTGGGCTCGCAAGCGTTATAGTCCGCGTTCTGTCCCGAGAGATTGTAGAAATCGAAGAACGGCGGTTGGGTGAATTGATAGCCGAAGAGCGCCGTCTCGGTCGGGGTCACGTGGTACTGCTGGTTCGCGGACCAGATGTTGGCGCAGACGAACGAATAGTCCGTGATCACGCGGGAGAACGCCAGCGCCACGCTGTTGTACAGGGTTCCGGGCGCAATCTTCGCCGGATTGTAGCGGTCTTGGGCGATGATCGCCGCCTCGCCGGCAGCCGTGAAGTTCTCGGTGAGGAATTTCTCGTATTCCGCGGTCGTAAAGGCCCAGGAAGCTTCGTGGAAGTACTTGGCGATGAAGAGCACGCCTTCGTTCGCGTTGACGCCGAAGAACATCGGCTTGCGCTGCAGGTTGACGTTCGTATAGCCCTGAACGGGCTGCCCGAGCACGTTGTTCAGGCCGCTTGCCGTGTCGATGACCGGCGCCCATGGAAGATTGGGATTCGCGCTGATCCCGGCGCGAAGCCCCGCGGTCATGATGTCGGCGCCCGATCGATACGCCGTGGCGACGGTGCTCGAGACCGGGCCCTGTGCCTCGAGGATTTGCGCCGTCGTCGCATTCATCCACCAGCCGGTCGAGTTCTGGCATGCGGTGCCGCCGGTCATGACTTTGCAAAGCGCGGTGAGAAAGGTCGTTCCCGAGCCGGCCTGCGCTTGCGCGGTCGTCTGATAAGCGATCCCCATCGGATTGCTTTCCATGACGGCGTATTGGAAATACCCCGCGCTTTTGTCCGACGCGAGCGTGTGCAGGCCGACCGACATGGCGCCCGCGCTCTCGCCGAACAGCGTCACTTTGGTGTTGTCGCCGCCGAACAGTCCGATGTTCTTGTTCACCCATTGCAGGGCCTGCACCTGGTCGAGCAGCCCGTAGTTCCCGTTGAGCGTCGGCGCCGTGCCCGAGGTGGCTGCGGTCAGGAAGCCAAGCGCGCCGAGGCGATAGTTCAGCGTCACCACGATCACGTCCTGGGCCTTCGCGAAGTCGGCGAGGCGGCCGCCGTCGAACACGGCCAGGCCCGGCCCGCCGCCGGACGGCTTCGTGTAGGGGATCGAGCTGCCGCCTTCCTCGAAGGCGCCGCCGTGGATGAAGACCATCACCGGCAGCTTCTTCTGGGTGTTGATGGCGTTGGCCGGCGCCCAGACGTTCAGATACAGGCAATCCTCGCCGCTGGCGGGCGCCGGACTGACCGTGAAGTTCTGCGGGCAGACATTCGCGTAGCTCGCGTATTTCGGAAAATTCGCCGGCGGCATCGACACCGTTTTCGGCGGCTGCCAGCGCAGCGCCCCGGTCGGCGGCAGAGCATACGGCATGCCAAGATAGGCATAGACATAGGTGTTGGTCGCGCTCGCGGTGCCGCAAAAGGCGTTGTCGCCGTTTATCTTGATGGTGGTCGGATCGCCGGACGTGCAGGTCTGCGTCTGCGCCGCGGCCGGAGTTGCGGGCAAGGCGAGGCATAGAAGGCCGGCCGCGGCGAGCGCCGCAGGTACTTTTATCGACATGGATTCCCCCTTAGGATGATTCACGGATAAGGAGAAATACCGGCTGTTGAAACGCCACGCTGTCGCAAAGGCGACAGCTCGCGCATATCGGTCGATGGAGGGGCGCAGCGCCTCTATCGAGATCGCCGATTTTCGCGGCGGTCGCTCAGGACATGATAATCGATAAAGCACTTGACGACTTTCGATAAAAGTAATATCGTTTTTCGATATTTAAACCTGCCGGAGTCGCCCCGATGCCCAAACCCTACTCCGCCGCGCTGCCGATCGTCTTCGTCGTGCTGCGCCTCCTCGTCGTGCTGAACTGGCTGATGGGCGCGGCGATCCTCGCTCTGCTGCTCGTCTCGCCCAACGAGCGATGGATCACGAGCGCGTTCCATCTCTCGCCGTCGCCCGAGACGGAGCAGCTGATCATGGGCCTGCGCGCGATCGCGGTGATCGGTCTCGTCGGTGTCCCGGTGAACCACGTCGTGCTCACGCGGCTGATCGCCATCGTGCGGACGGTGCGGACCGGCGACGCCTTCGTCGCGACGAATGCGGGCCGGCTGCAGGCGATCGCCTGGGCGCTGCTCGCGCTCCAGCTGCTCGGCCTCGCCGTCGGCGCGATCGTCAAGACGATTTCCACGCCGGCGCATCGCGTCGACATCCATGCCGGCATCTCGATCGCCGGCTGGCTCGCGGTGCTCCTGACCTTCGTGCTGGCGCGGGTGTTCGCCGAAGGCGCGCGGATGCGCGACGACCTCGAAGGGACGGTGTGACATGGCGATCGCCGTCAAGCTCGACGATCTGCTCCACGACCGGCGGATAACCCTGACCGAGCTCGCGGAGCGCGTCGGCATCACCATCGTGAACCTCTCGATCCTGAAGACCGGAAAGGCGCGCGCGATCCGCTTCTCGACGCTCGAAGCGATCTGCGCGGCGCTGTCGTGCCAGCCCGGCGACATCCTGGAATTCGTGCCAGACGGGGAGACCTGAGGTAAACGCGTGAAAAACCACGATTGCTTACTTTACGTTTAGGCAATTGGATCAGATTCCGCGACAAATGTCGCGTGTCCTCGGCTGCATCGTCGATCAACACGATCTGCGGCTCGTCGCCGTCGCAGCGCTGTTGTGCGCGCTCGCGAGCTGGACCTCGATCACGCTTCTGTGGCGCGCGCGCGTGAACGGCGGACGCTTCCGCCGCGCCTGGATCGCGGCAGCGGCAGGCGTGTTCGGCGCCGGCATCTGGGCGACGCACTTCGTGGCCATGCTCGCCTATCGAAGCGCCGTTCCGGTCGGCTACGATTTCGGCTGGACCTTGCTGTCGGTCCTCGTCGCCATCGGCTTCGCCTATGTCGGCTTCTCGCTCGTGTTCCGCCAGGGCTGGGCGGCGACGGGCGGCGCCATCGCCGGCGCCGGGATCGGCGCCATGCACTATCTCGGAATGCTCGCGTTCGAAGGACCGTTCCACATCGATTGGGACGCGCTCTACGCCGGAGCGTCTTTCATCCTCGGCATCGGCTTCGGCGCGTTGGCGGCGCTTGCGGGAACGCGCATCAGGAACATAAGGGGCAGGGTGGCCGCGGCCGCGTGCTTCATGCTCGGTATCTGCGCGATGCATTTCACGGGCATGGCCGCCGCGACGCTGGTCTTCGATCCAACTGCGCCTTACGACGAGGCGATCGTTCTCGCGCCCGAAACGCTCGCCGCGGCCATCGCGTCCGCGGCCTTGCTGATCGTGATGCTGGGCCTTGTCGGCGGCTTGCTGGACCGCCATCTCGAGCTGCGCCGCACCGGCGAGGAGGCGCGATTGCGCATCCACATCGCCGAGCTCGAGGCGACGCGCAGCGACCTGGACCTCGCGCTCCGCGACTCCCGCGCCGCAAGCGAAGCCAAGTCCTCGTTCCTCTCGGCGATGAGCCACGAGCTGCGCACGCCGCTGAACGCGATCATCGGCTTCTCGGATTTCATCCTCAGCAAGCCGTCCGGCGCGGCGCTTCAGCCCCGGCAGAAGGAATATGTCGAGGAGATCCACAAGAGCGGCCTGCATCTGCTGTCGCTGATCAACGACATCCTGGACCTTTCGCGGCTCGATGCGCGCAAGCTCGAGCTGCGCGAAGAGACGGTGTCGGTTTCCCATCTGCTCGGCGATGCGGCGGTGGCGATGGAGGCGGACGCGCACAAGGCCGGCGTCCATCTCTCGGTCGAGGCCGCAAAGCTCCCCTGCATCCGCGCCGACGAGCGGCGGCTGAAGCAGATCGTCGTCAACCTGCTCTCCAACGCGATCAAGTTCACGCCCAAGGGCGGCGAGATCCGCATCCGGGCGGCCGCGGCCGAGGAGGGGATCGCGATCGCGGTCAGCGACACCGGCATCGGAATCGCGCGGGACGATATCGCCAAGGCCTTCGAGCGCTTCGGCCAGGTCGATGGCCGCCTGGCGCGCAAATACGAAGGCGCGGGGCTCGGCCTGCCCTTGGCCAAGCAGCTGATCGAGCTGCATGGCGGAACCATCGCCATCGAATCCGAGCTCGGCGCGGGCACGACCGTCACGGTCACGCTTCCCGCCTGGCGGATCGCGGCATTCCAGGACGCGGTCGCGGCTTAACGGCCGGTTACCATTAACGGACAATTCGCGTGCGCGAAGTCTTGCGACAAAGCATCGTTAAGCCCATCTCAATCTGTCCGACCTGAAATGTCAGGCGAACTCTTGCGAGCGCTCGATGGTCATAGTCATTCGCCAACCCGCCGCCATCCGTGACGAGGATCTCGACCAGCTCGGGCCGGTCAAGATTCCACTGAGCGAGCCGACGTCGCGCCTGATCGGCCGCAAATATATCGACGAGGCCGGCGGCATCGACTGCATGGGCATCTGGGAATGCTCGCCCGGCCGCTGGCAGCGCACGATCATGCAGGAGGAGTTTGCGCATTTCCTCACCGGCAGAGCGACCTTCATCCCCGAAGGCGGCGAGCCGATCGACATCCGCGCCGGCGACACGGTGTGGTTTCCGGTCAATTCGCGCGGCATCTGGGAGATCAAGGAAGACGTCCGCAAGGTCTATGTCGTGATCGACCGCCCGAGCGCGTTCAAGCGTTTCCGGTTGTGGCTCCGAAGCCTGCTCGCGCCGAGCGACATGAAGGCGCGCGCGATTTCGGCCCCCGTGGCGCCGGTCGGCGTGCTGGCAAGACGATAAAGCACGGGCGCCGAATCGCGCCTACCCATACAATTTTTTACAATGTTTGCTAGTGCGGGTCATTAGCAATTTTCTGTACTCCCCATGACGGTCTTGTTAGGACTCGGGGACCACGCACGCATCAGCCCCTTGGGTTGAACCCGCCGTGCGAACCACAACGGAGATAGGATCATGCACCGCATTCTCGTTGGAGGGCTGGTGTCAGCCTTCGTAGCTTTAGGTTTTGCGGCCGGCGCAAGCGCGGGCCCCATCGACATGCAGCGCTCGGGCAACGTCTTCCATGCGGCGACGTGCGGCCAGGCCGCGGTAGGACACGCGCGCTGCCATGCCCGCATCGTGACCAACAAGAAGGGCCAGCCCTTCACCGCGACTCTCGCGCCCGTCGGCGGCTACGGCCCCGCCGATCTGCGCAGCGCCTACAAGGTCAAGAAGAAGGGCCTTTCGACGACGATCATCGCGGCGGTCGACGCGTTCGGCTACAACGCCGCCGAAGCCGATCTCGGCACCTATCGCACGCAGTTCGGTCTTCCGGCCTGCACCACGGCGAATGGCTGCTTCAAGAAGCTCAACCAGCAGGGACAGCAGGGCAACTATCCGGCGCAGAACACCGGTTGGGCGCAGGAGAGCGCGCTCGACATCGACATGCTGAGCGCCATGTGCCCGAATTGCCAGGTCTGGCTGGTCGAGGCCAACACCAACTCGTTCTCCGATCTCGCGGCGGCGGTGGTGACGGCGCACAGCCTCGGGGCGCACGTCATCTCCAACTCCTATGGCGGCGGCGAAGTCGGCTCGCAATCCTTCGAGTCGAAATACACCTATGCGAACACCGCCGTGACGACGAGCACGGGCGACCACGGCTTCGCGGCCGGCCCGCAATTCCCGGCGACCTCGCCGCACGTCATCGCGGTCGGCGGCACGCATCTCACCGCCGACGGCAGCGCGCGCGGCTGGACGGAGTCCGCGTGGTCCGGCGCGGGCAGCGGCTGCAGCACGGTCTATCCGAAACCCGCCTGGCAGCATGACGCGAGCTGCTCCAAGCGCATGGAAGCGGACGTCTCGGCGGTGGCCGATCCGGCGACGGGGGTCGCGGTCTACGGCCCGGTCAACGCGTCGAGTTCCGGCTGGCTCGTCTTCGGCGGCACCTCGGTCTCGGCCCCGCTGGTCGGCGGCGTCTACGGCGTCAACGGCAAGAAGGTGAAGTACGGCTCGAACCCGTACAAGCACACGGCCAATCTGTTCGACGTCACGACGGGCAGCAACGGCACCTGCGGCGGCTCGTATTTCTGCACTGCCGTGGTCGGCTATGACGGCCCGACGGGTCTCGGCACGCCGAACGGCATCAAAGCGTTCTGATCCCGAAAGCATTGCGCATCCAAGACGGCGGTCCGGCGAAAGTCGGGCCGCCGTTTTGCGTTTGCGCAGGAACGCCCCAGCGCGCCGTGTTGCGACAGGCGCCCTGGTTCGAGCGCGTCGTACCGGTGGTGGCGGCGGAGAACAGGGCAATTTCAGGTTTATTTATTTCGTCGTTTTAATGTTTGACGATTTATCAGTTTTTACTGCGCTCGCGCATTGTCGCGCCGGAACGATACACGCTAAGATAGCACAATTGCCGGTTTGGTGCATACTGCCATGCGGGTTTCGATAGAGCCTCGAATATACAAGCCGACGACGCAGAAGACATCTCTCTCCTTCTTTCTCATTTGAAGTAAATCTCAAGTACTCGAACTATTTCTCTTCGCAACTCTGTGCACGCTCGATTCTATCTGTTAGAGAATCGTCATCGAAGGAGCTTGCCCGCATCCATCCAAAGCGGGCGCATCTAACAGGAGAGACACATGCGGATGTTGTCTGGAGGACTGCTGTCAGTGCTTCTTGTCGCCGGTGTAGCTTCCGGGGTCGGCGCCCGGGAAGTCGAGCGTTCGAGTAACGTGTTCCACGTCGCCGCTTGCGGGCAGGTCGTGGGTCATGCGGCGCGCTGCCATGCGCGCATCGTGTCCAATGCCCAAGGGCATGTGCAGGTGCTGACGGCGCCGTCGGGCTACAGCCCGGCGAATCTGCGCAGCGCTTACGGTGTCACCGGCACCGGCAGCTCATCCACGATTGTCGCGATCGTCGATGCGTACGGCTACACCAACGCCGAATCGGACCTCGGCGTCTATCGCTCGCAGTTCGGCCTGCCGTCCTGCACCACGGCGAATGGCTGCTTCCGGAAGTTCAACCAGAACGGCGTGCAGGGCAGCTATCCCGCGCAGAACACGGGTTGGGCGCAAGAGACCGCGCTCGACCTCGACATGGCGTCCGCGATGTGCTCAAGCTGCAAGATCTACCTGATCGAAGCGAACAGCTCGAGCTATTCGAACCTGGCGACGGCCGAGAACACGGCGGCGTCGAAAGGCGCGCATGCGATCTCGAACTCGTATGGCGGCAGCGAATCCGGCACGACGAGCTATGAAAGCGCCTACAACCACACCGGCGTCGCGATCACCGTCAGCTCGGGCGACAGCGGCTATTCGGCCGGCCCGCAATTCCCGGCGACGTCCCCGCACGTCACCGCGGTCGGCGGCACGCATCTGGTCACGGCGTCGAACAGCCGCGGCTGGACGGAAACCGTGTGGTCGGGCGCCGGCAGCGGCTGCAGCACGGTCTATGCAAAGCCCTCGTGGCAGACCGACGCGAGCTGCTCGCACCGCATGGAAGCGGACGTGTCGGCGGTGGCCGATCCGGCGACGGGCGTTGCGGTCTACGGTCCGGTGAACTCGCACAGCTCCGGCTGGCTCGTGTTCGGCGGCACCTCGGTCGCGGCTCCGCTCATCGCGGGCGTCTATGGCGTGAACGGCGGCACCGTGACCTACGGTTCCGATCCGTATTCCCACACGGCCAATCTCTGGGACGTGACCTCGGGCAGCAACGGCAGCTGCGGCGGCTCGTATTTCTGCACCGCCAAGGTCGGCTATGACGGCCCGACGGGCCTCGGCACGCCCAACGGCGTGAGCGCGTTCTAAGCGAACGACCTCGCTCGAAACGGCAGCGGCCCGGCGACGAACCGGGCCGCTGCTTTTTGTGCCTTCCGCTCAGCGGTCGGAGAGCCACATCGCCGGGCTGTCCTTGGCGTGGAACACGAGCGCGGCATGCAGCGTGCCGTCCTGGCCATAGCGGCCCCGCGCCATCAACGCATGACCGACCCAGGGCTGGGCGACGTCGTATTTCGCCTTCGCCTCCGTCGCGTCGATGCGCACCGTGCGGCCGTCGCGCGCGCGGATTTCGATCGCCGTGCCCCTCACGCGCAGCACCGTTCCGTAGAGCTCGTGGACGCCCGGCGCGAGCACCACGCGCGTGTCGACGCGCTTGGGCTCGGGCAGGACGATCTTCTGCAAGCCTCCCGGCGAGATGCCGAAGATCGACAGGCTCTGGTCGGCCGCGACATAGACCTTCGAGTTCGCGACCACCGGCACGATGTTGGAGTCGCCGCCGGTATTGGGCCAGCTGCCGGCGACCGCGGAGAACAGCGCGCCCTGCTTGTCGGGATCGAAGGCGAAGAGCTTGATCTTCGCCGGGCCGCTGTCGGTCGGGCGCCCGACGGCCCAGACGACCGCGGTGTTCTTCAACGTGCCGTTGGACGACACGCTGGTGAAGAAGCCCGGGAACTGCGCGCCCTCGACGTCGCCCGGCTGGTTCTTCATCACCAGCTTGGGCTTGGCGCCGCCCGCCTGCACCTTCCAGACGCCGACGGTGTTGTTGCCGCTCGAGACGACGCGGCCGAAGCCGTCGCTGGCCTTGTAATAGGACGGCCCGCACCAGCAGGCGCCGACATCGGCGGTCGAGAATGCCTTGCCGCCTTTCGGCTTGCCGTTGTTGAGGTCGTCGGCATTGAGCACATACATCACGCCGACCTTGCCGGCCGCGACCAGGATGTTGGCTTCCGAGTTCGGCTGCGGCGGCAGAAGCATCGCGCCGCCCGAGCCGAAATCGGCGTCCCATTGGTCGAGGTTCTGCCAGCCGAGATCGCCGAAGGGCGTGAAGAAGCTCTTGACCGTGGTGAGATCGCCCGAGACCTGGACCACGCTCTCGGCGAGGTTGGTGACCCTGTTGTAGCTGTCGCCGCTGAAATCGGCGTTGCCGGTCACGAAATAGATGTCGCCGGCGAGGTTCGAGGCGAGCCCATAGCCCGACATCCAGATCGAGGTCAGGAAGAAATCGTCCGTCGAATGGGCGAGCTTGTTGTTGAGCTGGTTGCTGGCGAGGGGAGTCAAAGTATCGAGCTGCCAGCCGAGCACCCAGCCGCGCGACTGGTCGGCGTCGACGTCGCAATAGCTCGCGAAGCCGGCATAGAGATTTCCGTTGGCGATCAA
Organism: Rhizomicrobium sp.; assembly: GCA_035549495.1. Lineage (GTDB taxonomy): Bacteria > Pseudomonadota > Alphaproteobacteria > Micropepsales > Micropepsaceae > Rhizomicrobium. The sequence goes on along the minus strand of DASZQV010000042.1, from coordinate 110,452 downwards.
AAGGCCCGCGCGCAGGCGGCTGGCGAAGGCGTTGAAGTTGTAGGTCGAGCCGTCGGTGAGCTTGCCGCTGGCGCCGACCACGACCGGCGCGACCTTGTCGGAGAGGTCTTGCGGGTCCAGCGCGTGGACGCGATAGACCGCGTGGTTGGCCTCGAACGTGTCGGTGACGACGTAGAGCGTGTTGGTCTCGGGGTCGATCACCGGCGTCGAGTTGATGCCGATGTTCGGGCCGTTGTTGTTGCAGCCTCCCGGCAGCTCGGTGAACGGCACCGGATTGCCGAAATTCCTCGTCAGCAGGACGTGGCCGCTATTGCCGTCGATGGCGTAGATCGTGTTGCTCTCGGTCGCGACATAGACGACTTCGTGCTTGCCGCCATGGCCCGCGATCTTCTGCGAGCCGAGCACCAGCGGCTGCGCGTCGACCTGGTCGTCGAGCCTGGTCGAATGCAACAGGCCGAAATTGGCGCTCTTGACGTTCGAGGGCTTGAGGCCGGTCTCGAGCTGGTTCCAGCCGGTGCGCATGTTGTCGTAGTGATAGGTCGTGACGCTGATCGGCCCGGCCGGCGCGGAGCCGGCGGCGAGCAGAAATCCGGTGAGCAGAGCAGCCGAGCGCAGTTTCATGACGCGTTCCCTCGAAGCGGCGCAGCCGAGCATGCGCCCCGCTTTTGCGGCGCGCAATCGCGCGCACGCAAAAACGCCGCTCTCCGGGCGGCGGAGAGCGGCGTCTTGGTTGCCGGATGGTTTAGGCGCCGGGCGACCAGGGCGGCGGCGGCGGGCCGTACTGGTTGTCGCCTTGCGTGCCCGGCTGGACGCAGAAATAGAGGACTGCGAGCCCGACCACGATCATGACCAAGCTGATCAGCCAGCCGATCGAGAAGAAGAAGGCGAGGAACGCGAGCGCGCCGAACGGTCCCGTCAGGGCGAGCAGGATGCGCAGCACATAGGTGATCGCGGCGGCGATGACATAGATCCAGACGAACTGGCCGTTATTGCCGGAGTCCTGGATGCGCCGCGCCGACGCGCCGCCGGTCGGCAGCAGCAGCGCCAGCCCTACGATCGATCCGATCAGCCCGGCGCTGAAGACGGTGCCGACGATGCCGTCGACGATCGCCGCGGCGATGCTCACCAGCACGCAGATCAGAACGAAGTACCAATACTGCGCGCGGCCGAGGCGGCCGCTGAAATCCATGTAGTGGTTCTGGACCAGATCCACGAAGTTGGCCCAAAGCTTGTTGAAGTCGATCTGGCCCATGTCGTTCTCCCCGCGGGAGCCCCCGCCATCCATCTGGTTGAAAAAAGGACGCAAGCCACGCTGGCGCGTCCGAAGGACTCGGAATCGCCACTAGGTTTGAGCTAAAAGGCGGCGTAACAGTCTGTCAACGCTCGTAAAGGGTGCGCACGGGATACAAACAGAATTATGGTGGCTAAAGTCTTCATCGACGGCGCGGCCGGCACCACCGGCCTCGAGATCCGCGAGCGGCTCGCGGACCGGACCGAGTTCGCGCTTGCGCAACTTTCGGACGCGGACCGCAAGGACATTCGCGCGCGCGCTGCAGCGCTGAACGACGCCGACGTCGTGATCCTGTGCCTGCCCGACGACGCGGCGCGCGATGCGGTAGGGCTGATCGAAAATCCTGGCGTGCGCGTCATCGATGCGTCGACGGCGCACCGCGTCGCCAAGGACTGGGTCTACGGCTTCCCCGAGCTCGAGCCCGATCAGCGCGCGCGCATCGCCGCGGCCAAGCGGGTGAGCAATCCCGGCTGCTGGCCGACCGGGTTCCTGGCGCTGGTGCGGCCGCTGGTGCGCGCCGGGCTGGTGCCGGCCGATTTCCCGCTCACGGTCACCGGCGTGTCGGGCTATTCCGGCGGCGGCAAGGCGATGATCGAGGAGTTCGAGGCGAAGGGCTCGCCGCGCTATGTCGAGACCGTCGTGCGCAGCTATGCGCTGACGCTTTCGCACAAGCACATGCCCGAGATGCGCGCGCATGCCGGCCTCGCGCATCCGCCGGTGTTCTCGCCGAATGTCGGACGCTTCTATCGCGGCATGATCGTCGAGGTTCCGCTTCAGCTCTGGGCGCTGCCCGGGAAGCCCGCGGTGTTCGATCTCTATCGCGCGATCGGCGACGCCTATCGCGGCGAGAAGCTGATCGAGGTCGCCGGCCTCGACAAGGCCGATCTGCTGATGACCTTGAAGCAGGCCGCGCTCGCCGGCCGGATACAGCCGCCGGTCACCCAGCTGGGGCAGGCCATCGATGCGGAGTCGTTGAAGCTCACCAACGGCATGAAGCTCTATGTGCTCGGCAACGACAAGACGCAGCAGGCGCGCCTCATCGCGGTGCTCGACAATCTCGGCAAGGGCGCGTCGGGCGCGGCGGTGCAGAACCTCAATATCATGTGCGGGCTGCCGGAGACGGCGGGGCTGGTGTGACCGACGCCGATGTATAGGCCGAACGCCTTCGCGGTCGACGATCCGTCCGTTCTGCGCGAAGCGCTGCGCAAGCGTGTCTTCGTCACGCTCGCGGCCGTGCAGGACGGCGCGCTGCGCTTCGCCTATGCGCCGGTCATGGTGGGCGAGGGCGGGGTGCGGTTCCATCTCGCGATCCGCAATCCGCTCGCGGCGCTCGAAGACGGCATGCGCGTCTCGCTCTCTTGCGTCGCGGCCGATGCTTACGTGTCGCCGGACTGGTATCGCACCATGGTCACCGTTCCGACCTGGAACTACATCGCCGTCGAAGCCGAAGGCCCGGTGCGGCGCCTGTCGCAGGACGAGTTGCGCGCTCTGGTGATCGATCTGTCGGCGCAAGAGGAAGCCGGTCTCGCGCCCAAGCCGCCTTGGCTGATCGACAAGGTGCCGGCGCCGCGTATCGAGGCGATGCTGAACGCCATCGTCGGTTTCGAGATGTCGTTCGGGCGCTTCGAGGGCAAGCTGAAGCTCTCGCAGGACAAGCCGGACGACGACGTCCAAGGCGTGATCGAAGGGCTGGAAGCGCGCGGCGATCCGGCCAGCCTGGCGGTGGCGCGCGCGATGCGAGAGGTGAAGGAATGAAACGTCTGGTTCTCTTTGCGCTGCTGGCTGCGTTGCCGGCGCGGGCGTCCGACTATTTCCCGCCGCCGGGCGACCGATGGGCGACGCATGCGCCGGCGAAGGAGGGCTTCGATCCGGCGAAGCTTCAGGCGGCGATCGACTTCGCCGTCGCGCATGAGACCAAGCTCTCGCCCGCGCTCGACGGCGCGATCGACCAGCGGGACTTGCGCATCACGATCCCGATCCAGTTCGCCGGTCCGTACTCCGATCCCATCGGTCCGCTCAAGGCGCATGCGCCGGCGAACGGCATCGTGATCCGTCACGGCTATATTGTCGCGGAGTGGGGCGACACCCAGGCCGTCGACATGGCGCATTCGGTGACCAAGACGTTCCTGTCGGCGGTCGCGGGCGTTGCCTACGACAAGCACCTGATCCGCGACGTGAACGACCGGGTGATCGACTACGTCCAGCCCACGCCGGATTTCTTGGCCGAGCACAACCAGCCGATCACTTGGGACCAGATGCTGCGCCAGACTTCCGGCTGGGTCGGCACGATGTGGGGCAAGCCGTGGTGGGCGGACCGTCCGGGCAAGAACCCGTGGGACGAGCTTGCCGGCGGACCGCCGCCGGTCGGCAAGGAATGGAAATACTCCGACGTGCGGGTAAACGCGCTGGCCCTCGCGTTGACCTATCTGTGGAAGCGGCCGCTCCCCGACGTGCTGAAGGAAAGCGTGATGGATCCCATCGGCGCGTCCGAGCGCTGGCATTGGGAGGGCTACGACAATTCCTGGGTGACGATCGACGGCCGGCGCATCCATGTCGTGCCCGGCGGCGGCCATTGGGGCGGCGGCATGTTCATCTCCGCGCGCGACCTCGCCCGCATGGGTCTGCTCGGGCTTCATGACGGCACGTGGAACGGCAAGCGCATTCTCTCCGACGCCTGGATCAAGCTCTCGAAGACGCCGACGGGTCCCAACACCGGTTATGGCTACATGAACTGGTTCCTCAACACCGAGCGCAAGCTCGCGCCCGCGGCGCGCGAGGACAGCGTGATGTTCATCGGCAACGGCGACAACATCGTCTTCGTCGACTATCAGCACGACGTCGTCGCCGTGATGCGCTGGATCGACGACAGCCAGAAGGCGGAGTTCGTGCGGTTGCTGGAGGCGGCGCTGGCGAAGTAGGTGCGGATCGGCTATTCTTCTTTTGGTTGCAGGAGGGTTTGCCCGATGAAAGCGCTTCCGTTGCTCGTCGCGCTGGCCTGCACGACACCCGCTTTCGCGGCACCGCAATACTCCGCGATCTACACGTTCCTTGGCGACAAGGACGGCCGGCTTCCGGCCTCGTTGACGCTCGGTCCCGACGGCGCGCTCTACGGCACCACCGCGGCCGGCGGCGCGAAGGACGACGGCACGATCTACAAGCTTAGCCCGCCAGCCACGCCCGACGCGGCCTGGACCAAGGAGACGATCTACGAGTTCAAGCCCAACGAGCCCGACGGACCGTCCTCGAACATCGAGTTCGATCAGGACACCGGCGCGCTGCTCGGGACGATCAATCAATGGCTGTCGACGCCGGGCTCGATCTATCGGTTGGTCCCTCCGGCGGGCGGCACCGGCAAATGGAAATACACGACCGTCTACGCCTTCGAGGGCGGCGCGGATGGCGAGACGGCCAACGGCACGATCGGCCAGGATCCCGCGACCGGCACGCTCTATGGCGCGACTTATGGCGATCCGATCGACGGAGACAGCTTCGGCACGATCTATGGCTTTACGCCGGACGCCGCGCGCACGCGCTGGACGCGCACATTCGACTACGCGTTCTCCGGCCCTGATGGACAAGGCCCCGGCGGGGTCACCATCGGTCCGAACGGCATTCTCTACGGCGTCACCTGGGAAGGCGGCGCCGGCTTCGGCACGATCTTCGCGCTCGATCCGGCGACGGGCGCGCGCGCCACATTGTTCGAGCCGCAATCCGCCGACGAGCGGTACATCTTCCAGGGCCCGCCCATCTTCAGCGATGACGGCGCGACGATGTACGCCACCTCGTCGAGCGGCGACCAGGCCCGTTGCGACGAAGACCGTCTCTATGCCTGCGGAGCGGTCATCTCGATGCCGACCGACGGCAGCGCGCCGCCCACGGTGCTCATGCGGTTCGTCGGCAAGAGGTCGGCCGAGCCCAGCGGCAAGCTGATCTGGAACAAGGCCCGCACCGCGTTCTACGGCTCCGCCTATCTCGGCCTGCCGAACATCTGCCGATACGAGAACAGGAAGTACAGCTGCGGAACGGTCTTCAAATTCGTCCGCAAGAATGGCGCGTGGAAATACAAGCTGATCCACGCCTTCACGGGACCCGATGGCCAGACCCCGAGAGACATCGCGCTTGGCCCGGACGGCACGCTCTATGGCGTGGCCGTCAATGGCGGCGCGAACAAATCCGGCCTGGTCTTCCAGATCGTCGATCCGTGAGGCGGTAGCTAACCCGCCTTCACCTGCACATAGCTCCCCGGCGCGTCGCCCAGCACCTTGAGCTTGCCGTCGCCGGGCGTGCGGGCGGCGACCTTCTTGCCGGAGATCTTCGACAGCCACCGGTCCCAATCGCCCCACCAGGAGCCGGGATGCTCGACCGTGCCGGCCTGCCATTCCTCGACCGTGGCCGGATAGGGGCCCGCGATCTTGCCGTCGGTCTGGGCGCCGGCGTGCTCGTTGGTCCAGTACTGGTACTTCTTCGCGCTCGGCGGATTGATCACGCCGGCGATATGGCCCGAACCGGCGATGATGAAGCGCACCGGACCGCCGAACAGCCGCGTCGATTTGTAGACCGAGCGGAACGGCGCGATGTGGTCTTCCTTCGCGCTCTGCAGATAGACCGGCACCGTTACCTTCTTGAGATCGAGCTTGACGTTGTCGAAGCTCATCTTGCCCTGGCTGAGCGCGTTGTTCTTGTAGAACTCGCGCAGATAGAACAGATGCGTTGCCTCGGGCATGCGCGTGGTGTCGGAGTTCCAATAGAGCAGGTCGAACGGCGCCGGCTCCTTGCCGAGCAGATAGTTGCTCACCACGAACGACCAGATCAGGTCGTTGGCGCGCAGCATGTTGAAGGTCGTGCCCATCTTCTTGCCTTCGAGCACGCCGCCCGCCGCTTCCATGGTCTGGCGCATCGACTCGAGCTGCTCGTCGTCGATGAAGACCTGAAGGTCGCCCGCCTCGCTGAAATCGGCCTGCGCCGCGAAGAAGGTTGCGGAGTTCACGCGGTCGTCGCCCTTGGCCGCCATGAAGGCGAGGGTGGCAGACAGCAAGGTGCCGCCGATGCAATAGCCGATGGTGTTGACCTTCTCGACGCCGGTGGCGTCGCGCACCGCGTCGAGGGCGGCGAAGATGCCCTCGCGCATATAGTCCTCGAAGCTCTTCTGCGCGAGCTTGCGGTCGGGATTGACCCACGACGCCACGAACACCGTGTAGCCCTGGTTCACCGCCCAGCGGATGAACGAGTTCTCGGGGCGCAGATCGAGGATGTAGAACTTGTTGATCCAGGGCGGGAAGATCAGCAGCGGCTTCTCATAGACCTTCTCGGTCGTGGGATCGAACTGGAGGAGCTCGATCAGCGCGTTGCGGAACACGACCTTGCCGGGCGCGGTGGCGATGTTCTCGCCGATCCTGAACGCATCGGCCGATTGGCGGATCGAGAGCTGGCCTTCGCCGCGCTCGAGGTCGTCGAGAAGGTTGTCGAGGCCCTTCACCAGATTCTGGCCGTTGGACTGCATCGTGGTGCGCAGCACTTCGGGATTGGTGAGCACGAAATTGGTCGGCGCGATCGCGTCGGCGAACTGCTTGGTGAAGAAGGCGATGCGCTTGGCGGTCTTCTCGTCGAGATCGCCGTTCACTTTCGCGACGGTGTCCTGCATCCAGTTCGCGGTCAGAAGATAGCTCTGCTTGATGAAGTCGAAAACCTGGTTCTCTTCCCAGTCCTTGTCCTTGAAGCGCTTGTCGCCCGCGGCCGGCGCGACGACCGGCTTGGCCTCTCCGCCCAGCATGCGCGTCGCGGTCCGCTCCCACAGGTTCATATAGTCCTTCCAGAGCTGGAACTGCGCTTCCATCACCGCGGTCGGATGCGCGGCCATGCCCTTGAGCAGCGCGGTGAAGGCGCCCGTCAGGTTCAGCGGGTCGAACGGCTCGGACCCGGCGCGCTTGGCGCTCTGGCGCTTGACGAAATCAGAGAGCAGGCGCTGCGACTGCTGGCCCACCTGCATCATGTTGCGCGCGAACTCGGCCGGGTCGGCGATCTGGTAGCGGTTCTCGGTGTCGGCGGGCGCGTCGGGATTTTTCGGCATTGTTTCCGTCTCGTTGACTGGAGCGGGTGATAGCCTTGCCTTCGCGCTGCCGCAAGCGGCCCGGCCGGGCCGAATTTGTTACAAGATTTCATGTATTTGCCTGGGCCCCGGCTTGGAAGCGCGGCCCGGGCCTTGTATATGGATTGCGCTGGACTCGCGCGAGGTCGCGCGGGCGACGGAGTGTTTTTGGCATGAACATCACCAAGGTTTGCGCGCGCCTGGGCGTGGTCGCGATGGTCGCATTCGGCGCCAGCGCTTGCTCCAGCATTCCCGATTGGGTCGATCCGACCAATTGGCTGGGCGGCGACAGCCCCTCGGGCGTCGACACGCAGCCCGGCGAATCGCCCGACCTCGCGAGCATCCCCAGCAATGCCGGACCGTCGACGACCGACGAAGAGCAGCAGCAGGTCGCGCAGTCCTTGGCCGCCGACCGCTCGCGCGCGAAATACAGCGCCGATGCTTTGCGCGGCGGCACCGAGCCTGTCGCCGCGCCGCCGCCCCCGCCGTCCGCCGTCGCCGCTGCGACGCCCGAGCCGGCGCCGCAGCAGCAGGTCGCATCCGCAGCGCCGCAGCCGGGCGATATCGACACTGCTGCGAACGTGACGTCGTCGAGCGTCGACAATTCGATCGACACCGGCACCGCGCCGGCCGATGCGAGCGCGTCGGTTGCGCCGACGCCGCCGCCCGCTGCGACCGATCTTCCGCCGGCGCAGCCCGCGCCGCAGACGGCGATGGCGTCCGCAGCGCCGCCGCAATCCGCGATGCCGACGCAAGCGCAGATCGATCCCTCCGACGCGGCGCTCGGCTTCAAGCCGTCGACCGCGCCGCCGCTCGACGCCTCGATCGCGCAGTTCGTGCCGCCGCCGATCGTCGCGCGCTATAACCAGACCGCGACGCAAGCGGGCATGTCGCGCGTCGCCTCTGCGGCGCCCGTCACCGCGCCCGTGCTCAAGTCGTCGAAGCATCGCGGCAGCGCGAGCGCGATGGGCGGACCGGACACGATGAGCGGCGCGGTCGTCGCCAATCTCGAGGCGATCCAGCAGGCGCCCGAGACGACGACGACCCAGGCCTCGGTCTATGCCAATCCGCAAGGCTTGCCGCCGGCCTCCGTCGTGTTCTTCCCCGGCGACGGCACGCTCGTGAACGCGGAAGGCCGCGCGCGCATTCGCGCCGCCGTCGACGCGTTCAAGCAGCGCGGCGGCCAGGGCTATATCCGCATCGTCGGCCATTCCTCGAGCCGCACCACCAATATGCCGGTCGAGAAGCATCTCGAGGTGATCTTCAACAAGAGCCAGGACCGCGCCAATGCGGTGGCCAAGGAGGTCATCAAGGAAGGCGTGCCCGCCAATCGCGTGCTGGTCGAGGCGGTCGGCGACAGCCAGCCCGTGTATTACGAATCCATGCCCAAGGGCGAGGACGGCAACCGCCGCGCGGAAATCTTCCTGCAGAGTTGATGACCGAGCCGCTACGCATCGCAATCGCCGGCCTCGGCACCGTCGGAGGCGGCGTGCTCAAGGCACTGCACGCGCGCGCGTCCGAGCTTGCCGAGCGCGCCGATCGTGGGCTCGAGATCGTCGCCGTCTCGGCGCGCGATAAAACCAAGACACGCGCGGGGAATGTCTCCAACATCGCTTGGCACGATGAAGCGGTAGCGCTTGCGCGCGCCGACGCCCACGTCGTGGTCGAGCTGATCGGCGGTGAAAGCGGTATCGCGCTCGACCTGATCGAAGCCGCGCTGGAAAACGGCAAGCACGTCGTCACCGCGAACAAGGCGCTGCTCGCCCATCACGGCGCGCGGCTCGCGGCGCTGGCCGAGAAGAAAGGCCTGGCGCTGAAGTTCGAGGCCGCCGCCGCCGGCGGTATCCCCATCGTCAAGGCGCTGCGCGAAAGCCTGATCGCGCATGGCGTGCGCTCGGTGCGCGGCATCCTCAACGGCACCTGCAACTTCATCCTCACCGACATGGAGAAGACCGGCCGCTCCTTCGCCGAGGTGCTGAAGGAAGCGCAGGCGCTCGGTTACGCCGAAGCCGATCCGACGCTCGACGTCGGCGGCGGCGACACCGCGCATAAACTATCTCTGCTCTCGAGCCTCGCCTTCGGCAACGCGCCGGATCTCGCGCACATGTATGTCGAGGGCATCGAGAACATCACCCCGGAAGACATCGCCTATGCGCGCGAGTTCGGCTTCCGCATCAAGCTGCTCGGCGTCGCGCGCAAGGTGGGCCTCGGCATCGAGCAGCGCGTGCAGCCCGCGATGGTGCGCGCCAACACACCGCTCGGCGACGTCGACGGCGCGTTCAACGCGGTCGCGGTGGATGCCGGCGAGGCGGGCCCGTTCTTCTTCGAAGGCCGCGGCGCGGGCGAGGGGCCGACGGCCTCGGCCGTGATCGCCGATCTGGTCGACATCGCGCTCGGCTCCTTCGAGCCCGCCTTCGGGCGCCCCGCGCACCGCCTCGTGCCGCTCGCGCCGGCGGCGCCGGGCATGGCGTCCTCGGCCTATTATCTGCGCTTCGACGTGCTCGACATCCCGGGCGTGGTCGCGGAGATCGCCGGTCACCTGGCCGAGGCGCGCGTCTCCATCGAAAGCATGCTCCAGCGCGGCCGCAATCCGGGCGAGCCGGTGTCGATCGTCATGATCACCCACGACACTCCACAGCTCGCGGTGGCGGGCGCCTTGAAGGCCATCGCCACCTCCGACAAGGTCGTGGGGCCGCCGCGCATGATTCCCATGGAAACCGGCTGAGGTCCCTTGCATGTCCAATCCTCTGGATCGTTCCTTCGCCCTCGAAGCGGTGCGCGTCACCGAGGCCGCCGCGATCAACGCTGCGCGCCAGATCGGCCGCGGCGACGAGAAGGCCGCCGACCAGGCCGCGGTCGAGGCGATGCGCGCCGCGTTCAACATCCTGCCCATCGACGGCACGGTGGTGATCGGCGAAGGCGAGCGCGACGAAGCGCCGATGCTTTATATCGGCGAGAAGGTCGGCAGCGGCGGCTTGAAGGTCGATATCGCGCTCGACCCGCTCGAAGGCACCACGCTCACCGCCAAGGCGCTGCCCAACGCGCTTGCGGTGATGGCGATGGCCGAGCCCGGCACGCTGCTCAACGCGCCCGACACCTATATGGACAAGATCGCGATCGGCCCGGGCTATGCCGAAGGCACGATCGATCTCGACGCCGATCCGGCCGACAATGTGCGCTCGCTCGCCAAGGCCAAAGGCGTGAAGCCGCACGAAATCACGGCGCTGATCCTCGACCGGCCGCGGCACGAGAAGATCATCCAGGCGGTGCGCTCGACAGGCGCCGCGGTGCAGCTCATCACCGACGGCGATGTCGCCGGCGTGATCGCGACGACCGATCCCGCGACCGGCATCGACATCTATATCGGCCAGGGCGGCGCGCCCGAAGGCGTGCTGGCGGCGGCGGCGCTGCGCTGCGTCGGCGGCCAGATCCAGACGCGCCTCGTGTTCAAGAAGGACGACGAGAAGCGTCGCGCCGAGAAGCTCGGCATCACCGACTTCAATCGAAAATACAAGCTGATGGACCTGGCGTCGGGCGACGTGGTGTTCTCGGCGACCGGCGTCACCGACGGCTCGATGCTCAAGGGCGTGAAGGTGACGCGCGAATATGTGTTCACCGAGAGCATCGTGATGCGCTCGGCCACGGGCACGGTGCGCTGGATCAGGCAGCGCCGGCGGCGCGGGGATGTCCTCTAGCGCGCTTTCCCTCGAGGTTCCGGCGGCGTTCGGCGTCGCGCGCTCGTTCTCGGGCCGGCGCTGGCGGCTGGCTGTGGCGAGCGACGAGGCGGTGCGCGCGATGGCGCGCGAGGCGGAGATCCCGCTGGTGCTGGCGCAGCTGCTCGTCGCGCGCGGCATGAGCGCCGCCGACCTTGCGCCGACGCTCAAACAGCTTCTGCCCGATCCGTCGGTGTTCAAGGACATGGATAGAGCCGTCGCGCGCGTGAAAGCCGCGATCGAGGCCGGCGAGAAGGTCGCGGTGTTCGGCGACTACGACGTCGACGGCTCGTGCTCGGCGGCGCTGCTGCACGACGTCTTCGGCGCATTCGGCATCCGCCCGCGCCTCTACATCCCCGACCGCATGACCGAAGGCTACGGCCCATCGGCGCAGGCGTTCCGCACCCTGAAGGACGAAGGCGTGAGCCTCGCGATCACCGTCGATTGCGGCGCGACCGCCGTCGATGCGCTTGGCGCCGCGCAGGCGATGGGGCTCGACGTGATCGTGCTCGACCATCACGCGGTGGAGCACGCGCCGCCGGCCTTCGCGCAGGTCAATCCCAACCGGGCGGGCGACACATCGGGGCAGGGACAGCTCGCAGCGGTCGGCGTGACGTTTCTGTTCGCGGTGGCGCTGAACCGTGCGCTGCGCGACAGCCGCGCCGTGCCGGACCTGTTCGCGACGCTCGACCTCGTGGCGCTGGCGACGATCTGCGATGTCGTTCCGCTTACCGGCGTCAATCGCGCGCTGGTGCGGGCGGGCCTTGCGCAGCTTGCGAAGCTCGAGCGCCCCGGCCTCGCGGCGCTGGCCGAGGTGGCAGGCGCGAGCGCGCCGTTCACGCCCTATCATTGCGGCTATGTCTTCGGACCGCGCATCAATGCCGGCGGCCGCGTCGGACGCTGCAGCCTGGGTGTCGATCTGCTCACGACGCGCGATCCGGCGAAGGCGCGCGACTATGCGCTGGCGCTCGACCTGCACAACCGGGAGCGCCAGGCCATCGAGAAAACGATCCTCGACGAGGCGATCGCGTTCGCGCACACCCAGGACAATGTGCCGTTCCTCTTCACCGCGAAGGAGGGCTGGCATCCCGGCGTCGTCGGCATCGTCGCCGGCCGGCTGAAGGATCGCTTCGGCAAGCCGAGCTTCGTCGCGGGCTTCGAGGGCGGCATGGGCCGCGGCTCGGCGCGCTCGGTCGCGGGCGTCGATATCGGCGCCGTCATGCGCGCGGCGAAAGTGGCGGGCGTGATCGAGAGCGGCGGCGGCCACGCGATGGCGGCCGGCTTCTCGCTGCAGGCGCATCAGGCCGATGCGTTCCACGCCTTCCTTGCCAAGAGCTTTGCCGACGGCATTCCCGCCGGCGCGCTCGACCTCTCCATCGATGCGCTGGTCTCGCCTTCGGGCGCGACCGAGGGGTTGTTGCGCGACGTCGCCCATGCGGGGCCGTTCGGCGCGGGCAATCCCGAGCCGGTCTTTGCGCTCAGCGATGTCCGCGTCGTCTTCGCCGATATCGTGGGCCAGGACCATGTCAAGCTCAGGCTCGAGGGCGGCGGCGCGCGCCTCGACGCCATCGCGTTCCGCTGCGCCGATCAGCCCCTGGGCAAGGGGTTGCTGGCGTCGCGGGGACGGACGATCCATGCCGCCGGGCGGCTCAAGACCGATGCCTGGAACGGCCGGGTCAGGGTGCAGCTGCACCTGGACGACGCGGCGCCGGCGGGGGCGTGAATTGATTGTTGAAGAGGGCCGCTTGCCAAGCTCGGCCCGGCTCGCTAAACCCGCCGCCCGGTCCCGCGCCCTTCGTCTATCGGTTAGGACTCAAGATTTTCAATCTTGCAAGAGGGGTTCGACTCCCCTAGGGCGCGCCATCCTTTGCGGGCATTGCCGATGCGCTCCAGACTGCTTGCGCTGATCCTGACGCTGCCGCTCCCCGCCACGGCCTCGACCTTGTGCGACGACCTGGCCGCGGCGATCCGAGCCGGCCGCGGCGACACGCTCCGGGAGATCGCCAAGAGCTCGGACGGGCGCATCCGGCTGACGCAGCAGGCGGCGACGATTCCCGACCGGTACAAGGTCGCGGATTTCATCGGCCCCGAGATGTACGTCCTCGGCGGCAGCGGCGCGGTCATGGTCGTCGACACGCAGGGCACGATGCATTGCCAGAGCTTCGCGTTCTTCGACAGCCGCAACGGCAAGACGCGGCACATCGACGGACCGAAGACCCTGGATGACTCCGGCGACGCCTATTGCTGGGGCAGCTACATCGACGCGGCCGAGTTCAATGGCGTGCCGACGATCGTCGCCGAGATCGACGGCGAGAACCGTTTGTCGATGGAGGTCACGGCGCGGCGCGGTCACGCCTGGGACAAGACCTGCAAGCTCGAAGCGACCTTCAAGCCGCGCCTCGTCGTCGACGAGGCCTATGGCGACGGCAAGGCGCTGGAGGCTGAGGCTCTGGCGCTCGCCGAGCAGTATCGCCGCGACCCGAAGCGCAACGCCGTTCCCGTCACTGAAGCGGAGCGCAGCCTGATGCGCCTGGGCGAGGCGCTGCCTTCGCCACGGGACATGCCGACCTTCGACAAGCTCACCACCAATCCCTATACGGGCTTCGACGGGGAGACGCTCTGGCCGGTCAAGGCGAACGGCGAGACGCTGCTCGCGATGGTGGGCGCCGGCACTTTCGGCTGGCGCAGCTATCAAGGCAATCTCGTCGCGTTCTGGCGCGATGACAACGGCAGGCTCGCGCCCGTCGCGAGCTATCAGATCGCCTTGAAGAACGGCGCGCTCAAGACGATGAAAGTGACGACGCTTCCTTAAGTGCGTTCCCACACGCCGGCGAATTTCGGCTTGCCGTCCTGCATGTGGCCGCTGGCGTCCGCGAGGCGGTAGCCCTGCGCGGCGAGCTGCTTGCCCGCCTTCTTGAAGTCGCCGACGCTCATCTCGTGGCGCTCGGTCCAGGCCCGGCCGTCGGTCTTCTCGAAGATCGCCGCGAATTGCGGTTGGCCGACCGCGGTCGTGGTCGAGACGCGGATCGGGCGGTAGTCTGCAGCCGTCAGCTCGGCGAGCTTGGCTTCATAATCGCGCAGCGAAAGCCCCGACACGATCTGCTGCGTCGAGGCGTCGCCGCGCTCCCAGATCGCCGCGTAATGCGCGCGGGCGTCGAGATGGCTCATGCGGAAGCCGCGGCGCGCATAGTCGGCGCGATGACCCTCGAACGCCTCGCGCGTCATGGCGTGGCGCGTGTGCCATTCCGGGCCGGAGGCCAGCTGCCAACAGGCGGCATAGCGCACGCCTTCGCGCGTGTGGAACGAGCTGACGCGGCGCAGGCGATAGCCCTGGCGGCGATAGAGGTGATTGGTGCGGCGATACTTCTCCGCGTCCAAGGTGTCGATTGCGAACCATTCGCTGTCGGAAGCCGGGATGTAGAGCATCGCGCGATGCGGCTCGCGGCCCGCCTCGTCGTGATGGATCAGGAGCTCGAGGAAGCGCTGCGCCGAGGACAGGGCGCGCGCGGGACGCGGCGCGGCAAAGCCCGAGGGAACCCTGGCGACGGCCGCGAGGCTCGCGGCGCTGCCCAGCATCAGGCGGCGCGAAATCGACATGCTGTTCCCCACGCTCTTTTTTGTTTCGATTTCGAACGGATATACCAGCGGTTCAGGAAACGTGCCAGCTTGCATGTGCGACGAAGCGATGACGAATTTGTTCAACGTTGGCGGGATTAAATCGCCGGTTACTGACAGCGTTCCCATTTGCTATCGAAGATAGATAATGCGTACACTGACCTTTTCGTCGACTTGCGGTTGCTTCGATACGCGCCTAGAGTTGCAGCCATGAGGACGAGCGCGGGACTATTGCTGGCCGCCTGTCTCGCGGGCGGGGCGGCCTGTCTCTTGAGCGGAGACGTATGGGGGGCGACGGTGAACCTGTCGCCGGGCGACGACATCCAGGCCGCGGTCGACAGCCATCAGGCCGGTACCGTCTTCATGCTCGCCGCCGGCATGTACCGCCTGCAGAGCGTGACCCCGAAGGACAGCGACAACTTTATCGGCGCCGATGGCGCGATCCTCAACGGCTCCAAGCTGCTCGCCGATTTCGACAGCGAGGGCGGGCTGTTCGTCGCGCGCAACCAGCCGATCGATCCCGACACCCAGGTCCATGGCGAGTGCCTGAAGAAGTATCCGCGCTGCGACCATCCGCAGGACCTCTATTTCGACGGCAAGGCGCTGCGCGCGGTGAACAAGCTCTCCAAGGTGCGGCCGGGCACGTTCTATTACGACTACGCGCACGAGGCGGTCTATTTCGCCGACGATCCCTCGGGCCATGCCGTCGAGCTCAGCTACCGGCCGTTCGCGATCGGCGGCTCCGCCGACGACGTCACGGTTCAGAACCTGATCGTCGAGAACTATGCATGCGCGGATCAGCAGGGCGCGATCGGCGATCACGGCGCGGGCAAGCAGTGGGAGATCTACGACAACGAGGTGCGCTGGAACCACGGCGTCGGCATCGCGGCGCCGCGGGACGTAACGATCATGCGCAACAATGTGCACCACAACGGCGAGCTCGGCGTCGGCGCAGGCGCGGGCAGCGGCGCCTTCGAGGACAACGAGATCGCTTTCAACGCCTGGAACGGCACAAATTGCGACTGGGAATGCGGCGGCGTGAAATGGGCGGAAGTGACCGAGTGGATCGTCGAGCGCAACTACGTGCACGACAATGAAGGCAACGGGCTCTGGGCCGACATCAATTCGAAGCAGATGCTCTTCGAGGACAACCGCATCGTGAACAACCGCCGCGCCGGCATCTCGATCGAGATCAGCCACGCGACGATCATCGACCGGAACTTCTTCAAGGGCAACGGCGCGCGCACCTTCGGCTGGGGCTGGCACGGCCAGATCCAGATCCAGAACTCGGTGGGCGTCGCCGTCGAGAACAACACGCTGGTGCTCGACCGCCGGCGCGGCGGCAACGGCATCATCATCATCCAGCAGGACCGCGGCCGCCCCAACATGCCGTCCCACAACGAGATCTTTGGCAACGACATCACCATGGCGGGCGGCGGGGGCGTGATGGCGGGCTGGTTCGCGGACTACAAGCCGAACAAATTCGCCGCGGACAACGTCTTCCACGACAATCATTATCACGTCTATGCGCCCGACGGGCCGTTCTGGTCGGCGAACGAATATGTGAGCTTCGCCGACTGGCAGGCGACCGGCCAGGACGCGGGCTCGACGGTCGACGCGACGGAACCCTAGGCGAAACCTTAGGGATGCGGAGGCGGCACCTGGATGCCGCCGCTCAGCTGCCACGGGAACTCGCCGGGCTGCGCAGCCGCCGACGCCGACGCCAGAAGCGCTGCGGCCATAAACGCGATCTTCGCGAATGTCATGAGTATCCCTCCTTTGGGCCCTCCATTGGACCTCCGATGAATGGCGGATCGGACCACATCGCGCGCGCGGCCGGCCGTCACGAAGGCGCGAGGCACGCAATCGTGACGGCAGGGCTTCTGCGCCGCCGTGACCTGTGCGAGATTTGCCGCGCCTTTTTCGGAGATCCGCGCATGCGTTCGATCCGTCCATTCCCGGTCGTGCTTTCGGCCGTCCTGCTTCCGCTTCCCGCGCTCGCCGCGCACGGCAAGGCGGGGCTGTGGGAGGTCACCACCACCATGAACATGCCGAACATGGCGGCGCAGATTCCGCCCGCGCAGCTCGCGCAGATGCGCGCGCACGGCATCAAGCTGCCGACCGGCAACACGATCACCGCCACCCATTGCATGACGGCGCAGGAAGTCGCGATGGACAAGCCGCCGCCGATGCCGAACAGGCACGGCGAGAACTGCAAGATGCAGAACATGAAGGTCGCGGGCCAGGCGATGAGCGCCGACATGGTGTGCAGCGGCGCGAACATGCAGGGCACGGGGCATTTCCAGATCGCCTATGACTCGTCCGAGCATTACAGCGGCAAGATGTCGTTCAACATGACCGCGCATGGCCGCCCCATGGCGATGAGCAACAGCTTCGAGGGCAGGTGGGTGTCGGCCGACTGCAAAGCGCACTGACGCCCGATACGGAAACGCTCGCCGGCATGCTCCGCGCCGCGCGCCGCGTGGTGGTGTTCACCGGCGCCGGCATCTCGACCGAGAGCGGCATCCCCGATTTCCGCTCGCCCGGCGGCATCTGGACGCGCATGGCGCCGATCGACTTCCAGGACTTCGTGGCCTCCGCCGAGATGCGCCGCGAAGCCTGGCGGCGGCGCTTCGCCATGGAAGAGAGCTTTGCCGCGGCTCGTCCGAACGCGGGCCACATGGCCGTCGCCCGGCTGGTCGCGAGCGGCAAGGCCAGCCATGTCATCACCCAGAACATCGACAACCTCCATCAGGACTCCGGCGTGCCGGAGGACAATGTGATCGAGATCCACGGCAACACGCGTTACGCCAAATGCCTCGATTGCGGGCAGCGCGTGGAGCTCTCACCCATACGCGCGCATTTCGAGTGCCACGGCGATCCGCCGGACTGCGAAGCGTGCGGGGGCATCGTCAAGACCGCGACGATCTCGTTCGGCCAGGCGATGCCGGAGCTCGAGATGGCCCGCGCCGACGCGGCCACGCGCGCCTGCGACCTGTTCCTGGTGCTCGGCTCGTCGCTGGTGGTCTATCCGGCGGCCGGCTTCCCGCTGATTGCCAAGCGCGGCGGCGCGCGCCTCGTCATCGTCAACCGCGAGCCGACGGAGCAGGACCGCTTCGCCGATCTGGCGATCCACGACTCCATCGGCAGGGTGATGGCGGAGGCGGTTGAGATTTAATGTGACACAATCTTGACGTTAATGTGACGGCGGCTGTAGACAATTCTTCCTAGTGTTGAATTTCGGAGGAGTACAACCTCGACAACCGGGAGGTCGTCATGGCCCGCCTTGCGCTGCATCTGCGTGCTGCCGCGTTGTTTTGCGTAACGCTCACCGCCACTTGCACCCTGGGAGGGCCCGCCGCCCACGCCGCCGCGCCGTCCTCCCCGCCGCCCAATCCTGCAACCCGGACCGCGCCGCCCGTCCGGATCGCCAAGAACCGCGACGAATGGCGCGACGCCGTCCACAAGCTTCGCCGCGACAAGGCGGGCTGCTTCCTCGCGACCTATCCCAAGGTCGAGTGGAAGGAAGTCGCCTGCGGCCCGGCCGGGAACATTCCGTTCCTGCCGCGCCACGGCTCCCGATCCAACACGGTCGGCAACGGCTTCGACTTTTCCGGGCGGGTGACCAACCCGATCGTCGAGGGTGAGGGCACGTTCGACGCCGTCATCACCCAGGGCGAATCCGGCTTCACGGCCCAGTCGCCGACGGTCGCCGTTCCCGACGCCTACTCGCTGCAGATCAATTCGAATTTCGGCCACAACTCCTTCTGCACCGGCAACTGCCTGGCGTGGCAGCAAGCCGTGTTCTCCAACCAGACCGAGCACGCGCTGTTCATGCAGTACTGGCTGATCAACTGGCCGACCGCCTGCCCCAGCGGGTGGAACAATCCGGGCCCCGGCTACTGCTTCACGGACAGCCCGCATTTCAACAACATTCCGGTGCAATCGGCCGCCAACCTGCCGAACGTGAAGCTGAAGATGGACGTGTCGTCGTCGCTCGACAGCGTCGAGCTCGACCTCAACGGAACCTCCATCGCCTCGGTGACCAATCCCGGCAGCACGATGGAGCTGTACAATTGGTGGCGCGATTCCGAGTTCAACATCGTCGGCGATTGCTGCGGCTTCTCCGCCGATTTCACGCCGAACTCGACGATGGTCGTGCACAACACGATCCATCACAACAGCACCGTCGCGCCGGCCTGCGTGGTCGAAGGCTTCACCGGCGAGACCAACAACCTGACGCTCGTCGGCTCTACCACCGCGTCGTTCCAGAGCGCGCCGGCGATCCTCTTTGTACAGAGCAACGTGCCCGGCACCACGGCGTCCTGCGTCTCGGCGACGGGCCTGGGCGACGTGCACCTGACGACGCTGAGCGGCCTGCTCTACGACTTCCAGGCGTCGGGCGCCTTCCTGATGCTCTCGGACGGCAGCACCGGGTTCCAGGTCCAGAACCTCGCGCAATCGGGCGCGCCGAACTGGCCGCAGAACACGGTCAACAAGCAGGTCGCGACGCGCATGGGCGACACCACGCTGGCGGTGTGCATCGAGCCCGACCTGGTCGAGATCGACGGTCAGCCGACATCGATGACCGACGGGCAGACGATCACCATGCCCGACGGCGTGCGCATCTCGCGGGCCGGCAACAGCTACACCGCGCTCGACACTCACGGCAACAGCATGCGCGCCGAGCTCAACTCGTACACCGGCACCGACTGGATCAACCTCTATGTCGGAATGGGACATCGCCCCGACGCGTCCACGGTCGGCCTGCTCGTCAATCCCAACAACAACGTCAATCAGCTGGCGACGCGCAACGGAGCGGTCCTGAACGAGCCGGTGTCGTTCGACGACCTCTATGGCCGCTACGGCAAGAGCTGGCGGCTGAGCGATCGCGAGTCCGCGCTCTGCAACAGCCACGCCGTGAAGTGGAAGAAGCCCGCGCGTCCGTTCTATGCCGAGGACCTCAAGCCCAAGCTCCGCGACCGCGCGATGAAGGCGTGCATGGATGCCGGCGTCACGATCCTCCCCTTGCTCGACGCCTGCACCCTCGACGTCGCCTTCGCCGACGACAAGGCCGCCGCCCAGGCCTTCGTGGGACAGCCTGCACCGGTGGCGGTCCACCAGGCGGGCAAAAAGCTGTGCCGCCTGCCTCCGGGCGGGAGGGACCGGCACGGCAGCCACAACTGTCCTGGCTAGGGCCACGCCGGGGCTGCGCGGCGGAGAGCATGGTCTCCGCCGCGCATTTCTTAACGCCGCGGTCACCCGCGATTATCGTTCTATTCAAGGCTTTCCGGCTCTAGTATGAGGGCAAATCACCCCCTACCGGAGCCATGCCCTTGCGCCTGTTCGACGAAGACGACGACGACAAAGAGAAGAAGGACGCCCCCGAGCCGCAATCCTCGCCGGTGGCCAACGCGCTGTTCAAGTCGCGCACGGTGCTGATCTTCGGCGAGGTCGACATGAAGATGGCCGAGCGCGTCTCGGCGCAGCTCCTGGCGTACGCCGCGGAAGGCGAGGGCGACATCCGCGTGATCGTCAATTCGCCCGGCGGCCATGTCGAGAGCGGCGACACGATCCACGACATGATCCGCTTCGTCGGCCCGCGCGTGAAGATGATCGGCACCGGCTGGGTCGCGAGCGCCGGCGCGCATATCTATCTGGGCGCGCGCAAGGAAAACCGCTTCTGCCTGCCGTTCACGCGCTTCCTGCTGCACCAGCCGCTGGGCGGCGTGCGCGGCCAGGCGAGCGACATCACGATCGAGGCCGAAGAGATCATCAAGATGCGCGAGCGCCTGAACCGCGAGATCGCCGCCGAGACCGGCCAGCCTTTCGAGAAGGTCGTGGCGGACACCGAGCGCAACTACTGGCTCGGCGCCGAGGACGCGGTGACGTACGGCCTCGTCAGCCGCGTGATCCAGACCGCGAGCGAGGTGTAAGCGGTCAAGTATCGGTCAGAGGTAGGGGCTCGGGCAAAAGCCGCGCGGGCCCTTCTTCTTTTTCTCCATCCCTGCGTTGTCATGGCCCCCGAAAGCGGGCCACCCAGATGACGCCTGCATCAACGAAAAAGCGGGCCGCTCGCGCGAGCCCGGCTTCTTTTCTCTCACCGTACAGCCCGCTTGAGCGTTCCCGCCTTCGCGCTTCGACGACCGGGCGGCGGGCCGGTCCAGTGTGAGCCGGATCGAACGTCCGCGCCATCGCGCCGCCTCGGGCTTCGCAAGCGACACGATGGGGCTCCCGCGGACCGTATCGGTTCGCGCCGGGCAAGCTCGCCATGTCGTATCGTTCGCACGGATGCGCATAGGCTCGCATCCTCGCCCTGTATGTGCCTATGCCGACTTCGGAGCGAGCTCCGGCGCAAAAGGACAAACATGGTCCGATGAAGATGGGGACGCCGTTCGGCGCTTCAACCCCCGGATGAACGATTTAATGAAACATCCATATGCAGGTGGACGTAACAGCTGTTGCGCGCCACCCGCGCTCGCTACTTCCGCGCCAGCTCGAACACGCTGCCATATTGATAGCCGTGGCCGTCATTGTAGGCCGTCGTGGTGCCGAGGAGGTTGCCGTCGGCGTCGAGGGTCGGTGCGGCGCGGGGATAGGCGCCGCCGTAGCCGAAGGAGTAGAGCACGCGCTCGGTGCCGTCGGGCGCGATCTTGAACACGGTGCCGTCGAGGTTCAGGCCTCCGGCCTCGGTCGCGCCGTACAGATTGCCGCGCTTGTCGAGGATCAGGCCCCCCGTGGGCATGGCGCCGTCGTATGGGGCGCCGCCGCTGTAGGTGGGGAAGGCATGCATCACGCTGTAGGTCCCGTCCGGCACGATGCGATAGGCGACGCTGTCGGCGGTTTGGGCGCGATAGGTCGTGCCGTAGAGGTTGCCGCTTGCGTCGTGCGCCAGCCGCGCGTTCGGATTGGCGCCGTTGTCGGTCACCGCGTTGAAGGTGTGCAGCACCGTCTCGGTGCCGTCGGGCGCTATTCTGTAGACCGTGCCTTCCCAGCCGACCGCGGCGACGCCGCCCGAATAGGTGACGCCGTACATGTTGCCCGCCTTGTCGAAGATCGGCGCCGCGCTCGGCCGGCAGCCATCGTCGTGCGCCGTGCCGCCGAACGCGTGCACCACGCTCGTCACGCCGCGATCGATGCGAAACACCGTGCCGCAATCGTAGGCGCCGCCACCCGTCATGGCGCCGTAGATCGCGCCGTGCGGACCTGCGACGAGGCCGGGGCCGCCCCAAAGTCCGGCCGGATCGCCGCGCCGGAACCGATGCACGATGCTTTCGCGTCCCGCCGGCGACAGCTTGAAGACCACCCAGGCATTCTTGCGGTCGGCGCTGCGTGCCTGGCCGAAAAGGCTGCCGTCCTTCGTCAGCGCCATCGGGCCGGCGGGATGCGCCGCGCCATGGCCGGCGGCGAATTCGTGGATCGTCGTCACGCTGCCGTCGGCGGCGAGACGGAAGACGGTGCCGAGCCCGGCGCTGCCGCCGTCGCTCGTCGCGCCGTAGAAATTCCCCGCGCCGTCGGGAAGCAGCGGCGTCTGCGGCGCCGCGCCGTCCTCGCCCACGCCTGAGAAGACATGCAGCGTGTGAAGACGCTCCTTGGCGGACACTGCGGTCGTGGCCGCGACGGTGAGCGCCGCGGCGAGGGCGATGGTTTTCATCCGCTTATTTCCGCGTCAGCCTGTAGACCGTGCCTTTTCCGCAGGAGCCGTCGTCGACGCCGCAGAGCATCGTCGTGCCGAGGAGGTTGCCTTGGCCGTCGAGGGTCGGTCCCGCGACGGGATCGGTGCCGTCGAGGATGTCGAACCAGTGCAGCACGCGCGCGCGGCCGTTGGGCGCGATCTTGAACACGGTGCCGAAATTGGCCTGCCCCCCTTGGCGCGTGGTGCCGTAGAGATTGCCGTCGGCGTCCTCAGTCACGCCGCCGAGCGGATCGATGCCGTCTTGGTCCCCGACGAGGCCCGAGAATGCGTGCAGCAGGCGAAAGCCGCCATCGGGCGCGAGGCGCCACACCGCGCCGCCGCCCGCGATGGTGACGTCGCCATACTCCGTCGTGCCGTAGAGATTGCCTTGCGCGTCGCGCAGCAGCGGGCCGGTCGGGCCCGCGCCGTCGCCCTGGTCCGGAAAGTTGGTGAAGTTGTGCAGGATGCTGTAAGTGCCGTCGGCGGCGCGTCGATAGATAACGCCCCAGCCCGAGAAACCACCCATGCGCGTGACGCCATAGAGGCTCCCCTGCGCGTCGAGCAGCGGCACGGTAAACTCGGGCGTGCAGCCGTCATTGTTGGCGAAGCCTGCGAAGTCGTGCAGCACTTCGACCGCGCCGGTCTCGGTCAGATGGAACAGCGTGCCGCAACCGTATCGGCCGCCGGAAGCCGTCACGCCATAGAGGCTGTCGTCTGCGCCTTTCGCGACGCCGCCGGTGAGCCCCAAGCCCGCGGGATCGTGCTTGCCGAAGCGGTGCAGCACGGTCTCGCGTCCCGACGGAGAGAGCTTGAAGATCACCGCGCCGTCCTTGCCGTCGGCGCGGTCGCCTGCGCCCGCGACGCTTCCGTCGCTCAAGAGAACGAGCTGACCGGACGGATGCGCCGCGCCATGGCCGGCGCGGAACTCGTGCAGCGTCGTCACGCTGCCGTCCGCGGCGAGGCGGAACACGGTGCCGAGATCGGCGCCGCCGCCCGACACCGTCGCGCCGTAATAGCTCCCGGCGCCGTCGGGGATCAGCGCCGATTGCGGCGACGCGCCGTCCGCGCCGTGGAAGAACTGCAAGGTATGCAGGCGATGCTCGCCCGCGAGCGCGGCGGTCGAGGTTGCGGCGACGAGCGCCGCGGCGAGGGCGAGCGTCTTCATCGGGGTCAGCTCCTCTTCAGGCGATAGACCGTGCCTTGCTGGCAGGCGCCGCCGTCGATGCCGCAGATCGTCGTCGTGCCGACGAGGTCGCCGTTTGCATCGAGCGTCGGCGCCGCGACGGGGTAGGCGCCGTCGATGGCCAGGAAGGAATGCAGCACGCGCTCGCGGCCGCTGCGCGCGATCTTGAACACCGCGCCGTTGTTGCCGACGCCGCCGTGCGAGGTGGTGCCGTAGAGATTGCCGCTCGCATCCGCGATCACGCCGCCATAGGGCGACGCGCCGTCGCCGTCGCGTGTCCAGTCGCCCGAGAAGGCGTGGACGACGCTGTAGCTGCCGTCCTTGGCGACGCGCCACACCACGCCGCCCTGCGCGGTGGACGTGTCGCCTTCATAGGTCGCGCCGTAGAGATTGCCGTGCGCGTCGCGCGCCACCGGACCGGTCGGCGTCTTGCCGTCGCCGGGCGCCGGGAAGGTGCTGAAGCTGTGCAGGAGACTGTAGCTGCCGTCGGCCGCGAGCCTGTAGACCGTGCCGCCATTGCCGCTCGTGCCCGCGCCGCCCATCCCGGTGACGCCATAGAGGTTGCCGGCCGCATCGAACAACGGAGCGCCGGTCGGGCTGCAGCCGTCATTGTTCGCATTGCCGCCGAACACATGCGCGGCCGTCGTCTTGCCGTCGGCGGTCATGCGGAACAGCGCGCCGCAATGGAACGGGCCGCCGTTCAAGGTCGTGCCGTAGATCGCGCCGTCCGGTCCCTTGGCCAGGCCCCAGATCTGGCCGTAGCCCGCGCCGCTCTTCTTGGTGAAGCGATGCAGCACGTTCTCCCGGCCCGAAGACGACAGCTTGTAGACGACTGAGCCCGTCTTGCCGTCGGCGCGCAGCGCGCCGCCGATCAGGCTGCCGTCGTCCTGAAGCAGAAGATTGGCGAAGGGATGCGCGGCGCCGGTGCCCGCGGCGAATTCGTGGATCGTGCTCACGCTGCCGTCGGCCGCGACATGGAACACGGTGCCGAGATTGGCGGCGCCGCCCATATAGGTCGCGCCGTAGAAGCCGCCATGGCCGTCGGCGAGCAACGGTGTCTCCGGAGCGCCGCCGTTCGGGCCGTTGAAGATCTGCAGCGTGTGCAGACGGTCTTTCGCGAGCGCCGGGAGCGCTGCGATGCTCAGGAGCGAAACGAGAACCGCGCGCGTCGCGCGACGCGCGTGAAGATGCCTCACCATGTCTACCCTCCAGCCAAGCGTTGATCGCCAGTGCGCGAGGAGTGTGTACACAGAGGTGTTAATACCGCGTTAGGACCTGTGGCCGTGCCGAAGCGGGACCGTGCCCAAACGGATCAATCGGCGTATTTCGCTTCGTCCTTGGTGATCGGCTTGAAATCCTTGCGCGGAAAGGCGCGGCCGCGCTTGACCGTGAGCTGAATCGATTTCAGGTTGGCGATGTCGGCGAGCGGATCCTTCGCGACGAAGGCGATATTGGCGAGCTTGCCTTTCTCGAGCGTGCCCATCTCGCGCGCCTGGCCGATGGTGCGCGCGGCGATGGCGGTGGCCGAGCGGATCGCGTCCATCGGCGTCATGCCGGCGCCGTGCACGAGCAGGCCGAGCTCGTCGATCAGCGCGGTGTGCGGATCGTGCCAGTCGCTGTCGGCGTCGGTGCCGGCGCTGATGGCCACGCCCGCGCGATAGGCGCCGGCGGCCATCTTCTGCGCCAGCGCAAGCGTGCAATAGGGCGGCGGCGTCGCGTTCTTCATGTGGTCGAGCACCTCGTACACATAGAGCGTCGCGTCCAGCACCGTGCCGCGCCGCTTCATGTCGGCGAACAGCGCATCGAGCGCGGCGGTGCCGTCCTTGAACTTGTCCGCTTCGACCGAGGGACGGTTGTGATAGGTGGGCGGCATCTTCGCGGAGGCCTGATAGCCCAGCATGCAGACATGGCTGACCGCGTCGACGCCGGCATCGACGCCGTCGCGCGGGCTCGCCGGGAAGACGGCGCCATGCGCCCACACCATCAGATGCTGGCGATGCGCTTCGCCTGTGATGGCGCGGACCAGCGGCGCGGGCAGGTCGGCATAGATCTTGATCGCGGTCGCGCCGGTGCCCTTGGCTTCGGCGATGGCGAGCGGCAGATCGGTGTCGCGCGAGATCGCGCGCATCCACGGCACCTCGCCGGGCTTGAAGCCGCCCATGGTCGCCTGCACGGTGCGCGGATCGTGGAAGAACTCCGGCCCGGCCATCAGGCTCGCGTAGTAGATGTCGGGCCCGGGGAAATCGCCGATGCGCGTCGAGCGTTTCAGATAGCCGAGCTCGCGCGTGTCGCCCGCCATGTCGCGCACCGCGGTGACGCCGTCATAGAGGTCGCGGCGCAGCGAGGCTTGCGCGAACGGAACGTTCGGCCAGGTCGCGAGATGCACATGGGTGTTGATCATGCCGGGCAAGGCGAAGGCGCCATGCATCTCGACAACGTCCTTGCCCGGCGCCACGGCCGGCACGATGGCGGCGATGCGCTCGCCCTCGACGACGATCGCCATGTCAGGCTTGGGCGCGGCGCCCGTGCCGTCGATGAGCGTGACGTGGTTGTAGGTCGTGGCTTGCGCCGCACCCGCCGCCAGAAGCGCGGCGAGGGCGAGCGCGCTACTGGCTCTTTTCGGCATCGCGCAGGATCTCCGCCACGGTTTCCTTGCCGTCGTCGCTGTGCAGCCAGCCTTCGGCAGCGTGCTGGCTGGGGAACTGGCTGGCCGCGCGATGGGGCTTGTTGCGGCCGGGCACGGGGACGAGCACTTCAAAAGTCCCCGCGAAACGCGTATCCTTCGTCTCTGCAACGTAAGCGGGCGGAAGTTTCTTGTTCTTCTTCATAAGGACGTCTCCAGATCGCGCTAAGGGCGGTCGTTAGCAGAAACCATGGCGGAGAGGTAGGGCATGAACCGGGTCAAGATCGTCGCGCCGATCGCATGCGCCTGGGCGCTCACGAGCGTCCCCGCGGCGGCCCAATTCGACGCTTACAAGGTCGTCTATTCCTTCTGCGCCGAGACCGATTGCGCGGATGGCGCGGTGCCCTATGGGCAGCTGGCGGTCGATGCGCAGGGCAACCTCTACGGAACGACGGTCAAAGGCGGCGCCGCGAACGCCGGCACGTTGTTCATGCTCAAGCCCGGCAAGCACGACAGCTGGACCTATACCCTGCTGCACAGCTTCTGCACCGGCGATTGCGCCGACGGCAAGAATCCGCATGCCGGGCCGATCCTCGACACCGACGGCAAGCTCTACGGCACGACCCCGCGGCACGGCGTCGCCTACCGGCTCGATCCGGGCACGGGGCAGTTCGACATCCTGCACGCGGTGGGCGATTCCTATGCGCCGCTGACCTTCAAAGGGGG
The DNA here is from genome assembly GCA_035549495.1 of Rhizomicrobium sp. GTDB lineage: Bacteria > Pseudomonadota > Alphaproteobacteria > Micropepsales > Micropepsaceae > Rhizomicrobium. Next base: position 83,541 of record DASZQV010000042.1, on the reverse strand, counting down.
CAGGTTCGACGGTCATTCGACGCTCTACGGCACGACGGCGCATGGCGGCGAGCGCGGCAAAGGCTCGGTGTTCGCGCTCAAGCCTCACGCCGACGGCAGCTGGGGCAAGGACACGCTGTGGAGCTTCTGCAGCCGGAGGGGCTGCCTGGACGGCGCTCATCCCTATGGCGGCGTTTCCGTCGGCGATCGGGGTCTGGTCGGCGTGACCATGCGCGGCGGACCGGACAATGGCGGCGTGGGCTATGTGCTCTCGAAGGGCGCGATGATCGACACCCTGAATCTGGGGCGCAGCGCGCAGCCGAAATTCGTCACGCCGTTCCTGCCTCGGACCCAGCCGGGCTATATGATCCCGGAACGCTTCGGCCTGATCGAATACTACGCTCCCGGCGGCGGCTATACCAATTGGGGTGCTTACGACGACGGCCGCCAGGCGCTGTCCGGCGCCACCGGAAGCACGTTGAACGGCGACGTCCTGGGCGCGGCGAGCCGCGGCGGCCTGACCGGCGTCGATCCCGAAGGCGGCGGCACGATCTGGGCGTTCAACACCCTGAGCCACGGCGTGAACGACGTGCACTTCTTCTGCCATGACGCGGGCTGCGCCGACGGCTCGCGGCCGATGGGGGCGATGACCTATGCGTTCGGCGACACTTACTACGGGACGACGACGCAGGGCGGCGCGCATGGCGCGGGCGTCGTGTTCGAATTCCAGTGGACCAGCCCGCCGCGGTAATCAGCGTTCCCAGGGCTTGCGCGTGTCCTCGCGCTCGCGGCCCTTCTTGCGGCCGATGCCCATGTGCTCGCGCCACAGCTTGGCGGGGATCTCCTCGACCTGGCCGGGCTTCAGGTGCCCCAGATGAAACGGCCCGAACTGCACGCGGATGAGGCGCGCGACCTTCAGGCCGATGCTTTCCATCACCCGCTTGACCTCGCGGTTCTTGCCTTCCTTCAAGGAGACCAGCGCCCAGGAATAGACGCCGCGCGAGCGTTCGAGATCGGCGATCACCGAGCCGTATTTGACGCCGTCGATGGTGACTCCCTCGGCCAGCCGGTCGAGGTCCTCCTGCCTGACCTGGCCGAACAGCCGCGCGCGGTATTTGCGCACCCAGCCGGCCGTGGGCAGCTCCAGCCGCCGCGCCAGCTCGCCGTCATTGGTGAGCAGCAGCAGGCCTTCCGAGTTGAAGTCCAGCCGCCCGACCGAAACCACGCGCGGCATGGTCTTGGGCAGATTGGCGAACACGGTCGGCCGCCCCTGCGGGTCCTTGTGGGTGGTGACGAGGCCGGCCGGCTTGTGATAGCGCCACAGCCGCGCGGGCTCGGGCTCGGCCAGCGGCTTGCCGTCGATGGCGATGACGTCGGTGTCCGAGGCCTTCGCGCCCTGGGAGGCGACGATCTGGCCGTTCAAGGCCACGCGGCCTTCGTCGATCATCTTCTCGGCGTCGCGGCGCGAGCAGATGCCCGCGCGGGCGATGATCTTTGCTATACGTTCGTCTTCCAAAAGGACCTCGCATGACCGACGACGAAGCCATAGCACTCGCGCTCGCCGAGGCGGAAGCGGCGGCTTCGCGCGGGGAGGTGCCGGTGGGAGCGGTGCTGGTGTCGGCGGCGGGCGAGATCCTGGCGCGCGACGGCAACCGCATCGTCGAGCGCCGCGACCCGACCGCCCATGCCGAGATGCTGGTGCTGCGTGCCGGAGCGGAAAAGTTGAACAATGAGAGGCTCTTGGCCAGCACCCTTTATGTGTCGCTGGAGCCTTGCGCGATGTGTGTTGGCGCTGTCAGCTTAGGCAGGGTGGCGCGGCTGGTCTTCGCGGCCGAGGACCCCAAGGGCGGGGCGGTGCTGCACGGGCCGCGGTTCTTCGAGCAGCCGACCTGCCACCACCGGCCCATCGTCGACCGCGCCGGCGATGCGGTCGCGGCGGGCGAGATGCTCCGGGCCTTTTTCCGTGCGCGGCGGGGTTAGTTCAGGTCGGCCTTGCCGTCGATGTCGTCGCTGCCTTCCTTGAGGCGCAGCACCAGTCCGTCATGGGCGAGGATCGTGCAGCAGCCCGGCCGCACATCCGCGACGCCGCGCAGGAACAGATCCTCGGCGAAGCTGTTCGGCAGCATCGGGATCAAATGGGTGAAGGCGAGCGTCTTGATCCGGTATTTGGTCGCCAGCCGTGCCGCATCGACCGGGCTGGTGTGATAGGGCGGGATGTCGTGGAAGATCCTGGCCTGGCGCGGATGGCCCGTCGCCACGAACGCGTCGTGCATCGCGCCGACCATCTCGGGCGACAGCCCTTCATGCACCATCAGGTCGACGTCGTGGTTGGCCTTGAACAGGGCTTCGTCGGGCGCGGTGTCGCCGCTGACCACGATGCTGCGGCCCTTGTAGTCGAAGCGATAGCCATAGGCCGGGTTCGCCGGCTCGTGGTGCACCTTGAAGGCGGTGATCTTGAGTCCGTTTTGCTCGAGCACCACGCCCGGCTGCACCGCGTGCGGCACCATCGCGACGGCATCGGGCGGCAGCATGTCGGCGCCGTGATGCTTGGTGCGATAGCCGGCATCGAGCGCATAGGCCTGGTTGAAGCCGTTCACGACCTCGTCGACGCCCGGCGGTCCGTACACGGAGAGCGGCTGCTTGCGGCCCGCGACCCAGGTCTGAAGCCTGATCTCGCCCAGCTCGCCGATATGGTCGGAATGGAAATGCGTGACCAGCACGGCCTGGACCTTCTCCAGCGGCACGCGCCAGAGCATCAGGTTGCGCGCGCTGTCGATGCCGGCGTCGACGAGATAGAGCCTGTCGCCCGCCGCGACCATCGTGCACGGTCCGCCGCGCGCCTTGTCCGGCAGCGGCGAGCCGGTGCCGCAGAACAGCACGGCAAGCTCGTTCTCGTCCGCGAGCACGGACTGCGGCCGCGCGATCGTGTAGAGCGCGATGCGGCGGAACAGCCACGCTTCCACCGGCGGCATGGTGAGCACGAACCAGCCCACGGCCAGAACGGCCGCGACCAGGCTGGCGACGACAAAGGTGCGGTTCATCGCTTCTTCAGACCCCGCTGCTTCATGCGCCAGACCAGCGCGTCGAGACGGTCCTGGCCGAAGAACGGCTCGCCCTCGAAAGCGCAGGTCGGCACGCCCCAATGACCGCACGCCTGATGGGCGTTCTGGTTCTCCCGAATGATGTCTTCGTACTTGTCGGGATCGGCCGCGATCTTCGCGTCGAGATCGGCGAGGTCGAGGCCGGCGCAGGCGGCGGCATCGGCGAGATGCGTGCCTTCGTGCCAATTGTCGGTGCGGCCCGACCAGATGAGCGTGCTCGCCTCGAGCAGGAACGGCAGGCCCTGGCCCGCTTCCGCCGCCGCGCAGCCGAGCCGCGTCAGGCGATGGATGTAGGGCTGATCCGGCACCGCCGCGCGCGTCGTCATGTCGACCTTCACCGGATCGGGGCGCGGCCAGCGATAGGGCAGGCCGAGCTGCTCGGCGATGCGCATCGTGTCGCGCAGCAGATAGGGGATCCAAAGCGGGTTCTGCTTCTCGAAGAAATCGCCCTGGCGCACCGCGAGCGGATAGACGGGGCGCACGGCGATGCTGAGATCGTATTCGCGCTCCAATTCCACAAGACGCGGCGTCGCGAGATAGGAGTAGGGGCTGCGGAACGACCAGAAGAGATCGACGCTGAGAGTCATCTCGCGCTCCGGAAATAGGCGACACAGGCGTCGGCGAGGCCGGCGATCGCGCGCGCGTCGCCGATGCGCGTCGGCGCCTGGCGGTTCAGCACGCCCGCGATCAGAAAGCCGTAGATCATCTGCGTCATCACCCGCACGGTCATATCGCCGCGGCGGCGGCCAAGCGCGCGTTCGAGCGCCATCGCGAACTCGTCGCGCACGGCGAAGATCGTATCGTTGCCGTGCTCGAAGCCGCGCTCGACGATGGCGCGGAACAGGCCGCGATGGGCGCGCATCTGTGCCGCCGTCCCGGTGACGAACATACGGATGATGTCCTCCGGCTCGCCGCCCGCGACCACGCGCTGGATGCGCGCGCGCACCTCGCCGGCGAAGGTTTCCGCGATGGCCTGGAACAGCGCGTCCTTGTCCTTGAAGCGGAAATAGACGGCGCCGACCGACACGCCGGCCTCGGCCGCGATGTCGGCGAGCTTGGCGCCGTCATAGCCCTTGTCCGCGAACACCGTCTCGCCCGCGGCGAGCAGGCGCTCGCGCGTCGCTTTCGAGCGGGCCTGGACGACGGGCAGGGCCCATTTCTCGGCGCCCTCTTCACTTCGATGAGCAGTTGCTTTCGCTTTGGCCATGGCTTAAATCTGAATCCGAATTCAGATATAGAAAGCGCCGACGCCCATGTCAAATGCCGCGGTGATGCCGACGCCGGAGCAGATCTTCGCTCTCACCGAGAAGGGCCCCGACGGGCCGATCGTGATGGTCAATCTTCTCAAGTACCGCCGCCGCGCCCGCTACGAGCCCGACGCGAAGGAGGCGTTCGAGAACCTGACCGGCCGCGAGGCCTATCAGCGCTACGGCCTCACCGCTTTGCGCTGCGTGACCGAGCTGGGCGGCGGCATCGTCTGGCTGGGGCTGCAGGCGCTGGTCTTCATCGGCGGCGCGGAGAACGAATGGGACGAGGTCGTATGCGTGCGCTATCCCTCGCGCCAGACCTTCCTCGAGATGATCGCGCGGCCCGATTATCTGGCGGCGAAATATCATCGCGACGCGGGGCTCGAGCGCACGGCCTTGCTGTGCTGTTCGGCGGGGAGCGCGGCATGAGCCTCTACACGATCTATGGCGGGCTCGGCTCGCCCTATTCGATGAAGATGCGCGCGGTGATGCGCTATCGCCGCCTGCCGCATGTCTGGCGCCAGATGCAGATGGGCGACGAGCGCGTGTTCAAGCACGTCAGGGCGCCGGTGATCCCGGTGATCCAGTTTCCCGACGGCACCTGGCACAACGATTCCACGCCGATGATCTTCGCGCTGGAACGTCTTCATACGGAGCGTTCGGTGGTGCCGGAGAACCCCGTCGACGCGTTCCTCGCCACTCTGCTCGAGGATTTCGCCGACGAGTGGGGCACCAAGGCGATGTTCCACTACCGCTGGTTCCGCGAACGCGACCAGAAGCAGATGTCGGAATGGCTCGCCTTCGACCGGTTGCGCGCGCCGGGACGCGACGCGATCCTCGGCGCCGCCGCGATCTTCCGCGAGCGCCAGGTCGGGCGCATGGCGCTGGTCGGCTGCACGCCGGAGAACGCGCCGGTCATCGAAGAGAGTACGCGCCGGATCCTGTCGGTGTTCGAGCGCTTCGTCACCGAGCAGCCCTATCTCTTCGGCTCGCGGCCCTCGCTCGCCGATTTCGGCTGGTTCGGGCAGCTGTCGCAGCTGGCCGTCGATCCGACGCCGCAGGACATGATGCGCGAAGCCTTCCCGTTCGCGTTCCGCTGGGTGCAGGAGATCGACGATGCCTCGGGCGTCGAAGGCGAATGGAGCGCGGCGGGTGCGCCGGTGAAGGCTTTGTTGAAGCTCGCCGGCGCGATCTATTTCCCGTTCCTGCTCGCCAATGCGCGCGCGGTCGCGGAGGGCAGGGAGACATTCTCGGTCGAACTGCTCGGGCGCCCCTACGGCCAAGGCGCGTTCAAGTATCAGGTGAAATGCCTGAGCGAGCTGCGCGCCGCTTACTTAAAGCTCGGCGGCGCCGCGGATGCGCTGCTCGCCGAAGCCGGATGCCTGGAGGCGCTCCGTGGGCCGTAAGATCCTGTTCATCACCACCGACCAGCAGCGCTACGATTCCTTGGGCTGCAACGGCAACCGCTTCTGCCGCACGCCGAACATCGACGCGCTGGCCGCGAGCGGCATCAACTACAAGCGCGCCTATAACCAGAACACGGTGTGCATGCCCGCGCGCTCGACCATGCTGACGGGGCAATATGTGCGCACGCACGGGGTGTTCGCGAACGGCGTGCCTCTCCCCGAGGACGCGCCGTCCATCGCGCGATACCTGAAAGAGAAGGCGGGCTACAAGACCGCGCTGATCGGCAAGGCGCATTTCGAGCCGGCCTTCGATCCCAAGCTGAAGTGGCGCGAGAACCGGCGCGAGCGCGAGAACGACACCGGGCCGTGGCGCGGCTTCGACACCGCGATCCAGGCGATGCATATCGCGAGCTTCAACGGCAATCCCGTGGCGCATTACGGGCAATGGATGAAGAAGGCGCATCCGGAGTTCTTCGCCGCGTCGCCGCCTCTGCTGAACGCGTCGCCCGGCGGCGACACCGGCGCGCCCGAGACCGCGAACAATCCCGTGCCGCGCGAGATCTATCACACCGACTGGCTCGCGGGCCTCGCGGAGGACTGGCTCAAAGGTCTCGACGCGGATGACGACTGGTTCCTGTGGCTCAGCTTCCCCGATCCGCATCACCCCTGGGATCCGCCGGCGGCCGAGAACAAGCGTTGCGACTGGCGCGACCTGCCGCTGCCCGACGGCTATCCGGGTTCGCCGGATGCGATCCGCAAGGTGCTGGCGAAGAAGCCCGCGCATTGGCTTGCGTATTATGACGGCACCTTCGCGAACGTCGAAGGCGGGCCGATGAACTTCACGCCGCAGCAGCTTTCGCGCGACAACATCCGCGAGATCAACGCCAAGGTCCATGTGATGAACGAGCTGGTCGACGAGGCGGTCGGGCGGGTGATGCGCGCCATAGCCGGCCGCGGCTGGGACGGCGACACCGACGTTTTCTTCACCACCGACCATGGCGAGCTGCAGGGCGATTTCGGCTTCGTCTACAAGGGCCCGTTCCACACCGACGCGCTGATGCGCCTGCCGTTCGTATGGCGGCCCGCGCCGAATGCGCGCGTCGCGCCCGCGGTCGTGAACCAGCCGGTCGAACAGGTCGATCTCGCCTCGACCTTTGCGCATGTCGCCGGCGTGGCGCAGGCCGATTGGATGCAGGGCAAGGTGCTGCCGACATCCGAAGACGGCTCGCGCCAGCGCGCGATCTGCGAATGGGACAGCCAGTTCCCCGGCTACGGCTTTCATTTCCGCTCCATCGTCCGCGACGGCTGGTCGCTGACGCGTTACGAACCGTCGACGCCGGGCCGGCCCAACGGGCTCGAGGAGACCTGGCCGCAATTCGCCGGCGTCGGCACGCGCGTCAAATATGACGGTACGGAAGGCGAGCTCTACGACTTGAACAACGATCCGCGTCAATGGGAAAATCTCTGGGACGATCCCGCGCGCCAGGCCTTGAAGCGAGACTTGATCGCCGATCTTTATGATAACCTCGCGCCCGAACGGGACCCGAAGCTGAAGGTCGAGGCCCCGGCGTAGGAGGGAAATCATGGCGTTGATCGTCTATGGCGGCTCGGTGTCGCCCTTCGTGCGCAAGGTCCGCATCGTGCTGGCCGAGAAGGGCCAGGCCTATTCGCTGGAGCAGATCAGCCCGTTCAATCCGCCGCCGGACTTCCGCGACATCTCGCCCTTGGGCCGCATTCCCGCGTTCCGCGACACCGACCTGCCCGAGCCCAACCATCTCTCGGATTCGTCGGTGATCTGCGACTATATCGAGCAGAAATTCCCCGCGCCTGCGCTCTATCCGGCCGCGCCTTACCACCGCGCCCGCGCGCTGTGGTTCGAGGAATACGCGGATTCGATCCTGGCCGAGACCATGGGCCGCGGCTTCTTCTTCGAGCGCGTGGTGAAGAAGCTGCTCAAGAGCCAGCCCGACGAAGAGGTCTGCCGGCGCACCCTGACCGAGAAGCTGCCGCCTTTGTTCGACTATCTGTCGAAGGAGCTCGGCGGCAACGACTATCTCGTCGGCAATGCGTTCTCCATCGCCGACATCTCGGTCGCCACCATGCTGGTCAATTTCGAGCATGCCGGCGGCGCCATCGACGCGGCGCGCTGGCCGAACCTGGCGGCTTATTGCAAGCGCCTCCATGCGCGGCCGTCCTTCAAGGCCTGCATCGACGAGGAGCGCCCGTTCATCGAGCGCGTGCGCGCGAGCTGAAACATGGCGCGCATTTCGCGGAAGGTCATCGCCGCCTATGCGATGCCGGCGTTCTCCATCGCCGCGTTCGGCATGCCGCTGGTCGTGCATCTGCCGAATTTCTACGCCTCGAAGGAGGTCGGCATCCCGCTGGCCACGGTGGGCGCGATCTTCGGGCTGATCCGCATCCTCGACATCTTCATCGATCCGGTCGCGGGCTATCTGAGCGACCGCTGGCGCACGCGCTTCGGCCGCCGCCGGCCGATCATCGCGCTCGGCCTGCCGGTCTTTGCGCTCGGCATCTGGCTCGCCTTCGTGCCGGGCGGGCAGGTGAGCACGGCCTGGCTCGCGAGCTGTCTTGTGATCATGTATCTCGGCTATTCCGCCGTCATCGTGCCGCATCTCTCCTGGGGCTCGGAGCTTTCCGGCGACTATCACGAGCGCAGCAGCGTCTATGGCTGGTACCAGGCCGCGACCGTGGCCGGCATGATGTGCGTGCTGCTCGTGCCCGCGATATTGGAGGCGCGCGGCTATCCGCTCGCGACGCAGGTGATGGCGATGGCCGTGTTCGCGATCGCCACGCTGGTCCCGGCCGTCGCGATCTGCTTGCTTGTCGTGCCCGAGCCCGAAGTGCGCCTGAGCACCCAGGCCGGGCTGATCCCGACCCTGCGCTTCCTGCTCGGGAACGACGCGCTGCGCCGGGTGATGCTGGTCGACCTGATCGAATCCACGAACCAGGGCGCGCGGGGCGCCATGTTCCTCTATTTCGTGAGCCTGGGGCTCGCGCTGCCGAAATTCGGCGGCACGGTGCTGCTGGTCTATTTCCTGAGCGGCATGGTTTGTGCGCCGTTGTGGATCGCGCTGTCGCGGCGCGTCGGCAAGAGCCGCGCGCTGATCGTGTCCTATGTCTATGCGATCGCGGCGGGCCTGGCGCTGTTCCTGATCCCGCTCGGCAACAAGCCCGTCGCGCTGGCGATGGTCGCGCTGACGGGCGCGAGCTATGCGGCGCCGGCCTTCCTCATCCGCGCGATGATGGCCGACGTCGCCGACGCCGACACGCACGAGACCGGCGCCGAGCGCGCGGGCATCCTCTATGCCTTCCTGTCGATGACCACCAAGCTCGGCATCGGCTGGTCGGTGACCATCGCGTTCGGCTTGCTGGCGTTCCTGGGCTTCGACCCCAAGATCCACGACACGCCCGGCGCGATCGAGAATCTGCGCCTCGTCTATATCCTGCTGCCGGTGAGCTTGGCGCTGCTGAGCCTGATCGCCATGCTCGGCTATCCGCTCGACGAGACGCGCCAGCGCGAATTGCGCCTCGAGATCGAGCGCCGCCGCGACGCGGCGCGCTAGGCTTTGCGCACGAAGCGGCGGTTCATCGTCGCTTCTTCTTGCCCGTGGCCACGCGCTGGTTGAGGAACTCGACGAGCCCCGAGAACGCGACCGCGAAATAGAGATAGCCGCGCGGGATGTGGAAGTGCATCGCATCGGCGATCAGCGACGTGCCGATCAGGAGCAGGAAGCTGAGCGCGAGCATCTTGACCGTCGGGTGGCGGTCGACGAAATCGGCGACGGTGCCCGACGCCAGCATCATCACCAGCATCGCGATTACGACGGCCGCGATCATCACCGGCAGGTGCTCGGCGACGCCGACCGCGGTGACGACCGAGTCGATCGAGAACACGATGTCGAACATCGCGATCTGGAAGATCACCGACAGCATGGTGGCGCCGCGGCCCTCGCGCTCGCTCTCTTCGCCTTCGACCATCCCATGGATCTCGCGCGTGCTCTTGGTGAGCAGGAACATGCCGCCGGCGAGGAAGACGATGTCCTTCACCGAGAAGCCTTCGCCGAACACCGCGAACAGCGGCTTCTCCAGATGGGTGATCCACACGATGCTCGACAGGAAGACGATGCGCAGAGCGAGCGCCAAGGCGAGGCCGATGGTGCGCGCGGTCGGGCGCCGGGGCTCGGGCAGGCGGTTGGCCGTCAGCGACAGGAAGATGATGTTGTCGATGCCGAGCACGACCTCGAGCACGGTCAAGGTGAGCAGCGAGATCCAGGCATCGGCGGAAAAGAGCAGGTCGAACATCTAGACCACGGTCAGAACCAGATTGGGGCCAGTTGCGGGAACCAATGAATGACGGTCTCGTGCGCCGAAATCAATCCGATGCCGGCGCCGGCGAGCACGTCGCTCAGGTAATGGGCGGTGAGCAGGGCACGGGTGAGCGCGAGCCAGGCCGCGACAGCGAACCACAAGGCTGCGAGGCTCGGCAAGGCGCAGGACGCGATCGCGGCGACGCAGAAGATCGTCAGCGCGTGGCCGGAGGGGAAGGAGTTGTAGCGCGTGTCGAAGGCCAGGAGCTCGAAGCCGTAGCGGCCCATCTCGAGGTCGTCGCGCGGCCGGCGCCGCCCCGCCACCAGCTTGATGGCGTGCAGCGCGACGCTGCCCGCGACCAGGCTGACGATGAACGCGAGCGCATAGGCCGAGCGCGTGAAGGCATAGAGCAGCGCCGCCGCGATCAGCCAATGCGACGCCTTGGCGAGATGCGTCGTGCGGTCGAGGAAGCGCCAGAAGCGCCGGTCGACGGCGTCGTAGAGCCAATGGGAGCTGCGGCGGTCGAAACCGATGCTCGCGACGCCCAGAAGGATGAGAACGATTCCAGCCCAGAAAAGCATGGCGGTTGATGCCGGGAAGGGGCCCGGGTGTCAAACCCGTGGGGCCGGGTTGCAGGGCTTGCCGATACTTAATATACTGCTTAAGTATCGAGGGAGGACGCCATGAGCCATCAAGTCCGGAGCCGGCTGATCCTGTCGCGCATCTACGACGTGCCCGTCGAGCGCGTGTGGCGCGCCTGGACCGAGCCTGCGGAATTGGCGCAATGGTACGTCGCGGGCAGCGACCACGTCGTGCATTTCTGCGAGGCCGATGTGCGCCCGGGCGGCACCTATCGCATCGGCTTCGCGCCGCCCGGCAAGACGCCCTATATCGAAACCGGAACCTACGGCGAGGTCGTGCCGCTGAAGCGTCTCGCCTTCGAGGAGACGGTCTCGTACATGGGCAAGGCGCTGCACACCTGCGCGACTTTGGTCGAGATGCGCGACCTGGGCGGCCGCACCGAGCTCGTCATCACCGCCAGCGGCACCGACAGCTGGCGCACCGGCGAGGGCTGGACGCCGGCCATGGAGAGCCTGGCGCGCCACTTGGAGGCTGGTGAGCGGGAGGCTGGTTAGCGGCGCGGCCAGCCGCTAGAGTCCTCGCACAGCTATTCGAGCAATGGAGGACTTGAGATGGATTTCGACTATTCGCCGCGCCAGAAGGAATGGATGGCGCGCGTCCAGCAGTTCATGGACGCGCATGTCTACCCGGCGGAAGAGACCTATCACGCGCAGATGAACGAGGCGCGGGCCAAGGGCGATCCCTGGATCGTCGTGCCCGTGGTGGAGGAGCTGAAAGCCAAGGCCAAGAAGCAGGGCCTGTGGAACCTGTTCCTGAACGAGAGCGAGCACGGCGCGGGGCTCACCAACCTCGACTACGCGCCGCTCGCCGAGATCATGGGCAAGGTCGGCTTCGCTTCGGAAGTGTTCAACTGCTCCGCGCCCGACACCGGCAACATGGAGGTGCTGGAGCGCTATGGCAGCCCCTATCAGCAGGACAAATGGCTGAAGCCCCTGCTCGCCGGCGAGATCCGCTCGGCGTTCCTGATGACCGAGCCCGCGGTGGCATCGTCGGACGCGACCAACATCGAGACCCATATCGAGCGCCGCGGCGATCACTACGTCATCAACGGCCGCAAATGGTGGTCGTCGGGCGTCGGCGATCCGCGCTGCAAGATCATGATCGTGATGGGCAAGAACAGCTTCGACGGCGACCGCCACAGCCAGCAATCGCAGATCCTGGTCGAGCGCGACATGCCGGGCGTCGAGGTCAAGCGCATGCTGCCGGTGTTCGGCTATGACGACGCGCCGCACGGCCATGCCGAAGTGGTGCTGAAGGACGTCAAGGTGCCGGTCGAGAACCTCTTGCTCGGCGAGGGCCGCGGCTTCGAGATCGCGCAGGGGCGCCTCGGGCCGGGGCGCATCCATCACTGCATGCGCTCCATCGGCGTCGCGGAGCGCGCGCTCGAGATCATGGTCAAGCGGCTCCTGTCGCGCGAAGCCTTCGGCAAGAAGATCGCCGACCATTCGGTGTGGGAGCAGCGCGTCGCGGAAGCGCGCACCAATATCGACATGTGCCGCCTGCTCACGCTGAAAGCCGCCGACATGATGGACAAGGTCGGCAACAAGGTCGCGCGCACCGAGATCGCGATGATCAAGGTGGCGGCGCCGCGCATGGCGCTCAAGATCATCGACGACGCGATCCAGGCCTGGGGCGGAGGCGGCGTCACGACCGACAGCGGGCTGGCGCGCATGTATGCCGGCCAGCGCACCCTGCGCATCGCCGACGGCCCCGACGAGGTGCACAACCGCACCATCGCGCGGCTCGAATACGGAAAGCACGTGCCGCGTCCCAAGCGCGTCGCGGCGGAATAGAACGGCGAGGGGCGGCGGGAAGCGGGCTGCGCTTCCCGCCGCCACTTAAGCGAGAATCCGTCTTTCTCCGGCGGAGCGCCGAGTTTGCGCTTCCAGCCATGCGCGAATGCGCTAGAATCCCGTCGGGGCGTTTGTCGGGGCTTTGTCGGATGAAATATGGAGCTTGGATCGCGCTGGGCGCGGCGCTTTCGCTCGGCGGTTTCGCCGTGCGGGACGGGGCGGAAGCGGCGAAGCTGAAGAACCTCCATGATTTCTGCACGACGTTTTCGTGCCCGGACGGGGAGTTCCCGGCGTCGCGGCTGGCGCGCGACGCGCAAGGCAACTACTACGGCACCACCGAGAACGGCGGCATCCAGGACTCCGGATCGGTCTTCGCGCTCGAGCGCCACGGCGCGAAATACAAGTTCAAGGTGCTCTACGATTTCTGCAGCAAGACCGATTGCCGCGACGGCCAGTTTCCGAAAGGCGATCTCGTCCTCGGCGCCGGGGGCGAGCTCTACGGCACCACCGAGGGTGCCGGTCCGCATGGCGGCGGCACGGCGTTCAAGCTCGTGCCGAACGCAAGCGGCAGGAAGTGGAAGCTGGTCACGCTGTACGGCTTCTGCGTCGAGGCGCAATGCGCCGACGGCCAGTCGCTCAACGCGGGGCTGTCCTATCGGGGCCTGGCGGAGGGCGCGCCCTATGACGGAACCTCGCCGCTCTACGGCACGACGGCCTATGGCGGCAAGAACAACGGCGGCACGGTCTACGAATTGAGCTTCGCGGGCGGCGAGACCACGCACACGATCCTCCACGATTTCTGCTCGGAAACGAACTGCGCCGACGGCCGGGAGCCGCTTGCGCCGGTGCTCGTCGACGCGCAGGGCAATCTGTTCGGGTCGGTGAACTACGGCGGCGGCTTCGACGAGAACGGCGGCGTGGTGTTCGAGATGACGCCGGACGGCGACGGCTTTGCCTTCACCGCGCTGCACCGCTTCTGCCAGCTTGCGGATTGCGCCGACGGCAAGAGCGTGAACAACGTCGCGTTCTCCGGCAACGCGCTGATCGGCTCGACCGTGTTCGGCGGCAGCAGCAACGACGGCACGGTGTTCAAGATCGTGCCGCGCGGCGCCAATTCGAAGGAGACCGTGCTCTACGACGATTTCTGCCCGCTCGACAATTGCTTCGACGGCGCGCTGGTGGGCCCGGTCGTGATCGACGGCAACGGCGACATCTACGGCAGCACCAGCGAGGGCGGCGCCCACAGCGCCTTCGCCGGAACGATCTTCAAGCTGCACGGCAAGAACAAGACCGTGATCTACGATTTCTGCGCCAAGGAGGATTGCACCGACGGGCCGGGGCTCGCAGCCGCGCCGGCGCTCGATCCCGACGGGCGCATCTTCGGCGTGACGCGCTATGGCGGCGTGTCGTCGGGCGGCAGCGCCTTCGTGCTGACGCCCTGAGGGGAGGGGATTTGTCATGCGCACGATTGTTGGGTTGGCCGCGGCTGGCCTGCTGCTGACGATCGCGTCCGGCGCCGCGCTCGCGGATCCGCAGGTCAAGGCGCTCTATCAATTCTGTCACAAGGACATCTGCGATGCGGGAACCCATCCCGTGGGCGGGCTGGCGCGCGACGCGGCCGGCAATCTCTATGGCGCGACCGACGACGGCAACGGCACGGTCTTCAAGGTGACACCGGGCGGCAAGGCCAGCCTGGTGCATGCGTTCTGCCAAAGCTGCAGCGACGGCTTCCTGCCGGTGGGCGATTTCATCATGGACGTCGACGGCGCGCTCTACGGCATGACGCAAGGCGGCGGCGCCGGTGCCGGCGGCACGCTGTTCAAGCTGACGCCGACCCACGGCAAGACGTGGAAGTTCGCCGTCCTCCACGCGTTCTGCCTCGAGGCCGATTGCATCGACGGCCGGCAGCCCTTCGCGGGGCTGACCTATGACGGCGCCCGGAGCGGCGCGCTCTATGACGGCGTGTCGCCGCTCTATGGCACCACGATGCATGGCGGCCCGAGCGATGTCGGCGTCGCGTTCCAGCTCACGCCGCGCGGCAAGAAGAGCGCGAAATACACCGTCATCCACGGCTTCTGCGATTGCAGCGACGGCGGCCAGCCGCAGACGACGCTTCTGCCCGACGGCAAGGGCGCCTTCTACGGCACGTCCGGCTTGGGCGGCGATCCGGTGGCCGAGAGCGGCGTCGTGTTCAAGCTCGCGCCGCACGGCAAGCATTTCGCCTACAGCGTCCTCCACACGTTCTGCAAGGACGGCGGCGATTGCCTAGACGGCCGCGGCGGCGGGCCGCTGATCTGGGACACGGACGGCCAGCTTGTCGGCATCGCGCCCGTGGCCGGTCCGAATGTGTGGGGGGTGCTGTACCAGCTCGCGCCCGACGGATCGGACCAGCACCCGCTCCACGATTTCTGCGCGCAGAGCCAGTGCGCCGACGGCCAGTTCCCCAACGGCATCACGCTCGCGCCCGACGGCAGCATCTGGGGGACGACATACCTGGGCGGCGGGTCGGGCGCCGGCGTTCTGTTCAAGTACGGGAACGGGACGTTCGCGCTGCTCCACTCGTTCTGCGCCAACGGCCGCTGTCCCGAAGGCAGCCGGCCCGACGGCCTGATCTTCGACGCGGAGGGGAACGCCTATGGCGCGGCGTCGAGCGGCGGCTGGAACGCCGATCCGAGAGGGACGGTCTACAAGGTCGCGCCTTAAGCCGCCGCGCGCGCCGCGGGCGAAAGCGGAAGCTCGACGCTGACCTCGGTGCCGATGCCTTCCTCGCTTTCGATGCGCATGACGCCGCCATGCTTCTCGACGAGGGCGCGGACGAGGGCGAGGCCGAGGCCGGTGCCGGATTTCGCGAGCATCGGATCGCCGCAGACCTGCTCGAACGGCCGGCCGAGCCTGGGCAGCTCGTGCGCCGGGATGCCGATGCCGGTGTCGCGCACCGACAGGATCACGCGGCCGCCCTCGGCGCGCACGACGATGTCGATGCTGCCGCCCGCCGGCGTGAACTTGATCGCGTTGGTGAGCAGATTGAGCAGCACCTGCTTGACCGCGCGGCGGTCGGCGGTGAGCGAAACCGGCTTGTGCGGCATCGAGACGTGGATCTCGAGCCCGTTGTTGTCGGCGCGGTCGGTCAGGAGGCGCACGCTGTCCTCGATCGTGCCGGTCAAATCGACGCGCTCGAGATTGAGCTCGAGCTTGCCCGCCTCGATCTTGGCCATGTCGAGCATGTCCGAGATCAGGTCGAGCAGCAGCTGGCCGGAGTCGTAGATGAGCGTCGCGTATTCCTCGTAGCGCTCGTTGCCCAGCGCGCCGAACATCTGTTGGCGCATCAGGTCGGTGAAGCCGATGACGGCGTTCAAGGGCGTGCGCAGCTCATGGCTCATATTGGCGAGGAAGCGCGACTTGGCCTGGTTGGCGGCCTCGGCGCGCTCGCGCGCGGCGCAGGCCTCGATCTCCTGGTGCTTGCGCTCGGTCACGTCGCGGGCGACGCAGACCGTGTTGGTGGGCGCGCCGGTGTCGACGTCGCGCACGGCGCGCGTGGTGACCTCGACCCAGATGTAGTGGCCGTGGACGTGCTTCATGCGGAAGGTTGCGGTCAGAGTCTGGCCCTCGGCGGGACGCTCCCAGATGCTCTTGATGGCGCCGAAATCCTCGGGATGGATCAGGTCCAGCACCTGCCCGTGCTCGATCTCGGCGGCGCTGTAGCCGAGCACGCGCTCGAGCGCCTGCGAGGCGAACAGCACGTTGCCGGCCTCGTCATAGAGGATGATGATGTCCGAGGCTTCCTCGGTCATCAGCCGGTAGCGCGCCTGCGCCTTCTCGCGCGCGACCTCGGCCTTCACCTGCTTGCTGACGTCGTAGCAGACGCCTATCACGGCTGCGACGCGGCCGTCGGGGCCGAGCGAAACCTCGCCCTGGGTATCGACGAACTGCGCCGCGACGTTGGGATCGCGCGCGCGGGTGCGATAGGAGAAGGGCGAGCGCGTCTTGATCGCGGCGGCGATGGTCGTCTGCACGACCAGCTTGTCCTCGGGCACCATCTGATCGAGCAGCCAGTCGCTGTCGGGCGGCTCGCTCGGATCGACGCCGAGCAGGCGGTACATGCCGGGCGACCAATAGGTCGTGTTCGTCGTGAGGTCGACGCGCCAATAGCCGAAGCGCGCGGCGCGCTCCGCGAGATCGAAATGCGCCGCGTCGAACTGGAACGACGCGGGCGCGAAATGGCTGGCGACGGGCTCGCTCTTCATCGACCCAGGATAGAGCGAGCTTCTTAAGCAAGGCTTTCCGCGACCGTAGAGCTAACCGCGGGTTAACCGCGAGGTCCGACGCGGCGCGTCAGGCGCCGCTGAGATCGAGACGCGCCAGCCGCTCGGACTCCGTGCGAAGCGCGTCATGAAACGTCTTCACGATGGCCTCGAAGGCGGCGTCGCCGCGAAGGCTCTCGAAAGCGGGATCCGTGGCGGGGTCCATGCCGAAGTCGGCCGACTGCCCTTTCCAACCGCGCCGGACGGCGTCGCGCAGGCGCTCCATCGCGACCTGCCGGTTGCCGGTAAGGGCGGCGATCCGAGCTCGGCTGACCTCGGTTCCGAGCAGGAAATCGCCCGCCTGTTCCAGGCGGCGGAGTTTCGCGGATATGCCGGCGAGCAGTCTTTCGGCTTCGGCACGCCGCCCCACGCGGCGCAGGGCGACCGCCAGCACCGGCCCGATCGCCGTCGCATGATCCTGCATGTGACCCGTGATCCACGGGCATTTCCGGACGAACGCCTCCGGCGTGCCGAACCGCCGGTCGTAAAGGCTGACGAGCAGCGAAGAGCTGCCTTCCCGCACGAGCTGCGAGGCCTGCGCGCCCATCAGCGTCCCGTCCCACCAAGTCTCCGGCGATTGCCGTGCGCGCTCGCGCGCCCAGCCGGACCGCTCGAGCGCGTTCAGATTCACCTTCAGGAGCGGGTCTTTCTCCAGAATGCGGTCTCGCAGCCGCTTGTCGCCCAGCAGCGTCGCAACAGCCACCAGCCTGTTCCGCGCCCAATAAGGGTTCTGCGGATGAGCGCGCAGAGCGGCCATCGCCAGCCCCGCCGACACGGCGAGCCGGCCTTCCTCGAATTCCATGTCCGCCCGCATCTGAAGCGACCAGTTCTGATCGTTCATCGATGCGGCGATGCGATCGAGCTCGCGATAGGCTTCCGCGGATCCGTGGAGGCGGAACACGGAATAGAGATAGGGCTCGTCGATATAGTGCCAGGCCGGATCGAGCGCGTGCGCCTTTGCATCCGCCGCGAGCGCGCCGCGCAAATCGCCGTCACCCCGCCGCGCGTCGCCAAGCCACATCCATAGCTCGGAATTGTCGGGCTCCAGCCGCACCGCATCGATGAGCCAGGACATTCCCTCGTTGGTATCGGTGAGGATCATGCCTTTGATGCCGCGCGCCTCGGCCAGGTCGGGCGCGATCGCCAAAGCGCGGTCCACATAAGCCAGCGCCTCTGCCTTCACGCGGACCTTTGCGCCGGGCTCGCGTTGCTCCGCCAGCCACCACGGGAACCAGGTCGCGTGTCCGAGACGTGCCCAAGCCGGCGCATAGGCCGGGTCGGCGGCGACGGCCTCGCGCAACAGATGCTCGGCTTGCGCGACGCTGGAGCGGTTGCGTTCGTGGATGAGCGCGCCCGCAGCCTGTGTCAGGCGAACGGCATCCCCACTTGCGCGATGGTTGCCCGGCATTGCCGTCCAGCGAAAAATCAGGGCGGCAAGGACGAGCAAGAACGCCGCGCCGGCCGCCGGGAGCCTCCAGGACCTGGGCGCGCGACGGACGGGGAGGGCGTCCGCGGGCAGATCGGAGCGTTCGATCTCCGCGCTTGGCTCCGCACTCAGCCGGTATCCGACCTTCGGCAGGGTCTCGAGCCGGAAATGCGGCGGCGCGTCAAGCCCGCTCGCGAGCTGCCGGAGCTTGGCGATCACGCGCGTGATCGCATCGTCGCTGACCGTGCGCCCGCCCCAGCAGGCTTCGATAAGCTGCTCGCGGGTGACAGTCCCACCCTGCGCGCGACAAAGGACGATCAGCACTTCCATGACGCGCGGCTCGACGCGAATCTCGCCGCGCGCATCGACGGCGCGGCCCCGCGAGGGCCGGACGAGCAGCGCGCCCAGGTGAAAATCGTCTTCCGCCGCGAGATTGATCTTCTTGGCCGCCCCCACGCCGCCATGCATCGTCAGCCCCCGCCATACCTCGGCGAAACATCGGCAAAAACTCGGAAGGACGTCATGCGCGGCATGGCCGTCCGTGTTCGTGTCGCGCGAGGGCCGGCATTCCGCCGCCCGCGGACGCAAGAGGATATCCGGCCGGGCCGACAACGGCAAATTGCCGACCGGAGGGCCGTTGCTCCTCGAAATCAAGGCCTTAGCGGCTGAGGAGACCTGGAAATGAAGACGCGCACATTGTCGATGCTGAGTTCGATCCTCGCAGTTGCTGCATTCGCCGCGCCTGCGGGCGCCGGCGAGCGGCACCGCTTGCAGGTGCCCTCGCGGTTCCTGGGAGGGCAAGGTCCGCACGCGATCGCCGGCGCGATGAACAAGGGACCGGCGAAGCTGCGCCGCCAACGGCCGCTGTGGAGCGATTCCGGACTGGCGGCCTACGACGAACCCGATGCCATGGGCGATACCTTGGGCTATGGGCTCAATCTCCACGGCGACGCCGTGGGCGAGTTCGTGGGGCATGACGGCCACACGCATGGCTATGTGAGGTCGTCCGCCGGGGCGTTTGCCCAGATCAATGTCCACGCCTATCCCAGCTCGGCTTTCTGGATCAACGACAAGGGCGCGATCGTCGGCAACTATTTCGCGGGCGGAATCCAGCACGCCTTCGTCCGCACGCCCGGCGGCCGATACCTGACATTCGAGCCGGCGGACTCCCAGGGCGCCTATGGCCTGCATATCAATAACAAAGGCGCGGCCACCGGGGATTATGTGGATTCGAACGGGCTTTGGCATGGGTTCGTCCGCGCCAAGGCGGGAACGCTCACCGTCTTCGACGTGCCGGGCGCGGGGACCGATCCCGATCAGGGCACCTTCGCCGGCGCCACCAACCTGCACGGGGACACGACCGGCCCCTATGTCGATTCCGATTTCATCCTGCACGGCTATGTGCGGCACCAGAGCGGCGGCTACGACAAGTTCGACGTCGCCGGCGCTCTCGACACGATCCCGTATCTGATCAACGCGAAGGGCTGGGTTGTCGGGTTCTCCGACGAGGAGAGCGGCGCGATGCACGGCTTCATCCGCAAGCCGAACGGAAGGATCGTCGTCGTCGACGCGCCCGGCGCCGGAACCGGCCCTGGCCAGGGCACCATCGTCGGCGACATCAACAGCGACGGCGTGGCCGTCGGCAACTACGTCGATGCCGACGGCGTGTCGCACGGTTTCCTCTGCACGAAGACCGGCGAGATCATCAAGGAGTTCGACGCGCCGGGCGCGGGCGCGGGGGGAACCGTGCCGTACAGCATCAATCGCGGCGGCACGATCTCCGGCTACATGCGCGACGAAACCGATGCCGGGCACGCCATCATCGGCGCGCCATAGCCGCCATTCTACCCCGGTGCGCCGGCGCGCTTGGCGAAGAACCAGGCGCGCTCGGCCAGCGGCCGCACCGCGGCGGCGTTCTGCGCGGCGTTGGCGTTCGACGCCGTGCCGTCGCGCACGCGGCCCACGATGCCCTGCAGGATGCCGGCGAGGCGGAAGAAATTGTACGCCGCGTAGTAGTCCATGTTCGGAACCGTCGCGCGTCCGGCGCGCCGGCAATAGGCCTCGGTGTAGGCTTCGATGCTCGGGATGCCGAGCGCCTCGAGGTCCTGGCCGAGCAGGCTGCCGGTGCCGCCGCTCGTGGTCGTGCCCTGCGGCATCATCCATTGCATCAGGTGATAGGTGAAGTCGGCCATCGGATCGCCGATGGTGCAGAGCTCCCAATCGAGCACGGCGACGACCTTGGGCTCGGTCGGATGCAGGATCATGTTGTCGAGGCGATAGTCGCCATGCACGATCGAATTGCGCTCGTCGGCGGGCAGGTGCGCCGGCAGCCATTCGATGAGCTTGTCCATCTCGTCGATGGTTTCGGTCACCGAGGCCAGGTACTGTTTGGTCCAGCGCGCGATCTGGCGGCCGACATAGTTGCCGGGTTTGCCGAAATCGCTCAAGCCCAGCTTCTCGTAGTCGAGGCTGTGCAGCCGCGCGAGCGCTTCGTTCATCGCGTCGTAGATCTCGCCGCGCTGCTTGGGCGACTGGTCGGGCAGCATCGGGCCCCAATAGATGCGCCCCTCGACGCAATCCATGACGTAGAACATCGTGCCGATGACGCTCTCGTCCTCGCAGAGCAGATAGGGCTTGGGCACCGGAAAACCGGTGGGATGGAGCGCCGAGATGATGCGGAACTCGCGGTCGACGGCATGGGCCGAGGCGAGCAGCTTGCCCGGCGGCTTGCGGCGCAGCACGTATTTGCGGTTCGGGGTCACGAGCTGATAGGTCGGGTTC
The DNA here is from genome assembly GCA_035549495.1 of Rhizomicrobium sp. Lineage (GTDB taxonomy): Bacteria > Pseudomonadota > Alphaproteobacteria > Micropepsales > Micropepsaceae > Rhizomicrobium. The sequence goes on along the minus strand of DASZQV010000042.1, from coordinate 62,536 downwards.
GACTGGCCGCCCTTGAACTGGCGCACCTCGAGCGGCGTCTGGAAGCCTTCGATGCGCTCCGCGAGATAAGCCTCGAGCCGGGCCGCGTCGAAGCGATGCGCCTCGCGCACCTCCTGCGTGCCGGAATATTTCTCCTGACGATCGTCGACCGGCGCCTGGCTCATGCCTGCTTTCCTTGTGTTCCGGCGGCCATATTTGCCGGAAAAATCGCTGCTCTTGCAACATGACCCTGCGCCAACTTAGCCTTCGCCGTCCACGGGAGGGCTTTCCATGCGCGTCCGGTTCCTGCTCGCCGCAGCGTCGGTTGCGGCGCTGACGTCATCGTCCGCGGAGGCGGCGCTCGTCATCTCCGGCAAAGCCACCGCGAACGTCAGTTGCGCGAGCGGCGTCTGCACCGCGACGGCCAAGCACGCCAACCTCAACGGCGACGAGCTCGCCGCGATGCTCGCCGACGGCGACGTCACCGTGGCGTCGGGCGCCATGGCCAAGGACATCGAAGTGCGCGTGCCGCCCAAGCTCACCTGGGACAGCGCGCATCGTCTTGGGCTCGACGCGTTCCGCGCGATCACCGTCAGCCACGAAATCTTTTATGCCGGCAATGGCGGCGGCATGGACCTGAAGACGAATGACGGCGGCCATGGCGGCGCGTTGAATTTCGAGGATCACGGCTTCATCGTCATCAACGTCAACGCTGGGACGCTCACGATCGACGGCGCGAGCTACGCGCTGATCCACGGCATCGGCGCCCTGGCCGCGGCGATCCTCGCCCATCCGGACGGTAGATTCGCGCTAAGCGGCCCCTATGACGCCGCCCCCGACGGCACCTATACCAGCGCGCCCGTGGCGACGGCGTTCGCGGGCCGGCTCGAAGGCCTCGGCAACACGATCCAGCATCTCAGGATCAACGTTCAGCCTCAGACCAAGAATGTCGGGCTGTTCGATACCATCGACGGCGGCACGGTCTCGCATCTGAGGCTCGCGGCGGCGCGGGTGCGCGGCGGCAAGAGCTCCGAGATCGGCACGCTCGCCGGCGCCTGCAACGGCACCATCGACCATGTCAGCGTCGTCGGCGGGCAGGTGCTGGGCGATCTCGGCTCGCAGATGGGCGGCGTCTGCGGCGCGCTGAACGGCGGCACGTTGAGCGACGCGCATTCCTCGGCTGCCGTCACCGGCACGGGCGGCAGGAAGCGCAGCGGTCAAGGCTATGCAGGCGGCTTGGTGGGCACTGTGACCGCAGGGCTTGTGGTCAATTCTTCCGCGAGCGGGACGGTCGAGGCCGGCAAGTTCCTGGTCGCCGGCGGGCTCGTCGCCGACAATCTCGGCGCCATACGGACCTCGTTCGCGAGCGGCGCCGTGCTGGCGGGCGACGGCGGCACGGCGGGCGGCTTGGTCGGGCGCAACGCCGGCACCTCCATCCTCGATTGCTATGCGAACGGCACAGTCCAGGGCGGCGTGGACTCCACCGTCGGCGGACTATTGGGGACGAACAACGGTCCGGTGGTCACGTCCTACTCCGCCGGCCCCGTCGCCAGCGGCTCGGGCAACGCGGTCGGCGGCTTCGTCGGCAACGACCAGGGCGAGCCCGACCTGACCCAGGATTATTGGGATATCGACACCAGCGGCCAGAGCCATGGCGCCGGCAACGACACCGCCGATCCCGGCATCACCGGGCTCACCCATGCGCAGTTCCAGTCCGGCTTGCCCACGGGCTTCGACCCGGCGGTGTGGGGTCAGGATCCCGCGATCAACGACGGCTTGCCCTATCTGCTCGCGGTGAAGCCTTAAGCGGCCTTCAGGCTCTGGTCGACCGCGATCTCGGCGCCGCCGATGCGCACGCGCCGGCAGGTCTTGGCATGGCCGAGCGCGCGCTTGAGGACGGGGAAGTTGCGCGCCGCCATCGCCATGAAGGAAAGCGCGATCAGCCCGCGCTTGCCGAAGCGGCCTTCGACGCTTTCGCGCAACGTATCGAGGTTCTCGCCCGCGCCCAGCAGCGCGCGCGCATAGTCGAAGCCGAGCTGCGCATCCGCGTCCGCCGGCTGGCCGGAGAGAAGAGCCGCGATGGTCGCTGCCGGCATGCCGGCTTCGACCGCGATGTCGGTCGCGATCTGCACGCAGGGCCCGCAATCCTCGACCAGCGCGCCGCCGATCGCCGCCGCCTGGAGCGCGTCGCGCGGCGCATGGCGCTTGGACTGCAGGCTCAGCTGCACTTTGGCGAAGCGATAGAAATCGCGCGGTGAGATGTCGGCGAGCTCGTGCAGATAGCTGGCGTCGTAATCGTAGCGCCGCTCGAAGGCCGAGACGTATTTGTGCAGGAGGAACCTGATCATCGCGGCTCTCCCTTCAGGCGCAGCCAAGCCAGCACGACGCCCAGCGCCGCCAGGCCGGCGACGCCGACGATCTCCGAGACCTCGGTGCCGGGCGCGATGCCGTGCATCGCCCAGCCCTGGACATGGATGAGGGCATGCAGCGCCGGCCACGCCGCGCCGGCGCAGGCGAGGATCGCCGCGTCGCGTCCGCGCCGCGCGCCGAGCATCAGGCCCGCGCCGCTGGCGACGAAGGCCATGCCGATATCGAGGACGAAATGCGGATTGAATGGCCCGCTCAGCGGTACGCCGGGGACCGTTGCGTACCACTGCGCCGGCGCGGCCAGCATGAAGAGCCCGTTGGCGATGTGGAACAGGCCGAGAAGGACCAGAAGCAAGCGCAGGATCATGGGGCCACCTCCGAGTTGGCCGATGCTAGGCCGCGGCCAGGGCGGCGGCCATCGGACATGAAGCCACGACCGCACCGGTACATCCTCTGATAATGAGAATAAGTTGCTTGTACAGGTGGCTGGAACGTGTCAGCCTCGTAATGATCGGCCGCTGTTGGGTTGGGGGTGAGCCGTCGCCAAAACCGTCGAGGGAGACGACCACCATGTTTCGAAGAGTTTCGCTTGCCACCTCCATCGCGCTTGCCGCCGGCTGCCTGGCGGCCTCGGCCGCGCTCGCCCAATCGCCGCTCGAGAGCAAGGCGCGCCACTTCGGCGCCATCACCGCCGACCTGAACGCCAAGGGCAAATCGCGCGTCATCGTGAAGTTCGCGGTGCCGGCGTCGAGCCTGCGCACCAAAGCCGCCATCGCCGCGCGCAAGTCCTCGGTCCATGCCGGTCAGGACGCGATCCTGAACGCCGCCTTCGGCTCGGCGGCAGCGGCCGAGCGCCACGCGCTCACCCGCATGAGCCTGCAACCCATGTTCGCGCTGTCGGCCGGCAAGGCCGAGCTCGACCGCCTCGCCGCCGACAGCCGCGTGGTCGCGATCTATCGCGACAACATCTCGCGGCCGACGCTCAGCCAGTCCATTCCGCTGATCGGCGCCGACAAGCTGCAGAAGGTCGGCGGCACGGGCGAGGGCTTCATCGTCGCCATCGTCGACACCGGCGTCGAGCGCACGCACGACTTCCTCGCCAAGCGCGTGATCGCGGGCGCCTGCTACGGCACCACCGACGAAGGCTTCGCGCCCACCTGCAAGCGCGGCAAGAAGCACGACGAGGGCAAGAAGGCGGGCAATCCCTGCACCGTCAGCTCGGAATGCTTCCACGGCACCCATGTCGCGGGCATCGCCGCCGGCAAGCTGACGCACAAGAAGAACCACGAGGGCGAGCCCAAGGTCGGCGTCGCGCCCAAAGCCAAGATCTTCGCGATCAACGTGTTCTCGTTCAGCGAGGTCGACGGTCTCGGCGCCTTCGACTCCGACATCGAGCGCGGCCTCGAATTCGCGCTCGAGCACAGGAACGACTTCGAAGGCCTGGCCGTCGCGTCGGCGAATATGAGCCTCGGCGACCACTCGGTGAACACGGTCGCCTGCGACGAAGAGGACGCGCTGACCGGCATCGTCAACGACCTGCGCGAAGCCAACATCGCCACCGTCATCGCGTCGGGCAACGACAGCAACCGCGACGGCGTCTCGGCCCCGGGCTGCATCTCGGGCGCCATCACGGTGAGCGCGACGACCAAGTCCGACGCGGTCGCCTCGTTCTCCAACATGGGCGACCTGGTGGACGTGCAGGCGCCGGGCGCGGTGATCCGCTCCTCGGTGCTGAACAACGGCTTCGGCTTCGCCAGCGGCACCTCGATGGCGGCGCCGCACGTGACCGGCGCCTTCGCGGCGCTGCGCTCGCTGCACCCCGACGCCTCGGTCGGGGATATCGAGACCGCGCTCGAGAACACCGGCAACCCGGTCCATGACGGGCGCAGCGGCGGCACCTGGACCAAGCCGCGCATCCAGGTCGACGACGCGCACGATGCGCTTAGCGACTGAATGCTCCTTCGGATGGAGCCCAACTGGGGGGAGCCGCCCGGCTCCCCCTTCTTTTTTCTCGGTGACGGACAATCATATTGCGCTAGAAGAGGCAACCCCGGCCCCCCTCATTTGTTGACAGTCCGGGCCCGCTTGGCCAGTTTCCGCCCCTTTCGGGATTGATAGATGCACGCTTATCTGGATTTCGAACGCCCCATCGCCGAACTCGAAGGCAAGATCGTCGAGCTGCGCCAGCTGGCCGCCGACGACCCGACCATGGAGATCGACGGCGACGTCGCCCGCCTCCAGGCCAAGGCCGACCAGCTGGTCAAGGAGACCTATGCCAAGCTGACGCCGTGGCAGAAGGTCCAGGTCGCCCGCCACCAGGCGCGGCCGCATTTCTCCGACTATGCCAACCACCTGTTCGACGAGTTCACGCCCTTGGCCGGCGACCGGCTCTATGGCGAGGACCGCGCGGTGATCGCGGGCCTCGGCCGCTTTCGCGGGCGCGCCGTCGCCATCGTGGGCCAGGAGAAGGGCAACGACACCAAGACGCGCATCAAGCACAATTTCGGCGCCGCGATGCCCGAGGGCTACCGCAAGGCGCAACGCCTGTTCGACATGGCCGACCGCTTCGGGTTGCCGGTGATCTCGCTGGTCGACACCTCCGGCGCCTATCCGGGCGTCGCGGCCGAAGAGCGCGGCCAGTCGGAAGCGATCGCGCGCTCGACCCAGGCCGGCCTCGAGCTGCGCGTGCCGTTCGTCTGCACCATCATCGGCGACGGCATGTCGGGCGGCGCGCTCGCCATCGCCACCGCGAACCGCGTCTACATGCTCGAGCACTCGATCTATTCGGTGATCTCGCCCGAAGGCTGCGCCTCGATCCTGTGGCGCAATTCCGACAAGGCGCAGGACGCGGCGACGGCGCTGCGCATCACCGCGCAGGACCTGCTCGACCTCAAGATCATCGACGGCATCATTTCCGAGCCCGTCGGCGGCGCACACCGCAGCCCCCAGGAAGCGATCATGAATGTCGGCGAGCAGATCGCCAAGGCGCTCGCCGAGCTGTCGCAGGTGCCGCCCGAGGATCTGCGCCGCCAGCGCCGCGAGAAGTACCTCGCGATGGGGCGCAACCTGGTTTAACCCACCGCTAACCCTGATCGCGCGATCCGTGTAACAAGCGGGCGGTTTGCGCGCTGTGATCGTGAGCTTCTTGAGGGGCAAGCCATGCTCACGCTGCGCCAGCGCGCCGTGCTTCGGGATATGGCCGTGTTCTCGGCCATTCTTTTGATCGCCGGCTACATAGCCTTCGAATACGACGTCTTCCACAACGCTCCCGGCGCGTCCGTCCGCGACCACATCATCGAGATCGACGAGGCTCTTGGCCTGGTCGTGCTGTTCGCGCTGCTGGTGCTCGCGCTGTGGCGCCTGATCGCGCTCAAGCGCGAGACCGCGCGGCGCATCGCCGCCGAGCGTGAGGCGCGCAACCTCGCGCTGCACGACGCGCTCACCGGCCTGCCCAATCGCCGGCAGTTCGACCTGGCGCTCGAACAGGCGATCGCGTCGCCGCCGCGCTCGGGCGGCTGCCACGCCGTGCTGCTCCTGGACCTCAACGGCTTCAAGCGCGTCAACGACGTCTTCGGCCATGCCGCGGGCGACGAGTGCCTGATCGCGGTGGCGGGACGCTTCGCCAAGACGATGCGCGAGGGCGACATGGTGGCGCGCTTCGGCGGCGACGAGTTCGCGGTGCTCGCGCTCCATCTCTCGGGCGCGGAGGAGGCGGCCGGGATCGCGCTGCGTCTCATCGAGCGGCTGAAGGAGCCCGTGGCCGCGGCAGGCGCACAGCATCAGATCGGCACCGGGATCGGCGCGGCGCTCGTGCCGCAGGACGGCCATACGCCCGAGGAAGCTCTACGCAAGGCGGACATCGCGCTCTATCGGGCCAAGGCCGACGGCGTCTCGGCGCTGCACTTCTTCGAAGAGGCGATGGATGCGCGCGTGCGCGAGCGCGACGCGCTCGAGCGCGCCTTGCGCGCGGCGGTCGGCAGCGATGCGCTGCGCCCGTTCTATCAGCCGCTGGTCGATCTCAAGACTGGAGAGATCACGGGGTTCGAGGCGCTGGCGCGCTGGAAGCATCCGGTTCATGGCGAGCTGGGACCGGATCGCTTCATCCCGATCGCGGAAGGCTCCGGCCTGATCGGCGAGGTGACGGACTGGCTGCTCGGCCGGGCCTGCGGCGACGCCGTATCGTGGCCCGGCGCCATGACGCTGTCCTTCAACATCTCGCCGGCGCAGCTCCACGACCGCACCTTCGGCCTGCGCGTGCTCGACATCCTGGCGCGGACGGGACTGGCGGCGAGCCGGCTGGAGATCGAGATCACCGAAAGCGCGCTGGTGCGCGATATGAAGGCGGCGCAGGAGACGCTGGGCGCCTTGCGCAGCAGCGGCGTGCGCATCGCTCTCGACGATTTCGGAACCGGCTATTCGAGCCTCTATCACCTGCGCAACTTCAAGGTGGACAAGATCAAGATCGACCGCAGCTTCGTCGAAGCCATGGCGGTCGACCGCGACAGCGAGGCGATCGTCAACGCGCTGGTCGGGCTCGCCGCGGGCTTGCGCCTGACGGTGACCGCCGAAGGCGTCGACTCCGACGATCAGCGCATGCGCCTCAGCGCGCAAGGCTGCGATCAGGGGCAGGGCTACCTCTTCAGCAAGGCCGTCCCGGCCGAAGAGGTGCCTGCATTGCTGTCGCAGCGAGGGCCCGAACGCCTCAGGGCTTGATCGCGAACACAACGCCGCTGCCGTTCGCGCCGCCTTCGTTGGTCATGCCGAACAGCGTGCCGTCGGCGCCGCGCACGACATTCGTCCAGGGATGCTTGCCGTCGGTGCAGCTCGCGTCCTGGCAGAACTGATAGAGCAGGCCGGGCTTGTATTTCTTGCCCTTCTTGGTCAGCGCCATCACCGTGCCGCCGCTGCCTCCGAGGCCGGCGTCGAGCGACACCGTGTAGAGATTGCCCCGCGCATCGATCGCCGGTCCCGCCCAGATCGAGTTGCCGTCGGAGCAATCGGTCTGGCAGTAGTGATAGAGCTGCGTGTATTTCGCCTTCTTCTTGCCCGGCGCGATCTTGTAGACGATGCCGCCGTCGAGCGAGGTCGAGAGGGTCGTGCCGTAGAGATTTCCGTCCTTGTCGGCGACGACGCCCGAATTCGGGCCGCGGCCGTCGGCGCAGAGCGGCTCCACTGTGCAGAAATTATAGAGCACGGAATACTTCCAGCCCTTCTTCCCGCCGGTGAGCCGGTAGAGCACGCCGAAGCCGCCGGTGCCGCCGCGCGAGGCGGTGCCCGTCAAGGTCTTGCCCTTCTTGTCGACCAGCAGCCGCACATAGGTCGGATCGCCGCCATCGACGCAATCGGTCTTGGAGCAGAAATTGTAGAGCACGTCCTGCGTCCAGGTGCCGGCTTTGGGATTGAGGCGATAGACGACGCCTTGGAAGGCGGGGCCGCCGATGAGCGTCGAGCCGTAGAGCGGCGACTTGCCGTCCCACAATTCGCCTTCGGCCTGGCCCTGATAGGCAAGCCCCGCGCCGGGCGAGAAGCCTTTGCTCACGTCGGTGAAGGAATAGACGACGGATTCCGTCCAGTGCGAGTGGTCGCCATTGGGCGTGAGCTTGTAGATCCGGCTGCCGTAGCCCGCGACGCCGTAGAGGTTGCCGTCCTTGTCCTCGATGAACTGCCCGACCGGATTGCCGCCATCGGTGCAGACGGGCGGATCGCTGCAGAAGCTGTAGATGCGGCTGAAGCTGTAGCTGCCGCCGTTCTTCTTGAGCATCCAGACGGTGCCGGTGTTCGTGTCGCCGCCCTTCTCGGTCGTGCCGACGATGTCGCCGTTGGCGAACACATAGGGCGAGGCGAAATGCGGGTTGGCGCCGTCGGTGCAATTGGCCTGCTGGCAGAAGCTGTGGAGATTGGTGAAGCTGGGCTTGGCCGAAGCCGGCAGCGAGAGCGCGGCGATGGCGGCGGCCGCAAGAATGACGCTGAAACGCAAGATCCCCTCCCGAAAACATTACGTGCGAGTACTGTTCCGGTCACCTTGAGGCAATTTTGCGGCGCGCGCTTGCGGCTTTCCGCCGCGTGGTTAAGGCGCCGCCAGCGCCGCCCACATCGCCATGGCCAGCGCGTAGGCGCGCATGTCGCCGGTGGTCGTGCCGACCATCTTGTTCATGGCATAGGCAAAGGTCGTGCGCGCATCCATGTCGACGATCACCAGCGAGCCGCCATAGCCGCCCCAGAAGATCGTGTTCGGGTTGGGCAGCGGGATCATCGGGCTGGGCAGGCCGAAGCCCATGCCGTAACGCACGGGGGCGTTCAGGATCAGGTCGGTGCCTTCGATCTGCGGCTCGAGCGCCTTGCGGCAGCCGGCCTCGGAGAGGATGCGCTTGCCTTTGGCCGTGCCGCCATTGGCCAGCAGCGCATGGATCTCGGCGACCGAGCGCGCATTGCCGGTGCCGCCCGCCGCCGGGATCTCCGCCCCGCGCCAAGCGCGCTTGCGCGTCTCGGCGACGTCGATGCCGGGATTGTTCGCCATGTTCTTCTGAAGCTCGGTGTCGGCGGCGCTGCCCATGGTTTGCGCGGGCGGGATCAGCTCGGCGACGCGCGCGTCTTCCGACGCCGGCAGGCCGATATGGAAATCGGCGCCCAGGGGCTCGGCGATCTCCTCGCGGAACACGGTGCCGAGCGAGCGGCCCGTGATGCGGCGCACGACCTCGCCGACGAGATAGCCTTGTGTCAGCGCGTGATAGCCGGGCGCGGTGCCGGGCTCCCAGAACGGCGCTTGCGCGGCGAGGAGGGCGGTCGCCTTCTCCCAATCGTAGAGATCGTCCTTGGCAATCGGCTCCTTCCATCCGGAAAGCCCGGCCGAGTGGCTCATCAGATGGCTGACCTTCACGCCCGCCTTGCCGTTGGCGGCGAACTGCGGCCAGTACCTCGCGACCGGCGCGTCGAAATCCAGCGCGCCGCGGTCGGCGAGCAGGAGCGCGGTCAGCGCCGTCATCGTCTTGGTCGTGGAGTAGACGTTGACGATGGTGTCCTTCTCCCAGGCGCGCGTCTTGGCCGCGTCGGCGTGGCCGCCCCAGAGATCGACGACGGTCTCGCCGTTCACGGTCGCGCAGAACGACGCGCCGATATCGGCCCCGCTCGCGAAATTGCTCTCGAACGCCGCGCGCACGGCGGCGAATTTGTCGGTCATGGTTCTGAGCCCAGCGAGGTTGCGAATTTGCGGATGTCGGCGACGAGATCGTCGCCGCGCTCGAGCGCCGCGAAGTGGCCGCCTTCCTTGAAGTCGGTCCACTGCGTCACGTTCATGTGCCGCTCGACCAGCGAGCGCGGCGGGAAGGGAATGAGATCGACCGGGAACGCCGCGATGCCGACCGGCTTCTCGATGCGCGCCTTCTGCGGCACCGGCGCGCCGGTGAGATCCTCCGCCAGCCCGCGATAGAGCCAGGTCGCGGTGTTGAAGCTGCGCGTCACCAGATAGATCATCACATTGGTGAGCAGCTGGTCCTTGGTATAGACGTTCTCGAAGCCCTTGCGCGTGTCGGACCAGCCGTGGAACTTCTCCACGATCCAGGCGCAGGCGCCGACCGGCGAATCCATCATCGCGTAGGAGAGCGTCTGCGGCTTGGTGGTGTGCTCGCGGAAATAGGCGCCTTCCATCTCGAAGAGCTGCATCGCGCGCGCGGCGTATTCGATCTCTTCCTTGGTCTCGGGATGCACGCCGGGCGAGCGCCAGCCGAACATGTTGAGATGCGCCGCGCGGCAGCCCTTGCCCTCATAGGCCATCCAGCCCGAGATCGCGCTGCCCCAATCGCCGCCCTGGGCGATGTAATCCGAGAGCTGCAGCGCGTCGGTCATCAGCTTGTCGAACAGCCGCGCCACCGTGCGCGGGCCGATGGGGCGCGCGGGCTTGCCCGAGAAGCCGTAGCCAGGCAGCGACGGCACGACGACGGTGAAGTCCTTCGCGAGATCGTCGAGCAGATGCAGGAACTCGAACACCGAGCCCGGCCAGCCATGGGAGAGGATCAGCGCCGGGCCCGAACCGACGCGATAGAAATGGATGTCGATGTCCTCGACCCGGGCGATGAATTGCGGGAAGCGGTTGAGCGCGGCTTCCCATTTGCGCCAGTCATAGCCATCCGCCCAATAGGCGCAGAGCGCTTTCATGTAATCGAGATTGGCGCCATAAGCCCAGCTGCCGTCGAGCCCCGCGCCGCGCGGCATCTCGTGCCACTCGTAGGCGCGCACCTTGGCGGCGATACCGTCGAGGACGGCTTGCGGGATGTCGACTTCGAAAGGGCGCATGCGGGCTCCGGCGCTCGGCTCTTCGAAGCTCTAGCGCAGAAGGTCTCCGCAAGCCATGCCGGTCAGGGATTTCCCAGGTTCTGGTTGATCTGGCGGTTGGCTTGGATCATGTCGCGGAAATCGCGCTGATCCTTTTCGCGCTTCATTTCCGCCTCGACGCTGCTCGAGCCGCCGCCATGGCCGCCGCCTCCGGTTACCGCAGCGGCAACCGCCACGGTCCCGACGACGACGGCGGCGGCGGCAAGAGCGCGCGACGGCGAAGCGCCGAGCGCGCGGCAGGTGCCTGCGAAGTCCCAGAATTCCATGCAGGAGAAATTGCCGTCCGCGAATTTTATGCGGACCCAGCCCGAGCTTCCCGTCTGGTAGTTGAAGTGCGCACGCACCGAGGTCGGGCGGCCGCGTTGGTCGGTGCTCTCGATCTGCTCGCCATGCACGCTCCCGCGCCGGAAATGGTGAACGACCCAGCTGGCGGAGTCGGCAGCCACGAGATCGTCGATCGCCGAAGCCAGCCTGGACTGCGCGGGCGCTTCATAGGTGGAACTGTTTTCGTATGGCTGCCGAACCTGTTGCGGCGGCTGCTCGTCCTGGTAGAGCTGCCCGTAGCGCTGGCCGCGCTCCATGCGCCGTTGCTGGCGGCATTCCGCGCGCTCGCTCGGATCGGCATAGGCGCGGCATCGGCCCCCGCCGCGATGGTAGTAGTCGGGAACGTAATATTGCTGGGCGGCGGCATCGCCAGCCCAGACCGCCGCGACGACAAGACATGCCCAAAGACGACCAAGCCGCATTTTCCCCTCCGCCCTCGAATCCGGTTACGGTAGTACGGGAGCGGCATTCTCGTAAAGATGGTGAACGAAAAAGGGGGCCGCGGACGGCCCCCTTTCCCCACCATTGTTCTTGACCCTTGCCTTGGGACCTATTTCGACAGCTCGAAGGACATCGACGACACCCAGCCCTGGTTGCCGAGCTCGTCCTTCACTTCCCACATCGCGCCGTCCTTGTTGCCCGTCGGATAGAGCATCATGCCGGCGCTGAGCGGGCGCACCACTTTGCTTTCGGGCGAGGAGGTCGTGTACATGCGGCCCGCGCGCGTCATGCTCACGGCTTGCGCGGGAGCCTGCGCCGAGGCGCCGCCCTCGGCCGCCGTCGGCATGCCGCCCATCTGGTTCACCAGCTTGGTGTAGGCGTCGATATAGGCGAGCGTCACGACCTGGCCGATGTCGGTGTTGGTGTAGGTCGAGACGCCGGCGCCGCCGAAGCCGCCCCAATTGCCCCAGCCGCCCGCGACGCCGAAGCCCAGATCGGTCTTCGAGCCGTGGCCTTCGGCGATCGGGCCGTCCTCGCTGGTGCGCACGTCGACGATGGAGAGCACCACGTCGGCGGTCTTGCTGCTGATCGAGATGTTGGAGAGCAGGGCGCCCGCGCCGCCGCCGACGAAGCCGCCCAGGATGCCGCCGATGTTCATGCCGTTGGCGTTGTCGTTCTTCGACGCGATGTCGGGGACGAGGATGTAGTCGGCCGCCTTGACCTGGCCGGCGCCGATGTTCGAGCCCTGCTGCAGCGTGCCGCCGGAGGCCAGCTGGCGCTCCTGCTGGGCCATCTCGAAGCCCTTGCCGCGGTCGACCAGCGTGAAGCAGCCGGACTTGCGGACGAACACTTTCAGCAGCACCTCGGGCGAGGACAGATGCAGGTCGGTCCACCAATTGTGCTCGGGCTCGCGGATCGCGATCGAGCCGAGATTGTGGCCGCAGGTCGGGATGTCGGCGGCCTTGCGCTCGGTCTTCGCACGGATGGTCTCGGCCGAAGCCGTTGTCGCCATGGCCAGGCCGAACACAGCGGCAAGGCCGAACGCGCTCGAAATACGCATGTCGGAATTCCCCTTCAGGAGGTTGAAAAGTTGGTCGGGTCCCCTCAACTGCGGCGGGTGCCGCTCGGCGGAAGACTAACCAAAATGTAAGATTCTGCAACGGGATCGCGGGCGCGCAACGCCGTCAGCCGTCATTGCGCTCTTCGGGAAGGAAGGCCGCCCAGAAGCCCTCCGGCAGACGCCGCCTAGACCCTAAGCCAGCGCCCCGTGGCAGTGCTTGAACTTGCGGCCCGAGCCGCAGGGGCAGGCGGCGTTGCGCTGGACCTTGCCCCAGGTCGCCGGGTTGTTGGGATCGACAGCCATGTCGCGCGGCCTGGGTGCGTTCGGGTCGTAGGCGGTCTGCAGGACTTCGTCCTCGCCGGTCGACGCATTGATGTGCGAGGCCTGCAGGGCGCGCGGATCGGGTTCCTGCAGCTCGGGCGGCGGCGCGACGCTGATCTGGATGTGCATCAGCTGCGTCACGACGTCGAAGCGCAGCTTCGTGAGCAGCGCCTCGAACAGGGTGAAGGCTTCGCTCTTGTACTCGTTCAGCGGATCGCGCTGGCCATAGCCGCGCAGGCCCACATACTGACGCAGGTGATCGAGGTTGACGATGTGCTCGCGCCAATCGTGGTCGAGCGTCTGCAGCAGGATCGCCTTCTCGGCATAGCGCGTGATGTCGGGGCCGAAATTCGCCGTGCGCTCGGCGGCGCGGGTCTCGACGGCTTTAAGGACGCGCTCGCGCACTTCCTCGTCGGCGATGCCTTCCTCCTTCGTCCAGTCGACGATGGGCAGGTCGATGCCGAAGGTCTTGACGATCTCCTGGTGCAGGCCTTCCGCGTCCCACTGCTCGGCATAGGCGCGTTCGGGGATGTGGCGCGACACCAGCTCTTCGACCACTTCCTCGCGCATCTGGGCGATCTGGTCGCTGACCTCGTCGGCCGACATGATCTCCTTGCGCTGCTCGAACACGACCTTGCGCTGGTCGTTGAGGACGTTGTCGTATTTCAGGATGTTCTTGCGCATCTCGAAGTTGCGCGCTTCGACCTTCTGCTGCGCCTTCTCGAGCGCCTTATTCACCCAGGGATGAGTGATCGCTTCGCCGGGCTCGAGCCCCAGCCGCACCAGGATCGAATCCATGCGCTCGGAGCCGAAGATGCGCATCAGGTCGTCCTGCAGGCTCAGGAAGAATTTCGACGCGCCGGGATCGCCCTGGCGGCCCGAGCGGCCGCGCAGCTGGTTGTCGATGCGCCGGCTCTCGTGGCGCTCGGTGCCGATGACGTAGAGGCCGCCGGCGGCGAGCGCCTTCTTCTTGTCTTCCGCGATCTCGGCGCGGATCGCCTCGATGCGGGCGGCGCGCGCGGCCTCGTCGAGCTCGCCGCCGAGCTCGTTCCTCACGCGCATGTCGAGATTGCCGCCGAGCTGGATGTCGGTGCCGCGGCCGGCCATGTTGGTGGCGATGGTGACGGTGCCCGACACGCCCGCCTGCGCCACGATCATCGCTTCCTGCTCGTGATAGCGCGCGTTGAGCACGTTGTGCGGGACCTTGTGGCTTTTCAGGATCGCCGAGAGCTGCTCGGATTTCTCGATCGAGGTCGTGCCGACGAGCACCGGCTGGCCGCGCGTGCGGCATTCCTCGACCAGCTTGACGATCGCCTCGTTCTTCTCGTCGAAGGTGCGATAGACCTCGTCGTCGTAGTCCTTGCGCTGGACCGCGACGTTGGTCGGGATCTCGAGCACGTCGAGCTTGTAGATGTCCATGAACTCGGCCGCCTCGGTCATGGCGGTGCCGGTCATGCCCGCGAGCTTCTCGTAGAGGCGGAAATAGTTCTGGAAGGTGATCGAGGCGAGCGTCACGTTCTCGGGCTCGACGGCGACGTCCTCCTTCGCTTCCAGGGCCTGGTGCAGACCTTCGGAATAGCGGCGGCCTTCCATCATGCGACCGGTGAACTCGTCGATGATGACGACCTTGCCGTTCTTGACGATGTAATCCTTGTCCTTCTGGAACAGCTTGTGCGCCTTCAGCGCCTGGTTCACGTGATGGACGGTCGAGATGTTCTCGATGTCGTAGAGGTCGCCCGAATCCAGCAGCCCGGCCTCGCGCAGCAGCTGCACCATGTGCTCGTTGCCGGCCTCGGTGAGCGTGACCTGGCGCTGCTTCTCGTCGAGCTCGTAGTCGCCACGCTCCTCGACCGTGGCTTCCTTGCCCTGCTTGGTCGGGGCCTTGAGCATCGGGATCAGCGCGTCGACCTTGCGGTAGAGCTCGGTGCGGTCCTCGGTCGGGCCGGAGATGATCAGCGGCGTGCGCGCTTCGTCGACCAGGATCGAGTCGACTTCGTCGACGATGGCGTAGGAGTGCTTCCGCTGCACCATGGTCGCGATCGAGTACTTCATGTTGTCGCGCAGATAGTCGAAGCCGAACTCGTTGTTCGTGCCGTAGGTCACGTCGCAGGCATAGTTTTCGCGGCGCTGCTCGTCGGTGAGGCCGTGCACGATGCAGCCGACGCTGAGCCCCAGGAACTTGTAGATCTGGCCCATCCATTCGGCGTCGCGACGGGCGAGGTAGTCGTTGACGGTGACCACGTGGACGCCTTCGCCGGCGAGGGCGTTCAGATAGACCGGCGCCGTGGCGACGAGGGTCTTGCCTTCGCCGGTCTTCATCTCGGCGATGTTGCCTTCGTGGAGCACCATGCCGCCCACGAGCTGGACGTCGAAATGGCGCTGGCCGAGCACGCGCTTGGCCGCCTCGCGCACGACCGCGAAGGCTTCGGGCAGCAGGTCCTCGAGCGTCTCGCCCTTGGCCAGCCGGTCCTTGAACTGGCCGGTCATGGCCTTCAGCTGCTCGTCGGTCTTCTTGACGTAGTGGTCCTCGAGCGCGTTGATCTCGGCAACCCGGGCCTGCATGGGCCTAAGCTTGCGGTCGTTCGAGGACCCGAAGAATCGTTGAGCGATGGCGCTGAGACCCAGCATGAAATCCTCGATTTGGCCGAAAAGGCGGCCCGGCGGGAAGAAACCGGCCTAAGCCGCGCGGGAGAGATAAGAACCGCCCACCCCCTTGTCAATTCAGCCGATTCCGCGAACATCCGCCGCTGGTTAGGGGATATCCATGGCGGGGAAATCGGGCAAGGCTGGAAAAGTTCCAGGAAAGGCGGAGCACGCCGTCTCGCCGCTCGCGCCCAGGACCTTCGCGAGCCTGCCGCCGCTGGCGGGGGTCAGGCTGGCCGCGGGCCGGGCGGGCATCCGCTACAAGGACCGCACCGACGTCCTGGTCGCCGTCATGGCGCCGGGAACCCAGGTCGCGGGCGTGTTCACGAAATCCAAGACGGCGTCTGCCCCCGTGGAGTGGTGCCGGGCGGGCCTCGCCGCCGGGTCGGCGCGGGCGCTGGTCGTCAACAGCGGCAATGCCAACGCCTTCACCGGCCAGGGGGGCGCCGACAGCGCGCGGGCCGTGGCCGACTCGACCGCGGCCGTGGTCGGCTGCCGGTCGTCGGAGGTGTTCCTGGCCTCGACCGGCGTGATTGGCGAGCCGCTGCCGCATGCGAAGATCACCCGCATCCTCTCCGACCTGGTCGAGCAGGGCGCCGCGGGCGGCTGGCGCGACGCGGCCGAAGCGATCATGACCACCGACACCTATCCCAAGCTCGCCACCGCCTCGGCGCTGATCGATGGGCACAAAGTGACGCTCAACGGCATCGCCAAGGGTTCGGGCATGATCGCGCCCGACATGGCGACGATGCTCGCCTTCGTGGTCACCAATGCGCGGCTGCCCGCGCCGGTCTTGCAGGAGCTGCTGTCGAGCGGCGTGCAGGAGTCCTTCAACGCCATCACCGTCGACAGCGACACCTCGACCAGCGACACGCTTCTGTTGTTCGCCACCGGCAGAGGCGCGGCCCATCCGGCGATCGTGAAGGCGAGCGACAGGCGGCTCGGCGATTTCCGAAAAGCCCTCGATGCCCTGCTGCTCGATCTCGCGCTTCAAGTCGTGCGCGACGGCGAGGGGGCTGAGAAGCTGATCCGCATCGACGTCACCGGCGCCGAGAACGATCGCGCCGCCAAGCGCATCGCGCTCTCGATCGCCAACTCGCCCTTGGTCAAGACCGCCATCGCCGGCGCCGACGCCAATTGGGGCCGCGTGGTCATGGCGGTGGGCAAGGCGGGCGAGATGGCCGACCGCGACAAGCTCAAGATCGCGTTCGGCAGGCAGGTCGTCGCCGAGAAGGGCGCGCGCGCCGCGAAATACAATGAAGAGGCCGCCACCAAGGCGGTGTCGGGCCGCATGGTCGAGATCGCCGTCGACCTCGGCCTCGCCAAGGGCCGGGCGCGGGTTTGGACCTGCGACCTGACACATGGCTATATCGACATCAACGGGTCTTACAGGTCCTGACTCCCGCAATTCTTAACGCCGCTTTAGGGCTGATCCGGCAAAGATGGAGACGCGGTCATGTCGGCGCGCATAAACTTGGTGGTGGCATGCGCGCTGATAGACGCGGACGGGCGCGTACTGATCGCGCAGAGGCCGCCGCAGAAGGCGATGGGTGGGCTATGGGAATTTCCGGGCGGGAAGATCGAGGCCGGAGAAACGCCGGAAGCGACGTTGATCCGGGAGCTCGGCGAGGAGCTTGGCATCGTCGTCCAGGAAGCGTGCCTGGCGCCGTTCACCTTCGCATCGCACGCCTACACCGACTTTCACCTGCTGATGCCGCTCTATGTCTGCCGCCGCTGGGAGGGCACGCCCAGGCCGCTCGAGCATACCGCGCTCAAATGGGTGAGGCCCAAGGAGCTGAGCGCGTGGCCGATGCCGCCGGCGGACGTGCCCCTCATTCCGATGCTGCGCGATCTTTTGTGAGCGACACGAGCGGCGCGACCGCGATCGAATACGCGATGATCGCGGGCATGATCTCCATCATGATCGTGGCCGGCGCGACCCAGATCGGTCAGACGGTCAAGACGTTCTTCATGGATATGATCGTCCCGTTCCTCTGAAAATAGTTGACGCGCAATTCGCCGGGCTGCTGCTGCGCGTTCGCCCGATTGCGCTTATACTTTACGCTCCACGGTCCCGAGCGCATCCGACAATCGCGCCTTGGCGCTGCCGGGCTTGAGCGGCTGTTGCTGGCTCGCATGCGGCGCCCAGCCCGTCAGATAGACGATGTCGAAGATGGCTGTGACGGGCCGATACTCCGCGACCAGAGCCGCGAGCGTGGCGCGGCGCAGCGGCTTCAGGCTGCGCTCCGTCAGCGCGTTGGTCTCGCCATGCGCGCGCAGATCGCCGGCCAGCTTGAAGAGATCGCCATAGCGCACCGTCGTGCGCTCGACATCGGCGACGGGAAGCGCGAAGCCTGCGCGCTGCAGAAGGCCGCCCAGATCGCGCACATCGGCGAACGGCGCCACGCGCGGCGTGATGCCGCCCAGGGTCTCGATCTCCGCGGCTGCGAAGGCGCGGCGCAATTCGGCAAGCGTATCGCCGCCGAACAGGGCGCCTAAGAACAACCCGTCGGGCTTGAGCTTGTTTCGGATCTGGCGGAGCACGCCGGGCAGGTCGTTCACCGCATGCAGCGCGAGCAGGCTGACGGCGAGATCGTAGGCGCCGTCCTCGCCGGCGACGATCTCGTTCTCGTCGAGCTCCACCGCGAGGCGCCTCTCGAACGGACGGTTCACCGCGGCGAGGCGTTCGGCGACGCTCTCCTCGGCGTCGCGCAGCAGGAAGGTATCGCCCGCGAGACGTCGCGCGCGGGTGCGATGCAGGGCGAGGGCTTTGGCGTCGAATAGGCGCGGCGCGGTCATCCCTGCTAGTCTAGCAAGATGGGAGCGGGGATGCAGATCGGCTTTCGGCGTGCGGGACGCAGCGTGCTCGACTTCATCTTCCCGCCGCTCTGCATCGGCTGCCGCGCCACGGTCGCCGAGCCCGCGAGCCTGTGCGGGGAATGCTGGCAGCGGATCGCGTTCCTCGACGGGCCGTGCTGCGCGTGCTGCGGCATGCCGTTCGAGCTCGACCCGGGCCCCGGGACGCGCTGCGCCGCCTGCCATGCCGACGAGCCCGCATTCGACAGCGCCCGCGCCGTGATGCGCTACGACGAGGCGAGCCGCGGGCCGATCCTGGCGCTCAAGCACGCCGACCGGCTCGACCTGGTGCCCGGCTTCGCGCGCTGGCTCGACCGCGTGGGCCGCGCTCTGCTCGATGACAGCGATTTCATCGTCGCCGTGCCGCTGCATCCGTCGAGGTTGTGGATGCGCCGCTACAACCAGTCGGCCGAGCTCGCCCGCGCGCTCTCGCTTCTCTCGGGCAAGCCGTCGGCGCCGCAGCTGTTGAAGCGCGTCCGCGCCACGCCCAGCCAGGGCGCGATGCCCTCGGCCAAGGCCCGCCGGCGCAACATGCAGGGTGCTTTCAAGGTGCCGGCGGAGCGCCGCGCCATGGTGAACGGCCGCGGCGCGCTCTTGGTCGACGACGTGCTGACGACCGGCGCCACCGTCGATGCCTGCGCCCGTGCCCTGAAGAGCGCAGGCGCCGCAAAAGTGCACGTCCTGGCGCTCGCCCGCGTTGTTAGGCCGCAAAGCAGCCCTATATGATCTGTTATACAAGTGTCACAGTGATTCCGCCGTCGCGAGTTCGCGTATGTCGAAAGTCCGCATCTACACCACGCCCATCTGTCCCTATTGCGTGCGCGCCAAGTCGCTCCTGAAGAAGAAGGGCGCGCAGGTCGAAGAGATCGACGTGTTCATGGATCACGACGCGCGCGCCGAGATGGAAGCGCAATCGAACGGGCGCCGCACCGTGCCGCAGATCTTCATCGACGGAACCCATGTCGGCGGCTGCGACGACCTCTACGCGCTCGAGCGCGAAGGCCGCCTCGACCCGCTTCTCGAAAAACAATGACCGCGTTCAAGGCCGCCTGCGTGCAGCTGCGCTCGTCGGACGACGTGGCGCAGAACGTCCGCGTCGCCTCCGCGCTGATCCGCGAGGCGAAGGCGAAGGGCGCGGACTTCATCGCCACGCCGGAGAACACGACCTTGATGGCGGCCGATGGCGGCGCCAAGCTCGAGCGCAGCTTCAGCGAGGACGCCGATCAAGCGTTGCCCGCGTTCCGCGCGCTCGCGGAGGAGCTCGGCATCTGGCTGCTGATCGGGTCGCTCGCGATCAAGACGAGCGCCACCAAGACCGCGAACCGCTCGTTCCTGGTCGATCCGAAGGGGCGCATCGCTTCGCGCTACGACAAGATCCATCTCTTCGACACCGATCCCGGCGCAGGCGAGAGCTATCGCGAGTCCAACACCGTCGCGGGCGGCCACCGGGCCGTGATCGCCCAGATGCCGTGGCTGAAGCTCGGCATGACGATCTGCTACGATTTGCGCTTTCCGCAGCTCTATCGCGCGCTCGCGAAAGGCGGCGCCACCTTGCTCAGCGTGCCGTCCGCCTTCACCGAGACCACGGGCAAGGCGCATTGGCATGTGCTGTTGCGCGCGCGGGCGATCGAGAACGGCGCGTTCGTGATCGCGCCCGCGCAAGGCGGCGTGCACGCGAACGGACGCGCGACCTATGGCCACTCGCTGATCATCGCGCCGTGGGGCGAGATCCTGGCCGAAGCCGGCACCGAGCCCGGAATCATCGTAGCCGAGATCGATCCCGCCGCCGTCGCGTCGGCGCGCGGCCGCGTGCCGAGCCTGCAGCACGACCGCGAGTTCGAAGGGCCTTAGTTCCGCTTCGGAAAGTCCCCCGTCACCGCCACGCAGTATTTCAGCACCAGCGACGGCTGCTGCTGATCGAACGGCATGCTCTGGCCGGTCATGGTCGTGGAGTCTTTGTCCATGGGCACGGTCGGCGTCGTCGTCGCATAGGCCGTGGCCGCGGCCGGGAAGGTGGCGAGCGCGGCCCCCGTCACGGGCTTCACGTTCGGCGGCGCCGGCGAGGCGTTGAAGCTGTGATTGTGCACCGGCATCTGGTCGATGGTCAGCGTCGTCGCCGCTTCGCCTTCGACTTCGCCCTGCGGCGTTCCGGCCAGGCCAGGGCCCTGTCCCGCATGCGCCGCGACGCGGCCGCGAAGGTCGGGAATGGCGAAGGTGGTCTGGCCGTTGCCGCCATAGGTGGTGCCGAACAGCGCGAACAGCGCGGTGTTCTGGGCGATGTTCAGGATCTGGCCGTCGGCCTCGACCCAGCCCGCGGGGCAGAACTGGAACGCCGTCGGCATGATCTGGCCGAGCATGGGCGTCTGCTGCGCCATGGCCGCGGTCGTGCCCGACAGGGACAGCGCCACGATGCCCGCGATCGGATGGATGCGCTTCATGGTCTGTCCCCCTCTCACTTTCCGGCCTTGGGCGCGCCGCCTTGCAGCGACACGCAGTAACGCAGCACCAGCGTCGGCTGGTATTGCGGGATCGGCTGGCCGCCGCCGACGGTGCCGATGGTCCCGCCCGCGAGCAGCGTGGAGGGCGGCGGCGGCGCGTAGAGCTTCTGCGCCAGCGTCCCGAGCGCCGCGCCCGAAGGATCGCCCTGCGTCGGCGGATCTTTCGAGGCGAGGACCGGATGGTTGTGCGCCGGCAGCTGCGCGACCGTGAGCGTCGTCTGCGGCGCGCCCAGCGCCTGGCCTTGGGTGGCGAGCGGCAGGCCGGGGCCTTGGCCGGCGTCGATCATCGCGCGGCCGCGCAGGTCGGGCAGGGCGAAGGCGTTGACGCCGTCGCCGCCATAGAGGGTGCCGAACAGCGCGAAGAGCGCGGCGTTCTGCTGCACGGACAGGAGCTGCCCGTTGGCGTCGATCCAACCCTTCGGACAATAGAGATCGCCCGTGACCATCAGCTGGCCGAGATAAGGATCGGTCGCCTGTGCATAGGCTGGTGCTGCGGTCGCAAGCAGAGCCGTGAGCGCGAATGCGGATGTGCGTTTCATCGTTCCCTCCGTCACTTCGGCGGCATCACGCCCTGCAGCGCGATGCAGTAGCGGATCACCAAGGTCGGCTGATGCTGATCGAACGGCTTGAAGCCTCCCACCGGCCCGACCGTCTCCTTCGCCATCGGCACCGAAGGCGGCTTGGTCGTGTCGTAGATCTTGATGTTGCCGTTGGTGAGCAGGTTTCCCGTCGGATCGCCCGTGTTCGAGTCCAGCTGCGAGGCCTGGAGGTCGTGGCTGTGCGGCGGCATCTGCGCGACGGTCAGCGTCGTCTCGTCGGTGCCGAACGAGTCGCCCTGCTTGGCGGATGGCAGCCCTTTGCCGTCGCCCTGGTGGATCGGCACGCGGCCGCGCAAATCGGGCAGGGCAAAAGTGGTCTTGCCGTCGCCCCCATAGGTGATGCCGTAGAGGCTGAACAGCGCCTGGTTCTGCACGATCGACAGCAGCTGGCCGTTGGCGTCGGCGAAGCCCTGCGGGCAGAAATTGAAGCCGACCAGGATCGATTGGCCGAGGTAGTAGTCGGAATGTGCGGGCGCGGCGCAGCAGCAAAGCGCGGCGCCGCCGATGATGATCGAGCGGAGACGCTTCATATCCCTCCCCTTGAGACAGCCTCGCCAAACGATGACATGGAATTTAGAATTGAGGAGGGGCTTATTCGTTTTTGAGTTGAATAATGCTGTGAATAACGCCCGGCGCGACGCTCCCGACTGCTGTCGCGGCCCGGCAGGCGGGCATGACAGGATCGGACCCATGGCGACCCCGACCCCAAGACGAGCGCTCGGCGTGCGGGCCCATTCGGGCTGGGCGGCTTATGTGGTGCTGAGCGGGCCCGGCCCCGAGATCGTCGCGCGGGGCCGCATCGTGCTGTGCGCGAGCGCCGACACCAAGATGCTCTATCACACGGCCGAGCCGATGGCCTTCGCGCGGGCCGAGCGCTTCATCGCCGACTGCCGCGCGACGACGGCGACGCTTGCGGACAAGGCGCTCGCCGAGATCGGCCCGGTCGTGTCGTGCTGCATCCTCACCGCGTCGGGAAAGCCCTTGCCGGCGCTGGACCGCATCCTCGCCTCGCACGCGCTGATCCATGCCGCGGAAGGCGAGTTCTATCGCGACGCGCTCGACGAGGCCTGCACGCGCGCCGGCATCGCGGTCCGGCGCGTCCGTGAGCGCGACATCGTCGAGGAAGCCGAGCACCTTCCCGCGTGGCGCGAGCGCTTGGCCGGTTTCGGCAAGCGGCTCGGCGCGCCCTGGACCCAGGACGAGAAGCTGTCGGCCCTCGGCGCCTGGCTCGTGCTTGCCGCAAGGCGCTCGAAGCGCTAACGCTGCGGCCATGATCGTCTACAACCTCCGCTGCGCGGCCGGCCACGAGTTCGAAGGCTGGTTCAAGGACAGCGCCGCTTTCGACGGCCAGGCGGCATCGCGCAAGCTCGTCTGTCCGTCCTGCAATTCGCGCAGGATAGAAAAGGCGATCATGGCGCCCGCCGTGTCGGGGACGAAGAACAAGGCCGTCGACGCGCCCGAAGAGATGCGCAAGATGCGCCAGTTCATGACGGGCCTGCGCAAATACGTCCGGGACAATTCCGAATATGTCGGGCCGCGCTTCGCCGAGGAAGCGCGCAAGATCCATTACGGCGAGACCGAAGAGCGCCGCATCTATGGCGAGTCGACCGTGAAGGAAGCGGTCGAGCTGGTGGAGGAGGGCATCGACGTCGCCCCGCTGCCGCCCGATCTCGACGAAGCGGCGAATTGAAGGAGAGCAAGCGATGAAGCGCGGAGTGGTGTTCACCTTGGCCGTCGCCATCGCCGTGTCGATGGGCATGGCGCGCTATCCGCACGAATTGAGCGACGCGGCGCTCACCGACTATGCCAGGAAATTCCATGGCAGCCGCGACTGGTCGTCGTTCCCGAAGAACGGCGAGGCCATCGGCCTCCATCGCGGCAACAAGGTCGTCGCGGAAGCGCGCTGCAGCGACGTCTGCCCGGACTATACGCGGCTGGTCATCCGCTACGACGCGGCGCCGGGCGAGGCCTGCCGCAAGGCGGGCGGACGCGAGGTCCAGGTCGCCATGCCGTTCGCCATAGCGGTCCGAAACGAGACGTTCTGCGTGCCGGAAGTCCTTGAAAAAGATGGACTATATACGGCGCCTTAAAACGGGCCTAAGATGACCTACCTGTAACGGATCGAAGATCCCCAAATAGGAGCGATGTCATGATCCGCAACACCTTACTCATCGCGGTCGCGCTGGCCTGTGCGGCCGGGAGCGCGCAAGCGCAGAAGGTCGGCACCTATTCCGGCACGGCGGACGACGGCACCTTCATCAGCTTCTCCGTGGACAAGAACGGCACCGCCGGCGCGTTCCGCTTCGTCAATGGCGACGTGAACTTCCAGGCCCAATGCACGCATCCCGTGCGCACCGCGAACGAAGGCTGGGGCTTCTTCCTCGGCCAGGACATCGTCGACGGCAGCAACGATTTCCATTCCGGCAACGACTACTACGACACGCGCGGCTCGATGCATTTCACCGGCCCCAAAACGATCAAGGGCACGATCACCAGCGTGACCGCCGTGTTCACGCCCAATGGCGATCCGCCGACCAAGGCGCAATTCTGCAAATCGGCGAAGCAAGCCTTCACGCTGACCCTCCAGACCGCGCCGCTGCGCAACCAGCGCCCGACGGCCGCCGTGCTCGAGAAGCGCATCGGCCACTGAGCGCCGCACGCGACGAACGTCGAGGGAGGAGCGGGTCGTCCGCTCCTCCTTTCGCGTTTGCACGCCATAATTGCGACACTTGACATAACAAGTATTAGTTGCATCAATGCGATCCTCAATCAGGGGAAGGGGATCTCATGAAATCGCACATGCTTGCCGCCGCCGGGGTTCTCGCGGTCGCGTGCCAGTCGCCGGCATCGGCGAACCCGATGATTACCAGCGCCGTCGAATCGTCCAGGTTCGATTTCGTCATGACGGTTTCATTGGCTGCTGGCGTAACCGCTCCGCCGCTGGAAGGCACGATCGGCACCGAACGGTTCGACCTCATCGTCTGCAATCAGGGACAGGCGACGGGCCACGGCGTGTCGAACCCGCCCGCCCCGATCCTCATCCCTGCTGGCGAGTGCCGCGCGCTCGGCGCCGTGAAAATGCTCAAGCTCAATGCGGCGCCCAGCGATCCTTGGCAAGCCGTCATCTACGGCCGCTTCCATTAACGCGTCGCGACGACCATGTAGTTCACGTCCATGTCGGGCGCGAGCTTCCAGTTCCAGGACAGGGGATCGAAGGCGACTCCCTGTTCCTTCAAGAGCTTGAGGCTGCTCTTCTCAAGCATCGCTTGAAGGTCCCTGGGCGCGACGAAGCGGTTCCAGTCATGCGTGCCGCGCGGCAGCCAGCCCAGCACATACTCGGCGCCGATCTTGGCCAGCGCGAGCGACTTCAGCGTCTTGTTGAGCGTGGCGACGAACATCAGCCCGCCGGGCTTGAGCAGTGTGGCACAGGCGCCGAGATAGGCGGGCAGGTCAGCCACGTGCTCGACCACCTCCATGTTCAGCACCACGTCGAAGGCAAGCCCCTCGGCCGCGAGCGCCTCGGCCGTCGTCGCGCGGTAGTCGATGGCGAGGCCTTGGGCATGCGCGGCGGCGGTGCGCACGTTCTTCTCCGACGCGTCGGCGCCCAGGACCTTGAAGCCCAGCCGCGCCATCGGCTCGGACAAGAGCCCGCCGCCGCAGCCGATATCGAGCAACGACAGTCCCTCGAAGGGCGTGAGCGCGCGCGCGTCGCGGCCGAAATGCGCGGCGGCCATGTCGCGGATGAAGCCGAGGCGGACGGGATTGAATTTGTGCAGCGGCGCGAACTTGCCGGCCGGGTCCCACCATTCCTCCGCCATGGCGGCGAATTTGGCGATCTCGGCGGCATCGACGGAGGCGGATTGCATCGGCTTCGTGTACCCTAAAAGCCATGACCTGGCCACTTTCCCGCAGAGCCGTATTGGCGAGCACGGCCGCGGCGGCGCTTGCCCGACCGGCAGGCGCGGCGCCCGCGTCCGTGACACCTGTGCCGCTCGAAGCCGTGCGGCTTGCGCCGTCGCCCTATCTCGACGCGGTCGAGGCGAACCGCGCCTATCTGCACCGCCTCGAGCCGGACAGGCTGCTGCACAATTTCCGCGACCAGGCGGGCCTCACACCCAAAGGAGAGGTCTATGGCGGCTGGGAGAGCGACACCATCGCCGGCCACACGCTCGGCCATTACCTGAGCGCCTGCGCGCTGATGCATGCCCAGACCGGCGACGAGGAATGCAGGCGGCGGGTCGATTACATCGTCGACGAGCTTGCCCTCTGCCAGGCCGCGCATGGCGACGGCTATGTCGCGGGCTTCACGCGCAAGCGCGGCGATACCATCGAGCCGGGCAAGCTGCTCTTCGCGGAGCTCGTGGCCGGCGACATCCGCGAGCTGCCCTTCGATCTCAACGGTTGCTGGGTGCCGCTCTATAACCTTCACAAGACCTTCGCCGGGCTGCTCGATGCCGAGCGTTATTGCGCCAGCACCAAAGCGCGCGCGGTGGCACTGGGGCTGGCAGGTTATATTGACGGCGTGTTCGCGCAGCTCTCCGACGAGCAAGTCCAGCACATCCTCGATTGCGAGCATGGCGGGTTGAACGAGTCCTTCGTCGAGCTCTACGACCGCACCAACGATCTGCGCTGGCTGGCGCTGGGCGGGCGTCTCTATCACCGCAAGGTGCTGAACCCGCTCGCCGAAGGACGCGACGAGCTCGCCGACCTTCATGCCAATACCCAGATCCCCAAGCTGATCGGCGTGGCGCGGCTCTACGACGTCGGCGGCCAGGCGGAGCATCAAGCGGCGGCAAGGGTTTTCTGGCAGGCGGTAACGCGCGACCATTCCTATGTCATCGGCGGGCACGGCGACCGCGAGTATTTCCAGCCGCCGCGCACGATCTCGAAATACATCACCGAGCAGACCTGCGAGTCGTGCAATTCCTACAACATGCTCAAGCTGACGCGGCATCTCTACGGCTGGGCGCCCGACGCGGCGCTGTTCGACTATTACGAACGCGCGCATGTGAACCACATATTGGCGCAGCACGACCCGGCGACCGGCATGTTCGCCTATATGGTGCCGCTGATGACGGGCTCGAAGCGCGAGTTCTCTTCCGCCTTCGACGATTTCTGGTGCTGCCTGGGCACGGGCATGGAGAGCCATGCCAAGCACGGCGACTCCGTCTATTGGCAGAGCGACGAGCGGCTGTACGTCAACCTGTTCGTGCCCTCGACCCTGCGCTGGCGCGGCGGGGAGTTCGCGCTCGAGACGTCGTATCCGCTCTCGGAAGACGTCGCGTTCACGGTGCGAACGCCGGCGCGCTTCACGCTCGCGCTCAGGCTGCCCGGCTGGTGCGAGACGCCGCGCCTCGCGGTCAACGGCAAGCCCGTCCGGATCGCGCGCGAGAACGGCTATGCGATCGTCAAACGCCAATGGCGCGAAGGCGACCGGGTGACGCTCACCCTGCCGATGCCCCTGCGCACCGAGCCGACGCCGGACGATCCGCGCACCGTGGCGTATCTCAAGGGCTCGGTGGTGATGTCGAAGGTGGACGGCGCGCTGGTGCCGTTCTTCCGGCAATACGGCGCGCCCGCCGAGGTGTATTTCAAGACCCTCACGCCGGAAGAGCGCGCGGCCGCGGACGCCGAGACAAAGGCGCAAGCCGCGCTCGATGCCCGCGCCTTCGACATCGCGCGTCTCGGCGACGAGGCGGACGAGAAAGCGCATGGCCTCGAGGCCAAAACCTCCTATGCGGTGGTCTATCGCGGCCGCAAGGGACGCGACGCGCGCACCGGCGGCTTCTTTGAGCTCGACATGAAGACGGGCATGGGCAGCCTCTCGTTGAGCGCCGTCTATTCCGGCGACGACAAGCGGCGGCTGTTCCACATCCTCGTCGATGGGGAACGCATCGCGACGCAAGCGCTCGAAGCCGAAGACCGCGGCGGCTTCATCGAGCGCGTCTATCCGATCCCGCCGTCGCTCGCCGCGGGCAAGTCCCGCCTGCGCATCCGCATCGAGCCGGAGCCGGGACATTCCGCCGGCCCGATATTCGGTTTGCGGTTGTTGAGCGACGCGCCGCTGCCGTCTATGTAGGGTCCATGGCAAAGATCGTCATGAAATTCGGCGGGACCTCCGTCGCCAATATCGAGCGCATCCGTCACGTGGCGACGCTGGTGAAGCGCGAGGTCGATGCCGGCAACCAGGTCGCGGTGACGGTCTCGGCCATGGCGGGCGAGACCAACAGGCTCGTCGCCTGGACGCGCGAGCTCGCGGCCGGCGCCGACGCGCGCGAATACGACGTCGTCGTCTCCTCGGGCGAGCAGGTGACCGCCGGATTGACCGCGATCGCGCTGCAGACCATCGGCGTCAACGCGCGCTCGTGGATGGGCTGGCAGATCCCTGTGCGCACCTCGTCGATGCATGCCTCGGCGCGCATCGAGAAGATCGACCCCGACGAGATCGACGCGCGGCTCGCGGGCGGCGAGACCGCCGTGGTCGCTGGCTTCCAGGGCATCGCGCCCGACAACCGCGTCACCACCATCGGCCGCGGCGGCGGCGACACCTCGGCGGTGGCGGTCGCGGCGGCGCTCAAGGCCGACCGCTGCGACATCTATACCGACGTCGACGGCGTCTACACGACCGATCCGCGCATCGTGGCCAAGGCGCGGCGGCTCGAGAAGATCGCCTATGAGGAGATGCTCGAGATGGCGTCCTTGGGCGCCAAAGTGCTCCAGACGCGTTCCGTCGAGATCGCGATGCTGCATCGCGTGCCGGTGCGCGTGCTCTCGACCTTCGCGCCGGAGGCCGGCGGAACATTGGTTTGCGACGAGGAAGACATCGTGGAAAAGAAACCCGTCACCGGCATCGCCTATTCGCGCGACGAGGCCAAGATCACCCTGCACAAGATCCCCGACCGTCCGGGCATCGCCGCCGCGATCTTCGGTCCGCTCGCCGACAGCGGCATCAATGTCGACATGATCGTGCAGAACGTGTCCGAGGACGGCCGCAAGACCGATCTCACCTTCACGGTCGGGCGCGGCGACCTCGCCACCGCCCTGGCCGCGATCGAGAAGGCGGGCCCCGCGATCGGCTATCGCGACATCACCCATGACGCCAACGTCGCCAAGGTCTCGATCATCGGCATCGGCATGCGCACCCATGCCGGCGTCGCGCAAACCATGTTCCGGGTGCTGTCGGAGAAAGGCATCAACATCCAGGTGATCTCGACGTCCGAGATCAAGGTCAGCGTGCTCATCGCCGAGGAATACGTCGAATTGGCCGTCCGGGCGCTGCATTCGGCCTACGAGTTGGATGCCGGATAAGATGCGGAGCGATCTCAATAGCTCACGCGGAGACGCGGAGTCGCGGAGAGGTCGCCGAGCCTCCGCGTCCTCCGCGCCTCCGCGTGCGAACGACTTGTGATGCCCGCGCTCGGCGCCACCGGTCCGCGCACGCTGCTCAGGCGGCTGCGCGAGATCATGGCCGAGCAGATCAGCGCGCAGTCGCGCCTCGACAAGCTGGTGATGCTGATCGCGACCAACATGGTCGCCGAGGTATGCTCGATCTATCTGCGCCGCGCCGGCAAGTATCTCGAGCTGTTCGCGACCGAAGGCCTCAACCGCGCCGCCGTGCACAAGACGCGGATGAAGGAGCATGAAGGCCTCGTCGGCCTGGTCGCGTCCACGGGCGAAGCGGTGAATTTGAGCGACGCGCCGAGCGATCCGCATTTCTCCTACCGGCCGGAGACCGGCGAGGATCCGTACAAGTCGTTCCTCGGCGTGCCCATCGTGCGCGGCGGGCAGGTGTTCGGCGTGCTGACGGTTCAGAACCGCGCCGCGGTCCTCTATTCCGAGGAAGAGGTCGAGGCGTTGCAGACCGTGGCCATGGTGCTGGCCGAGGTGGTGGCGCAGGGCGGCCTTTTCAACATCGCCGAGCTCGACGAGCCCGAGCTGCGCGCCGACCGGCCGCGCACCTTCAAGGGCGACGGGCTGTCGGAGGGCGTCGCCGTCGGCCATGTCGTCCTGCACGAGCCGCGCGTGAAGGTCGAGCGCATGATCGCCGACAATCCGCAGGAAGAGCTCAAGCGCCTCGACGAAGCCATCGCGGGCCTGCGCGAATCCGTCGACGAGATGCTGGTCTCGAGCGAGCTGGATCTGACCGGCGAGGGCCGCGAGGTCATCGAGGCTTATCGCCTGTTCGCCTATGATCAAGGCTGGCGCCAGCGCATGCGCGACGCCGTGCGCACGGGCCTCACCGCCGAGGCCGGCGTCGAGCGCGTGCAGGACGAGATGCGCGTGCGCGTGCTGCGCTTCGGCGACGCGATCCTGCGCGAGCGCGCCCACGATCTCGACGACCTCGCGCGGCGCCTGTTGCGTCATCTCTCGGGCGACGGCGGCGTGCAGCCCGAGCTGCCGGACAACGCCATCGTCGTCGCGCGCGCGATGGGTCCGGCGGAGCTGCTCGATTACGGCCGCGACAAGCTGGTCGGGCTGGTGCTCGAAGAGGCGGCCGCGACCTCGCACGTCGCCATCGTCGCGCGCTCGATGGGGCTGGCGCTGGTCAGCTCGGTCGAGGGTGTCAGCGACAGCGCGCGCCACGGCGACGCGATCGTCGTCGACGGCGAGGCGGGCGAGGTGCATCTGCGCCCCATGCCCGAGGTCGTGAAGACCTTCGTCATCAAGCGCGAGATGCGCGCCACGCGCGTCGCCCAATATGCCGTGATCCGCGACACCCCGGCGGTGACGCGCGACGGCGTCCATATCCGGCTGATGATGAACGCAGGGCTCCTGCTCGACATGGTGCATCTGAAGGATTCCGGCGCCGACGGCATCGGCCTGTTCCGCACCGAGCTGCAATTCATGATCGGCGAAACCATGCCGCGCCTTCCCGACCAGATCGCCTTCTACAAGGACGTGCTCGACGCCGCCGGCGACAAGCCCGTCGTGTTCCGCACCCTCGACCTGGGCGGCGACAAGGTGCTGCCTTACGCGCGCTGGGAGCGGGAAGAGAACCCGGCGCTCGGCTGGCGCGCGATCCGCATCGCGCTCGATCGCCCGGCGCTGCTGCGCTACCAGGTGCGCGCGCTGATGCTCGCGGCGCAGGGGCGCATCCTCAACGTGCTGCTCCCGATGGTCAGCGACGTCGCCGAGTTCAACCGCGCCCGCGGCCTGATCGACCGCGAGATCGAGCGCGCGCGCCTGCTCAACCTCGCGCAGCCCAAACGCATCCGCGTCGGCGCGATGCTCGAGGTGCCGGCGCTCGCCTTCATGCTGCCGCAGATCATGCGCAGCGCCGATTTCGTCTCCATCGGCTCCAACGATCTGTTCCAGTTCGTCTTCGCGGTGGACCGCACCAACCCGCGCGTGTCGCGGCGCTACGATCCCTTGAACCCGCCGGCGCTGACCCTGATCCGCCAGATCGTGCAGTCGGCGAGCGAATCGGCGGGCGACCTGTCGCTCTGCGGCGAGATGGCGGGCAAGCCGCTCGACGCCATGGCGCTGATCGGGCTGGGCCTCAGGACGCTCTCGATGCAGCCCGCCAATATCGGCCCCGTGAAAGCCATGATTCAGAGCCTGGATCTGCGGGAAGTGTCGCAGTTCGTCGATAAGCTTTGCGGCCGGACCGACGGTAGCCTAAGAACGCGTCTCGCGGCCTTCGCGGCCGAGCGTGGCATTGCCATTAGGTAGGCAAAGATTCAGGTTTTCCAATTGTCTAATTGGCGTCCTTCGCGTTACATACATTGGCGCTTGGGGGCGCGGGATACGGCCGGAGCATGACGAAGGTTACCCATCTCACAGTCGAGGAAGGCGGCGGGCAGAAGCGCCGCATCCATCTGCGCGAGATCTCGGGCGAAAGCGATGCGCCGCTGGAGACCGTCGGCCAGGACCTGCGCGCGGCGCGGCTGCGCCGGGGCGACGACCTCGCATCCGTGTCCAAGGCGCTGAAGATCCGCAAGGATCATCTCGAAGCGCTCGAGGAAGACCGCATCGAGAGCCTGCCGGGCCGCACCTATGCGGTCGGCTTCGTGCGCACCTATGCGGAGTATCTGGGCCTCGACCAGGGCGCCGCGGTCGAGCGCTTCAAGGCGCAGATCGCCGGCCGCGCCGACGAGCCGCAACCCACCATCACCGTCATCGACGAGGACGAGCATCGCCGCCTGCCGCAGGGCTGGAAGATCATCGCCGGCGTGGTGCTGCTGTTGTTCGCGTACGGCGCGTACT
The DNA here is from genome assembly GCA_035549495.1 of Rhizomicrobium sp. Taxonomy (GTDB): domain Bacteria; phylum Pseudomonadota; class Alphaproteobacteria; order Micropepsales; family Micropepsaceae; genus Rhizomicrobium. The sequence goes on along the minus strand of DASZQV010000042.1, from coordinate 30,914 downwards.
ATCTGCTCATGCCGGCCGCGGACAAGATGATGGCGCCCCCGGTTGCACCGGCGCCGCAGACGAGCGTGGCCAAGCCGAAGCCCAAGGTCGTGAAGGTCGTTCCGCCGCCCGTCGTCACGACGCCGCCGGCGCAGACGACGACGCCCGCGCCGACCGACACGACGCAGGCGACGCCGCCCGCGACAGAGCCCGTGCCTGGCAAGGTCTATGGCCAGCAGAACCGCAACGCGCGCGTGGTGCTGCGCGTGAAGCAGTCGACGCGCGTGCTGGTGCAGGGCGCCGAAGGGCAGACCTTCATCAACCGCACGCTGAACCCGGGCGACAGCTACATGGTGCCCGACACGGTCGGCAATCTGCTCACCACCGACAACGCCGGCGCGATCGAGGTCGATCTCGACGGCGCGCCGATGGGCAATGCCGGGCGCAACGGGCAGATCGCCGAATCGCTGTCGCTCGACCCGCAAGCCATCGCCGATCGCGCCAACAACAGACGGTGACGTCATGAGCATCCGAGCCTATCGCGACATCCACCGCCGCAAATCCCGCAAGATCATGGTCGGGCCCGTGGCCGTCGGCGGCGACGCGCCGATCAGCGTCCAGACCATGACCAACACCATCACCGGCGACGCGCGCGCGACCATCGACCAGATCCGCGCCATCGAGGAAGCCGGCGCCGACATCGTGCGCGTCTCCTGTCCCGACGAGGACGCGACCAAGGCGATGAAGGCGATCACCCGCGCCGCCAGCATCCCCGTCGTCGCCGACATCCATTTCCACTACAAGCGCGCCATCGAGGCGGCGGTGAACGGCGCGGCCTGCCTGCGCATCAATCCCGGCAATATCGGCTCGGCGGCGCGCGTGAAGGAGGTCGTCCAGGCCGCCAAGGATCACGGCTGCTCGATGCGCATCGGCGTCAATGCCGGCTCGCTGGAGAAGGAATTGCTCGAGCGCTATGGCGAGCCGTGCCCCGAGGCGATGGTCGAGAGCGCGCTGAACCACGCCAAGATTCTGGACGATCTCGACTTCCGCGAATACAAGATCTCGGTGAAGGCGTCGGACGCGTTCCTCGCCGTCGCGGCCTATCAGGGCCTGGCCGACGCCGTCGACTGCCCGATCCATCTCGGCATCACCGAGGCCGGCGGCATGATCTCGGGCACGGTCAAGTCGTCGATCGGCATGGGCATGCTGCTGTGGAGCGGCATCGGCGACACTATCCGCGTCTCGCTCTCGGCCGATCCGGTCGAAGAGGTGCGCGTCGGCTTCGATATCTTGAAGAGCCTGAATTTGCGCCATCGCGGCGTGAACATCGTCTCGTGCCCGTCCTGTGCCCGCCAGGGCTTCAACGTCATCGAGACGGTGCGCGTGCTGGAGGACAAGCTCAAGCACATCTCGACGCCGATGACGCTCTCGATCATCGGCTGCGTCGTCAACGGCCCGGGCGAGGCGCGCGAGACCGATCTCGGCTTCACGGGCGGCGGCGCCGGCAAGGGACACGGCCAGATCTACCTGAACGGCGAGCCCGCCTACCGCCTCGACAACGAGAAGCTCGTCGACCACATCGTCGAGCTCTGCGAGAAGAAGGCCGCGACCATCGAGGCCGAGCGCGGCAAGGTGCTCGAGCCCGCGCAGTGATCTTGACCTCCCCCTTGTGGGGAGGTCGGAAAACTTCAAGCGAAGCGAAGACGTTTTCCGGGTAGGGGGCGGCCGTCTCGCGCCGACCCCCCACCCGAAAAACGCTTCGCATTTTTCGACCTCCCCGCAAGGGGGAGGTAAGGTAGACCATGATTCCCACCGCCACGCTCGAGCGCCTGCTAGACCGCTTCCATGCGGTCGAGGCGGAACTGTCGTCCGGCACCGCGGGCGGCGCGTTCGTCAAGCTTTCCAAGGAGCATGCCGAGCTCGCGCCGGTGGTCGAGGCGGCGCGCGCCTATCGCGAAACCGAGAAGCAGCTCGCCGATACCGAAGCGCTGCTCGCCGATCCCGAGATGCGCGCCATAGCGGAGGAGGAGCGGGCAGAGCTTAAGGTCCGTCTGGCCGGCCAGGAGCACGACCTCAAGATCAAGCTGCTGCCCAAGGACGCGGCGGACTCGTCCTCGGCCATCGTCGAGATCCGCGCCGGCACCGGCGGCGACGAGGCGGCGTTGTTCGCGGCCGATCTGCTCGAGATGTACCAGCGCTATTGCCAGCTTCAGGGCTGGAAGACCGAAGTGATGGACCGCACCGAAAGCGATCTCGGCGGCATCAAGGACGCCGTTCTCGACGTCAGCGGCGCCGGCGTCTATGCCAAGCTCAAATTCGAGAGCGGCGTGCACCGCGTGCAGCGCGTGCCGGTGACCGAGGCGAGCGGGCGCATCCACACTTCGGCCGCGACGGTCGCAGTGCTGCCCGAGGCCGAGGACGTCGACATCCAGATCAACGACAAGGACCTGCGCATCGACGTCTATCGCGCCCAAGGCGCCGGCGGCCAGCACGTCAACAAGACCGAGAGCGCGGTGCGCATCACGCACCTTCCCACCGGCATCGCGGTGGCGCAGCAGACCGAGAAGTCGCAGCACAAGAACAAGGCGCAGGCGATGAAGCTGCTGAAAGCCAAGCTCTACGAGATCGAGCGCGAGCGCGTCGACTCGGCCCGCGCCGGCGCGCGCAAGAGCATGGTCGGCAGCGGCGACCGTTCCGAGCGCATCCGCACCTACAACTTCCCGCAAGGCCGCGTCACCGATCACCGCATCAACCTGACGCTCTACAAGCTCGACCGCATCATCTCGGGCGACGACCTCGGCGAGATCGTCGACGCGCTGGTCACCGCCGACCAGGCCGAGCGCCTCGCCGAGCTGGAACAGGGCAGTTGAGCGACACGGTCGAGCGCCTGGCGGCTGCGGGTGTCGACAACCCGCGGCTCGACGCGCGGCTGCTGACCACCGAAGAACAGATCGCGCGCCGCATCGCGCGCGAGCCGGTCGCCTATATCCTCGGCCACAAGGGCTTCTGGACCCTCGACATCCGGGTCGGGCCCGGCGCGCTGATCCCGCGGCCCGAGACCGAGACCTTGATCGAAGAGATGCTGAAGCGCTTCCCCGACCGCGCCGCGCCGCTCGACATCGTCGATCTCGGCACCGGATCGGGCTGTCTTCTGGTGACGGCGCTGAGCGAATATCCGAACGCCTTGGGGACGGGCGTCGACGTCTCCGACCCCGCGCTCGAATGGGCCGCGCGCAATCTCGCGGCGCAGGACCAGGTGAGCCGCAGCCGCCTGGTGCAATGCGATTTCACCGAAATAGGCGGGACCTACGATGTAATCCTGTCCAACCCTCCCTATATAAGAACCGACGACATCCCGAATCTGGCGCCCGAGATCCGGCTCCATGAGCCGGCCAGGGCGCTGGCCGGCGGGACGGATGGGCTGGAGGTCTGTCGCGTACTGGCGGGCGAGATCGGACGGCTGTTGAAACCGCAAGGGCTCGCTTTTCTGGAGATCGGGGCCGGGCAGGGGCCGGATGTTGCCGCTGTCATGGCGGCCAAGGGCTTGAAAGTCTTGGGCTTCGTGCCCGATCTGGCCGGGATTCCGCGCTGTGCGGTCGTCGGACGATAGGGCTGAAATCCCAGGACGTTGTAAGAAAATCCTTGGAACCACAGCCCGGAATCGTTAGTTTCCCGGCGCGTGGGGAGGCAAGGACCCGCAAGCTTAGGGGGCTTTACGGCGCGCCAGGTACGCGCCGGTCCTTGCGAAAAGCGAACGACGAAACGCTGACGTTCCGCCGGTTCCGCGAAAGGCGCGGGCACAGGCCGTTCGCCTCAAGAGGCAGGTTTTTGGATTTACGACGAGGTTGATGTGAAGCGCTCTCGCAGAGGCGGCCGGCGGCCGCAAGGCAGTCATAACGGTCATAGCGGTGGTGGTGGCGGCGGCAGCAATGGCGGCCAGTTCAATCCGAACCGCACCTACGATTCCAACGGGCCCGACATCAAGATCCGCGGCTCGGCCAGCCACGTCTACGAGAAGTATCTTCAGCTCGCGCGCGACGCCAACACGCAGGGCGACCGCGTGATGGCCGAGAATTATCTTCAGCATGCGGAGCATTACTTCCGCATCCTGAGCGCGGTTCAGGCGCAGCAGGCCCTGCAGGCGCAACAGCAGCAGCAAGCCTCCGGCCAGCAGCCCAACGCGAACGGCAACGGCCAGTATCGTCCGCCGCAGGGCGCGGGCGAGCAGCCCTATATCCCCGGCACGCCGCAGCCGCCGGGACCGTCCTTCTCGCTCGTCGACGGGGCCGCGGGTCTCGTCGGCGTCGACGAGGAAGACATCGAAGAGTAATATCGTCCGAACGCCGGTATCCGTCCGGCAGAACAGGTTGCCGCCATGAGGGGTCTCATCCACTCGTAGGTCCTCGGGTTCGAGGATAGGCCGCGCTCGCTACGCGCGAGCGCTCGCGCACATCGGTTCGTTCGGAGATTTTCCCCGTGACATTGCGCTTGTCCGGCGCGCTTTGGCGCGACGCCGGCTTCCTGCGGCTCTGGGCTGCCCAGGCCGTATCGTCCTTCGGCGCGCGCATCGCGCGCGAAGGGTTCGCGATGGCCGCGATCCTGTCCATCCATGCGACGCCGGCCGAGCTCGGCCTGCTCGCGGCGCTGGCGCGCGGCCCCGGCGCCGTTGTCGGGCTGTTCGCAGGCGGCTTCGTCGACCGCAGCAGCCGCAGGCAGGTGATGATCGCCTGCGACCTCGCGCGCACCGCGCTGATCCTGACCGTGCCCGTCGCCGCCTGGATGCAGCTGCTCTCGATGCCGCAGCTCTATGCCGTGGGCGCGCTGGTGGGCGCGGCGAGCGTGCTGTTCGAGATCGCCGACCACGCCTTCCTGCCGTCGCTGATCCAAAGCGAGCATCTGCTCGAGGGCAATGCGAAGCTCGGCACGACCGAGGCGATCGCCGAGATCGGCGGGCCGGCCGCGGCAGGCACCTTGTTCCAGCTCTTCACCGCGCCCTTCGCGATGCTCGGCACCGCGATCACCTATCTCATCTCGGCGGCGTTCCTGTTCGCCGTGCCGGCGCGCGAATTGCCGCCGCCCGAAACGCGGGCGCGCTGGCACGAAGACCTGTGGAGCGGGTTGAAGGCCGTGCTCGACGAGCCCTTGGTGCGGCCGCTGCTGTGGATGACGATCGTCTTCACCGGCTTCGGCGCGTTCTTCTGGCCGCTCTATCTCTTCTATGGGATCGAGGTGCTGGGACTCTCGCCGGCGCTGATGGGTGTGACCATCGCCTGCGGCGGGGTGGGCGCCTTGTTCGGCGCGAGCCTGTCGAACGCGCTGACGCGGCGCATCGGCATCGGGCCGACGGTATGGAGCGGATGCTTCGCCTATACGACCGCGCTGCTTTTGGTGCCGCTGGCGCATGGGCCGGTGTGGCTCGCGGCCGCGATGCTGATGGCGGCGCAGCTGGGCGGCGACGGCTTCGCGATGGCGTTCATGATCCCGCTGACCAGCCTTCGCCAGGCGGTGCTGCCGCGCGCGATGCTCGGCCGCACAGCGGCGCTGTTCAGCGCCGTCAGCGGCGCAATGACGGTGATCGGCGCAGCGGCCGGCGGGCTGCTCGGCGGCTGGCTCGGCATCCGCGAGACGCTGCTGATCTCGGTTGCAGGCATGGCCGCGGCACCACTCTTCGTGCTGCTCTCGCCGCTCAGGCGCCTGAAGAACATCCCGTCTTAGAAGTGGGAAAAGAGCGGGGCGGAATATAGATTCCGCAGACGGACAATGCGCTTAAGAAGCTTTCGGTCATGCGCCAACATTCGTCATCTAACTGTCTTGTTTGACTCTTCCTACCCTAGAGAGAACCGCGCGAGCGCATAACCGAATCCGCTACATTGACCCCTTTGACTTCGATTAATAGCGTCGAATTTGACATTAAAATGGGGAAAGAAAATGCTTAGGAAAATAAGCTATCTCTGCGCCGCCGCCGCGGTGGCGCTGGCTTTTCAGGCGCAATCCGCCGGCGCGCGCACGCTGCATGTCGGCACCTGCAAGACGACGCACAACAGCTACACGACCATCCAGCAAGCCGTCGATGCGGCGGCCGACGGCGACGCGGTGTCGATCTGTCCCGGCGACTATCCGGAGCAGGTCAGCATCACCAAGAGCGTATCCTTGAAGGGCGTGCCGGGCATGGACGCGCCGCGGATCACGATCCCCGGCGGCGGCTTGGCGCAGAACACGACGATGGCGAACGGCTACGCGATGGCGGCGCAGATCCTGGTCGCGCCTTCCTCCGTGGGCTCGGCGAATATCACCGGCCTCGTCGTCGACGCCGCGGACAACAACAACGCCGACTGCAATCTCGGCATGACCGGCATCTACTACAAGAACGCCGGCGGCTTGATCCGCAACAACACGGTGCAGAACCAGATCGGGCCGGACGGCCACCAGGGCTGCCAGGTCCGCTATTCCATCCTGGTCGAGAACGCGACGGTCGGCACGGGCGAGGTGACGATCAACAACAACCGCGTGCAGAATTTCGGCAAGAACGGCATCGTGATGCAGCTGGCGGGCGCGGTCGGCACGATCTCGCGCAACACGGTGAGCGGGCTCGGCCATACCGACCTCATCGCCCAGAACGGCATCGAGCTCGCCCACGGCGCCACGGCGAACATCACCTCGAACATCGTCAGCGGCTTCGTCTTCACGCCCGAGACCTTCGGATCGGCGGGGATCATCCTCTACGATCTGTCCTCGGCGGTTTACCAGTCGCCGCCGACGGTGCAGCGCAACGTCGTCAGCGACGCGCAGTTCGGCATCGTGCTGGACGGCGTGGACGGCACGGTCAGCGACATGGTGCAGGTCTCGAAGAACACGGTCTCGAACGTGGAATGGGCCGGTGTCGGCATCTACAGCGAGACCGCGCTGCCGACCGCCGTCAACGGCGACTACGTCAATGTCGCGAACAACAAGATCACCACCACCACGATCTATGACGGCATCGACGTCTGCGGCGACAACAACACGATCACGCACAACACGGTCGCCAATTCCACGACCGAGTCGGCGATCCATCTCGACGCGCTGTGCGAGCAGGCGAACGGCGATCCGTCGGGCGCCGCCAACACGGTCTCGCAGAACCGCATCACCACGGCCTGTATCGGCATCCTGAGCGGCGGGTCGGACGGCGACAACACGATCGGGCCGAACAAGTTCGTCGACGTGCAGACCCAGACGATGTTCGGGTCGGACGACTATACCTGCAACAACGCGGCCCGCGCCCCTCGGCATCACGACAAGAAGGGCAAGGCCCTGCCGCGGAGCGCCCTGCTGTCGCCCGGACGGCGCTGAGCCCATCTCGAGCCTGAAGAAGCGCCGCGCCCCGCCGCCCGGCGCTTTCTTTTTGCCCTTGAAGTGTACGGAACGGGAACCCATTTAAGGCAGGAACCGTGCCCATCAGGGGCGGTATTCTGCGTTTTGGATTCGGCGCGCCGGCCCCATGGGCGGCAGACCGGAGGCTAGAGAGGGCTTATTAGATGGATATCGAGAAATTCACCGAGCGCGCGCGCGGATTCATGCAGTCCGCCCAGGGCTTGGCGCTGCGCTCCAACCACCAGCAGCTCACCCCCGACCATCTGCTCAAGGTGCTGATCGACGACGAGGAAGGCCTCGCCGCGCGACTGATCGCGGCGGCGGGCGGCCGCCCGGAGCAGGTGCGCGACGAGGTCGAGCGCGCGCTCGGAAAGCTCCCCAAGATCCAGGGCGGGCAGGGGCAGGTCTACATGTCGCCCGAGGCGGCGCGGCTGTTCGACGCGGCCGAGCAGGCGGCGAAGAAGGCGGGCGACAGCTTCGTGACCGCCGAGTACCTGCTGCTCGCGCTCGCGATGTCGTCGCCGATCCTGAAGAACGCCGGCGTCACGCCGCAGGCGCTGAACAAGGCGATCGCCGATCTGCGCCAGGGCCGCACCGCCGACAGCGCCACGGCCGAGAACCAGTACGACGCGCTGAAGAAATACGCCCGCGACCTGACCGAGCTGGCGCGCACCGGCAAGCTCGATCCCGTCATCGGGCGCGACGAGGAGATCCGCCGCACCATGCAGGTGCTGTCGCGGCGCACCAAGAACAACCCCGTGCTCATCGGCGAGCCCGGCGTCGGCAAGACCGCCATCGCCGAAGGCCTGGCGCTGCGCATCGTCAACGGCGACGTGCCCGAGAGCCTGCGCGACAAGCGGCTGATGGCGCTCGACATGGGCGCCTTGATCGCGGGCGCGAAGTTCCGCGGCGAGTTCGAGGAGCGGCTCAAGGCCGTGCTGAACGAGATCACCGCGGCGCAAGGCAAGGTCATTCTCTTCATCGACGAGATGCATACGCTGGTCGGCGCCGGCAAGGCCGACGGCGCGATGGATGCGTCGAACCTGTTGAAGCCGGCGCTCGCGCGCGGCGAGCTGCATTGCATCGGCGCGACCACGCTCGACGAATACCGCAAGCATGTCGAGAAGGACGCGGCGCTGGCGCGACGCTTCCAGCCCGTGTTCGTGTCGCAGCCGACCGTGGAAGACACGATCTCGATCCTGCGCGGCTTGAAGGAGAAGTACGAGGTCCATCACGGCGTGCGCATCACCGACGGCGCCATCGTCGCGGCGGCGACCTTGTCCAACCGCTACATCACCGACCGCTTCCTGCCCGACAAGGCCATCGATTTGATGGACGAGGCGGCGTCGCGCCTGCGCATGCAGGTCGACTCCAAGCCCGAGGAGCTCGACGAGCTCGACAGGCGCGTCATCCAGCTCAAGATCGAGCGCGAAGCCTTGAAGAAAGAGACCGACAAGGCGTCGCGCGATCGCCTCGCCGCGCTCGAGGGCGAGCTCGCGGAGCTGGAGGAGAAGGCTGCGAGCCTCGGCGCGCGCTGGCAGGAAGAGAAGAAATCCGTCCAGGACGTGCAGGGCCTGAAGGAAAAGCTCGACCACGCGCGGCAGGAGGTCGATGCCGCGCAGCGCCGCGGCGATTTCGCGCGCTTGGGCGAGCTCACCTATGGCGTCATCCCCGGCCTCGAGAAGCAATTGCAGGAGATCGAGGAGAAGAAGGGCGCCGCGCTGGTCAACGAAGCGGTGACGCCGGAGCATATCGCGGGCGTCGTCTCGCGCTGGACCGGCATCCCTGTCGACAAGATGCTCGAAGGCGAGCGCGAGAAGCTCTTGCACATGGAATCGTCGCTCGAGAAGCGGGTCGTCGGCCAGGACGAGGCCGTGCGCGCGATCTCCAACGCCGTGCGCCGCGCGCGCGCGGGCTTGCAGGATGCCAACCGCCCCATCGGCTCGTTCCTGTTCCTGGGCCCCACCGGCGTCGGCAAGACCGAGCTGACCAAGGCGCTGGCCGCGTTCCTGTTCGACGACGACACCGCGATGGTGCGCATCGACATGAGCGAGTTCATGGAGAAGCACGCCGTGTCGCGCCTGATCGGCGCGCCGCCCGGCTATGTCGGCTACGAGGAAGGCGGCGTGCTCACCGAAGCGGTGCGGCGCCGGCCCTATCAGGTGATCCTGTTCGACGAGGTCGAGAAGGCGCATCACGACGTTTTCAACGTGCTGCTCCAGGTGCTCGACGACGGGCGCCTGACCGACGGGCAGGGGCGCACCGTGGACTTCAAGAACACGGTGATCATCCTGACCTCGAACCTCGGCACCGAGCTCCTGAGCGGCGACGAGACCGCGCAGGCCCGCGCGCAGGTGATGCAGGCGGTGCGCGCGCATTTCCGGCCCGAGTTCCTCAACCGTCTCGACGAGATCATCCTGTTCCATCGGCTCACCCGCGCGAACATGGACAAGATCGTCGACATCCAGATATCGCGCCTGTCGAAGCTGCTCGCCGACCGCAAGATCGAGATCGATCTCGACGACAAGGCGCGCGAGTGGCTGGCCAATGCCGGCTACGACCCGGTCTATGGCGCGCGGCCCTTGAAGCGCGTGATCCAGCGCCGCCTTCAGGATCCGCTGGCGCAGATGCTGCTCGAAGGCCGCATCGGCGACGGCGCCAAGATCAAGGTCGGCGCCGGCAAGTCCGGCCTCACCATCAACGGCGTCGAGTTCGCCGGCACAGCCGACGAGCTCGACATCGAGCACGCCGCGCCGAGCCGGGCGGTGCATTAGGGATCGGGGGCCTTGAACGGCAGCCTTGGGTGACTACATCCCTGTAGCCACCCTGGGGACCTGCCCATGACCGTCCATATCGCCGATCCGGATATTGCCGAAGTCGCGGAGATCGAGAACGCGCTCACCCGCGCCATCCTGGCCGACGACGCCGATGCCTTCGCGGCGGCGTTCGCGCCGGATTGCCTGGTCCATGCGCCGCACAACAGAATCGTCGAGGGCAAGGACTCGATCGCGCTGTTCAACGCCGGGATGATCGCCTATGCGTCGTTCGAGCAGCATGTCGAGCGGCGCGCGAAGATGGGCGAGCTTGTCGTCTCGATGGGCGAGGAGGTCATGGTGCCCAAGGGCAAGGCGCCCCATGCCGGCAAGACCGTGCGCCGCCGCTTCACCGACGTCTGGAGCAAGGCCGACGGCGCCTGGAAGCTTGTGCTGCGCCAGGCGACGATCATTTCGGTCGCCTGACGGCGACGATCATTTCGGTCGCCTGATGGCGACGATCGTCTCCGTCACGTAGCGGCTACGTCTCGCTTTTCTTCCTGGCCGCACGCTTCTTCGGCGGCGGCGCCGGCGGAAGCAGCGCCGCGGCTTCGCGGTCGGCCGCTTCCTTGGCAAGCCGGAGCGCCTTCAATCGCGCGCTCTTGGCGGCGGTCGCCGCGCGCTCCTTTTCGATCTCACGCTTCACCGCATCGTCGCGCTGCTGGGAAGCCGTGAAAGCATTGTCGGCTCGAGCCCGAGCTTCGTCTTTTGGATTGGGCACGCAGTCCCGCTTTCGTTGGAGCGAAAGGCATAGCGTAAGCCGAGTCTGTCTCCGGGCCTACATCGCGCCCGCGATATCGGCGCGCGCCAGCTTGGAGCGCCGGTAGTACTGGTGCGAGCCCTGGAAGTCGCGGTCGTAATCGGCGAAACCCGAGCAGTCGACCATGCGGTACTGCCCGGGCGGGAACAGGGTTGCGTTCGACATGTCCTCGGGCCCGCGCTCGCCGAGCCTGCGGATCCCGTTCAGCACATGCGACAGATGCAGCACCTGGTCGCTGGTGCTATAATAAACCGAGATACGCCTGGCGAGCAGCTTGAGGTCGCTCAGGCGCCCCGGCGCGGGGAACGCGAAGCTGTTGTGCTGCTCGTCGGCGGCGCAGAGGAACGCTTCGTCGAACAGATCGGCTTGGCCGTTGCCGTGCAGGAACCAGCTCTCCAGCGCCGCCTGCAGCGCGAAATGCCCCATGCTGTGCGCGAGCAGGAAGGTCTTGCGCCCCGCGGCGCGGGCTTTGCGGATCACGGGCTCCAGCCCGGCGAAGAAGCGCATGATGTGCATGCCCGACTGGCCGGCCTGCATCTGGTCGCGGCAGTAATCGGCGAACAGGATCGGGAACGAGATCAGCTTGCCGAGCGAGGGCCAGCTGAACGCGATCACCGTCGTGTCGGCGCCGGCCACGCCCGAGGCGCGGAACCATTGTTGATTGAAGGCGGCGCGGGTGATCGCGTTCTCGAAGCTGTTGTCGAAGCCGTGGATGAAGATCAGCAGGTTGCGGCCCGGGCTCGACAGGTCGGCCGCGGCCTGCGCGCCGAACTGGCCTTTCGAGACGTCCTGGATCCGCTTGATCGCGCCAACGGTGTCGGCGGTCAGGTTCGCGTCCTCGACGAAGGCGATGCCATGGCTCACCGCCAGCGGATCGGTCGGCGCGACGATGCCGTTGCCGTAGTTGCGATAGTCCTCGGCGTGGCCTGCGACGACGCGGTTGGTGGCGAAATAGACGGTGGCCGCCATCGGCCGCGCCCGCCTACTTCGCTTTCGCCTGACGCAGGTCGGCCGAGATGTCGGCGACCCTGGTCTCGAGCTTCATCGAGGCGAGCTGCGCGTCGGTGTGCATGCGCGCGAGCAGGTAGTTGTGCAGCTCGCGGCCCATCAGCCTGCGGCCGGTCGCGACCTTGACCTTGAGCGGATTGACCTGCGAGCCGCCGACCAGGATCTCGTAGTGCAGATGCGGGCCGGTCGACATGCCGGTGTTGCCGCTATAGGCGACGATCTGGCCCTGATGCACGTGGCTGCCGGCATGGATGCCCGGCGCGAGCCGCGACAGATGGCCGTAGGCGGTGCCATAGCCGTTCTGGTGGTTGATGCGCAGGTAGTTGCCGTAGCCGCCGAGATGTCCGGCCAGCTGCACCACGCCCGAGCCCGCCGCCATCACCGGCGTTCCCACCGGCACCGCGAAGTCGATGCCCTTGTGCATGCGGCTGTAGCCGAGCACCGGATGGAAGCGCATGCCGAAGCCCGACGAGATGCGCGCGCCGTCGACCGGCGTCTTCATCAGCATCGACTTGGCGCTCTGGCCCTTGGCGTCGAAATAGTCCGCCGGCTCGTTGGCGTCGGGCTGGTAGCGATAGAGCGCGATGGTGCGCGAGCCCAGATGCATCGTGGCGTAGGAGATGTTGCCGTTGCGCGCCGGCTGGCCCTCGGGCGTGTAGTAGTAGCTGTAGAACACCTCGAACGAGTTGCCCGGCCTGATGTCGCGCTGGAAGTCGACCTCGTAGGAGAACATGTGGATCATCTCGACCACGACGTCGGCGGGGATGCCGGCGCGCATGGCGCTGAGATAGAGGCTGCCTTCGATGGTGGCGCCGGCGCGATGCACATGCGCCGAGAGCTCCTTCACCGTGTCGTTGGCGACGAAGGCGCCGGTCTCATCGCGCGCGATGGCGATGTCGTGCTCGACCGAGGGCGAGAAGCTGACCGAGACCAGGTGGCCGACCGGCGTGGTCGTCGCGGGCCCCATCGGACCGCTCGCGTCGGCATCGTCCTCGTCGCCGTCGGCGGCGTTGCCGTCCGAAGCGTCGCTCTGCGTCTGCGGCTGGGTGGAATAGGTGATCTCGAAGGACTGGCCGGCGCGCAGGTCGCGCGGGTCGTAGACCTTGGCCAGCGCCGCGACCGCCGAGCCCGCGTCCTCGCCGGAGATGCCGGCGTCCTGGAGCGCGCCGGCGAAGGTGTCGCCATGCTCCAGCGTGAGGGTGCGCGTCTCGATGCCGGGCGTCTTGTTCTCGTCGTCGAGGGGCGGCTGCTTGGCGATCTCGTCCGGGACGCGGTTCGCGCCCGCGCCGCCGAAGGGCGCGATCGCGGCGTATTTGGTGTCGCCGCTGCCCTGGGTCAGCTTGAGGAACAGTTGATAGGGCAGGAACGTTGTCGTGCGTGTGGCGTGGAAGCCATGCGGCTTGAGCGGCGGCATGGTGCCGACGGCGAGCCAGGCCACGGTGCCCGCGATCATCGCGGTCAGCGAGGTCGAGAGCAGGGCCCAGCGGCCGTCCGTGGTGGAAAGGGCGGCAGCGGCGGCACGCGCGGATCTGCGCCAATCGCTCGCTGCGGTCGACAATGTCGGCTGGCTGCTTCGCTTCACATCGGCTCCTGGTTTAGTCGAGCCGAAAGGTCCCCCCTCCAGCCCAGGCTCCCCCCTGTCGTCATGCGCCCGGCGAACCGGCAGCAACCCCTTATAGCTCAAAGGCTATTACGCGCGTCAACCCTTACTCGGGCGTTAACGCTGCCAGTCCCGCGCCGGGCCGATTCGCTCAAAACGGCGCGACAGTCGAAAGCCGAGCAATTCCCATGCCGCAGGACGCAAAAAAATGCGCCGCGGATTTGCGTCCGCGGCGCTCAGGATGTCCGGTCAAAAGGGGGCTTAAAGCCGGACGAGAAGCAGCTCGGCGACGCGGCCGTGCAGCCAGCCGACGCCGCGGGCGACATGCAGCATGAAGAAGAACATCAGCACGCCGACCAGCGCGAACACGATCAGGCCCGGCGCGGTGTGGAGCAGATGCGCCAGCCACGGCCACTCGTCGATATGGATGTGGCTCGCGTCGTTGGTGATCAGCGAATAGATGCAGCCGGCCGTGACGCCCAGCGACACCGACAGCCCGGTGACCGCGACGGTGAAATAGGCGATGCCGAGCGGCAGCATCAGCAGGAAGTAGAACATCGACGACCAGGTGCGGCTGTCGGTCAGGCCGTCCTTGATGCGCGCCCACACCGTCTCGTCGGCCTGCGTCGCGGGGGGAAGGCGGCGCGGCATGCGCACGCCGAGCAGGCCTTCGACGATGCGGCCCTCGACATGGCTGAGCACGCGGATCGAGCCGATGAACAGCATCGCGAAGGGGATGCCGATGATCAGGATCGCGAAGCCGACGGTCAGCGCGATGCCGGTCACCGTCCAGGTGAAGAAGAAGATGCCGGTGATCAGCGACAGCAGCATGTAGATCAGCGCGCCGTAGGTGCGCGGATCCGACACGACGTTGAAGAATCCGTAGCGGCGTTCGGGCGAGCTTTCGAGCTTGGGGAAGGGTCCGCCGATGGTGGCTTCCATGTCTCTATACTCCTCTGCGATCTCTTGCGGCGTGCCGTAGGTGTCGATCACGGACGCCAGGATTTCGGATTCCGGAACTTCCGGATTGTGGGATATCTCGTTGTTCAGATGGTCTTCGGTGTCGGCGAGCGCGTCCGAGATGAGCCCGGGCGGCGCGCCTTTGAGCGCGCGTCTGAGCTGGTCCAGGTAAGCGCGGACCGTTTCAGGCGGACGGTCTGACGTCATCGGCCATCCCTCCGCCCGCGGCGCCGCCCTTCAGCGCGTCGTCGACGAACTCGCGCATGTCGCGCCATGCGTACTGCCAATCGGCCAGCGCGCGGCGCCCGTCATCGGTGATGTTGTAGTAGCGCCGGGGCGGGCCGAACGCGGAAGCCTCGACGCGGCTTTCCAGGAGCCCGGTGGCGTGGAGCGACCGCAGGACCGGATAGATGGCCCCCTGCTTGAAGATGAGCCCGCCTTCGCCCTCGGCCTTCACGGCCTTGGCGATTTCGTATCCATACATCTCCCTTCCGGCGCGGGCGAGCACCGCCAGAAGGACGAGCGAAGAGAGCCCGGCCATGAGTTCCTTACGGAATTTGCGCGTGTAGTCGGTTTCTGGTGGCACGACGCGCCGCTTTCCGCCTCCCAACTATTACGGAGTTACATCTAGCATCAAGTTGCCTATATGCAAGTCCCCACTATGGGGGAGATAAGAATATTTTGCGGCATTTTGTCCTTTTCCAAGGAAAGTCAATGGGTTGCCGTTTCGATAAATTTTCGCGACCGGACGCATGGCCCCGCCTGGTGCGGGCGCGCCAGGGCGGCGGATGCCGAAAATCCCGGGAATCGGCTGTCAGGGCCCTCAGGGATGAATCTTGAGGACCTGCAGGCGCCCATAGTCCTGGTCGACCGCCAGCGTCTGGTTCGTCCAGACCACCAGGTTCACGAACCCGGCCGAGGTCGCCGACGCGATCCGGGCGATGGCGAGCTTGGTGGGCTGGCCGCGCACCATATCGGCAGTGACGTTGAAGGCGTTGTTCTCGTCGAGCTCGGTCCCGGTCGTGGCGCCGGGCGACGATCCCAGGATGAGCTGCGTCGACAGGCGCACATTGCCCCCGGTGTCGTTCTGGAGCTGCGCCTCGGACGCGACGATCAGGATGTCGTCGGCGGCAAGCGAGCCCACGGCGGCCGAATAGATGACCCGCTTGACGTTGTCGCCGGGCGAGCTCGCGATCAGCTCGCTGTTGTCGCCGGTGTCGTAGGTCGTGAACGTCGCGGCGAAACCCGGCGCCGGAGCGATGAGCGCCGCGAGCAGCGCGACGCGGAACGTCTTGGCTTTCACGTCGTCCTCCTATGGTGTGATCTTGAGGACTTGAAGCCGGCCATAGTCCTGCTCGACCGTGAGCGTGCCGGGATTGCCCCACACCACGAGATTGACGTAGGTCGAGCTGCTGCTCGACGAGAACCCCTTGATCGACGCCTTCACGCGCACGCCGTGATGCATGTCGGGCGTGATGTAGAAATTGTTGTTCTCGTCGAGCTCGGTCCCGGTCGTGGCCGACGCCGACGATCCCAGGATCAATTGCGCGGTCAGCCGCGACGGCGAGCCGGTATCGTTGGTCATCTCGGTCTCGGCGTCGACGACGAGGATGTCGCCCGCGTTCACCGAGCCGACATTGACCGAGAACACGACGCGCTTGACGTCGTCGCCGGGCAGGGAGGTCAGAAGCTCGCTGTTGTTGCCGGTGTCGTAGGTCGCGAAGCTCAGCGCGTGGACGGGACCCGCGCTCAACAAACCGATTGCAGCCGCACCGAGGAGAGATACATATTTTCGGACCATTGCCGGCACTCCATGGACGCTCTCAAGTATAAGTTGATGGTCTGATAATTCAATGACAGATAGTCTCGCTCTCTATCTCCGCCGCCTCGGCCTTTCCGAGCGCCCGCCCGCGACGCTCGAGGGCTTGCGCGCGGTCCACCGCGCCCATCTGCGTGCCATTCCTTACGAGAACCTGGACGTTCAGCTCGGGCGGACGGTCACGACCGCGCGGGAGCATTGCGTCGAGAAGATCGTGCGGCGGGGGCGGGGCGGGTGGTGCTACGAGATGAACGGCGTGCTTGGCTGGGCGCTGGAAGCGTTGGGCTTCAAGGTCACGCGGCTCGCCGGAGCGGTGATGCGCGAGGCGTTCGGCGATCCGTTCGCGGGCAACCACCTGGTGCTGAAGGTCGAACTGGCGCAAGGCCTCTATCTCGCCGATGCCGGTTTCGGCGACGGGCCGCTGGAGCCGTTCGCCATTCGGCCCGGCGCGTTCTCGTCCGCCGGTTTCGATTTCCGCCTCGAGCAGGTCGACGGCGATTGGTGGCGGTTGCACAACCACGCTTACGGCGGCGCGAAGTCGTTCGACTTCAAGCTCGATCCTGCCGACGAGACGCTGCTCGCCGCGCGCTGCCACGACCTTCAGACCCAGGAATGGTCGCCCTTCGTGCAAAACCTCGTCGCCCAGCGCCACACGCCGGAGGGTCTCACGGTTCTGCGCGGCCGCGTCGTGCGCCTGGTGACGCCGCAGGGCTTCACCGACCGCACGCTCGACAGCGAGGACGAGCTGGTGCGCTTCCTGCGCGAAGGCTTCGGCCTCGACGTTCCGGAGATCGCTTCGCTATGGCCCAAGATCTGCGAGCGTCACGAAGCGCTGTTTACGGCGCCGCCTCTTTCTCCACCATCTTCTGCACACTGACGTAGTCGGTCTTGCCGGTGCCGAGCACGGGGATGTCCTCGACGAGGACGATGCGGCGCGGGATCGCGAGCTCGCTGACGCCGTGATTGTGCGCCCAGCCCACGATGTCGTGGCGGTTGGCGTCCTTGTTGGTGGTGACGAGCACGATCTGCTCGCCCTTGCGCCCGTCGGGCAGGGTGATCGCGGCATGGCTGTCGTCGGGCCACAGCGCCGAGGCGCAGCTCTCCACCACCGCGAGCGACACCGACTCGCCGCCGATCTTGGCGAAGCGCTTCAAGCGGCCCTTGATCGCGATATAGCCGTCCTCGTCGACCGAGACGACGTCGCCGGTGTCGTGCCAGCCGCCGGCGGGCGGATCGATCCTGCCCGGCGCTTCTGGTCGCAGATAGCCCAGCATCACGTTCGGGCCCTTCACCACCAGCCGCCCGGCATTGGGAATGCCTTCGACGGGATCGAGGCGGTACTGCATGTCGGCCATCATCTGACCGACCGTGCCCGGACGGTTCGCACCCGGACGATTGGCCGCGATCACCGGCGAGGTCTCGGTCACGCCATAGCCCTCCAGCAGCTCGATGCCGTGCTTCTTGCGCAGCAGCGCGCGCGTCTCGTCGCGCAGGCGTTCGGCGCCGCAGACGGTCAGGCGCAGCGACGACAGATCGCCCGGCTCGCCGACGCGCGCGTATTGGGTGATGAAGGTGTCGGTCGAGACCAGGATCGTCGCCTTGTGCTTTCGGATGCGCGAGACGATCTCTTTCGGCTGCAGGGGCGTGGGATGGCACACGACCTTCAGTCCCAGCATCACCGGCATCAGCGAGCCGACGGTCAGTCCGAAGCAATGGAAGGCGGGCAGGGGATTGAGCAGGATGTCGCTCGAATACAGCGCCAGATGCACGCGCACCTGCTCGACATTGGCGAGCAGGTTGCGATGCGAGAGCGCGACGCCCTTGGGCTCGCCTTCGGTGCCCGACGTGAACAGGATCACCGCCGGCGAATCCGCGGCGGGGCGCGACGTGACGAGCCCGGGCAGGAACGAGCCGATCAGCGCCGCCGCCTTGTCGAGGATCGAGAGATCCTTGCGCAAATCCTCGAGATAGACGATCTCGGCGTTCTGCGAGATCTCGTCGACAAGGCTCTGCAGCCCCGCCATCTCGACGAGGCGGCGCGCGGTCGCGATCTTCTTCACCTGCGCGGTCTTGAGCGCGGATTTGATCGCCGCCGCGCCCGAGGTGAAGTTCAGCATCGCCGGCACGCGGCCGTAAGCGCTGAGCGCCAGGAACGTCGCGATCGCGCCGGCGCCGGTCGGCAGCATCACGCCGACGCATTCGCCTTTCCTGGTGCCGGATTTCAGCGCATGGCCGAGCGCGAGCGCCCCGCGCAATATGTCGTCATAGTTGCGCTGGCTGTCGTCGACGTCGACGATGCAGACGCGCTGCCCGCCGAACCTGGCACGGGCCTGGGCGAAGGCGCGGAAGACCGGCTTGCCGGTGCTCGAAATATCGAAGGGGCAGACATCCTCGCCCGAGGCGGCGGCGACGGTGGCCAAGGTCAATGCGTTTTCCTCCCGCGGCGACTGGGCGGCGAGGCTAGCCGAAGCGGATGATTTCCGCGAGGCCGTGCTGTATAGCCTTCGCCATGACTTGCAGAAGCACGCGAATTCCCGCCTTGGCGGCAGCCGCGCTGGTCGCCGGCTGCGCGACCACGCCTCCCGCGCCGCAGCATCCCGTCATCGCCGATCTGCTCTACGGGGCGTTGTGCGATCACGGACGGCAGGACGCGGTCTGCGCGTCGCCCGCGAGCGGACAACCGGCCGTCATCGAAGCGACCGGCGACAGCAGCTGCACCTATGCCAAGAAGCTCGTGGCCTGCACCTGGTACGGCTATTCGTTCGACTATGTGCTCGGCGAAGACGGCGCCAACCTCGATTGCGAGCAGGTCAGCGACGTGAAGTCGAACCACGGCAACATCGATACCGTGCTGGACACGAACACCGCCGTCTCGGGCTACACGGTGCATCTCAACGGCCGCAAGGGGCATCACGTTCAGCGGCAATATCTGGGACGATCTCCGGTCGACCGGACGGAGCATATGAAGCAATCGTGTTCGTATCGCGGCGAAAAGCTGTTCGAGGTGGAGTTCCTCATCCACCATCACGCAGCGAAGCCGGACAAGCCCAGCCAGGGCGTCAGCTCGAAACCCACCCCGTGACTGCGCGCGCCGCTGCCATCCATGGCGAACGTGGCGAACGGGCCCCAGCCGTCCCAGCACAGGCCGCTCCTGCAGAAGTCGAAAATCGTGCGGTAGTCCCAGCTTGCGCCGTCGCAGGGAAGGCCCGGCGCGGGCGCCCCCACAGGTCAGCGCGCCTTCGCTGGCGAAGCGGTCGTGGGTGAATTTGTGCAGCACCGTGGTGGTCCAGGGCGAACCATCCGTAGACGGAGAAAGCCTGAAGATTTGGCCGTCGCGCCGGCCGGCGACGGTGACGGCGGTGCCGTGGAGGTTGCCGGCGGAATCGCGCGCCAAGGGCGAGGCGGGATCCATCCCGTCGCTGCGCTGGGCCTGGCTGCAGAAGGAATAGGACCCTGAAGCCGGGCAGCGGCGAAGATGGCAAAATTGCGCAAGTCCGCCGCGCCGCGATATTTCAGGTTCATGGAAAGCCTCCCAACGCGCGGCCAGTGTCCCAAGAAACCTTGAAGCGCGGTTGCGACAGGCGTGTCGAAATCGGACTCGAACAGGCCTATATAGGCGCATGGCCATCGTCATCGACCGCAACCAGCACCGCCACCCCGAGAAGGCGCATCGCCCCGACCACCCCGTCCTGCGCAAGCCGGACTGGATCCGCGTCAGGGCGCCGGTGAGCCGCGAATACGCGCTCACGAAAGACATCGTGCGCGAGCACAAGCTGCACACCGTGTGCGAAGAGGCGGCATGCCCGAACATCGGCGAGTGCTGGACGCAGCGCCACGCCACGATGATGATCTTGGGCGACACCTGCACGCGCGCCTGCGCCTTCTGCAACGTCAAGACGGGGCTGCCCGGCGCGCTCGACCTGGAGGAGCCGGAGAACGTCGCCCGCGCCGTTGCCAAGCTCGGCCTGAAGCACGTCGTCGTCACCTCGGTCGATCGCGACGATCTCGCCGATGGCGGCGCCGCGCATTTCGCGAACACCATCCGCGCCATCAGGGCGCTCAGTCCGGGCACCAGCATCGAAGTGCTGACGCCCGATTTCCTGCGCAAGGACGGCGCGCTCGACATCGTGATGGACGCGCGGCCCGACGTCTTCAACCACAATCTCGAGACCGTTCCGCGGCTCTATCTCTCGGTGCGGCCCGGCGCGCGCTATTACGCGTCGCTGCGCCTGCTCGAGCGCGCCAAGGAGCTCGTGCCCGACGGCTTCACCAAGTCGGGGCTGATGGTGGGCCTGGGCGAGAGCAGGGAAGAGATCATGCAGGTGATGGACGATCTGCGCGCCGCGCGCGTCGACTTCCTCACCATCGGCCAGTACCTCCAGCCGACGCGCAAGCACGCGGCCGTCGACCGGTTCTGGTCGCCGGACGAGTTCAAGGGCCTTGAGCAGGTCGCGCGCGCCAAGGGCTTCGCGATGGTGTCGGCGAGCCCGTTGACCCGGTCTTCCTATCACGCCGACAGCGACTTCGCGGCGCTCAAGGCGGCGCGGCAAGCCCGGACGTGACGACGCATCGCGAGACCCGCATCGTTCCGTATACGGCCGATATGATGTTCGGGATCGTGGCCGACGTCGCGTCGTATCCGAAGTTCCTGCCCTGGGTGACGGGCACGCGCATCCTCGCGCGCGACGGCGACACGATGACGGCGCAGATGTCGGTCGGCTTCGCGCGCTTCACCGAGAGCTACACCAGCCGCGTGGTGCTCGACCGGCAAGCGCGCACGATCTCGGTCGCGCAGACCGACGGCCCGTTCCGCATCCTCGCCAACGACTGGAAGTTCACGCCGGCGGGCGCGAGCGGCTGCCGCGTCGACTTCGCGATCCAATTCGAGTTCCGCAACCCGCTGCTCAACATGGTCGCCGGCGCGGCCTTCGAGCGCGTCTCCAAGCGCATGGCCGACGCGTTCGAGGAGCGGGCGAGGGTGCTGTCGCGAGGTGCCTAGCGCGCCGGCCGCGCCGTCACCACGAACACGCAGCCGCGCGCTTCCTGCTTCGAGGTGCAGATACAGTTTGCGCTTCTCGGGTCATGCGCGACTGAGATCGTCTCCGGCGTGAAGCCGAAGCGCTCCAGTGTGGCACGGGGAAGACTCGAGATGACGCCGCGGATATAGCCGCGCATGAAGCCGCACAAGCTTGCGTCGGCTTCCTTGAAGGTGCGCCCGGTGGCGAGGAAGTTGTAGCGTAGGCGGATGCTGATGATATTGTTGGACCCCGGATGCAGATAGGAGTCTTTGCCAAAATTCCCGAACCCCGCATTGCTGTCGTAGCGAAACCACTCCTCGATAAGCATGTCCAGGTCTTCGAGATTGTCCTTCTGCAGCGATACCACGACCTCGCCGAAATCCTTTCCGGCGTTGTAGCCGGCATCCTCGAGCTGGGATCCGCCGCCATCCTGAAGGGCTTTCAGGATTGTTTGGATCGTCTTGTTATTGAGCAGCACATTGCGCGGCGCGTTCTTGCTGTCGGCAGCGGTGGTGTTTAGGAGCGAGCCCTCGAGCTCCTTGTAGTGCAGCACCCTTATCGCGTCGCCGCCGGCGCTCGCGAGGCCCCCGAACACGGCTTCGCGGTAGCCCTCGACGCTGGATTTTATCTCGTCGACCTCGCGCCTCAGGCGCAGTCCGGCCAGCGCGACGCAAAAGCTGATGAGAGCGCCGAGGACCGAGAAGATGACCGGCAGGCTGTCCGGCGTCATCGCCGTCTTGGCGACGAAATAGCCCCACAACGTTCCCCCCGGACAGATCGGCGCCGCCTTCCTAAGATAGCAGTCCACCGCAGACCTGTTCTCGTCCACCCAGACCAATACGGAAACGACGAAAGACAACACGAATATCGCGGCGGCTTCCCAAGGAAGCGACAGCAGAAATCTCCTGTGTGCTTGCATGCAATACGCCCTCGAACGACGGCTCATGGTAAGGCGCATTTCCCGCTGGACGCGAGTCAAAACAGGCGGGCTAGCAGCTCCAGCGCGGCTTCCACCGCCTTGAGGCGCACCTCGGTGCGGCCGATGTCGCCGAAGCGGTGAGCCTCGTGCAGGAGCGAGCGGTTCTCGCGCGCCGCCGCGATGTGGACGAGGCCGACGGGCTTCATCGCCGTGCCGCCACCCGGCCCCGCGATGCCCGTCACCGCGACGGCCATGTGGGCGTTCGAGTTCTCGACCGCGCCTTCGGCCATCATGCGCGCCACGGCTTCCGACACCGCGCCCATGTCGGCGATGAGGTCGCCGGGGACGTTGAGCATGTCCTGCTTGGCGCGGTTGGAATAGACGAGGAAGCCGCGCTCGAACACGTCGGACGAGCCGGGAATTTCCGTGAGCAGCCCCGCAATCAGCCCACCGGTGCAGCTCTCTGCCGTGGCGATGCGCAGCTTCTTCTCGCGCGCTTCTGCGATCACGCTTTCGGCGAGGCGCAGCAGCGGCGAGGAGAACAGCGTCGTCATCTCACACCACGCCCGTGGTCGCGGCGACCGCGACGACGATGCCGGCGATCAAGCCCGCGACCAGGTCGTCGGCCATGATGCCGATGCCGCCCTGCAGCCGCTCGGCGGCCGAGATCGGCCACAGCTTGGAGATGTCGAACAGGCGGAACATCGCGAAGGCCAGCGCGAAGCCGCCGAGCGACAGCGGGCTCAGCGCGCAGGCGAGCAGCTGCCCCGCGACCTCGTCGATGATGCATTCCGACGGATCGTCCTCGCCGCTCTCGACCGCATAGGCGTCGCTCGCCCAAATGCCGAACACCGCCACGATCGCCGCCAGCGCCAAGGTCGCGTACATCCCGCCCGCCAGCATCGAAAGCCACGCGATGGGGAGCGCGACCAGGCTGCCGATGGTGCCCGGCGCGAAGGGGATGCGGCCCAGGCCGAAGAGAGTCGCGGCGTCGCTCATTGAGGCAGCCTCACGGTCGCGATGGCTTGGGCGGCGAGACCTTCGCGGCGGCCCTCGAAGCCCAAGCCTTCGGTCGTCGTCGCCTTTACGCTCACGCGGCCGGGATCGAGCTTCAGGATCTCCGCGATGCGCGCGCGCATGGCCTCGCGATGCGGGCCGATCTTGGGCCGCTCGCAGATGAGCGTCACGTCGCAATGCGCGATGGTGCCGCCCTTGGCGTGGACGAGCGCGGCGGCATGGTCGAGGAACTTCCACGACGGCGCGCCGCGCCAGCGTTCGTCCGTCGGCGGAAAATGCACGCCGATATCGCCTTCGCCGATGGCGCCGAGGATCGCGTCGGTCAGCGCGTGCAGCCCCGCATCGGCGTCGGAGTGGCCCTCGAGGCCGTGGCTGTGGTCGATCTTGAGGCCGCAGAGCCAGACGTGATCGCCTTCCGAGAAGCGATGCACGTCATAGCCCATGCCGGTGCGCGTGTCGCCCAACCGCGCGGAGAGAAGCTGTTCGGCCATGCCGAAATCCTTGTTCGTCGTGATCTTGAGATTGGTCTCGTCCCCCGGCACGACAACGATGTCGAGACCGGCAAGTTCCGCCAGCGCCATGTCGTCGGTCAGCGCCAAGGTCTTGTGCGCGCGATGGGCGGCGAGGATCTTGTCGAAGCGGAAGCCCTGCGGCGTCTGCGCGCGCATCAGCCCGTCGCGCGCCACGGCGGTCCACTTGCCGTCTTCCAGCTTGCGCAAGGTATCGGCGACGGGGAGCAGCGGCACCGCGGCGTCGGCGCCGTCCTTGAGCGCTTCGACCACGCCGTCGATGGTCGCGCGCGCCACCAGCGGCCGGGCCGCGTCGTGGATCAGCACATGGTCGGGCTTGAGATGCGCCAGCGCCTCGAGCCCGTGCATCACCGAATGCTGCCGCGTCGGTCCGCCGGCAAGCGTCGGCAGCAGCTTCAAGCCCCGCACCGCCTCGGCATAGGCGGCTTCGTCCTGCAGGCCGATCACGACCTGGACCATGTCGACCGCGCCGACGAACGCCTCGACCGTCCAGCGCAGGATCGGGCGGCCGAGCAGCGGCACGTATTGCTTGGGCAGGGCAGCGCCTGCGCGCTCCCCTCGGCCTGCGGCGACGATGACGACGGCGGTTCCCGGCATGGAATCTGTGTAGCCAAACGCGGCCGAACTGGCAAAACGGGTCTGTTGCACAAATTATGGCCAGATGATTGACTTGCTCAGTGAATAGGCATGGTTATGGCCTCCGATATTGCGATAGCGAACGCGTTGCCCATGCCGGTGCTGGTCATCGACCCGGCCCATCGGGTGCTGTTCGTCAACCCCGCCGCCGAGCAGTTCTTCGACAGCGGCGAGGGGCGGCTGCTCAGGCAAACGCTCGACGCGCTCGTGCCGTTCGGCTCGCCGCTGATCGGGCTGGTCGCGCAGGCCCATGAGCGCGGCGCCTCGGTCGGCGAGCGCGCCATGGACCTGACCACGCCGCGCCATGGCGAGAGAGTCGCCGACGTGACGGTCACGCCGCTCGCCGACGGCACGGCGATCGTCACGCTGCAGGAGCGCAGCCTCGCGCAACGCATCGACCGTCAGCTCCTGCATCGCGGCGCGGTGCGCTCGATGCACGGCATGGCGGCCGTGCTCGCGCATGAGATCAAGAACCCGCTCGCCGGCATCCGCGGCGCGGCGCAATTGCTCGAAGAGACCGCCGACGACAAGACGCTGACGCGGCTCATCTGCGACGAGACCGACCGCATCGCCAGGCTGATCGATCGCATGGAATCGTTCGGCGACATGAGCCGCTTCGCGCGCAAGCCCGTGAACATCCACGAGGTGCTCGACCGCGTGCGCCATGTCGCGGCGACGGGCTTCGCGCGCGAGGTGACGATCCGCGAAGTGTTCGATCCGTCGCTGCCCGACGTGCTCGGCGATTTCGACCAGCTGGTGCAGGTGTTCCTGAACCTGGTGCGCAACGCCGCCGATGCGCTGCCCGAGAGCGGCGGCGAGATCGTGCTCACCACGGGCTACCGCCCCGGCGTGCGCTTGGGCGCCGCGGTCTCGGGCGAGCGCCTCTCGCTGCCCATCGAGGTCACCGTGCGCGACAACGGCGCGGGCATCGTGCCCGAGCTGATGGAGCACATCTTCGATCCGTTCGTCACGACCAAGGCCTACGGCACGGGGCTCGGCCTCGCGCTGGTCGCCAAGATCGTCGGCGATCATGGCGGCATCGTCGAATGCGACAGCGCGCCCGCGAAAACGATCTTCCGAATCCTTCTGCCGAAAGCCTGACACCATGTCCGTCATCCTCATCGCCGACGACGACAGCGCGATCCGCACCGTGCTCAGCCAGGCGCTCGGCCGCGCCGGCTACGACGTGCGCACCACGGGCACCGCGTCCGGGCTGTGGCGCATGGTGCAGGCGGGCGAGGGCAATCTCGTCATCACCGACGTCGTGCTGCCCGACGAAAACGGCTTCGACCTCATCCCCCGCATCAAGCGCTTGCGTCCCGCATTGCCCGTCGTGGTGATGAGCGCGCAGAACACCATCCTGACCGCGATCGCGGCGGCCGAGCGCGGCGCCTTCGACTACCTGCCCAAGCCCTTCGACCTGAAGGAGCTCGCCGCCATCGTGCAGCGCGCGCTGAGCAAGCCCGAGACCAGGCGCGAGCCCGCGCGCGGCGACGACAGCCTGCCGCTGATCGGCCGCTCGCCCGCGATGCAGGAGATCTACCGCGTCATCGCGCGGCTCACCCAGGCCGACCTCACCGTGATGATCATGGGCGAGAGCGGCACAGGCAAGGAGCTGGTCGCGCGCGCGCTGCACGACTACGGCAAGCGCAAGGCGCGCGCCTTCGTGGCGGTCAACATGGCGGCGATCCCGCGCGAGCTGGTCGAGAGCGAGCTGTTCGGGCACGAGCGCGGGGCGTTCACCGGCGCGATCAACCGCGGCATCGGGCGCTTCGAGCAGGCCGAAGGCGGCACGCTGTTCCTCGACGAGATCGGCGACATGCCGATGGAGGCGCAGACCCGGCTGCTGCGCGTGCTGCAGCAGGGCGAATACACGACCGTCGGCGGCCGCACGCCGATCAAGAGCGACGTGCGCATCGTCGCCGCCACGAACAAGGATCTGCGCCTGCTCATCCAGCAGGGCCTGTTCCGCGAAGACCTGTTCTTCCGCCTCAACGTCGTGCCGCTGCGCTTGCCGCCGTTGCGCGAGCGCACCGAGGACATCCCCGATCTCATCCGCCACTTCTTTGCTCAGGCGGAGCGGGAAGGGCTGCCGCCGAAGCAGATCGACCAGGCGGCGCTCGACCGGCTCAAGCGTCATCGCTGGCCGGGCAACGTGCGCGAACTGGAAAACCTCGCCCGGCGCCTCGCCGCGCTCTATCCGCAGGAGACGATCACCGCAGCGGTCATCGAGGCCGAGCTGGCGCAACCGGCGGTGCCGCTCGGCGGCAGCGAGGAGAGTCGCGCCGAGGAATCCCTGAGCGCCGCGGTCGAGCGGCACCTCGCCGCCTATTTCGGGGGCTTCGACGAAGGCCTGCCGCCGGCCGGGCTCTACCACCGCATCCTGCGGGAGATCGAGCATCCGCTGCTGACGGCGGCGCTCGCCGCAACCCGTGGCAACCAGATCCGCGCCGCCGACCTGCTCGGCGTCAACCGCAACACCCTGCGCAAGAAGATCAGGGACCTGGACATCCAGGTGTATCGCGGCGGCAGCTGAGCACGGCCTGCCGGCCGCTGTGGCCTCGGATCCTCGGTCGAGAGCCGTGCTCTCGGCCGCGGAATCGTCGCAATTCGGCAACAATGTTGTAGAAAAGCATCACCGGTCGGGGGATTATCGCCCCGGCCGCTGTTGTTTGCGCATGCCGCCGGGGGTCAAAGAGCGTCGATAAAGCTGCCGCCAACGATCCCGTCCTGACCGCGGCGTCCACCCGCCGCGGCGAGACGCGCGTGCTCGGCCCGCTGGCCGTCGGTCTGGCGCTGCTCTCGGCCTTCGTCACCTTCATCGTCCTCGCCGATCTGACGCCGATCCTGCCGACGCACAACGTCGTCGTGACGCTGCTGCTGACCAATGCCGTCACCATCATCCTGCTGCTCGGCATCATCATCCGCGAGATGTGGCAGGTGGTGCAGGCGCGGCGGAGCGGCCGCGCCGCGGCGCGCCTGCACGTGCGCATCGTCGGCCTGTTCTCGCTGATCGCCGCGGCGCCGGCCATCCTGGTCGCGATCGTCGCCAGCGTGACCCTCGACCGCGGCCTCGATCGTCTGTTCTCCACCCGCACGCGCGCCGCGATCGAAAACTCGCTGTTCGTCGCCGAAGCTTACCTGCACGACCACGCGCAGATCGTGCGCTCCGACATCATGGTGATGGCGTTCGACCTCACGCGCACCAAGCCGCTGTTCGACACCGAGCCGGCCAAGCTGCCGCAGTTCCTCGATTTCCAGGCCGCGGTGCGCGGGCTGGCAGCGGTCATGATCCTCGACAAGGACCTCAAGGTCGTCGCCCGCGCCGACACCAAGGTCACGCAGACCTTCGCGCTGCCGCCGAAGGAGGCGCTGCCGCACATCGGCGACAAGGAGCCGCAGATCGTGCTGCTGCCCGACACCAATTACGTCGCGGCGGTGATCAAGCTCGACAAGTATCCGGACGAATGGCTCTACGTGACGCGGCTGCTCGACCCGCGCGTCGTGCCGCAATTGCAGGCGACGCGCGAGAGCGTCACCGAATACGCCGCCCTTGAGGCGCGCCGCGTCGGCGTGCAGGTCGCCTTCGCGCTGATGTACACGGTCATCGCGCTGATCGTGCTTTTGTCCGCCGTGTGGATAGGCCTCAACTTCGCCAACCGGCTGGTGGCGCCGATCCGCCGCCTCATCGGCGCGGCCAACGCCATCTCCACCGGCAATCTCTACGTGCGCGTGCCGGTGCGGCAGTCGGAAGGCGATCTCGCGCATCTCGGCGAGACCTTCAACCGCATGACGCAGGAGCTGCGCACGCAGCGCGACGACATCATGCGCGCGCGCGACGTCATCGACAGCCGCCGCCGCTTCACCGAAGCGGTGCTCGCCGGCGCCTCGGCCGGCGTCATCGGCGTCGACGGACACGGCTGCGTCAGCATCCTCAATCGCTCGGCGGAGAAGCTCATCGGCCGCAACGAGGCCGAGGCGCTCGGCAAGCCGCTGGCGGAAGTCTTCCCCGAGCTCGCCGACATCATGGCGGCGGCGCAGGTCGGCGCCCGCACGCAGGATCAGGTGACGATCACGCGCAACGGCCGCGAGCGTAATCTCTCGGTCCGCGTCACCAGCGAGCAGTCGGCCGAATCCGAGCACGGCTACGTGATCACGCTCGACGACGTCACCGAACTCGTCGCCGCGCAGCGCACCTCGGCCTGGGCCGACGTCGCCCGCCGCATCGCGCATGAGATCAAGAACCCGTTGACGCCGATCCAGCTCTCGGCCGAGCGCCTGCGCCGCAAATACGGCAAGATGATCGTCGAGGACCGCGGCGTGTTCGAGCAGTGCACCGATACGATCGTCCGCCAGGTCGACGACATTCGCCGCATGGTCGACGAGTTCTCGCGCTTCGCGCGCATGCCCAAGCCCGTGATCACCTCGGAGAACGTCGCCGACGTCGTGCGCGAGGCGGTGTTCCTGATGCGGGTCGGCCATGCCGACATCGACATGGAGGTCGAGATCGCGGAAGACCCGATGCCCGCGCAGTTCGACCGCCGGCTGATCTCGCAGGCGCTGACCAATCTGATCAAGAACGCGGCCGAGGCGATCGCCGCCGTGCCGCCGGCCGAGCTCGGCCGCGGCGCAATCAAGGTGTTCGCCTCGCGCGAGGGCGAGACCATCGCCATCGACGTCGTCGACAACGGCATCGGCCTGCCCAAGGAAGGGCGCTCGCGCCTGCTCGAACCCTATGTGACGACGCGCGAGAAGGGGACCGGCCTCGGTCTCGCCATCGTCGGGCGCATCTTCGAGGAGCACGGCGGCGGCATCGAGCTGCATGACGCCGCCGAGAAGATCCCCGGCCAGCGCGGCGCCTGGATGCGCGTCTACTTCCTCGCCGCCGGCAAGAGCGGCTCGGCCGAGGCCGAGCCGTCCGACAAGCAGAAGATCGTAAACGAGTGATCGCATGTCCGCTGAAATCCTGATCGTCGACGACGAAGCCGATATCCGCGATCTGGTCGCGGGGATCCTCGAGGACGAGGGCTACGCGACGCGCACGGCGCGCAATAGCGACGACGCGCTCGCCGCCGTCGCCACCCGCCGGCCTAACCTCGTCTTCCTCGACATCTGGCTGCAGGGCTCCAAGCTCGACGGCCTGCAGCTGCTCGACGCGATGAAGCAGGAGCACCCGGAACTGCCGGTGGTGATGATCTCCGGCCACGGCAACGTCGAGACGGCGGTCGCGGCCATCAAGCAGGGCGCCTACGACTTCATCGAGAAGCCGTTCAAGGCCGACCGGCTGGTGCTGGTCGCCGACCGGGCGCTGGAGACGTCGCGGCTCAAGCGCGAGGTCAAGCAGCTGAAGCAACTGGCGCCGACGCCGCCGACTTTGGTAGGCCGCTCGGCGGCGATGTCGCAACTGCGCCAGGGGCTCGAACGTGTGGCACCGACCAACAGCCGCGTCCTCGTCGTCGGGCCGTCCGGGGCCGGCAAGGAACTCGCGGCGCGCACCATCCACCAGATGTCGGCGCGCGCCAGCGGCCCGTTCATCGTCATCAACGCCGCCGCGATCACGCCGGAGCGCATGGAGACCGAGCTGTTCGGCGTCGACCATTCCAACGGCTCGGAAAGCCGCAAGCCGGGCGCGCTGGAGGAGGCGCACGGCGGCACTTTGTTCATCGACGACGTCGCCGATCTGCCGCGCGAGACGCAGAACAAGATCCTGCGCGTGCTGGTCGACCAGACCTTCCAGCGCGTCGGCGGCACCGCCAAGATTTCCGTGGACGTGCGCATCGTCTCCTCGACGGTGCGCAATCTCGAGGCGCTGATCGCAGAGGGTCGCTTCCGCGAGGACCTCTATCACCGGCTCTCGGTCGTGCCGATCCGTGTGCCGGCCTTGGCCGAGCGCCGCGAGGACATTCCCGATCTCGTCGACTACTTCATGGACCAGATCTCGCAGGCGACCGGCCTGCCGAAGCGGCGCATCGGCGAGGACGCCATGGCCGTGCTGCAGTCGCATAACTGGCCGGGCAACGTGCGCCAACTGCGCAACAACATCGAGCGGCTGATGATCCTCGCCGGCGGCGACCCGGACGCCGTGCTCGACGCCTCGATGCTGCCGCCCGACGTCGGCTCGATGGTGCCGTCGATGCCGAACGGCAATGGCGGCGAGCAGTTGATGGGCCTGCCGCTGCGCGACGCGCGCGAGGTGTTCGAGCGCGAATATCTGGTCGCGCAGATTTCCCGCTTCGGCGGCAACATCTCGCGCACCGCGGAATTCGTCGGCATGGAGCGCTCGGCGCTGCACCGCAAGCTCAAGGCGCTGGGAATCGGGTAAGGCGCTTCCCATGTCACGCATTGCCTATGTGAACGGCCGCTATCTGCCGCACGGCGAGGCCGCGGTGTCGATCGAGGACCGCGGCTACCAGTTCGCCGACGGCGTCTACGAAGTCTGCGAGGTGAGGGACGGCAAGCTCGTCGACGAGCCGCGCCACATGGCGCGCCTCGACCGCTCGCTGCA
>DASZQV010000041.1:0-182783 GCA_035549495.1 Rhizomicrobium sp. | reverse complement strand
CATGGCTTTGAGCGCGCGGATCAGCGTGTCGGCATCGAGCTTCGGGTCCCACGGGCCCACCGCCTTGCCGGCGCTGTCCAGCACGCGGATGAGACCGAAGGCCAGCTCCATCATGTCGTGCGGCCTGGCGTCGATCGCGGGCCGCGGTGTGGCGCCGGCTTCGGGGAATTTCAGCCCGCTGAAATCGGGCTTGTCGCCCGGCCGCGCCTTGGGCTGGGGCACGCGCAGGGAAAGCTTGGTTCGATTGCGCAAAGGCGTTCCTCGGGGCAGGTTTTTGTTTGGCCCGATCTTTATATTAGAAAATTGCGCGGTTGAAGGGATAGCAGGGGAGCGCAAGAAAGCCGTTTTTCCGCCGCCCGGGCCGAAATTTCCGGACGGCCGCGGTCCTCGGCAGGCCCTAAAATTCCGCCACTTTGCCGGTTCTGCCGGCAACGGCTTTTATCGCCGGCACCAGCTTCGAACAACTTCAAGGGAAGTCTGAAGAGTATGTTGAAGATCAGGGACCGTCGTTAGCCATTGCTGGTGCATCTCCCGGTCATCCAGTGTCTCAACAGTCCAAGCATTTACAGTGACCAGATTGCCTTCCGGCGGCTCTATCGAAATTTGAAAACACTCACCGTCGTTGCTTGAGACGTAGACAAAACGCGCCTCACGATCTGCGAACGCTCTGAAGAGCACCAAAAAGTTTTCCCCGACCCATTTTTCAATCATGGGATCGACAGACGCATATGGTGCCGAAGCGTTCGCCATTTTTGAAGGCAGACTCTCCCGAGGAGAGGTCATTCTGATCCTCGCTTGCGCACCTCGCAAAGGGACGTAACAATGCTTCCTGACAAGCTGTCAGGTGGCGCGCGATGAGCGATCTCGAAAGTTTCCGTAGCGAAGCGAAGAGCTGGATCGAAGCCAATCTGCCGTCGTCCTTGAAGGGAACCGGCGCGCGGGCGCTGACGGACGAAGGCGATTCCTCGATCTGGGGCGGCAAGCGGGTCAAATGGAAGAACCCGGATTCGAAGCTCTGGCTCGAGCGCATGGGCGCGAAGGGCTGGACCGCGCCGACCTGGCCGACGCAATACGGTGGCGGCGGGCTTTCGCCTGCCGAAGCGCGCGTGCTCGAGCAGGAACTGGCGCGCGCGCAGGCGCCGCAGGCGCTCGCCTCCTTCGGCATCTGGATGCTGGGCCCCGTGCTCCTCGAATACGCGACCGAGGAGCAGAAGATGGAGCATCTGCCAAAAATCGTGCGCGGCGAGATCCGCTGGTGCCAGGGCTATTCGGAGCCGGGCGCGGGATCGGACCTGGCGGGCCTGCGCACGCAATGCGTGGACATGGGCGACCACTATCTCGTCAACGGCTCGAAGATCTGGACGTCCTATGCGAACTACGCGGACTGGATCTTCTGCCTGGTGCGCACCGACAATACGAAGAAGCACGAGGGCATCTCCTTCATCCTCTTCGACATGACGTCGCCGGGCGTCGAGACGCGGCCGATCAGGCTCATCAGCGGCAACTCGCCCTTCTGCGAAACCTTCTTCACCGATGTGAAGGTGCCGAAGAACCAGCTGGTCGGAAAGCTGAACGGCGGGTGGGAAATCGCCAAGCGCCTGCTGCAATACGAGCGCCAGAACATCTCATCCGGCGGGTTCGGCGCGGGCGGCGGCTACGATCTCGAAGACGCGGCGAAGGAGTATGTCGGGCTCGAGAACGGCAAGGTCCGAGACGGCGATCTGCGCGCGCGCATCACCGCCCACAAGATGGAAGCGCGCGCCTTCGCGCTCACCGTCCGCCGCCTGCAGGAAGAGGCCAAGTCGTCAAGGGGCCCGAGCCCGGCCACCTCGATCGTCAAATATGCAGCAGCGAAACTCAATCAGGACCGCACGGAACTGCTGGTCGAGGCGCTCGGCCATCAGGGCCTGGGCTGGGAGGGTGAGGGCTACAAGCCGGCCGAGATCATGGCCACGCGCGGCATGCTGCGCGCCAAGGCCAATTCCATCGAAGGCGGCACCAGCGAGATCAACCTCAACGTCGTCGCCAAGCGCGTGCTTGGTTTGCTCGATCACCAGTAAGGCAATTCGACATGGCCGTATTGAGCGAAGAACAGACCATGCTGCGCGACGCGGCGAAGGCGTGGGTGCAGGAGAAATCGCCCGTCACGGCGCTGCGCAAGCTGCGCGACAGCGGCAATGCGGACGGCTTCGACCGCGCGCTCTGGCGCGAGATGGCGCAGATGGGCTGGACCGGCATCCTGATCCCGGAGGAATTCGGCGGCACCGGCCTCGGCTATCTGACGCTCGGCCTTGTGCTGGAAGAAACGGGCCGCACGCTCACCGCTTCGCCGCTGATCTCGACGGCGCTGACGGCGGCGACCGCCCTCCTGCTCGGCGGCAGTGACGCGCAGAAGAAGGAATGGCTGCCCAAGATCGCGGAAGGCACGATCGTCGCAGCCCTCGCCGTGGACGAGGGGCCGCATCATCGTCCCGACGCCATCGCGCTCAAGGCCACGAAGAGCGGCGGCGGCTACACGCTGTCCGGCAACAAGACCTTCGTCGTCGACGGCGCCGCAGCCGATCTTCTCGTCGTCGCCGCCAACACCGGCAACGGCATCACGCTCTTCCTGGCGAAGGGCGGGGCGAAAGGCCTGACGCGGCAGCGGCTCCACAGCCTCGACAGCCGCAACATGGCCAATCTTGCCTTCGACAATGTCGCGGCCGACTCGGTGCTGGGAGGAGAAGGCCAGGGCGGGCCGCTGCTCGAACGGATCCTCGACCGCGCCCGCGCCGGGCTTGCCGCGGAAATGCTCGGCACCGCGACCCAGGCCTTCGAGACGACGCTCGACTATCTCAAGACCCGCACCCAGTTCGGCCAGCTCATCGGCGCGTTCCAGGCGCTGCAGCACCGCGCCGCGAAGATGTACACCGACATGGAACTGACACGTTCCTGCGTGGAGGCGGCGCTTTCGGCCATCGACAACAACGCCAACGACGTGCCGCAGCTGGCCTCGCTGGCGAAGGCGAAGGCGAGCGAGCTCCTGCATCTGGTGTCGTCCGAGACGATCCAGATGCATGGCGGCATCGGCATGACCGACGCCCACGACGCGGGGCTCTATCTCAAGCGCGCGCGTGTGGCGGAGGCGACCTACGGCGGCGCCGCGTTCCATCGCGACCGCTATGCGTCGCTGCTAGGCTACTAGAAAATCTCTGCTATCGTCCCGGCCATGACCGAGACGAAGGCATCGACCATCGAGTTGCGGCGCGCGCAGGCATTCCCGGTGCTGCGGCCCGAGGAAATCGACCGGCTCCGGCGCTTCGGCGAACGCCGGACCTTCCGGGCGGGCGAGGTCATCGTGCGCGCCGGCGAGCCGAGCCACGGGCTCTATCTCGTTCTCTCCGGGCAGATCCGGATCGCGCCGCACGAGATCCACCGGCGCGCCGAAACCATCGTGACGCACGGCCCCGGATCCTTCATGGGCGAGCTTGCGCAGCTTTCCGGACGGCCCGCGCTCGTCGATTCGACCGCTGACACCGATGTCGAGGCCATTCTGATCCCTCCGCCCCGGGTGCGCGAGATGATGATCGCGGAGGCGGAGATCGGCGAGCGGATCATGCGCGCGCTGATCCTGCGGCGCATGGGGCTGCTGGAGCAGAGCGTGGGCGGCCCCGTGATCGTGGGCGACGTCGCCAACCGCGACGTGCTCAGGCTCGAGAATTTCCTGCGGCGCAACGGTCATCCCTTCCATCTCATCGACGACGACGAGACGGATGCCGCGGTCCTCATGGAGCGGTTCCGCCTGACCCGCGCCGATCTGCCGATCGTGCTCTGCATGAACGGCGAGCTCCTGCGCAATCCCACGGAAAACGCGCTCGCGCGCTGCATCGGTCTCACCCACGCCATCGACGCGAACCAGGTCTACGATGTCGCCATCGTCGGCGCCGGACCGGCGGGACTGGCGGCCGCGGTCTATGCGACCTCCGAAGGGCTCTCGACCATCGTGCTGGATTGCCGGGCCTTCGGCGGGCAGGCCGGCGCATCGTCGCGCATCGAAAACTATCTGGGCTTTCCGACCGGAATCACGGGTCTGGCCCTCATGGCGCGCGCCTACAACCAGGCGCAGAAGTTCGGCGCGGAAATGGCCATTCCGGAAGAGGCCGTGGCGCTCGAACCGGACGGCCGGGACAATCTGTTCCGCCTGAACGGCGGACAGACGGTCAGGGCGCGCACCGGCGTGATCGCGACCGGCGCGGAGTACCGCCGCCTCGATGTCCGCAATCTCGCCGATTACGAGGGCAGCCATGTGCACTACTGGGCCTCGCCGCTCGAGGGGCGGCTGTGCATCGGAGAAGAGGTGGCGCTCGTCGGCGCCGGAAATTCGGCGGGACAGGCGGCGGTCTTCCTTGCCGCGCAGGCCAGGAAGGTCTGGATGATCGTGCGCGGAAAAAGCCTCGATGCGACCATGTCGCGCTACCTGTGCGACCGCATCGCCGCCCAGCCCAATATCGAGGTCCTGACCGGGACGGAGGTGGTCGCGCTCTCGGGGGCGAACGGCGCGCTCGAAGAGGTGCGCTGGCGCAACCGCGCCACCGGCGCGGAGGATTCCAGGCCGATACGCCACCTGTTCCTGCTGATCGGCGCGGCGCCGAACACCAAATGGCTGGCGCAGTCCGGCATCCGGCTGGACGAAAAGGGGTTCGTCCGGACCGACGGTCTGATGACCAACCGGCGCGGCGTGTTCGCCATCGGCGACGTGCGGTCCGGCTCCGTCAAGCGGGTGGCGTCCTCCGTCGGCGAGGGCGCGCAGGTCGTCGCCGCCATCCATGGCTATCTCGCGGAGAGCGACAATGGCTGAAGCCTGCACCCATCTGGATACGATCCGCACCGTGACGCCGAGCGCGCTCGGATGCGAGGAATGCCTGAAGATCGGTTCGCCCTGGGTGCATCTGCGGCTGTGCCGGAGCTGCGGCCATGTCGGCTGCTGCGACTCCTCGCCGAACAGGCATGCGACCAAGCATTTCCACAAGACGCGGCATCCCGTCATCGAGGGCTACGATCCGCCCGAGGGCTGGGGCTGGTGTTACATCGACGAGGTCGCGTTCGATCTGTCGGACCGCAAGACGCCGCACAACGGCCCCATTCCCCGCTATGTCTGAAAGGAGCATTTGATGGAACCCATTCGCGAGGACTATGCCGTGTTCGTGCATGACGGCGACAAGCAGGTGGGCGCGGTGCGTCACGTCTCGCCGCACGACATCCGCGTCTATATCGAGAATGCCGGGGATTTCACCGTCGCGCGCTCCGCCGTGAAGGAGGTCGTGGACGACAAGGTCGTGCTGGACTGCGGCAAGCTCGACATGGATCTGCGAAAGGCCATCGGCCACGCCCACAACGCCGAAGACCCCCGCATACCCTGAGCCCGGCATGTCCCTTCCACCCGTTCGCCCCATCACGCTGGACGAAATCCGCGCCGCGCGCGAGCGCATCGCCGGCACGATCCTGCGCACGCCGCTGGTCCGGCTCGAGCTCGGCAGGGACCGCCCCGAGGTCTGGCTCAAGCTGGAGAACCTTCAGCCGATCAACGCCTACAAGCTCCGCGGCGCGGCGAATGCCGTGGCAATGCTCCCAGACGAGGCGCGAAAGCGCGGCGTGTGGACGATCAGCGCCGGCAATGCCGGCCAGGGCGTCGCCTATGCGGCGCGGCAGGCCGGCGTTCCCTGCACGGTGGTCGTGATCGACAAGGCCCCCGAAGCCAAGAAGGAACGCATGAAGGCGCTGGGCGCGAGGCTCGTCATGGCGCCGTTCGACATTGCCTGGCAGGCGATGCTCGAGCGCAGGTTCGACGGGGTCGAAGGGACCTTCGTCCATCCCTTCGACGATCCGGATTTCGTCGCCGGCAACGCGACCGTGGCGCTCGAGATTCTCGAGGATCTTCCGCGCACGAAGGCGATCGTCGGCGCGATCGGCGGCGGCGGGCTGATCTCCGGCGTCGGGGCCGCTGCCAAGGCGGTCGATCCGCGGGTGAAAGTCTATGGCGCCGAGCCCGAAACGGCGGCCCCGGCGGCGCTCTCGCACCGGATGGGATCGCCGCAGGAATTCGCGCAATACCGATCGTCCTTCATCGACGGTGCCGGCGGCAAGAGCGTGTTCCCGCGCATGTGGGAGCGCATGAAGGACGTGGTGGACGGCTATTTCGTGGTCAGCCTCGAAGAGACGAAGGACGCCATGCGCCTGATGGCGGAGAAGACCCGCGTCATTTCCGAAGGCGCCGGCGCGCTCTCCGTCGCGGCAGCCCTGCGCGGCGATGCGGGCGAGGGGCCGGTGGTCGCCATCGTCTCCGGCGGCAATATCGATCTGGCGAAATTCTTCGAGCTGATCGGTGTGTGAGGAATTTGACCGGCGCGCCGTGCTGGGCGGCCTCGCGGCTGCACCGTTGCTGCCGAAGATCGCCCTGTCCGCAACCACGGACTGGAAGGCGCTCGGCGAAGACGTGCGTGCGCAGATGGCCTGGGCGTGGTCGGCGTATAGGGAGTGCTGCTTCGGCGCCGACCAGATCAGGCCGGTGAGCGGCACGGGCGACGCCTTCTTCTTCCCGAAGGGACCGCCCATGGGACTCACCATCGTCGAGGCGCTGGACACGCTCTATCTCATGGGCCTCGACGGGGAGCTCGGCGAAGGCGTCCGCTGGATCGCGGACCATCTCCGCTTCGACATCGACGGCGAGGTTCAGGTGTTCGAGACCGGCATCCGCATGGTCGGCGGCCTGCTCTCCGGCTGGGGCGCCACGCGCGAAAAAAGGCTGCTCGCGCTCGCGCAGGATCTGGCGGACCGGCTTTCGCCGGCCTTCGCGAAATCGCCCACCGGAATGCCGTACCGCTTCGTCAATCTGAAGACCGGCGCCGTGCGCGGCTCGGAGAGCTATCCCGCGGAGATCGGCACCTACATCGCCGAATGGGGGACGCTCGGCCGCGCGGTGGGAGACCGGAAGTATTTCGACATGGCCAAGCGCGCCGCGAAGGCGCTGTTCGACCGGCGCTCGAAGATCGGCCTCGTCGCGGACACCATCGACATCGAAACGGGCCGATGGAAAAGCCGCCGCGCCAGCATCGGCCCGCCCACCGATTCCTATTTCGAATATCTCTGGGACGGATGGCAGCTCTTCGGCGATGCCGATTTCAGGCGCTGGTACGACACCCACGCCGCCGCCATCGCCGGGCATCAGGCGAAATACGGGAACGGACGCCTGTGGTTTGCGCAGGTCGATTTCGAGACCGGCGCCGTGCTCGACCATCATCAGAGCGAACTGGCGTCGTTCTACGCGGGACTTCTGGCGCAGGGCGGGGACATGGCGCGCGGAAAGGCCTATCTCGCGTCCTGGGCGGAGGTTCAGGCGAACTACGGCGTCCTGCCGGAAGGCTACGATTTCGAAAAGGCCGCTCCGGATCGCGTCACCAACGAGTTGCGCCCGGAGTTCGCGGATTCCTGCCTCAATCTCTTCCTGCTGGAGCCGGACGGCAAATGGCGCGAGCTCGCGCGCACCCACTACGAGAACATGAAATCCACGAGCCGCGCGGAACACGGTTTCACGGTCATCGAAGACAT
Source organism: Rhizomicrobium sp. (assembly GCA_035549495.1). Lineage (GTDB taxonomy): Bacteria > Pseudomonadota > Alphaproteobacteria > Micropepsales > Micropepsaceae > Rhizomicrobium. The sequence goes on along the minus strand of DASZQV010000041.1, from coordinate 175,199 downwards.
CACGGCAAGACCGGTGAAGCAGGGCGATCTCTGTCCCGGCTATTGGTGGAGCGAGCAGATGAAGTACTACTACCTGCTGTTCGCCGATTGCGGCCGGTTCGACTACGGGACCAACTATCTCTCGACAGAGGGGAACGTGCTTGCCGGACTCAAGTAAAGCTGCGGGATTCAATCCCGCCTTCGCCACGGTCACCACGCTGTTCTTCATGTGGGGGTTCGTCACGGCGACCATCGATCCGCTGGTGCCTTCGGTGCGCAGCGTGTTCGACCTCACCTATGCCGAGTCGATGCTGACGCAGTTCGCCTTCTTCATGGCGTATGGCGTCGTGTCGCTTCCCGCCGCCTTTGTGCTGGAACGGCTCGGCTATGCCTGGACCATCGTCGTCTCGCTCGGCGCGATGGTGCTCGGCTGCCTGCTCGTCCCGCTTGCGACGGCCATGAGCTCCTATCCCCTCGTTCTGGCGGCGCTGTTCGTGATCGCCGCAGGAATCACCCAGCTCCAGGTCGCGGCCAATCCGCTTGCGGCCCTGCTCGGCAGGCCCGAGGGCTCGCATTTCCGCCTGACCCTGTCGCAGACCTTCAATTCGCTCGGCACGGTGCTGGCGCCGATCCTCGGCTCCTACGTCATGCTGCGCGGCGGCGTGTTCGCGGGAGAGAGCGGCGCGGCCGCGCGCGGCGCCACCCTGCGCAACGTCGATACGCAATTCCTCCTCATCGCCGCGATTGTCGTGCTGCTCACGCTCTTCATCGCGAGCCAGCGCCGCCTGCTGCATGTGGCGGGCGAGGAGGAAGAACGGAACGCATCGCCCTTCGCAGCCTTCTCCTCGCGCTGGGCGCTGTTCGGCGGCCTCGCGATCTTCCTCTATGTCGGTGCGGAGGTGGCGATCTCCAGCATCATGATCAATTTCCTGCATCAGCCGGAGGTCATGGCCAAGAGCTTCGACGAGGCCGGCCGCCTGCTCGGCATCTTCTACTGGGGCGGCGCCATGGCGGGCCGCGCGCTGGGCAGCCTCGTGCTGACGCGGGTTCGCGCGGATCGCGTGCTCGCTTTCGCCGCGACGGCCGCGCTGCTGCTGTGCCTGGCGGTCACCCAGGCGGCGGCACTCGGCGCCGCCGCGGGCGTTGCGGCCCTCGCCGTCGGCTTCTTCAATTCGATCATGTTTCCGACCATCTTCACGCTCACGCTCGAGCGCTCTCATGCGCCCGCGTCCTCGACCTCGGGGCTGCTCTGCATGGCCATCGTGGGCGGCGCGATCCTGCCGCCGATCGCGGGTTTCGCCGCCGACCGCGCGGGGATCGCGCCCGCCTTCTTCGTGCCGGCCGCGTCCTACGCCTGTATCGCGCTCTTCGCACTGACGAGACCATCGGCGCACAGGGCCGCGCAAGCCGCGCCGCCCGCCACAGTCTGACCGGCCCGGGAGATATCGATGCGAGGTTCGGCCACACTCCTTGTTGCGCTGTTTCTGGCAGGCGCGGCGCGCGCCGATGTTGCGGGCGAGGTCAACGTCTTCATCGGCACGACCAACGGCGGCAACACCTATCCCGGCGCCACGCTGCCCTTCGGCATGGTGGCCTTCTCGCCGGAGGAGACGCCGCTTCCCGGCCGCAACTATCCCATAGCGGCGCCCGGCGGATACGAATGGCGCGCGAACGGCATCAGGGGGTTCTCCCTTACCCATCTGTCCGGCACCGGCTGCACAGGCGCTAGCGGCGACATCCCCATCATGCCTGTGACGAAGGACGTCACGCTGCCGCCTTCGATGGACGACGGCTTCGTCATGTATTCGAGCTATTTCAGCCACGACGGCGAGCACGCCTCGCCCGGCGCATACGCGGTCGAGCTGGCCAATGGCGTGACGGTGGAACTTGGCGCGACCCTGCGCACCGGCAGCGCGCGTTTCGCCTGGCCGAAGGACAAGCCGGCCAATCTTCTTTTCCGCACGTCCGATTCCGAGATCGGCAGCAGCGGCGCGAGCGTGACGGTGGATGCGGCGAAGCGCGAGGTCACGGGCTCCGTCACGAGCGGGAATTTCTGCGGCTATCTCTCGCCGGACCGGCGCGAGAGCTACTACACGCTCCATTTCGCCGCCGCGTTCGACCGGCCCTTCAAGCCCGGCGGCGCCTGGCAGGACGCGGCGCTCACCCCCGGCGCGACGGAAGCGCATGGCGGGACCGGATACGGCGACCGCGGCCATCCCCCCGGGCGCAAGGGATCGGGCGCCTGGATCGTCTTCGATCCCGCGTCCTCTCCCGTCGTGAACATGCGCGTCGGCATTTCCTATGTGAGCCTCGCCAACGCGCGGGCCAATCTCGCGGCGGAAAACCCGAAGGGCACGACGCTGGAGACCGTTCGCGATGCCGCCCGAAAGGCCTGGAACGCCCGGCTCGGCGCCATTGCCGTCGACGGCGGCACGAAGGAGGAGCGCACCGTGTTCTACACCGCGCTCTATCACGCGCTCCTCGGCGAGAACGCCTATAGCGACGCCAACGGCGAATATCTCGGCTTCGACCGGCGCGTGCACGAGGTCGTCGCGCCGCAGCGCGTGCAATATGCGAATTTCTCCGGCTGGGACGTCTATCGCTCGCAGGTGCAGCTCGTCGCCTGGCTCGATCCCGGCGTGGGCTCCGACATCGCGCAATCGCTGTTCAATCAGGCAAGCCAGAATGGCGGCGTGTGGGACCGCTGGACGCATGTCACCGGCGCCACCAGCGTGATGAACGGCGATCCCTCGCCCGCGACCGTCGCCGCCATCTATGCCTTCGGCGGACGCGATTTCGACATGAAGGGCGCCTATGCGTCCCTGCTCGAGGCCGCGACGGTCCCGACCGCGCCCGATCTCGATCGCCGCGGCTGTCCGGTGCAATGCGTGGGCGAGCGGCCGGGCCTCGACCGGTGGCTCAAGCTCCACTACATGCCCGTGGGCTCTCCCGGCTGGGGCAGCGCGGCCGATACGCTCGAGCTCGCCGCGGCGGATTTCGGTGTCGCGCAGCTTGCCGGATATGCCGGCGACGAGGCGAACGCGAGCCTGTTCCGCGCGCGCGCCGGCTGGTGGCGAAACCTGTTCAATCCGGCGACCGGCTACATCCAGCCGCGCAATTCCGACGGCAGCTGGAAGAGCGTGGATTTCAATGTCGAGAACGACGACGACTATGTCGAGGGTTCGGGCGCGCAGTATCTCTGGATGGTGCCGTTCGATCCGGCCGGCCTGTTCGAAAAGCTCGGCGGCGTGGAGAAGGCGGCAGCGCGCATGGATCGCTTTTTCTACAATCCGGACGGATCGCTGGCCGTGACGAAATCCGGCGGCGATCATGCCGAGCTTGCGAACGAACCGTCGATCGCCTCGCCCTGGCTCTACGATTTCGCGGGAGCGCCATGGCGCACGGAGGAGATCGTGCGCGCCGCGATGAAACGGATCTGGATCGACGCGCCGGACGGCATCACCGGCAACGACGATCTGGGCGAGATGTCGTCCTGGTATGTGTGGGCGGCGCTGGGCATGTATCCGCTCTATCCCGGCCGCGCCGATCTGGCGCTTGGCAGTCCGCTGTTCGACGACGCGTTCGTGTCGCGGCCGGGCGGCACGCTCGCGATCCACAACTCGGGCGCGACCGGCGCGCCTTACGTCGCCATGCTCGTGGTGGACGGCAAGCGGCGCGACGCGCCGTGGCTGCCGGCGTCCTTCGTGCTCAAAGGCGGGTCGCTCGACTACACATTGTCGCGCGCGCCGAACAAGGCTTGGGGCAGGGACAATCCGCCGCCGTCTTTTGGTCCCTAACGTTTGAGATAGCCGTCAATCATCAGATCGGCGGCTTCGATGAGCACGCGCGACGGCCCGCCGGCGCCGAAGATCTGTCCCGACGCATAGGTGCCTTCGAACAGCAGCAGCAGCGCATCGCCCAACCGCTCGGGCTTGGCCGCACCCATTTGAGCGGCAAGCGCCGTCAGACGCGCGCGGAAGCGCTTCTTGATGTCGCTCGCGACCTTGCGCGCGGGATGCTTGCGGTCGGGATATTCCACCGCCGCATTGGTGGTGCCGCAGCCGCGATAGTCGCTGCGGTTGGCCTTTTGTTGCAGCTCGGTAAGCCAGCGCCTTAGCTGCGCGCGCGGGTCGCCCGGGTCTGCCGCCACCAGCGCGTCGAACCGCGCCAGCCCCTCTTCGCCGACATGGCGCAAATAGTCCGCCGTCAGCTCGTCCTTCGAGGCAAAGCTGCGATACAGGCTCGGCTTGGTGACGCCGGCGCGGTTGACGATCTCGTCGATGCCGACGGCGCGGATGCCGCGGGCGTAGAACAGGTCGCGCGCGCTTTCGCGAATACGCTCGGCAGCGCGTTTCGGCAATCTTTCGGGCAATTTCCGGGCGCGGGAGACAGGCTTGCGTTTTGTCACTGGCTTTTGCCTTGACGGTGTTACAGAGCGGTACCTATATACGGCCCGCCAACGTACCGTTCGGTAACATATTTGGGGATGGGCGACGCCGCAAGGCGCTCCCATCCAAGAGTTCGAAGGCGCCGTTTCGCATGACCTGGATCGTTCGCGTTGCGTTGGAGCGGCCGCTGACCTTCATCGTCATGGCCATCCTGATCGCGGTCGCCGGCCCCTTGGCCGCGATCATGACGCCGACCGACATCTTCCCCGACATCAAGATCCCGGTCATCGGCGTCGCGTTCTCGTACACCGGATTGTCGGCGGACGAGATGGCGGGGCGCATCATCTCGCCTTACGAGCGCGGGCTCACCACAACGGTCAACGACATCGAGCATATCGAGAGCACCTCGCTGCCCGGCATGGGCATCGAGAAGATCTTCTTCCAGCCCGGCGTCGACATCCGATTGGCGAACGCACAAGTGACCGCGATCTCGCAGACCGGCATCAAGCAGATGCCGGCGGGCACGACGCCGCCGCTGATCCTGAACTACAACGCTTCGACGGTGCCGATCCTGCAGCTTGCTTTCTCGGGCGATCATCTCTCCGAGCAGCAGGTGCTCGACATGGCGCAGAACTTCGTGCGCCCGGTGCTGACCACGATCCCCGGCGCCGCGATTCCCTATTCCTACGGTGGCAAGGTGCGCCAGCTGCAGATCGATCTCGACAGCCAGGCGCTGCAGGCGCGCGGCCTGTCGGCGCAAGACGTCGAGAACGCGATCGCCGCGCAGAACCAGATCCTGCCCGCGGGCACCGTCAAGTTCGGCGCGACGCAATACACGGTCAAGCTCAACGACGCGGCCGAGACCATCGCCGAGCTCAACGATCTGCCGATCAAGTTCCAGAACGGTGCCACGACCTATATCCACGACGTCGGCTTCGTGCGCGACGGCAACCCGCCCCAGCAGAGCCTCGTCCATGTCGACGGCAAGCGCGCGGTGCTGACCACGATCCTCAAGACCGGCACGGCGTCGACGCTCGACATCGTGCAGGGCGTGAAGGATGCGCTGCCCAAGCTCAAGGCGACGCTCCCGGACAATTTCAAGATCAGCCTGTTGAACGACCAATCGCTGTTCGTGAAGGCCGCCATCTCCGGCGTGGTGCGCGAAGGCGTGATCGCGGCCGCGCTGACCAGCCTGATGATCCTGCTGTTCCTGGGCAGCTGGCGCTCGACCGTCGTCATCGCGATCTCGATCCCGCTCGCGATCATGTGCGCGCTGTGCGGCTTGTGGTGGTTCGGCCAGACCCTCAACATCATGACGCTCGGCGGGCTCGCGCTTGCGGTCGGCATCCTGGTCGACGACGCGACGGTGACCATCGAGAACGTCAATTGGCATCTCGAGCACGGCAAGGACGTCAGGACCGCGATCCTCGACGGCGCGCAGCAGATCGTGCAGCCGGCCTTCGTCTCGCTGCTGTGCATCTGCATCGTGTTCGTGCCGATGTTCGCGCTGAACGGCGTGGCGGGCTTCCTGTTCGTCCCGATGGCCGAAGCCGTGGTGTTCGCGATGATCGCGTCTTTCATCCTGTCGCGCACCTTGGTGCCGACCATGGCGATGTACCTGCTGCAGCCGCATGGCCACGGGGCGGAAGGCGGCCATGCGCTCGCCCGCTTCCAGCAGCGCTTCGAGGAACGCTTCACGCGCATCCGCGAGGGCTATCGCAATTTGCTCGCCATGGCGCTCGCCAACCGCAGGATGTTCGTCGTGGGCTTCCTGGGCTTCGTGCTGGCGTCGTTCCTGCTCTTGCCGGGCCTCGGCTCGAACTTCTTCCCGTCGGTCGATGCGGGGCAGATCACGCTCCATGTGCGCCCGCCGGTCGGCACGCGCATCGAGCATTCGGCGGCGATGTTCGGCGACATCGAGAAGGAGATCCGAAAAGCGATCCCGCCGCGCGAGCTCGCCTCCATCGTCGACAACATCGGGCTGCCGACCAGCTCGATCAACACGGTCTACAACAATTCCGGCGTCATCGGTTACCAGGACGGCGACATCTATGTGACCTTGAACAAGGACCATGGGCCCACCGCCGACTATGTGCGGCGCCTGCGCGAGCGCCTGCCCAAGGCGTTCCCGGGAACGAGCTTCGCGTTCCTGCCCGCCGACATCATCAGCCAGATCCTGAACTTCGGCGCGCCGGCGCCGATCGACGTGCAGGTCTCCGGCCCGAAGCTCGACAAGGACCGCGACGTGGCGCTGGCGCTGCTCGAGAAGATGCGCGCCATTCCCGGCGTCGCCGACGCGCGCATGCAGCAATCCTTCAAGAACCCTCAGATCCGCGTCGACGTCGATCGCTCGCGCATGGCGCAGCTGGGGCTGACCGAGCGCGACGTCACCAACTCGGTCGTGACCTCCATCGCGGGCAGCGGCCAGACCGCGCCGACCTTCTGGCTCAACCCCAAGACCGGCGTGTCGTATCCCATCGTGGCGCAGACGCCGGAGTATCGCGTCGACAGCCTGCCGGCGCTGCAGAACGTGCCGATCACGGGATCGTCGGGCACCGGCGCGTCGGGCGGGCTGCAGATCCTGGGCGGGCTGGGCAAGATCCATCGCGAGCAGTCCGACGCGGTGGTCAGCCACTACAACGTGCTGCCGGTCGTCGATCTCTATGCCACGACGCAGGACCGCGATCTCGGCGGCGTCGCATCCGACATCGACCGGCTGATCGCGAAGACCGCGCTGCCCAAGGGCGTGACGGTGAGGCTGCGCGGCCAGGTGGTGACGATGAACACGGCCTTCACAGGCTTGTCGTATGGGCTGCTCGCGGCCATCGTGCTGACCTATCTGCTCATCGTCGTGAACTTCCAATCCTGGCTCGACCCGTTCGTGATCATCACCGCGCTGCCGGCCGCGCTCGCCGGCATCGTGTGGATTCTGTTCGCTACGGGCACGACCTTGTCGGTGCCGGCGCTCACCGGCGCCATCATGTGCATGGGCGTCGCGACCGCGAACTCCATCCTCGTGGTGAGCTTCGCGCGCGAGCGCCTGGAAGCGACCGGCAACGCGGCGCTCGCCGCGGTCGAAGCCGGCGTGACGCGCTTCCGCCCCGTGCTGATGACCGCGCTCGCGATGATCATCGGCATGGCGCCGATGGCGCTGGGGCTGGGAGAGGGGGGCGAGCAGAACGCGCCCCTCGGCCGCGCGGTCATCGGCGGCCTCGTCTTCGCCACCTGTGCTACGCTCGTCTTCGTGCCGGTGGTGTTCAGCATCGTCCATGGCCGCAAAGCCGCCAAGACACGATCCCATGCCGTCACGGCCGGAGAAGCCTATGCCTGAAGAGCACGATATGCTGCGCTACACCACGCCCGGGAGGCTGAGGACGATCGGCATCGGCGCCGCGGTGGTCGTCGGCCTGATCGCGGTGACCGGCGTGATCACGCGGGTGACCGCGAGCCGCGAGGTCGAGCAATGGACCGACGCGAACGCGCTGCCGGCCGTCAGCGTCATCAATCTTACAGGCAGCAAGGACAGCGGCAGCCTGGTGCTGCCCGGCACGGTGCAGGCCTACAACAGCGCGCCGATCTATGCGCGCGTCAGCGGTTACCTGAAGAAGTGGTATGTCGATATCGGCGCCAAGGTGAAGGCGGGCCAGCTGCTCGCCGAAATCGACGTGCCCGACCAGGACGCGCAGCTCGCGCAGGCCCGCGCCGATCTCGGCACCGCCATCGCCACCCAGAAGCTCTCGGCGCAGACCGCCAAGCGCTGGAATGAGCTCGCGAAAGAGAACGCTGCTGCGCCACAGGACGTGGACGAGAAGAACGCCGACCTCGCCGCCAAGACCGCCGCGGTCGCCTCGGCGCGGGCGAATGTCGACCGGTTGAGCGATCTGTCGGGCTTCAAGCGCATCACCGCGCCGTTCGACGGCACGGTGACGAGCCGCGCGGTCGATGTCGGCGCGCTGGTGACCGTGGGCGCGCCGGGCGCCGCTCCCCTGTTCACCGTCGCCGACGACAGCAAGGTGCGCCTCTATGTGAACGTGCCGCAGAACTATTCCGCGCAGATCAAGCCAGGCATGCAGGCGCGCTTCACCGTGCCCGAATATCCGGGCGAGACGTTCCACGCGACGCTCGCCGCCACCGCCGGCGCGGTGAACGCGCAGACCGGCACGGTGCTGATCCAGCTCCAGGCCGACAATGCCGACGCGCGGCTGAAAGCGGGCGGCTATGCGCAAGTGCAGTTCGACCTGCCCGCCAATGCGAGCGCGATCCGCCTGCCGGCGAGCGCGCTGATCTTCAACGACAACGGCACGGCGGTGGCGGTCGTAGGGCCCGCCGACACGGTGATCGTGCGGCCGGTCTCGATCCTGCGCGACTATGGCAGCGAGGTGGAGATCGCTTCGGGCGTCGCGCGTGGCGACCGGGTGATCGACAATCCGCTGGACTCGCTCAAGGCCGGCGACAAGGTTCGTATCGCCAAGAGTTAGTCCGCCGCCGCGTGCGTGCCGCCGCCGCTGACCGAGCGCCGCGCGCACCACACCACCGCGATCATCGCGATGCTTAGCCAGCCCGAGATCCAGAACAGGTCGTCGGAGGCGAGCATATAAGCCTGGCTCGCGAGTTGGCGGGTAAGGATGCCGTAAGCCTGAAGATCGCTGAAGCCCAGATGGTGCAGATGGTCGAGCGCCTGTTGCAAGGTCGGGCTGTAGGCGGTCGAGACATCGGCAAGGCGGCTCTGGTGCAGCGCCTCGCGGCGGTCCCACATCGTGGTCGTGATCGAGGCGGCGAATCCGCCGGCGGTGATGCGCGTGAAGTTCGAGATGCCGGAGGCCGAGGGGATACGCTCGGGCGGGATGCCGTCCAGCGAGATCGTCAGCATCGCCACGAAGAAGGTGCTCATCGAGATGCCTTGCACCATCAACGGCCAGACGAAGTCCCAGAACCCGGCATCGTTGGTGTAGCCCGCGCGCATGAAATACGAGACCGCAAACGCCGCGAAGGCGATTGTGGCCAGAATCCGCGCGTCTGTGCGCGACATGAATCGCGCGGCGATGGGCGTGAGGAACACGGCGACGAGGCCGCTCGGCGCTGCGACCAGGCCCGCCCAGGTCGCGGTGTAGCCGACATTGGTCTGCAGCCACAGCGGCAGCAGCAGCACATTGGCGAAGAACACGGCATAGCCCAAGCAGAACGCCAAGGTGCCGAGCGCGAAGTTGCGCCGCTTGAACAGCGAGAGGTCGACGACCGGGTGCTTCTCGGTCAGCTCCCAGATCACCCAGGCGGTGAAGGTGATGGCCGCCACCAGCGCCTCGACCACGATCACCGGCGACGCGAACCAGTCCGCGTCCTTGCCGGTGTCGAGCATGATCTGCAGCGAGCCGACCCACACCACGAGCATCGCCAGCCCCATCGTGTCGATGGGCAGCTTGCGCGTCGGCGTCTCGCGGTCCGCGAGGTTGGTCCAGCAGAAGAACGCCGCGATGAGCCCGACCGGCACGTTGATCAGGAAGATCCAGCTCCAATGGATGTTGTCGGAGATGTAGCCGCCCAGGATCGGCCCCAGGATCGGCGCCACCAGGGTCGTGATCGACCAGATGCCGAGCGCGGTCGCGCGTTTCTCCGGCGGGAAGATCGAGATCAGAAGCGCCTGCGAGCCCGGGATCATCGGCCCCGACACCGCGCCCTGCAGGATGCGGAACAGGATGAGCGCGTTCAGGCTCCAGGCGATGCCGCAAAGGAACGAAGCGAGCGTGAACATCAGCACGGACGCGACGAAGGTGCGCACCACGCCGTAGCGCTGCATGAACCAGCCGGTCAGCGGCACCGCGACGCCGTTCGCGACGGCAAACGAGGTGATCACCCAGGTCCCCTGGTCGGTCGACGCGCCCAGATTGCCGGCGATGGTCGGCAGCGAGACGTTGGCGATGGTGGTGTCGAGCACCTGCATGAAGGTGCCGAGCGCCAGCGCGATCGCGGTGACCGCGAGCTGCGCGCCTTTGAGCGGCGCCTGTGGCGCGGTGCCCGGCGCGCTCATCTCAAGCGCCGTTCTCGGCCAGGATGCGCTTGATCAGCGCGTCGGTGGCCGCCCCGCCGTCGTCGCCCGCGTCGCCGCGCGCCTCATGCGCCGTGCTCGCCGCGCCGATGGCCGAGCCCGAAGCATCGGAGACGTCGACGCTCGCCTCGACCGAAAGCCCGACGCGCAGCGGATGATCGGCGAGCTCCTTGGGATCGAGCGCGATGCGCACCGGCACGCGCTGCACGATCTTGATCCAGTTGCCCGACGCGTTCTGCGGCGGCAGCAGCGCGAACGCGCTGCCGCTGCCCGCGCCCAGGCCGATGATGCGGCCGTGATAAGTGACGCCGCCATAGATGTCGGCGGTGACCTCGACCGGCTGGCCGATGCGCATGTCCTCGAGCTGGCCTTCCTTGAAGTTGGCGTCGATCCACACCGTCTTGAGCGGCACCACGGCCATCAGCGGCGTGCCCGGCGCGATCTGCTGACCGAGCTGCACGGTGCGCTGCGCCACCACGCCGTCGACGGGCGCGGTGAGCTTCATATGGCCGAGCACGATCGCCGCCTGGCGCAGCCGCGCGATGGACGCGAGCACGTCGGGATTGCTCGCCACCGCCGTGCCCTGCACCGACGCCAAAGCCTGGGCGAGACCGCTCTGGGCGACGCCGACCTGGGCTTGGGCAGAGGCCACGGCATCGCGCGCATGGCCGACTTCCTCGCCGGAGACCGCGTCGCCGGCGCCGGCGCGGCGGCGATAGTCGCTCTCGGCCTGCTTCAGCGCGACTTGCGCCGCGTTCAGCTGCGCGCGTGCCTGGTTCACTTTGGAGAAATCGGTGCGCACGCCGCGCACGGTGCGGGCGAGGTCGGCCACCGCCGCGTCCATCGCGACCTTGGCCTTGATCGGATCGAGCTCGACCAGCAGCTGGCCGCGGCGCACGCTCTGGGTGTTGTCGGCGTGGAGCGCCAGGATCGTGCCCGGCTCGCGGCTGGTGATCGACACGACGTCGCCGCCGACATAGGCATCGTCGGTGCTGACGAAGTGGCGCGCATAGAGCAGCCAATAAAGTCCGTACACGACGACGCCGGCCACGACCACGGCGGCCAGGATCGTCAGCAGGCGGCGGCGGGTATTGTTGGGGGCGCCGGTTTCACTCATGGGAATCGTCCTTGGGATTGGTCTTGTCGAAGCCGCCGCCCAGCGCCATCAGCAGCGTCACGCGCGCCGACGCGGTGTCGGCGGCCAGCGCCGCGGTCTCGCGCCGGGCCTGGATCAGCACCGTTTCGGCGTCGAGCGCGTTCTGCAGCGGGTTGAGGCCGCTTTTGTAGCGTTTGGTGGCGAGCATGAAGCTCTGCTCGGCCGCTTTCTGCGCGGCGCGCTGCTGCTCGGCCGCGGCTTCGATGGCTTTGAGATTGCTGAGCGCGTCGGCCGTTTCCTTCACGGCGCCGACGACGCTTTTGTTGTAGTCGGCGACCGCTTCGTCCAGGCCGGCGGTTGCGCCGGCATATTGCGCGCGCAGCTTGCCGGCGTCGAAGATCGGCAGATGGATCGCGGCGCCGCCGCCATATTGCAGCGCGTCGGCCGAGAACAGCGGACCCAATCCGATGGCCGCGGTGCCGACCAGCCCGATCAGATTGACATCGGGATAGAACGCCTTGCGCGCGACCTCGCGGCCCGAAAACGCCGCGTCGATGCGCGCTTCGGCGGCGGCGATATCGGCGCGGCGTGCGAGCAGGTCGGCAGGCAAGGTCGTGGGCAGCGCCAGCGCCGCGTCGTTCAGCGCCGGGCGCGCGATGTCGTACGCATCGGCGCCGCGTCCGATCAGCGCTGCGATCTGATGCACGGCGAGCTCTTTCGTCGCCTGTGTGCGGATCCGGGTCTCGCGCGCGACGGCGAGCAACGCTTCGGCCTGGTGCTGCGACGCTTTCGTGTCCAGCCCCGCCTTCACGCGCCGCGTCGCGAGATCGAGGACGGCCTCGCGCTGCCTGACTTCCTCGTCGGCGACGTCGTTCAAGGCATAGGCGCGCGACAGCGCCACATAGGCCTCGGTCACGCTGCCCGCGAGCAGCAGCCGCGCGGCCTCGGCATCGAGCGCCGCGGCGCTGGCGGTCGCGCGCGCCCGGTCGATCTGGTCCTGCTGCTTGCCGAACAAATCGAGCGACCACGACAAATTCGCCTGGAGCTGGCCGACCCAGCGCGTCGTGCCGCCATAAGGCGGCGGGATGATGTAGTCCTTGCTCAAGCGCTCGCGCACGACATTGCCGTCGAACGTCGCTTGCGGCCAGGTCGCGGCGGTGCTGGCGGACAGCTCCGACTGCGCCGCGCGCAGCCGCGCCATCGCGCTCGCGAGGGTGGGGCTTCCCTTCAGCGCCTCGTCGACCAGCGCATCGAGCTTGGGATCGCCGAAGGCGTTCCACCAGGTATCGGCGATGGCCGGTGTGTTCGCGCCACTCAGGCCGAGGCCCGCGATCTTCTTCTCCCGCGGCTCCGTCGGCGGCGCATCCACGCAGGCGGCGAGCGACACGCCGAGCATCGCCAGGGCGAGAAGCTTCTTCATTTCGCCCCCTTGGCCGTCGTCTCCAGCCGCGTCATCAGCCGCGTCAGCAGCGAGACGAGCTGCGCAAATTCTTCCTGGCTGAAGCCTTCGAGGGTCTCGTTCCAGAAATCGACGATGCGCGGCGCCAGCGATTTCGCCAGCGCCTTGCCGGCCGGCGTGATCTCGAGATGGACGACACGGCGATCCTCGGTCGAGCGGCGCCGCTGGAGATAGCCGCGCTCCTCCAGCTGATCGACCAGACGCGTCACGGCGCCGTTGTCGTGATCCATATGGCGCGCGAGCTCGGCACAGGTGGTCGCGATGTTGTCGCGCACCGCCATCAGCACCACCCATTGCGAGAATGTGAAATCGGCGTCGGCGAACAGCGCCTCGGCATGCGGGACGACGAGATTGTGCAGCCGCTTGATCAGATAGCCGAGCGAGCGCCGGCCCTCGAACGTGTCCACGCGATAGAAGGCTTTCGCCATCGCCGCCTCCATAGCTGCCGGGACAATATCTGCCTAAGCAGGTATTTTGTCAAGCGGGGGATGCGATGCGAAAGATGAATTTCAGGAAATCGCGCGCGCTTCGGTCCGTCGCGCCCAAGGCGCCAGCGCCAGCAACAACGCGCCCGACGCCAATCCGATCCCGCCGGCGACGATGAAGAAGGTCGCGGGTGAGAGGGTGCTCCACAGCCCGCCGACGGCGCCGGCGAGCAGATTGCCGAAGAAGGCCGCCATGAACCACGCCGCGATCGCGGTCGCGGCGAAGGCGCGCGGCGCGAGCCTGCCGAACAGGCTCAAGCCCACCGGCAGGATGAACAGCTCGCCGACGGTATAGACGAGGAAATACAGCACCAGCCACAGCCAGCTCGCGCGCGCGCCCCCCGCCCAGGCCGCGACCGCCGCAAGCAGCAGATACGACACCCCGACGATGAAGCCGCCCGTCGCCATCTTCGCGACCGTGCTCTGCTCGCGTCCGCGCTTCGCCTGGCGCTGCCACCATGCGACGATGGCGGGCGTCAGCAGGAAGATGATGAGCGGATTCAGCGATTGGAACCAGGTCATCGGGATCTGCCACGCGCCGGCGACATGGCGGTCGACGCCGCTGTCCGCCCACAGCGCGACGGTATTGCCGGACTGCTCATAGGACGCGCGAAAGATCACCACGATGGCGATGACCGCGAGCATCAAGAGATAGGTCTGCGATTGCGCGCCCGCGGCTTGCGCTTGCGTCTGGGCCGGACGAGCGTCGTCGTTGCTCCTGGGCAGGTAGCGCCCGCCGCTCAGATAGGTCGCCATGCCGATCATCATGCCGATGCCGGCCAGCGCGAAGCCCCAATGCCAGCCGTAAAGCTCGCCGACCGTGCCGCAGACGAACGGTGCCAGGAACGCGCCCAGATTTATGCCGACGTAATAGACGTTATAGGCCGTCGCGCGCCGCGGATCGTCGGGCGCATAGAGCTGGTTGATCTGGCTCGCCAGGCTCGGCAGGAAAAAGCCGTTGCCGATCACGATGGTGGCGAGCGCCGGATAGAACAGCGCCTCGAACGCCATCATGAAATGGCCGAGCGCCATCACCGATCCGCCGATGATGACGGCGCGCCGCCGCCCCAGCCAGCGGTCCGATATCGCCCCGCCGATCAGTGGCGTGAAATAGGCGAACGACGCATAAAGGCCGTAGATATAGGACGAATGCGCCTGGGCGATCATCAGCTGCTTGGTCATGTAATAGACCAGCAGCGCGCGCATGCCGAAGAACGAGAATTGGCTCCACATCTCGGTGAGGAACAGGATGGTCAGCCCGCGCGGATGACCGAACCAGTCGCGATCCTCGCCCATGCGAACTTCGCTCATGCGCGGCTCCGTGTGCGCGTGCCGAAGCGCGACGGCGAAAGATCGGGCACCGCGGCAAGGTCGGGCGCGAGCGCGTCGCCGCGCACGAGCGCCGCCGCCAGGCGCGATGCGGCCGGCGCGGTCTGGATGCCATAGCCGCCCTGGCCCGCGAGCCAGAAGAAGCCTTGCGCGTGCGGATCGAAGCCGATCGCCGGCGAGCGGTCGGGCGCGAAGGAACGCAGCCCCGCCCAGCGCTTGCGCAGGCTCCGGATCCTCAAGGTCGTCGCTTGCTCGACGCGATCGATGGCGATGGCGATGTCCAGCTCCTCCGGCTGTGCGTCGCACGGCGCGACCGGCGTCTCGTCGGCGGGCGAGATCAACAGCAATCCTGCGTCCGGCTTCATATAGAAGGTCTCGTCGATGTCGATCACCATCGGCCAGCGCGACGCATCCATGTCTTTCGGCAGCTCGACCAGCACCGCGGTGCGCCGGCAGGGCTGGATGGCGAGCGGCGCGGCGCCGGCCATCGCCGCGACCGTGTCGGCCCAGGCGCCCGCGGCGTTGATCGCGATGGGCGCGCGGAACGTGCCCGCGCCGGTCTCGACATGCCACTGTCCCGCGCGGCGCGCGAGCGCGCGTACCTCGGCATGGGTGACGAGCCGACCGCCGGCGGCACGGAACGCGCGCAGATAGCCTTGATGCAGCGCATCGACGTCGACGTCCGCGGCGTCGGTCTCCAGCACGCCCGCGACCGCGGCTTCGGGCTTCAGGATCGGACACAGCCCCCGCGCTTCGTCGCCCTGGACGCGGAGGATCGAGCCCGCCATGTCGGACGCGGCGGCGAAGCGCTCCAGGCTCTGCATCCGATCGGCGCGCGCGACATGCATCGCGCCGCGCGGCTTGACCAGCGCATGCTCGCTGAAGCCCGCGGGCGGCGCATAAAAGAAGTCGCGGCTCGCGCGCGACAGCGCCCTGACCGCGGCGTTGCCATAGCTCTCCGAGAACAAGGCCGCCGAGCGCCCCGTCGAGTGATAGCCGGGGAACTCCTCGCGCTCCAGCATCGCAACTTTGAGCGTGCGCGCGAGATGGCTCGCGGCCGAGGCTCCCGCGATGCCTGCGCCGATCACGACGACGTCGAAGCTCTCCGCGCTCATGCGATTGCCGCACGGCTGCGGCACGCGGCCGCGAAGAACGGCAGGCGGCAGGCCGCGATGGCGGGCGGATGGCGCCGGACGGTGTCGGCGGCGGGCGGCATGGACGAGGAACCCCGGTTGAAGCGGTCCCATTTTTACTTTAGAAAAATTTTTTCTCAATTGGAAAAATGTCCCATGCGCGTGTTCGCCGCCGGAATCGTCACCGAGACCAACACCTTCGCGCCGTGGCCCACGGGTCTGCGCGGGTTCTCGGAAGGTGGCCCGTTCCACGGCGACGCGACGACGCGCGGCCGCGACAGCGAGATGGGCGTGCTCGCGTCCGGCTGGCGCGATCTCTGCCGCGAGAAGGGCTTCGAGTTCGTCGAAAGCCTGTTCGCCTTTGCCCAGCCTTCGGGCCCCACGGTGCAGAGCGTCTATGAAGCGTTCCGCGACGAGATACTGGGCGACCTGAAAGCCAAGGGCCCGTTCGACGTCGTGCTGCTGTTCCTGCACGGCGCGATGGTGTCCGAGGCGTGCCTCGATTGCGAAGGCGACATCCTCGAGCGCGTGCGCGCGGTCGTGGGGTCCAAGGCTGCCATCGGCGCCGAGCTCGACCCGCATTGCCACCTGACGCCGCAGATGCTTGCGCATGCCACCGCCATCGTGCTGATGAAGGAATACCCGCACACCGATTATCTCGAGCGCGGCCGCGAGCTGTTCGATATCTGCGTCGGCGCGGCCGAGGGCCGCCTCAGCCCCAAGATGCATCTCTTCGATTGCCGCATGGTGGGCTTCTATCCGACCACGACCGAGCCGATGCGCTCGCTGGTCGACAAGATGCAGGCGATGGAGGCGCGCCCGGGCGTGCTCTCGGTAAGCTTCGGCCACGGCTTTCCCTGGGGCGACACGCCGGAGACGGGCTCGAAGGTGCTCGCGATCTCGGATGGCGACGAAGCGCTCGCCGAACGCACGGCGCGCGAGATCGGCCACGACATCTATCGCGCAAGAAAGCGCCTGTTGCCGGGCTTTCCCGCCATCGATGCGGCGCTCAAGCTGGGGCGCGAAACCAATGGGTGCGCGGTGCTGGCGGACACGGCCGACAATGCCGGCGGCGGCGCGCCGAGCGACAATGTCTCGCTCTTGAAGGCGATGCTCGACGCCAAGGTCGAGCGCGCGGTGTTCGGCTGCATCTGGGATCCCATCGCGGTGCAGGTCTGCATGGAGGCCGGCGTGGGCGCGACCTTGCCGCTGCGCATCGGCGGCAAATGCGGGCCCGCGTCCGGCGAGCCGTTGGATATCGTCGCCACCGTGCGCAATGTGCGCGCGCATCACGACCAGCAAGGGCTCGGCCCGGCGCGCTCGCAGATGGGCGATGCGGCGTGGATCGAGGCGAACGGCATCGATATCGTGCTGATGTCGACGCGCACGCAGACCTTCTCGCCGGATGCCTTCACCGGGCTCGGCATCGACCTCAAAGGCAAGCGGATCGTCGCGCTGAAATCGAGCTGGCACTTCCAGGCGCTGTTCGGACCGATCGCCGACCGTATCGTGCCGGTGTCGACGCCGGGCGCGATCCAGATGGATTTTGCGGGAATCGACTATTGCAGGAAGCGCGACCTCGATTATTTCCCGCGCGTGGAGGATCCGCTGGGCTTGGACTGAGCGCGGCGCGCCTTGCTCTTGCCGTCGCGGCTCACCGCTTCCATGAGCTGCGATTCCGGGCCGGAGCAGATCGACAGCACCCGGCACGGTCCGGATTCGCCGGCGAGATAGGCGTGCCCCATGCCGCTGTCGAAATAGAGCGAATCGCCCTTGCGCAGATTGAGCGGCGCATAGAGCTCGGAATGGAACACGACGCTGCCTTCGAGCACATAGGCGTATTCCTCGCCGGGATGGCGGATCATCTCGCCGAAATCCTCGAGGCTGCGCGCGTGCAGCTCGGCGATCACGGGCACGAATCGCTTGTTCAGGAAATCCGCGGCCGGATAGATGTGGCCGTAATTCTCGGTCTCGATCACCTGGCCCTGGCCGGCCAAGGTGATGCTGCGCCGCCCGGTGACGGTGCCGCCGGGAACGCTCGCCATCTGCGGCGCGAAGAGCTGCGAGATGTCGACGCCCAGCCCGGTCGAGATGCGCGCGAGCTTGTCGTAAGTGAGCGAAACCCGGTCGTTTTCGATCTTGGAGAGCGTGGAAATCGGCAGGTCGGTGCGTTGGCTGACCTCCGCCAGGGTCCAGCCCCGCTGCATGCGCAGCGCCCGCAAGGCCGCGCCCGGCCGCGCCGAATTGTGACCCGGATCCGGCTTCTCGACGAGGGCGAGCCTCTTGTTCGGCATGTCTTTGCTCCCTGCTCTCAAGATAAAGGCGTTCGCCGTCTCCTGTCGAGGTTTCTCCGCTGGAGAAAATATATTGCACAATTGGAAAAAATCGATCACATTTTATCGTCCAGCAAGTCGGGGGAGAGCATGGCGAAGCGGGCATTGGGGATTCTGTTGGCATCGGCTTCCGTTTTGGCGCTGGCGCCGCCGGCGGCCGCGGTCGAGAGCGCGACGAATATCGAGACGATCATCGTGACCGCGAACAAGCGGGCCGAGCCGATCAAGGAAGTGCCGATGGCGGTCACCGCGCTGACCTCGGACCAGCTTTCCAATCTGAAAGCGACCAGCTTCGCCGATTTCGTCGCGCGCGTGCCGGGCATGACCGCGGTCGCGAGCGATCCGAGCCACACCAGCTTGGTCCTGCGCGGCATCACCACCCAGGGCGTCGGCGCCACCATCGGCACCTATCTGGACGAGACGCCTTACGGCTCGTCCAGTGCGCTCGCCAACGGCACGATCACCACGCCCAACCTCGACACCTTCGACGTCGAGCGGGTCGAGATCCTGCGCGGGCCGCAGGGCACCCTCTACGGCGCGAGCACTTTGGGCGGCCTGCTCAAATTCGTGACCAAGGCGCCCGATCCGTCGGGTTTCGCGGCCGAGGCGGAAGTCGGCGGCGAGGACATCGATCACGGCGAGGCCGGCGCCTTCGTCAAGGCGATGGTCAACGCGCCGCTCGGCGACAATTTCGCGGTGCGCGCGGTCGGCTACTACACCGACGAGCCGGGCTTCATCGACGATCCGGTGCTGAAGCAGAAGGACGTCAACGGCGGCCACATCCAGGGCGGCCGCGTCTCGGCGCTGTGGGAAGCGAGCGCGAAGCTCAAGATTCGCGCGACCGCCATACTGCAGGACATCGACGAGAACGCCGACTATGCCGAAGACCTCACCACCGTCGGCAATACCCTGGTTCCGCTGTTCGGCGATCTCGAGCAGGGGCGCGTCGCCAACGAGTTCTCCCATGTGCGCTACCGTCTCTACAACGCGACGGTCAATTACGATTTCGATTGGGCGCAGCTGACCTCGGCGACCAGCTACGGCACCTTCAACGACAAGAGCCTGCAGGACGTCACCGGTCTCTACGGCACGTTCCTGCGCCCGTCGCTCGGCCAGAAGAAGTTCACCCAGGAGTTGCGCCTCGCCTCCGCGCCCGACCAGACGCTCGAATGGCTGGCCGGCTTCTACTACACGCACGAGAACGCCGACCTCTTCCAGGACCTGGCGCCGATCGGCTATCTGCAGCTGACCTCGAGCTTCGCCGAGACGGCCGGCTTCGCGAACTTCGTCTATCATTTCTCGCCGGCGTTCGACGTGAGCTTCGGCGGCCGCTGGTCGACCAACAGCCAGAACGCGGACGAGACCGGTCTCGCGCTGGCGGGCGGCAAGTCGAGCGAGAACGTGTTCACCTGGTCGGTGGCGCCGCGCTGGCATGTGAACGACGACACCATCGTCTATGCGCGCATCGCCAAGGGCTATCGCCCGGGTGGCCCGAACGCGTTGCCGCCGCTGACGACGGGTCTGCCGAAGCAGTTCTCGTCGGACTCGCTGATCAACTACGAGCTCGGCGTGAAGACCGACATGCTCGATCATCGCCTGTCGCTCGACGTCGACGCCTTCTACATCGATTGGAGCGACATCCAGCTTCTGACCGTGGTGCAGGGCTTCGGCATCAACGGCAATGGCGGCACGGCGGTCAGCGAAGGCTTCGAATGGAACGCGTCGTGGCTGCCCGTCGACGGGCTGTCGCTGCGCTTCGGCGGCTCCTACACCGACGCGCACCTGACCTCGGGCACCGATCCGATCCTGGTCGGCGCGAAGTCGGGCGATCCGCTGCCTTACAACCCGCATTGGAGCACGTCGCTCGACGCGGACTACACCTTCGATCCGATGGGCGATTTCACGCCTTTCCTCGGCGTCAGCTGGGCCTATATCGGCGAGCGCGAGACCGACTTCAATCCGGGCGGGCGCTATTTGCTGCCGTCTTACGACACGGTCGATCTGCGCGCGGGCGTGAACCACGATCGCTGGTCGCTCGAGCTCTATGCCAAGAACGTCGGCGACGAGCGCGGCGTCTCTTCGCTCGGCACGACGATCGGATCGGCGGCGGCCGTCGGGGCGACCGCGGAGGCGTCGGTCATCCGTCCGCGCGTGGTGGGCATTTCGCTGACGGGCAAGCTCTAAGGATCATCGATCATGCTGCGTTACAGGTTCGCTCTCGGGCTCGCATTCTCCTTGGTCGGAGCGACGGCGCTCGCCGCCCCGCCGACCACCGGCCCGGCGCCGCTGCCGGCGACGACCGTGCCGGCGCCCGAGGCCGGCGTCGCGCCGATGCCGCCGGGCGGCGCGCATGCGCTGACCGCGGACGACCTGCATGCCTTTCTCGACGGGCTCGTGCCCTACGCGCTGCATCGCGGCGACATGGCCGGCGCCACCGTCGCGGTGGTGAAGGATGGCCAGCTCATCTTCGCGCAGGGCTATGGCTACGCGGACCTGAAGACGAAGAAGCCCGTCGTCGCCGACGAGACCCTATTCCGCCCCGGCTCGGTGTCGAAGCTCTTCACCTGGACCTCGGTGATGCAGCTGGTCGAGCAGGGCAAGCTCGACCTCGACAAGGACGTCAACACCTATCTCGACTTCAAGATTCCCGACAAGTTCGGCGCGCCGATCACGCTGCGCAACATCATGACCCATTCGGCCGGATTCGAGGAAAGCGTCACCGACACCTTCGTCGAGAAGCCCGAGCAGCAATATCCGCTGCGCGACTATCTCATCAAGCGCATGCCCGAGCGCATCTTCCCGCCGGGCAAGGTCGTGGCTTATTCGAACTTCGCGACCACGATCGCGGGCTATATCGTCCAGCGCGTCTCGGGCGAGAAGTTCGAGGACTATGTCGCCAACCACATCTTCAAGCCGCTGGGCATGGAGCATGCGAGCTTCAACCAGCCGCTGCCGCCGGCGCTTCTGAAGAACATGGCGGTCGGCTACAAGCAGGCTTCCGATCCGACGCCCGTGCCGTTCGAGGTCGTGCAGGCGTCGCCCGCCGGCGCGCTCTCCGCCACCGCGACCGACATGGCGAAGTTCATGATCGCGCATCTCCACGATGGCGCCGGGCTCTTGAAGCCGGAAACCGCGAAAGCGATGCACAGCCGCAACTTCAGCTTCGCGCCGGGCCTGCTCAACGGCTTCGATCTCGGCTTCTATCAGGAGAACCGCAACGGCCATCGGATCATCGGCCATGCCGGCGACACGGTGGCGTTCCACAGCGACCTGCACCTGATCCTCGACGCCGACACCGGTATGTTCCTGTCGTTCAACAGCCTGGGCAAGGACGGCGAGGCGCAGGAGGTGCGCTGGGCGCTGTTCCGCGCCTTCCTCGACCGCTATTTCCCGTTCACGCCGCCGGACGAGAAGACGGTCGCCGATCCCTCGAAGGACAACGCCAAGGTCGTGGGCTATTACGGCGCCAGCCGCCGCAAGGATTCCGCGCTTCGGCTGCTCTTCGGGCTCGGCCAGACGCAAGTCGCGGCGCTGCCGGACGGCACGATCACCGTCGAGGCGTTCAAGGATTTCAGCGGCGCGGTCAAGAAGTGGCGCAATGTCGGGCCGCTGCTCTATCGCGAGGTCGGCGGCCAGACGCATCTGCAATTCGTCGAGACCAAGGACGGCGACATCGACTTCTTCCAGAGCGACGACTTCCTGCCCGTGGAAGAGCTGCAGCGCGTCCACGGGTTGGAGCAGCTGAACCTGCTCAAGCTGTTCGGCATCGGCACCATCGCGGTCTGCGCGCTGGCGCTGATCGTGTGGTTCGGCGGCTGGATCGTGCGCCGCCGCTTCGGCCGCACGCTTGAGATGAGCGGGGCGCAAGCGCAGCTGCGCCTCGGGGCGCGGCTGGGCGCGCTCCTCTATGTGCTGACGATCGCGGGCTGGGTGGGCCTTATCACCGCCATCTCCGTGAACGAGTTCCTGCTCTTCAATGGCGGGCTCAACATGTGGATGGCGCTGCTCTACGGGCTCGGCGTGCTTGCGATTCTCGGCGGTGTCGCCATGGCGGCGAACGGCGTGCTCCGGCTGATGAACGGTCCGGGCGGGTGGCTCGCGCGCGCGGGCGACCTGGTGCTCGGGCTCGCAGGCCTCTATGGCATCTGGGCGATCATCGATTTCGGGCTCGCGAACTTCCAGCTGAACATATGAAATACACCACGCTCGCGTTTCTTCTCGGGTTTGGGCTCGGTTGCGGGCCCGCGCTGGCCGCGCCGCCGGCCGATCTCGACGCCTTCGTCGCGCAGTCGATGAAGATTTTCGGCCCGCCGGGCATGAGCGTCGCCATCGTCGAGAACGGCAAGACCGTGCTCGCCAGGGGTTACGGCATCCGCTCGATCGCCACCAAGGCCAAGGTCGACGCGCACACGGCGTTTCCCATCGGCTCGGAGAGCAAGGCGTTCACTTCCGCGGCGCTCGCGATCCTGGTCGACCGGAAGAAGCTCAAATGGGACGACCGCGTGGTCGACAAGCTCCCAGGCTTCAAGATGTACGATCCCTACGCGACCGAGCACATGACGGTGCGCGACTTGCTCACGCATCGAAGCGGGCTGGGGCTGGGCGAGGGTGACCTGCTCATCGTGCCGGCGACGACCCGCTCGCGCGCCGACATCGTGCATGCGCTGCGCTACCTGAAGCCCGTCACGGGTTTCCGCGAGACCTTCGCCTACGACAACATCCTCTACATCGTCGCCGGCGCCTTGGTCGAAGCCGTCTCCGGCGAGACCTGGGAGCATTTCGTCGAGAGCCACATCTTCAAGCCCGCGGGCATGAAGGACGCGGCGACGGCTTACGACATCGCTGCGAAGAACGGCATCGCGCTGCATATGCGCGCCGACGGCCCCATCCAGGGGCTGGGGTCGCTGCGCGTGGTCGTGCACGGCCTCGAAGGCGGCGCCTCGGCGCCGGCCGGCGCGATCAACGCCAGCGCCGTCGACATGGGCCAATGGATGCAGGCCCAGCTCGGCCACGGAAAGCTCCCGAACGGCACGCGCCTCTTCAGCGACGCGCAATCGACCGAGATGTGGAAGCCCATCGTCGTGGTGCGCGACGACGCGTTCCCGGTCGCGATCTCGGCGCTCAATCCCGCGTTCCAGGATTACGGGCTCGGCTGGTTCGTCGAGAACTATCGCGGCCACACCATCGTCGAGCACACCGGCGCGGTGATCGGCGCGGTCGCGGCGCTCTATCTGATCCCGGAGAAGAACGTCGGCATCGCGGTGATGATCAATTCCGAGGACGGCGCCGCGCGCCGCGCCGTCGCCTTCCGGCTGATGGACTATTACCTCGGCCTGCCGGCGCAGGACTGGAACGCGACGCTCAAATCCGTGGTCGACAAGATGATGGCCGAGGGGCAGAAGGCGCTGAAGGCGCAGCCCGAGCAGATGAAGCCCGACAACAAATCCTCGCTGCCGATCGCCGCTTACGCCGGCACCTATCGCGATCCCTGGTACGGCACGACGACGGTCAGCGCCAAGGGCGGCGGCAAGCTCTGGATGAAGTTCGACCGGACGCCGCGCATGGAAGGCCCGCTCACCCATGTCGCCGGCGACACCTTCCGCGTCGATTGGAGCGACAAGATGATCGAGGCGGCTTACGTCAAGTTCGACGTCGCCAAAGGCAAGATCGCGAAGATCGAGATGCGCCCGGTCTCGCCGCTCGCCGATTTCAGCTTCGACTACAAGGACCTGAATTTCGTCCCCTAACGGTGCATCAGCTCCGAGGTCGGAATCGCGTCCTCGCGCGCGGCGATGGTCGGCCCTTTGCCGGGTTTCGGCCGGAAGCCGTGACGGTAGATCTCGTCGAGCAGCGCGCGATGGTCGGGCAGCGCCTTCAAGGCCTGCTGCGACGCGGCCTGCACGCGGCGGAACTCCTTGGCGGCCTCGTCCATGAACGGATAGGCGGATTCGTTGCCCGCCATGTCGGGGCGGAAGCCGAGCCCGAACAGGATGTATTGATAGCTCTGGTACTTGAACGCCTCGTAGGTGGTGTCGAAATCGAGGCTGGTCGGCGGGCGGCGGCGCCACAATTCGATCTTCTCGCGCAGCGCGTCGCTCACGGTCTCGGGCCTGGTGTTGTCGATCCAGAACGGATTGTCGGTGCGCTTACTCAGGCAGTAGTGCAGCTTGAGGAAATCCACCGCGAGCTCGAAGCGCCGCCGCATGACGGTCGAGAAGTGCTTGGCGACGCGCTCCATGTCGCCATGGCGCGGGAAATATTCCGCGATCATATGCGCGGCCGCCTCGATCTGGATGATGCCGGTGGATTCGAGCGGCTCCAGGAACCCGGCCGACAGCCCTATTGCCGCGCAGTTCTTCACCCATTGCCGGTCGCGATAGCCGACGCGCATCTTGAGCCGCCGCGCATTGCGGCCTTCCGCGGCGGGCCCGATATAGGCGCGCAGGATCTCTTCGGCGCGGTCGTCGTCGGCATATTTGCTCGAATAGCAATAGCCGATGCCGCGCCGCGTATCGAGGCCGATGTCCCAGGTCCATCCGCTCTCATGCGCGGTCGAGACGGTCGCCGGGACGATCGGCGAATCCTCGCGCTCGTAAGGCACCTGCATCGCCACCGCGCGGTCGACGAACAGCGTGTTGGCGACGTCGTGCCACGGCTCGTTCAAGGTGCGCCCGATCAAGACGCCCGCGAAGCCGGTGCAGTCGATATAGAGCCCGGCCTCGAGCACGCCATGCTCGGTGGTGACGAGGCGCGCGATCGCTCCCTGCTCGTCGAGCTCGACCTTCTCGACATTGCCGAGCAGGTGGCGCACGCCGAGCCGCACGCCCGTGGTCTTCAGGAACGCGGCGAGCTTGGCGGCGTCGAGGTGATAGGCATAGTTCATCGGCCCGTCGTAAGGCGCGTCGTCGATGCGCTTGGGCGCCTTGAGCGCGTCGACGACCTTGTCCTGCAGCGTCGTGGCGTCGGAGAACGGCACGTCCTTGCCGGCGGCGCCCAAGGCCCAATAAGGCGCCATGTCGGTCGCCATCGACATCAGGTGCGGCACGTTGAACGGGTGATAGTAGATCGAGTGCTTTCCATTCACCGGCGCGCGCTCCCAATCGACGAAGCGGATCGCCTGCTTGAACGCGGCCGAGCATTCGCGCATGAACTCGGCCTCGCCGACGCCGATCGTGCGAAGCGTGCGGCGGAAGGTCGGGAAGGTGCCTTCGCCGACGCCGATGGTGCCGATCTCGCTCGATTCGATCAGTGTGATCGAAACGCCGTCGGGCCGGCTCGCGCCCAGGCGTTTCGCGAGCAGCGCCGCGGTCAGCCAGCCGGCGGTCCCGCCGCCCACGATCACGATGCTGTTCAGCATGTCCCCTCCATCGCTTCAAGCTACAGCGCGGACGCCGCGCGCGCGAGGCCCGCGATCGCCGCCCAGTCGCGCGCTTCGATCAGCGCTTTGGGCGCGAGCCAGGTGCCGCCGACCGCGACGACATTGGCGAGCGCCAGATAGTCCGGCGCGTTCGCCTGGGTGATTCCGCCGGTCGGCACGAAGCGCGCTTGCGGCAGCGGCCCGGCAAAGGCGCTCAGGGTCTGCACTCCGCCCATGCTCTCCGCCGGGAAGAACTTGAAATGCGTGAAGCCCTGGTCGAGGCCGCGCATCGCTTCGCTCGCCGTGGCGATGCCCGGCAGGAACGGGAAGCCGCTCCCTTTGGCCGCCTCGGAAAGCGCGTCGCTCAAGCCGGGGCTCACCGCGAAGCGCGCGCCGGCGCAGCGTGCTTCGTCGAGCAGGCGCGGACCCTGCACCGTGCCCGCGCCGACGATCGCGTCGGGCAGGTCGCGCGCGATGGTGGCGATGGCGGCGAGCGCTGCGTCGGTGCGCAAGGTCACTTCCAGCACGCGCAGGCCGCCCTCGATCAGCGCAGCCGCGAGCGGCACGGCGTCGCGCGCATCCTCGATGGTCAGCACGGGCATGACCGGCGAAAGCTTGAGGATGTCGGCGATGGAATTCATCCGAGCACGCTGGCGCCTTCATCGGCGCGTCCGACCAGCGCGCGGAACGGCGCGAACAGCTCGCGGCCCGTGCCGTGCGCGACATGGCGGTGCGTCGCGGGCGGGCGCTGCATCAAGCCTTCGACCTTGGCCTCGAGCGTGCCGCGCTCGGCATCGATGCGGATGACGTCGCCGTCGCGCAAGCGCGCAATGGCGCCACCGTCCTGCGCTTCCGGCGTGATATGGATGGCGGCAGGGATCTTGCCCGAAGCGCCCGACATGCGTCCGTCGGTGACGAGTCCGACCGCGAAGCCTCGCCCCTGCAGCGTCGACA
This sequence comes from Rhizomicrobium sp., assembly GCA_035549495.1. Lineage (GTDB taxonomy): Bacteria > Pseudomonadota > Alphaproteobacteria > Micropepsales > Micropepsaceae > Rhizomicrobium. Next base: position 148,643 of record DASZQV010000041.1, on the reverse strand, counting down.
GCGCAGGCGTGAGCTTGTGCAGCTCGGGCATGCCGTTGGCCTTCGGGCCCTGGAAGCGCAGCACCGCGATCATGTCGCGCGCGAGCGCGCCGCTCTTGAAGGCGGAGAGAAATTCCTCCTGGCTATGGAACACACGCGCCGGCGCTTCGACCGCGCGATGCTTCGGCGCGACGGCGGAGACCTTGATCACCGCGCGGCCGAGATTGCCGGAAAGCACGCGCAACCCGCCTTCCGCATCGAAGGGATCGCAGGCTGGCCGCAACACCGCGTTATCGAACGCGGCCGGCGACGGCGCGCGCCAGGCGAGGCGGCTGTCGTCCAGCCAGGGCTCGCGCGCGTAGGCCGCAAAGCCCGCGCCTGCGACGGTCGTGACATCGGCATGGACGAGACCGGTCGCGATCAGCTCGCCGATCACGAACGCCATGCCGCCGCTCGCGTGGAAACGGTTCACGTCGGCCTCGCCGTTCGGATAGATGCGGGCGAGCAGCGGTGTGACCCGGGAGACATCCGCAAGATCGTCCCAGTCGAGCACGATCCCCGCCGCGCGCGCGATGGCGGGCAGGTGCAAGGTGTGGTTGGTCGAGCCGCCGGTCGCCATCAACCCCGCCGCGGCGTTGACGACGGCGCGCGCATCGACGATCTCGGCCAGGGCAGGCGTGTCGGCGGCGCAGGCGCGTTTCGCGCTCGCGCGGGTGAGAGCGTCGCGCAACGCCGTGCCCGGCGGGACGAAAGACGTGCCGGGCAGATGCAGCCCCATCATCTCCATCAGCATCTGGTTGGAGTTGGCGGTGCCGTAGAACGTGCAAGTTCCGGGCGAATGATAGGACGCGCTCTCGGCCGCGAGCAGCTCGGCACGGCTCGCGTCGCCCAACGCATAGGCTTCGCGCATTTTGGCCTTGCGCGCATTGGAAAGGCCCGACGGCATCGGTCCGGCGGGCACGAACAGCACCGGCAGATGCCCGAAGGCAAGCGCGCCGATCAGAAGCCCCGGCACGATCTTGTCGCACACGCCCAGGCACAGCGCCGCGTCGAAGGCGTCATGCGACAGCGCGACCGCGGTCGCGAGCGCGATCACGTCGCGCGAGAACAGCGACAGCTCCATGCCGGCGCGGCCTTGAGTGACGCCGTCGCACATCGCCGGCACGCCGCCCGCGACCTGCGCGGTGCAGCCTTCCTCGCGCGCCGCCTGCTTGATGATGTCGGGATAGGCGCCCAGCGGCTGATGCGCCGAAAGCATGTCGTTGTACGCCGTGACGATGGCGAGGTTGCGGCTCGCGCCGTCGCGCAAGCGCCGCTTGTCGGCGTCCGGCGAAGCGGCACAGGCATGCGCAAGGTTGCCGCAATCGAGCCGCGTGCGCGCACGACCCGTCGCACGGGCCTCGGCCATGCGGGCGCGATAGTCGGCGCGCGTCTCGCGGCTGCGCGCTTCGATGCGCGCCGTGATTTCGGCGATGGCGGGATGGAGCGCCACGGTCAGGCGTCCCCGGCGCGGCCCGCGATCCAGCTGCGCGTCACGCGAAGATCGTCGTCCATCAGCACCAGATCGGCGCGAAGGCCGGCCTCGACGCTGCCGCGGTCGGTCAGCCCTAGGAACTCCGCCGGGTTGCGGCTCGCCATGGTTGCCGCGGTCGCGAGATCGATCTCCAACATCGCCACCGCGTTGCGCACCGCGCTCGCCATGTCGAGGTCCGAGCCCGCGAGCGTGCCGTCGGGCCCGACGCAAGCGCCGTCCTCCGCCACGATCTTGCGGCCGTCGAGCATGAACCATTTGCGCTCCGAGCCCACGCTCGGCATCGCGTCGGTCACGAGCATCAGTCGGTCCGCGCCTTTGAGGCGCAGCGCCAGCTTCAGCATCGCCGGATCGACATGGGCGCCGTCGACGATGATGCCGCACCAGCTCGAGCGGTCCTCGAGCGCCGCGCCGACCGTGCCCGGCTCGCGCGCCTGCATCGGCGACATGGCGTTGAACAGATGGGTGAAGCCGCGCACGCCGGCGTCGAGCGCCGCGCGCGTCTCGGCATAGCTGGCGTTGGTGTGGCCGGCCGAGACGATGAGGCCGGCCGCGCTCAGCCGCGCGATGGTCTCAGGCGTCGTCGCTTCGGGCGCGAGCGTCACCAAGGTGCGGCCGCGCTTCGCGGAGGTGAGCAGGCGGAACGCATCCTCGTCGAGAAGACGGAACCGCGACGCGTCGTGGATGCCCTTGCGCTCGGGGCTCAGGAACGGGCCTTCGATGTGGATGCCTAGCACGCCCGGCACGCCTTGTCCGATTGCGCTGTCGACGGCGGCGATGGCGCGGGCGATGCGGTCGAAATCGGCGCTGATGATCGTGGGCAGGAAGCCGGTGGTGCCGAAGCGGCGATGCGCGCTTGCAATCGTGCGGATGGTTTCGACCGACGGCGCTTCGCCGAACAGCGCGCCGCCGCCGCCGTTCACCTGCACGTCGACGAAGCCGGCGAGCAGGATGCGGCCGCCGAGGTCATGCGTTTCGCCGTCGCGCGGCGCTTCGTTTTCGTCGACGACGGCAACGATGCGGCCGTCCTCGACGATCACGGCACGCCCGCTCTCGATGCGGGAACCGGCATGCACGCGGCCGTTCAGGAGGACCTGTCGCATCACACCGTCTCGGTGACTTTGGCGAGCAGGGGCGGATGGTCGGGGTCGTGGCCGCGCGCGACCGCCAGCGCATTGGCGGCGCGATAGAAGCTCTGCGCCAGCAATATGGGTTGCAGCACCGGATGCGCTTTGATGATCGGAAGCGCGGTCGCGCCTGCGCAATCGATCCCCGCGACCAACACCTTCGCGCCAGCGCCGAGCACGCGTCCGCAAAGCTCCTCTATGCCGCTTCGGGTCTCGTCGTCCTGCGCCAGCATCAGCACCGGAAAGCCCTGGCCGACCAGCGCCATCGGTCCGTGGCGCAATTCGGCCGCGCTAAAGGCTTCGGCATGCAGCCCGCAGGTCTCTTTCAGCTTGAGCGCGGCTTCCTGCGCCGTGCCGAAGCCGAGCCCACGGCCGATCACATACATGTCGCGTGCCGGCGTCAGCTGCGCGACCGCGGGGCTCCAATCGAGCGCCCAGGCATGCTCGAGCAGCGACGGCAGATCGTCGAGCACAGCGCTCAAAACGCTATCGTTGCTCCACGCCGCGACGAGATCGACGATGGCGCTCAGCGAGGCGATGAAGGTCTTGGTCGCCGCCACGCTGTTCTCCGGTCCTGCGTGCAGCGGCACGACCTCATGCGCCAGCGCCGCCAAGGGCGAGGTCTCGTCGTTGACGAGCGCGATCGCGAACGCGCCGGCCTCCTTCGCCGCGGCGACGGCCTTGAGCAGATCGGGACTCTTGCCCGATTGCGAAATCGCCAGAAACAGCGTGCCGTCGAGCTTGGGATGCGCCGTATAGACCGAACTCACCGACAATCCAGCCGAGGAGGTGAGCGTCGCGGCGCGGGTCTCGATCAGATAGCGCGCGAAGGTCGCGGCATTGTCCGAGCTGCCGCGCGCGCCGGTGACGACGGCATGCGGCCCGAGCGCGCGGATCCTTTCGCCGAGCTTGGCGTAGATCGCGCGATTGCGCTCGCGCTGACGTGCGACGGCCTTCGGCGCCTCGGCGCTTTCGGCGAACATCCGCGTCGCGCCGGCAGTCATTTTTCCAGTTCCGACGCGTTCAGCTCGGCGACGAAATCGTAAGTGTCGCCGCGATAATAGGATTGCGAGAACTCGACCGCGCGGCCGTCGGGCAAAAAGCCGCGCCGCTCGACCAGCAATCCCGCATCGCGTTCCTGCGCGCCCAGAAGCTCGGCCTGCTCGGCGGTGAACAGCACCGCGCGCAAGCGCTGCAGCGCGCGCGTCGGGCGATGCCCCGCACGCTCGAGCGCGGCATAGAGCGACGACTCGACCGCGTCCGCCGACGGCAGGCAAAACGCCGGCACGGTGCAGTATTCCAGCGCCATCGGCGCGTCGTCGGCGAAGCGCAGGCGGTGGAAGCGATAGACCGGCGTGCCCGGCGACAATCCCATGGTCAGCGATTCTTCCGGCGTCACGCTGCCTTTGGATTTGCGCAGCCACGAGCTGCGGGGCGTGCGTCCGCGCGCGATCATGTCCTCGGTGAACGAGGTGAGCTTGGAGAAGTTCTTCTCGACGCGGCCGGAGATGAAGGTCCCCGACCCCTGGCGCCGCGTCAGCAGGCCTTCGGAGACGAGCCCGTCCAGCGCCTTGCGGACCGTGATGCGCGAGACCTTGAACTGCTCGGCCAGGTCGCGCTCGGGCGGCAGCGCGTCGTCGGGGCCAAGCAGCTTGTTCTCGATCGCCTGGCGCAGGCCGCGCTGAAGCTGCTGATAGAGAGGCAGATTGTCCGCCTCGTCGAGCCGCCCGATCAGTGCCGTCAGCGAATTCACCTCTATCTCCTTGACGCTGACCGCTTTTTCCGACCCATGCAGCCCAACAGGGCTTTTCATAAGACCAATTGCATACCACAAAGCCACTACTCCCCGTCAATCCCAATCTTTTGTGACAAAACCGGCTTGACAGACAGAACCAACCGAGGGAATGGTATTACATTGGACTTGTAATGGTGCTATCGCACCGAGCAGGCCGGGATGGATTTGCCGCCGGGGAAAGCGCGGCGCGAGCAAGGAGGGGGATATGTCACTGAAAGCAGTATTGGCGGGTTCGGCGAGCATGCTGGCGCTGGTGGCCGGCGCGGCACCCGCGCTGGCGCAGAGCGCGCAGAATTCGAACATCGAGACGGTCGTCGTCACCGGCATCCGCGCCTCGGTGCAGCGCGCGATCGACATCAAGCGCAATTCGACCGCCATCCTCGATGCCGTCTCGGCCGAGGACATCGGCAAGTTCCCCGACAAGAACGTGGCAGACGCGCTGCAGCGCGTGCCCGGCGTGACCACGTTCTCCTCCTCTTCGGGCGAAGGCGGCTTCGACGAGAACAACCGCATCGCGATCCGCGGCACCAATCCCAGCCTCACCCAGACCATGGTCGACGGCCACACGGTCGCGACCGGCGATTGGTTCATCCTCGACCAGTTCCAGACCGTCGGCCGCAGCGTGGCCTTCGACCTGTTCCCGGCCGAGATCGTCGACAGCGTGAAGGTCTATAAGAGCCAGCAGGCCGACATGGTCGAAGGCGGCGTCGCCGGCAGCGTCGACATCATCACGCGCAAGCCGCTCGATTTCGGGCCCAGCACGACCTTCCAGGCGTCGGCGCAGGCTGTCTATGCCGAGCTGCCCGACGAATACGATCCGCAGCTCAATGCGCTCGGCTCGTGGCACGACGACACCAACCATTTCGGAATCCTGGTGCAGGGCTTCTTCGAGAAGCGCCATCTGCGCCGCGACGGCCAGGAGTTCCTCGGCTACAACACGATCTGCGGCCATCCCGATCCGAACACCGGCGTTTGCGACACCGGCGCCGGCATCGTTGCCGCCCATCCCGACCTGAAAGGCGTGCTCTATCCCACGCTGATCGGCTCGGCGCTGTTCCAGCAGCAGCGCGAGCGCGCCGGCGGCGACGTCACGATGCAGTGGCGCCCGACCGAGGCGATCGACTTCACCGTGTCGGGCTTCTACTCGCACCTCAAGGCCGACAACACCAACAACAACTTCATGGCCTGGGTGCAGAACGAGATCGGCAACAACAACTCGCCCACCAGCTATCTGGTGAAGGGCAACACGCTGGTGTCGGCGGTGTTCCCGAAGATCAATCCGGCGACGGGCGCCGTCGTCGACGGCGTGGTCGAGGATTCGATCTATCGCCCCGGCGCCGCCGCTTCGACCTGGTATGTCGACGGAGACATGCACTGGATGCCGACCGAGCATTGGGACATCCATGCCAAGCTCGGCTACACCCGCGGCGAAGGCCTCACCCCGTCCCAGCCGACCTGGGAAAGCGACGGCATGACCGGCGTCGGCTATAATTTCGCGGGCGGCGGCGTGGCGGCAGTGGCATTCCCCGACATCGACACCTCCGATGCCGCGCAGATGAACAACGATTGGGCGTGGAGCGATCAGTTCACCGCGGTGGACAAGGAGTTCTACACCCAGCTCGACGCCGAGTACGAGCTCGATGCCGGCGTGCTGAAATCGGTCAAGGTCGGCGGCCGCTATGCCAATCACACCCGCGACGTCTCCGGCTTCGACGAGGGCACCTGCGCGTTCGCGTGTCCTGCGACGCCGTCTTCGGCGGTGTGGTCGGGCGCGACCTATCCGGGCGATTTCGGCGACGACTTCGCGGGCGGCGGCTTCCTGCGCAACATCTGGCTGCCCGACTGGAACAAGGTCCGCAACCTGGTGATGCCGGCGGTGACGCCGTACAGCCCGCTCGCCTTCTATTGGCCGGGCAGCTTCCGCACCGAGGAGACCGACTGGGCCGCTTATGCGATGGCGAATTTCGCCGGCGAGAAGTGGAAGGCCAATGCGGGCCTGCGCTTCGTGCAGACCGACGAGGACGTCTTCTCCTACGTCAGCGACGCGACCGGCACGCCGAACAATTACGGCGCCTTCAGCCGCAGCGAGGTCAAGCACACCTATACCGACCCGCTGCCGAGCGCGAACTTCTCCTATGACCTGACCGACGATCAGCAGCTCCAGCTCGCCGTCGCCCGCGTGATCTCGCGGCCCGACTACAGCGCGCTGGGCGGCGCGGTGTCCCTGACCGACTCGATCCTGACCGGCTCGGGCGGCAACCCCGACCTGAAGCCGATCCGGGCCTGGACGTTCTCGGGCGCGTGGAACTGGTATTACGGCCAGGCCTCGCTGCTCTCGATCGGCGTGTTCTACATGGACCTGGATTCCTACGTGAATTTCGGCGTCCACAACGCGACCTATCTGAACGCGACGCTGACCGGCCAGCAGGGTCATCCGATCTTCTCGACCTATGCCATCACCTCGCCGGCCAACACCTCGGGCACCGACAAGGGTATCGAGGTCAGCTGGCAGCAGCCGATCTGGGGCGGCTTCGGCGTCCAGACCAACTACACCTATGCCGATGGCGAGCAGGCCAATGGCGGCGGACCGCTGCTGGGCGACGCCAAGCACACCGCCAACGTCACCGGCTATTATGAAGACAACAAGTTCAGCGCCCGCCTCGCCTATACCTGGCGCTCGGCCGTGCTGATCGGCCTGGACCGCTCGACCGCGGAGCATCAGGCGGCGATCGGCAACCTCAGCGCCTCCGTCGCCTACAACATCGACGACAATTGGGCGGTGACCTTCGACGGGCTGAACCTGACGAACGAGACGCTCAAATACTACGCCAACAACCCCGGGCAGCCGCGTGCGTTCTATTCGAACGGCATGCAGTTCTTCTTCGGCGCGCGGGTGAAGTACTGATATCCCCGTTGGGAACTGGATCCGGGCTTCGGCCCGGATCCTCTTTTTCCTTCAGGACTGCTATGGATGGGCGGGGGTCACTCCGCCCATTTTTGCGAGGGCTGATCGTGAGGCTGAGCGCGTCGATCCTGGGAGCACTGGTTCTGGCGTTGTCGGTGGCAGCGCCCGCGCGCGCGGTGCCGGTGGTGCCTCTGCCGGCCACGGTGGTGCCGGGCGAGGGTGCCGTCGCGATCCGTAACGGCGCGGTGGTCTCGAGCAGCGATGCGGCGGTGGGCGCGTATTTCCGCGATCTCGTGCGGCGCCTCGCCAAGCTCAAGCTGCGCAGCGGCGCGCATGGCGGGATCGATTTCCGCCGCGATGCGAGCGTGGCGGGCGCGGAAGCCTATGTCCTCGACGCGACGCGCAAGGGCGTCGTGGTCCGCGCCGGCACGCGCGAAGGGTTGTTCTACGGCGCGGTCACGCTGGCGCAATTGCTGAGCGCGGGCGGTCCGCTCGCCGCGGTGCATATCGAGGATGCGCCGCGATTCGCCTGGCGCGGTCTGATGCTCGACAGCGCGCGGCATTTCCAGTCGGTCGCCACGGTCAAAAAGCTGATCGACGCGATGGCGCTGCACAAGCTCAATGTATTGCAATGGCATCTGACCGACGACCAGGGCTGGCGCATCGAGATCAAGAAATATCCGCGGCTCACGCAGATCGGCGCCTGGCGCCTCGATGCCGACGGCAGGCGCACTGGCGGCTTCTACACCCAGGCGCAGATCCGCGATGTGGTTGCCTATGCCAAGGCGCGCGCGATCACGGTGGTGCCCGAGATCGAGATGCCCGGCCACGCGATGGCGGCCATCGTCGCCTATCCGAAGCTCGGCTCGGCGGAAGGCGCGCCGTCGCGCGTCACCGTCGATTGGGGGATATTGCCGTATCTCTACAACACCGACGATTCGACCTTCGCGTTCCTGGAAGACGTGCTGAGCGAAGTGATGGCGCTGTTTCCGGGTCCTTATATCCATGTCGGCGGCGACGAAGCGGTGAAGGACCAGTGGAAGGCCAATCCCGCGATCCAGGCGCGCATGCACGCGTTGGGCTTGAAGGACGAGAACGCGCTGCAAAGCTGGTTCGTCTCGCGCATCGGCGCGTTTCTCGCAGCGCATGGCCGGCGCATGATCGGCTGGGACGAGATCCTCGATGGCGGCATTCCGAACGACGCCGCGATCATGTCCTGGCGCGGCACCGCCGGCGCCATCGCCGCCGCCAAATCCGGCCACGATACGGTGCTGTCGCCGGCGCCGGTGCTCTATTTCGACAATCGTCAGGGCACGGCGACCTCCGAGCCGCCCGGCCGCGGCACCGTGGTGACGCTCAAAGACGTCTATGCCTTTGATCCCGCGCCGGCCGAGCTTTCGCCCGACGAGCGCCGCCATGTCATGGGCCTGCAGGCGAACATCTGGACCGAGCACATCCCGACCGACGCGCAGGTGAGCGTGATGGCGTTTCCGCGCGCGGCCGCGGTCGCCGAGCTCGGCTGGTCGGGCGCGCAGGTGTGGGACGGCTTCGCGCGCCGCATGGCGGTCATGCTCGAGCGCTACCGCGCGCTCGGCATCGGCTATTCGCCCAGCGCCTTTGCGGTGAATGCCGATGCAAGGCTCGATCCCGCGCGCACGACTGCGACGGTCGCGCTCGCCAGCCAGGCGGGGATCGGCGAGATCCATCTGACCTTGGACGGCACGGCGCCCACGGCGAACGCGCCTTCCTATGGCGGACCGTTCCAGGTGAAGCTGCCCGCGATGTTGAAAGCGGCTGCATTCCTCGACGGCCGCGCGCTGACGGCGCCGACGACACGCAAGCTCGATGCGCCGTCGCTGCTGCGCCGCGACAGCCGCGAGCTCAAGCTGTGCGGCAACGCCATTCCGCTGTCGCTCGCAGGCTACGGCACGACGTTCCTGGTCGATATCGTGAACCCGTGTTGGATCTATGAGAAGGCTCATCTCGACGGTCTTGCGCATCTCGAAGCCGGCGTCGCGCATCTGCCCTACAATTTCAGCATCGGCACCGACCGCGACAAGATCGCGCTGCATCCGCCGCGGACCAAAGACGGTGAGCTCGAGGTCCATCTTGACGATTGCGCGGGCGCCCCCATCGCGGTGCTGCCGCTGTCGGCCGCCGCGAAGGGCGTGACGACGATCGCCGCGGCGCTGCCGCCGCTCTCGGGCCAACACGATCTCTGCTTCGTCTTCACCCAGAGGAGCATCGATCCGCTCTGGGTGCTGAACTGGGTCCAGCTCGCGCCATGACCAATCTGCTGTTGATGTCGCCGATGGACGGCTGGGTATCGGCCCTCAAAGAGGTGCCGGATCCGGTGTTCTCGGAGAACATCCTAGGGGACGGTCTCGCCATCGATCCGGTCGCCGCGGTGGTGCGCGCGCCATGCGACGGCGTGATCGTGCAGGCCGCCAGGCACGCGGTGACGTTGCGCGCCGCGAACGGCGCGGAGATCCTGATCCATGTCGGGCTCGAGACCGTGGCGCTGAACGGGCAGGGCTTCATCGGCGAGGTCGCGCCCGGCCGCTCGGTCAAGACCGGCGATGCGCTGCTGCGCTTCGACATGGACGTGCTGTTCGACAAAGCCAAGAGCCTGATCACGCCGGTGGTGCTGACCAATGGCGACGCCTTCCGCATCACGCGCCGCGCCCTCGACTGCAAGGTCGCGACCGGCGAGTTCCTGATGGAGATCGCGGCGCTCCGTGCCGACGCGACCGCAGAACCGGCGGCGAGTACTGAAGCGCGCCGCGACATCCAGGTGTTGCTCGCGCACGGCCTGCATGCGCGGCCGGCGGCACGGCTCGCGGGCGGCGCCAAGCGTTTCGCGGCGGAGATCGCGCTTGTCCGGGGGCCGCGGCGCGTCAATGCCAAGAGCGTCGTGGCGCTGATGTCCTTGGGCGTGAAGCATGGCGAGACGGTCGCGGTCCACGCGACCGGCCCCGACGCGGAGGCCGCCGTCGCGACCTTGGCCGGCATGATCGCCGAGGGTTTGGGCGAGACGCCGTCGGCGCCGAAACCCGTCGTCGAAGCGCCGCGCGCGGCCGAACCGGGCAATATCCTGCGCGGCGTCTGCGCGTCGCCGGGCCTTGCGGTCGGACCGGCGTTCCAGCTCAAGATCCCTGAGATCGCCGTGCCCGAGCAGGGCTGTGGCGTGCCTAAGGAAATGGATGCGCTGGATCGCGCGCTCAGCCAGACGCGTGTCGCGCTGGAAGCGAAAGCCGCATCGGGAAACCGCCAGCAAAGCGGCATCGTCGCGGCGCATGTCGCGCTGCTCGACGACCCCGAGATCATCGAAGAGGCGCGCTCGCGCATCGAGCACGGCAAGAGCGCGGGCTTCGCCTGGCGCGGCAGCGTGCGCCAATTCGCGGCGGGCTTGAGCGCGATGGACGATGCGCTGATGCGCGAGCGCGCCAACGATCTGCTCGATCTCGAAGCCCAGGTCGTGGCGCGCATCACGGGCGCCGTGCCGGCCGTGCCGCAGGTGCCGGACGGCGCGATCCTGCTCGCGAGCGATTTCCTGCCTTCGCAGGTGATGGGACTGAAGGGTGCCGCCGGGCTGTGCTCTGCGGGCGGCGGGCCGACCTCGCATGTCGCGATCCTGGCGGCGGGGATGAATCTTCCTGCACTCGCCGGTGCCGGCGAAGCCGTCACCGCCATCGCCGACGGCACGATGCTGATCCTCGATGCGGGCGGCGGCGCGCTCGTGCTGGCACCCGACGAAGCGGCGTTGTCGCAAGCGCGCTCTGCCATCGCCGCGCGCGAGGTGCGCTCCCGCGACGCGCGCGCGCATGCGCTCGAGCAGTGCCGCACCGCCGACGGCACGCGCATCGAGATCTTCGCCAATCTCGGCAGCGGCGCCGACGAAGCTTCTGCCGCGATCGCGCTCGGCGCCGAAGGCTGCGGGTTGCTGCGCACCGAATTCCTGTTCCACGACCATGCGCCCGGCGAGGACGAGCAGGCCGCGACCTACCAAGCCATCGCGTCGGCGCTGCAGGGACGGCCGCTGATCGTGCGCTGCTTCGATATCGGCGGCGACAAGCCTGTGCCCTATCTGCCCTTCCCGCATGAGGACAATCCGGCGCTCGGCATGCGCGGTATTCGTTTGGGACTTGCGCAGCCCGACCTGCTCAAGACGCAATTGGCCGCGATCGCGCGCGTGACGCCGCGGCCGAGCATTCTGCTGCCGATGATCTCGTCGCTCGCGGAGCTGCGCGAGGTGCGCGCGATGCTGGGCGGCGAGGCGCGGCTGGGCGCGATGATCGAGACGCCGGCCTCGGCGGTGCTCGCAAGCGTGCTCGCGCGCGAGGCCGATTTCCTCTCCATCGGCACCAACGATCTGACGCAGTACACTTTGGCGATGGACCGCGGCAACCCGCAGCTCGCGCCGCGGATCGATGCGTTCCATCCGGCCGTGCTGCGCCTGATCGCGCAGGCAGCATCCGGCGCGCGCGAACATGGGAAGCCGGCGGCGATGTGCGGTGGCCTCGCCGCCGACCCGATCGCCGTGCCGCTGCTGATCGGCTTCGGTCTCTCGGAGCTTTCGGTGCCGCCGGCCGCGGTGCCCGAGATCAAGGCCGTCGTGCGCCGCCTCGACATCGCGCGCTGCCGCGACGCCGCGGAGCGCGCCTTGCAGCTCGCCACAGCGGAAGAGATTCGCGCGCTCGCGAAGGAGCTTCAGCCATGAGACCCATCGCCGAAACCCTGCAGCCGCTCGGCCGTGCGCTGATGCTGCCCATCGCCGTCCTGCCCGCGGCCGGCCTCTTGCTGCGTCTCGGCCAGCCCGATCTGTTGAACATCGCGTTTGTCGCCGCGGCCGGCAATGCGATCTTCGCCAATCTCGGTCTGTTGTTCGCCATCGGCGTCGCTGTCGGCCTGGCCAAAGAGAACCACGGCGCGGCGGGCCTCGCCGGCGTGGTCTGCTTCCTGGTCGCGACGAAGAGTGCCGGCGCGTTGATCCAGGTTCCGCCGGGCGCAGCCGCCGGCACCGTCGACCAGGCGCTCTCGAAATTGAGCGTGCCCACGGGCATCCTCTCGGGACTGATCGCGGGCTGGCTGTACAACCGCTACCGCGACATCAAGCTGCCCGAATATCTCGCTTTCTTCGGCGGACGGCGCTTCGTGCCGATCGCGAGCGGTGTCGCGGGCTTGGGCTTCGGCGCGCTATTGGGCTCGAGCTGGGCATACGTGTTCGCTACCATCGACACGGCGAGCCACGCGGTGCTGGGCGCAGGCGGCTTCGGTCTCTTCGTCTATGGCGTGCTGAACCGTTTGCTGATCGTCACCGGCCTGCACCACATCCTCAACAACATCGCGTGGTTCATCTTGGGCGACTATCACGGCACGACCGGCGATCTGAACCGCTTCTTCGCCGGCGATCCGAGCGCGGGCCGCTTCATGGCGGGCTTCTTCCCGGTGATGATGTTCGGCCTGCCCGCCGCGTGCCTGGCGATGTATCACGCCGCGCGTCCCGAGCGCCGCAAGGCGGTGGCCGGCGCGCTCACCTCGATGGCGCTGACCGCGTTCCTGACCGGCGTGACCGAGCCCATCGAGTTCAGCTTTATGTTTTTGGCGCCGATGCTGTTCCTGATCCACGCCGTGCTCACGGGCATCGCGATGGTGACGATGGACCTGCTCGGCGTGAAGCTCGGCTTCGGCTTCTCGGCCGGGCTGTTCGACTATGTGATCAATTTCGGCAAGGCGACGCGGCCCTGGCTTCTCCTGCCGGTGGGCGCGGTCTATTTCGCGCTCTATTACGGTCTGTTCCGGCTCGCGATCCGCGTCTTCGATCTCAAGACCTTGGGCCGCGAGGACGACGCGCAGGCCGTCGCCGTGCCAATCGCCGCCGGCGAGCGCGGGCCCGCGTTCGTCGCGGCGCTCGGCGGCGCGGACAATCTCGTCACGGTCGATGCCTGCACGACGCGGTTGCGACTTGTGCTTGCGGACGCGAGTCGCGCCGACGAGGCCGCGCTCAAATCGCTGGGCGCGCGCGGGCTCGTCCGGCCGTCGCCGAAAGCGCTGCAGGTCGTGCTCGGGCCCGAGGCCGACCAGGTCGCAAGCGAAATCCGCGCAGCGATGTCGAGCGGCGCGCCGCCGCATCGCGACCTCGCCGACGCCAAGGCGCTGCTCGCCGCGCTCGGCGGCAACAAGAACATCCGCGCGGTCGCCACCTGCGCCAGCCGGTTGCGCGTGAGCCTCGCCGATCCGGGCGCGGTCGACGAGGCGCGCATCGCAGCGCTGGGCGCGCGCGGCCTCGTCAAGCCGAAGCCCGAGAGTCTGCATATCGTGGTCGGCCCGTCGGCGCAGCGCTTGGCCGCCGATCTCAAGGCGCTGCTCGCGGCTTAATAGCTCAGCCGGCTCGAGCAAAAAAATGGCCCCGGCGGGGAACGCCGGGGCCAAGAGAGGGTCTGTCCTAGTTCGATGCGAAGGGATCAGCCGCCCGCGATGCCGGTGCAGGTGCCCTTGCCGCCCTGACCGATGTTCAGGTTCAGGCCGGAATTGTTGTTGAGGAAGGTCTCGGTGATCGCCGTGCGCCACGCGGTCGGCATGGAGGCGAGACCGTTCTTGGTCAGAAGGCCATCCGGAACTTCCTGGACGACGTAGTTGTTCGAGTACCAGGAGAAGAATTTCGGCATGAGCTTCGCGACCTGCTTGTTCTTGTAGCAGGTGTAGAGCAGCACGTTGGTGGTGCCGACGACCGGATAGGCGCCCTTCGCCGACGGCGCCGCGAGCAGCGACGTCTTGGAAACGGGCTCGGCCCAGTCGTAGGGATGCGCACGGCACTTGGCGGTCGGGCCGCTGCACGAGCTCAGGTCGTAGTGACCCTTGCTGTCGCTCTGCGGCGGCGCGATCGAGCCGAACGCGGTGGCCGCGGCGCCGCCGGTCGCGGCGATCCACTTGCCGCGCTCGTTCTTGAGGTCGGCCGAGTTGAGGTTGAAGTTGTTGTTGCCGTTGACCGAGTTGTACGGAGCGACGAAGTCGGCGCCGAGATAGCCGATGCGGCCCTGCTTCAGGGTCTGGCCGGCAGCCGGAACCGCGGTGAACGCGACGTATTTCGCAACGAGGTTGTTGCCGTTCGCCAGGGTGAACTTGCCGAGCACTTCCCCGGTCGCGGTGGTGCCGTCATAGGAGCCGCCCTGCAGGCTGACCGGCAGCGTCGTGGCGCCGTCGGCGAACTGGTTGCCCGACAGGTTGATGCCCAGCGTGCCGCAAACGCGCGCCAGGTGGCGGGTGAAGATCGAGGTCGTGCCCGAGCTGTCACTACGGCCCGCGATCTGCAGCGGAACGCCGTTGGAGTTCCAGTCGGTGGTGCCGTTGTCGGCGATGTCCGCCGGATCCTGCAGCGACTTGCCGCCGTTCAGCGCCTTGAGGCGGCTGTCGTTCCAATTGGTGATCGGACTGCCGGCCGCCGAGCCGTTGAAGATCGTGCAATAAGCCGTCTGGTCGAGACGCAGGCCGCCGCTGCCGTCGGCATGGGCGAATTTGATGTTGAAGTGGTACGACTTGGTCGAGGTGCCGTCGGCGCTGGTGACCTTCTTGTAGGTCGGGTCATAGGCGAAGGCGACCGGATCGATCGACACCGGGAACTGGATCAGGGCGCCGTAGTTCTCCGCCGGGTTCGGGTAGGTCGTCGGCGGATGCGCGGTTTCGCCCGGCGCCACGACGCACACCGTCTGCTCCTTCACGGTGCAGGGATTGGTCGGGCCCTGGTCGTCGTTGCCGTTGTTGTAGAAGCCGACATCGGTCGCGCTCAGGCCGGCGTCCGACATGCCGTAGCTGATCGCCGTCATGTCCTGCTCGCCCGCGGTGTTCGGGTCGATGTCGCCATAGCCGTTCGGCGCGCTCGAGGACGGATCGTGGCTGAAGATGCCGGCGATGCCGACGCCCGATCCGGCGGAGTCGAAGAACATCGACGCGGCCGTGGAGACATGCTGCGTGGAGCAGTCCTGCGGCGTGCCCTTGGTGCCGACATAGTTGAACGGCGCGACCGTCTTGAGCGACAGCGGCGAACGCACGATCAGCTGCTGCGGGTTGCCGTAGCAGTTGAAGGCTTGCGCCATGTAGACCGAGATCAGCGACGAGCCGCCGCCATAGACCTTGGTCGCCCGCGCCGCGGTTTCGGCGGACGCTCCGGTGGCGCCGACGGCGAGCGCGCAGGCACCCGTCAGCAGCATCAGTTTCATTTTGGACATCGAGTCTTTCTCCTACAGCGTTTCGCGAAATTGCATCCGCGGCTGTAAGCGCGGCGCGCAGGAGCTATAGAGATCATTGCAGTCGAGTCGCAATGCAGTGGATTAAGAATTCAATAAAAATTCATATAGTGAAGTATTCGCGAAAAATAGAATCGATCATACCCGCGGATACGTCCGTATCCGCGGCCGCCACTTCGCACAGCCTCTGTCGCGGCCGCATGCAGGCGCGCGCCGCCGAAAGAAAAATTTTGCTCGTGTTCCCCCGATGGCCGGAGCTGATCCGGTTCGTGCGCGAGAGTGGAGCCGATGCAGATGTCAGCGCAGTGACGTTTCGATGAAGCTCTTTCACGCGCGGGCCGCGATCCTGTGCATCGAATGCGGCGCGCGCCGCATGACGCAAATCTGTCGCAAATCCGTCATGCGATCAAATGCACATTCATATGACAGCGTGATGACGAAACGCACACGCCACGCGCTTTGCATCGCAGCTGTGATGTCTTTGCCAAATTGTTGCGCCACCGCAAATCCGATAGGCGTTCGATAGCGTAGCGGATGGTGGGTGCGTGAAAGGGATATTCTCGCCGGTGTTCGGCGCGTGCATCTGCGCATGCGCTTTCGCTGCGCATGCGGCGGTGCCCGAGCCCAGCCTCAACATCGACGCCTTCGACGTCGACGGCAACACGCTGCTCGACCAGGAAACGATCGAGAACGCCGTCTATCCGTTCATGGGGCCCGGGCGTCATCGCCAGGACGTGGCGGCCGCCGTCGACGCGCTGCAGAAGGCCTATCGCGACAAGGGCTTTTCGACCGTCGTCGTCCAGGTGCCGCAACAGGATGCGCGCGGCGGCATCGTCAAGCTCCACATCCTCGAGGAGCCGGTCGGGCGGCTGCGCGTCGTCGGCTCGAGCTACACGCTGCCCAGCCGCATCAAGGAGCAGATGCCCTCGCTCGCCGAAGGCAAGGTGCCCAACTTCACCAAGGCGCAGGAAGAGCTCGCCGAGGTCAACCGCTTCCCCCAGACCCAGGTGACCCCGGTCGAGCACCAGGGCAAGACGCCCGGCACCGTCGACGTCGACCTCAAGGTCAAGGATTCGCTGCCGCTGCACGCAAGCGCGTCGGTCAGCAACGACCATTCGCAGAACACCACGCAGCTGCGCACCACGGCCAACGTCTCATATTCGAACCTCTTCCAGCTCGGCCACACCATCTCGGGCAGCGCAATCCTGGCGCCGGAGAACACGAAGGATTCGATGGTGCTCAGCGGCTCCTATTCGGCGCCGATCTGGGGCTCGCCCTGGACGGTCCTGATGTCGGGCTACACCTCGAACTCCAACGTCCAGGCGGTCGGCGGCACCGGCGTGCTCGGCCGCGGCTTCACCATCAGCGTCGCCGGCCAGCTCGACCTGCCGCCGCTCGGCGACTTCGCCGAGAACATGACCTTCGGCGTCGATTTCAAGCATTCGGTGCAATACGTCGTGGCCGGCGGTGCCGTCAGCCTTGCCGGCATCGATTATTGGCCGTTGAGCCTGAGCTACAAGCTCTTCCGCGACACCAATGCGGCGAACATGGACATGACGGGGACGATCACGCTGGGCCTGCGCGGGCTCGGCGCCGGCGTCACCCAGTTCTTCAACAACCGCGCCTTCGCCCGGCCCAATTTCACCAAGTTCAATCTCGAGGCCAACTACCTGCGCAGGCTCCCCTGGGACCTCCAACTCGCCGCCAGGCTGACCGCGCAGCTCGCCGACCAGCCGCTGCTGCCGAACGAGGAGTTCTCGGCCGGCGGGCTTTCCTCGTTGCGCGGCTATCTGCAGTCGGAGGCGCTGGGCGACGAAGGCTTCTCGGCCGATTTCACGCTCAATTCGCCATCGCTCGCGCCCCTCGCGAAATCGGTGCTCGGCGACGGAATCATCGACGATTGGCGCTTCTTCATCTTCTCGGATTCGGCGGTGGCCTGGGTGCTCGACCGCTTGCCCGAGCAGCGCAGCGTCTTCTCGCTCTCGAGCATAGGCATCGGGACGCGAATGGATCTCCTGTCGCATTTGAGCGGCAATGTCCTGATGGGCATGCCGCTGCGAAACGGCGTGGCGACGAAGGCGTGGCATCCGACGCTTGAATTCAGCGCGTCAACGGAGTTTTGAGAATGCGTTTTGCCGCCGACAGATTTCTCGGTTTCGCTCTCGCGCTCGCGGGCTTCTGCGCGACGACGACGACGGCCTTCGCCGACGGCTGGTGGCAGCAGGACTGGTCCTATCGCCGCCAGATCACCATCGACGCCAGTCCCAAGGGCGGCAACATCGCCGGCACCGCCGGCCGCGTGCCGGTGCTGATCCGCCTGCACAGCGGCAATTTCAGCTTCGCCGACGCGCAGGAGAGCGGCACCGACATCCGCTTCGTCGCCGCCGACAACAAGACGCCGCTCGCCTTCCATATCGAGAGCTACGATCCCGTGCTCGGCATGGCGACGCTCTGGGTCGACATGCCCGACTTCCCGGCCGCGGCGACCAAGGATTTCTATCTCTACTACGCGAACAAGAAAACGACGGCCGGCGCTGACGCCGCGGGAACCTTCGACGCCGACTATACGCTGGTCTATCATTTCGACGACGCCGCGGGCACGCCGCCGCACGACAAGACCGCGAACAACAACAACGCCACCAACGCGCCTTCCGGGCTCGACGAAGGCTCGATCGTCGGCAAGGGCGCCAGGTTCCTCGGCACCGGCGCGCTCAACGTTCCCGCCAGCACCTCGCTTCAGGTCAAGGCCGGCGATCCCTTCACCTTCAGCGCCTGGGTGAAGCCCGGCGCGCCGCAGCCGCGCGCGGCGCTCTATGCCCGCCGCGACGGAGCGGGCGTGGTGGAAGTGGCGCTGGCGCAGAACGTGCCCGTCGTGGATATCGACGGCAGCGCGGTGCCCGCGAACATCACCGGCAACCGCGCGCTGACGCAGAACCAGTGGTCGCATGTCGCGCTCGCCGTCGACGGCAAGATCGCCACGCTCTATATCAACGGCCGCAACGCCGGCTCCGCGCCGGCGGCGATGCCCGCGCTCAACACGCCGACCGGCATCGGCGGCGAGGCTCAGGGAAGTGGGCAGCCGGGCACCGACGCGACACCGTTCATCGGCAGCCTGGACGAGGTCCGCTTGTCGCGCAGCGCGCGCACCGACGCCGCTTTGCTCGCCGAAGCGGAAGCCGAAGGCCCTAGCTCCAAGCTGATCGTGTTCGGCGCCGACGAGAAGCAGGCGGGCTTCGGCTTCGGCTATTTCGGCATCATCGTGAAGTCGGTGACGATCGACGCCTGGGTGGTGATCGGCATCCTCGGCATCATGGCGGCGATGTCGTGGTACGTGATGTGGGCGAAGAATTCCTATATCGGCTCCGTCTCCCGCGCCAACGACCGGTTCCTCGACTACTACCGCCAGCGCGCCGGCGACCCGTTCGTCATCGAGCGCGACGTCGAGGCGCAGGGCCGCGACAAGCGAAGGCTGGTGCAATCCTCGATCTATCGCATCTTCCACGCGGGCTCGCGGGAGATCCTGAGGCGCTCGGACGGCAAAGGCACCGTCGAGCTCGATCCCCTGGGCATCGAGGTCGTGCGCGCGCTGATGGACGCGACCTTGGTGCGCGAGAACCAGCGGCTGTCGTCGAACATGGTGCTGCTCACCATCGCGATCTCGGGCGGACCGTTCCTCGGCCTGCTCGGGACGGTGGTCGGCGTGATGATCACCTTTGCCGCGATCGCGGCGGCGGGCGACGTCAACATCAACGCCATAGCCCCCGGCATCTCGGCGGCGCTGCTCGCGACGGTGGCTGGTCTCGCGGTCGCGATCCCGGCGCTGTTCGGCTACAACTACCTTCTCACCCGCGCCAAGAACGTCACCGCGAACATGCAGGTGTTCGTCGACGAGTTCGTCGCGCGCGTCTCCGAAATCTATCGCCCCGCGGGCGGGCATTGAGGGGGCGCGGCGATGTCGAAAGCGCAAGAAGACGACAAGGTCTACGACGACATCAACATCACGCCGATGCTCGACCTGGCCTATGTGCTGCTCGTCATCTTCATCATCATGACCACGGCGTCGGTTCAGGGCATCAAGGTCGACCTGCCCAAGGCGTCGGCGACGGTCAGCCTGTCGAAGCCGCAGACCCAGGTCATCTCGGTCGCCAACAACGGCAACATCTATCTGAACGCTTATCCAGTCACCATCTCGGACCTCGAGAACCGCTTGAAGACCCAGAAGGCGCTGACGCCGGATTTCCCGGTGGTGCTCAAGGGCGACGCGTCGGTGCAGTACCAGAAGGTGATGGAAGTGCTCGATCTCCTGCGCCGTCTCGACCTGCCGCATGTCGGCCTGGTCACGGCCAAGGCGCAATAGGCGGGAAGGCGGATGTCACTCGACCGCGAAGACGACGAGGAAGGGAGAGGGGGCCTTGGGCGCGTCGCGCGCATCGCGGTGCCCGTGCTCGTCTTCGCCGCGCTCGCGGGCGGGGTCTACACCATGCTGACGAGCACCTCGGGCATGCGCCGCGAGGCGCCGCCGCTGCCGACCTTGCAGGCGACCCTGCCGCCTCCCCCTCCGCCACCGAAAGAGAAGCCGCCGGAAGAGAAGAAGGTCGTCGAAGAGAAGAGGATCGAGACGCCGGAGCCCAAGCAGCCGCAGGACGCGCCCAAGCCGCTCACCATCAACGGCCCGGCGCAGGCCGGCAACGACGCGTTCAACCTCGCCTCGGGCACGGGCGGCGGCGACATCGCCAGCGGCTTCGGCAACGACAATTACGGCCGCTACCTGACCTCGATGCTGCAGGACGCGATCCAGCAGGACGACAGGCTGAACCACCTGGCCTTCACCGTGCAGGTCGCGGCGACGGTCGACCAGAACCGCAAGCTGCATATCCGCATCCTCAAATCGAGCGGCGACAGCGACCTCGACAACGACATCCTGAGCGCCGCCCAGCAGGTCGCGCTCGACGAAGAGCCGCCGGGGCCGACGGAATTCCGCCTCTCTATTCACAGCCGAAGACCGGCCTGACGGGAACGCATGAGCATGGATCGCATGAAAAGAGTTCTCGTAACGACGGCCGCGCTGATCGGCATCGTCACCGCGCCCGCGCTAGCGCAGGACACCCCGCCTTCGCCGAACGCGACCGTCAACCTGATCCGCCTGTTGGTGAAGCAGCACGTCATCACCCAGGAAGCCGCCGACCTGCTCTTGAAGCAGGCGCAGGACGAAGCCGTCCAAGCGCAGAAGCAGGCCGCCGCCGTGAAGACCATTGCCGCCCAGCCGGCGGCGCCGCAGCTTCCGGCCGCCCAGACCGTTCCGCCGCCCGCGGGCACGTTGCGCATTCCTTACGTGCCGCAGATCGTCAAGAACCAGATCCGCGACGAGGTGAAG
The DNA here is from genome assembly GCA_035549495.1 of Rhizomicrobium sp. Lineage (GTDB taxonomy): Bacteria > Pseudomonadota > Alphaproteobacteria > Micropepsales > Micropepsaceae > Rhizomicrobium. Next base: position 127,689 of record DASZQV010000041.1, on the reverse strand, counting down.
AAGGAAGTCCTCAAGACCGCGCGCACCGAGAACTGGGCCCAGCCGGACGCGGTGCCGGAATGGACCAAGCGCATCCACCTCACGGGCGACCTGCGCGCGCGTCTCGAATACGACATGTTCTCGAGCACCAACGATCCGCAGATCGTCGACTTCCAGGCCTTCAACGCCAATGGGCCGACCGATCTCAACAGCAACACCAATCCGGGCGGCATCCCGGTGCTCAATACGACGCAGGACCGCGTCAACCGCCTGAGCATCCGCGCGCGGCTGGGCGTGAACGCGATGATCAGCGACGGCGTGCTCTTGGGCCTGCGTCTCGCCTCCGGCGGCGACAACGGCCCGGTGTCGACGACGCAGCTTCTGGGCGGCGGCTTCGGCAAGAAGGATTTCTGGCTCGACCAGGCCTATCTCGCGCTCGAGCCGTCGCATTGGTTCGCCTTCACCGCGGGGCGCATGCCGAACCCGTTCTTCCATTCCGACCTGGTGTGGGACCCCGACCTGAACTTCGACGGCGGCCTCATCGCCATCGACACGAAAGAGAAGAACGCGGACGGCTTCGACGTCTTCCTGAGCGAAGGCCTGTTCCCGCTGGAGTATGTCGGCAGCAACTTCCCGACCTACAGCGTCAACAAGGTGCGCGACTACCAGAAATGGCTGTGGGGCAGCCAGTGGGGCTTCAACTGGAAGGAGCCCGATTTCGAGTGGCGCCTGGCCGCGTCCTATTACCAGTTCGGCGGCATCCAGGGCGCGCTCTCGGCGCCTTGCGCGCTCTATCAGGGCGAAAAGAACTGCTCGACCGATTTCTCGCATCCCGCCTTCATGCAGAAGGGCAACACGCTGTTCCTGACGCGGCTGTTGGTGCTCGACCCGAACAACCCGACCGGCAGCCCGGAGCCGCAATTCGCCGGCCTGTCGTTCAACTATCGCGACGTCGGCGTGACGACCGAGCTCTCGGTGCCGATCGGAAGCAAGTACCGCTTCATGCTCGACTTCGACTACGTCCACAATCTCGCGTTCCACAAGACGGTGGCGTGCCGCTACGCGCCGTTCGCGATCCCGATCACCAACATCATCCCGGGCCCAAGCGGGAGCCTGGATCCCTGCGACGGCCCGGTCAGCCAGCGCGCCAAGCTCGGCAGCGGTCCGGACGGCTTCTACGTCGCCGGCACGTTCGGCGAGGCCCAGCCGCGCAAGCGCTGGGAATGGAACGTCTCGGTCGGCTACAAATATCTCGAGCCCGACGCCGTGGTCGACGGCTACACCGACAGCGACTTCCATCTCGGCGGCACCAATGCGCGCGGCTATGTCGTGTCGGGATCGCTCGGCCTGTTCAACAACACCTGGCTGACGGCGCGCTGGCTGTCGGCGAGCGAGATCTACGGCCCGCCGCTGGCGATCGACGTGATCCAGCTCGACCTGAATGCGGGGTTCTAGGATGAAGGCCAGGCGGTTCAAAGTCCCACTCGCCCTGATCGCTCTGTTGGTCGCCACGCCTGCGCTCGCGCAGAGCGAGGACGACGCAAGGCTGCGCATGCAGCTGCGCACGGTGACGCTCCAGCTCCGCCAGGCGCAGGACGACATCGCCTCGGCCCAGGCGCAGAAGATCGCCGCCCAAACGGAGCGCGACCAGCTCAAGAAGCAGCTCGCCGCCGCCCAGGCCGAGCTCGCGCGCGCGCGTCGCAGCGACAACCGCGCCGCCAACGCCGCGGTGGAGAGCGAGCTCGCCAAGGTCAAGGACACGCTCGCCCAGGCGGCCGACGCGGCCGAGAAGGACAAAGCCGAGCGCGAGAAGATGCAGGCCGACGCGCTCTCGACCGCCAATGTCCTGGGCGTCTGCCAGGCGAAGAACGCCAAGCTTCTCGCGGTCGCGCGGCAGATCCTGAGGGAATACGAGAATTTCGACGCGCTCGACGCCATCGGCGCCAACGAGCCCTTCACAAAACTGAAGCGTGTCGAGCTTGAAAATCTCGCCCAGGACTATGGCGACCGAATCGACGACGGGATCTTCGACCCCCGGTCGGTTCCGGCACCTCAACCCGCGGCGGCGACGCCGCCGAAGAACTAGAGGGGAGCGCGCGATGGAAAGACGCCTGCGGAACCGGCTGATGCGCAGCTCCAGCGTGATTGCGGTCGCGATCGCGCTCGGCAACGCGTCCGCCGGCGCGCAGACGCTTTCCGTCCTGCACAACGCCGTCACCGTCGGCAATGCCGCCGTCGCGCAGCGTTATCCGACCGGCGCGCCGATCAACCAGACGCGCCAGGGCAGCCTCAACCCGTCGAATGCCGCGCACATGGCGGGCGCGCAGATCCGCGCGCTGCAATACCAGTCGCGCGTCACCCAGGCCGCGAGCATGGCGGCGGACGCGCAGGCCGCGGCGCGCGCCGCCGCTGCGGCGCTCAATCCCGGCGTGCCCGACGGCCTTGCGCCCGGGGGATTGGTGCCGGTGCCCGATCCCGTGTCCGCGGCCAAGGACGACACCGGGCTGCACACCTGGGACGGCGCCGAGCAGCCGATGCAGGAGACCGAGGACGGCGGCAAGGTCAAGGTGACGGTCCACCAGACCCAGTCGCGCGCGATCCTGTCGTGGGAAACGTTCAACGTCGGCAAGAACACCGACCTCTACTTCGACCAGTCGGTGAACGGCGTCGATCAGTCGGGCTGGGTGGCGCTGAACCGCGTCGTCGGCCAGCTCGACCCGATCACGGGCCTGCGCGATCCGAACGCCGTCCCGGCGCCGAGCCAGATCCTGGGCTCGATCCATGCGCCGGGCACGGTGATGGTCTTGAACCAGAACGGCGTGATCTTCACCGGCACGTCGCAGATCAACACCAATTCGTTCATCGCCACCAGCCTCGAGATCGGCCGCTCCATCGACAGCGCGAGCGGCCAGCGCCTCGACATCAAGCAGCGCAACGCAGAGTTCCTGGATTTCGGCTTCCTCGGCTATGCCGACCAGAACCCGCTCGACTTCCATGCCTATACCTTCTCGGCGCAAGCGAGCCTCGACAGCCAGGGGATCGACGCCGTCGAAGGCGCGATCGACGTCCAGGCGGGTGCCCAGATCACCAGCGGCACCGGCGGCTATATCCTGCTGACGGGTCCGAAGGTCACCAATTCGGGCACGCTCACCTCGACCGCGGGCCAGGTGAGCCTGCAGTCCGGGCGCTACATCAAGCTCACGCGCTCGACCGGCGAGGCGGACGAAAACCCCGACGTGCGCGGCTTCACCGCGTTCTCGACCAACGGCGACGACAAGGACACGCGCGACTACGTCTTCAACGACGTCAACGCGATCGTCAATTCGGCGCAAGGCTATCTCTCGCTCGGCGCGACCGACCATGGCGCGGCGATCGAGCAGGGCCTGCTCGAAGCGTCCACCAGCGTCTCGCGCAACGGCTTCATCCAGATCACCGGCGCCGACATCCGGATCGGCGGCATGGCGACGCTCGCGATCAATCCCGACTCCGGCAAGGCGACGATCCCGCAGGACCCGCGCTCGATCGCCGATTTCCGTCCTTCCAAGATCAGCATCGGCTCCGACGCCTCGCGCATCGAGGTCGATGGCGGCGCGATGATCTATGCCCCCGGCGGCGACGTCGGCATCGGCGCGCTGCCGGGCCTGGCGGCGAGCGACGACGGCGCCAATCCCGGCGACTCGCGCATCTTCATCGACAGCGGCGCGATCATCGACGTGGCCGGACTGACCGACGTGCTGATCCCGGCCTCGCGCAACCAGATTCTGATCGATCCGGTCAAGGGCAACGAGCTGCGCGACGATCCCAATTACCGCGACAGCTTCCTGAACGGCGCCCTTGTGATGGTCGATCCCCGCCTGTCGGGCGTCGATGAGAACGGCGTCGCCTGGGTCGGCTCGCCGCTGATCGAAGCCAAGAGCTTCGCCGAGCAGGTCGGCGTCAAGGTGCAGGAGCTGATGACCGCGGGCGGCAACGTCTCGCTCGGCGTGCAGTCCCACAAGGCCGGCACCGACGCGACGCTCGCCCCCGACATCACGGTCAAGAGCGGCGCGGTGATCGACGTCTCGGGCGGCTGGGTCACCTATGAAGGCGGCTTCGTCCAGACCACGCAGCTGATCACCAAAGGCGGCCAGATCATCGACATCGGCAATGCCGACATCTTCGGCTCCTATGTCGGCATCAATTCGGGCTTCACCCGCAAGCAGCCGCGCTGGGGCGTGAGCGAGAACTGGGGCTCGTGGATCCTGCAGGGCGGACATTACGAAGGCACCTACAACGAGGGCCGCGACGCGGGCTCGGTGACGCTCAAAAGCTCGTCCCTGGTGCTCGACGGTACGCTGTATGGCGACGCCTATGCCGGGCCGCGCCAGATCTCCGACGGCAATCTCGGCACGGCGTCCTCGTCCGTGTACCAGGATTTCCGCAAGCTTCAGGGCGCGCCGTCGCAGATGCCGACGGGTGGCTTCCTGTTCGTCCAAGGCCTTTCGGGCGATCCCAACAGCCGCACGCAGCCTTTGTTCGGCGCCGGCGACATCGAGGTCGTGAGCGGCGCCAACTACCGTCCGGTGGACTCCGCGCTCGGCTACGGGCAGTCGGTCACCATCGATGCCGACGGCAATCTCGTGGTGCCGACGCGCGACCCGGGCTCGCTGTTGCCGACCGACCGCCAGCAGACGATCAGCCTGAACGCCGACGCGCTGTCCGGCTTCAACATGAACGCGCTGACGCTGGAGACCAGCGGCAAGGTGACTGTCGATGTCGACGCCAACCTGGCGCTCGGGCCCGGCGGCATCTTCAGCGCGGTCGCCGGCCGCACGCTCACCGTCGACGGCACGATCTCGGTGCCGTCCGGCCTCATCCAGCTGCAGACGATCAATTCCGGCCAGCAGGGCTCGGTGTTCCAGCCGAGCGACGCCGAGCTCGGCTCCTACGACATCGTGGTCAACGGCACGCTGTCGACGCGCGGCCGCTGGGTCAACGATTTCGGCGCCGACACCGACCACACCGAAGGCGATCTGTTCACCGGCGGCGGCTCGGTGGTGATGATCGCGGCGCCGCGCCAGGCGCTGTTCCACGAGACCGAGGTCGTCGGCGACGAGGGCCCCGACACCAACACCGACATCTCGGGCAGCATCCTCCTGAACCAGTCCGGCGTGATCGACGTGTCGAGCGGCGGCTACGTCTCGACCAAGGGCAAGCTCGACCTCACCGCGCGCGGCGGCAATTTGAGCCTGATCGAAGAGACCACCTACTTCCAGCTCGCGCAGGACACGACCGAGACCGCGGGCGGCATTCCCGGCTTCCGCGTCAACGGCTTCAATTTCGGCGATCCGCCCGACCTCATCCCGGTCAATCCCGACAAGATCAACGCCAGGGTCGCGCTCGAAGGCACGATCCTTGCGGCCGGTTTCGGCGGCGGCGGCACCTTCACGCTGGTGACGCCCGAGATCCAGCTCGGCGACGGCACAGCCGACACGGGCACGATGCTCGATCTCGGCTTCTTCTCGCGCACGGGCTTCGCCAATTTCGACATCACCTCGTACAAGACCGCGCTGCTGCCCAACCAGTTCGACAATGGCCTGGGCGGCTATAACGCGCTGCTCGCGACCCAGACGCTGACCATCGGCGACGGCCAGGTGCTGGACCTGACGCAATCGGTCTATTCGCCGATCATCACCGGTGCGCAGACCGAAGCGCTGCAGAACCTGGCGAGCGGCGGCGACATCACCACAATCGTCGGCGCCGGCGTGCCGACCGATGCGTGGGATGCGCGCGCGGTGAACCTCACGCTCGGCGGTCTGGTTGAGCTCGAGGTCGCGCAGGGCGGCTCGATCATCGGCGCCGCGGGCAGCTCCATCACGGCGAGCAAGATCCTCAACGAAGGCAATATCCGCATCGCCGGCGGCAGGCTCACGCAGTCGGAAGCGCTGCCCGCGATGTACGCGGCGGACAGCACCATCGCCGTCCACGATCTCTCGCAGGCGTTCACGATCAACGCCGACGGCACGATCCACGAGGACGATCCCAACGCGCTCGGCCTGACCGAAGGCGGCGTGCTGCTCACCAACGCCCAGGTCGCGGCGCGCTTCGGCTTCTATCTGCTCGGCAAGCTCGAGGCCAAGGACGGCGTAGTGCTGAAGCCCGGCAGCGTCACCGATCTTTCGGGCGCGGCGCTCGTCAATCCGCGCGCCACGGGCCCGCAATACATCCAGGACTTCCGCGACGGGCGCCTCATCGATGGCGGCACGCTCGAGACCGTGGCCGGCCTCGACACCGGCGACGGCACCTTCCGCACGCCCTTCGGCCAGTCGGACTATTACGGCGCGGAGAACCCCAACAGCGTGATCGTGCCGGAGCAGCTCACCGCCGAGGCCGGCTCGCTGATCGACCTCTCCGGCGTTTCCGAAACCTTCGACCGGCTCGGCGTCGGCGGCGTCTTTGGCCCGATGCAGCTGTGGAGCAATGGCGGCACGCTCGCCATGGCCAATGGCGGCACCTTGGCCGGCGCCACGATCAAGGCCGATGGCGGCGGCCCGCACGCGCTGGGCGGAACCTTGCTCGTCGGCGTCGGTCGCGAGAAGACCGACGAGGGCCTGGTCGACGTGATGCCGACCCTGGTGCAGAGCGACGAGGACGCGACGGGCTTCGACATCGTCTCCGCCGACATGATCGAGGCCTCCGGCTTCGACACGCTGGTGGCGCAAGGCGGACTGACCTCGGTCGGCGACGTCCATCTGGATCTCGGCCGCGCGATGTTCGTCACCTCGCGGCCCTGGGACGGTCAGGCCAAGCTCGCCGACACCGCGACGCGCGACAAATACGCGCCGGTGATCAGCTCGGGCGGCGTGCTCGAGGTCGACGCGCCCTATATCCGCCTCGACAGCGCGCTGCAGAACGTGTCGACGCCGCTGGTCGGCATGCCGGGCGAGAACAGCGTGATCTTCAAGGCCGACGAGATCGACGTCTCGGGCGCGGTGCTGTTCGATCAATCGGTCGCCGATGTCGAGCTCGACGCGACCGGCGATGTCCGTCTGAGCGGCGTGCAGCCCTGGCAGGTCGTCTTCAACCAGGATCCCGAGACGGTCGATCCGTCGCTGGTCGGCCAGCTCGCGGTCAACGGCAATCTCTCGATCACCGCCGGCCAGGTGTTCCCGACCACGGGCTCGACCTTCACCGTCACCTCGGCGGCCGAAGACGGCACGATCACCTTCGCGCGCGCGGCCGGACCGGTGCCGGCGACGCCGTATTCCGCGGGCGGCAATCTGCTCGTCCAGGCGGCGAACATCGTGCAGGGCGGCGACATCCGCGTGCCGATCGGCAGCCTGACGCTCGGCGCGAGCGATCCGTTCACGCTGACCACCGACGGCCAGACCGTCCAGTTCGCGCCGGGCACGACCTCGCTCGAAGTGCTCGCCGGCAGCATCACCTCGGTCTCGGCCGACGGCATGCTGATCCCGTACGGCACCACCACCGACCAGATCGAATGGTTCTTCGCGGCCACGGGCGCCGACGAGCTCAAGGCGCCGCCGCAGGCGATCCTGACCATGGGTGGCGCCAATGTGAAGATCGATGACGGCGCGACCGTCGACGTCAGCGGCGGCGGCGATCTCTATGCCTACGAGTTCATCTCCGGCACCGGCGGCAGCCACGACGTGCTCGACCGATTCAACGACGACGAATTCTCGAGCAATGACGGCTTCCAATATCCCGACGGCCGTCAGGTCTATGCGATCGTTCCCAGCCTGAGCAAAACCGTGCCGTCGCAGATGGGCTACGGCCAGGCAGCGCTCTACGATCCGATCTACTCGGCCAATTACGGCGATCTCTATTCCGCGCAAGCCGCCGGCAAGCAGGTCTATCTCTCCAACGTGCCGGGGCTGGCGCCGGGCTGGTACACCCTGCTGCCGGCGAAATACGCGACGCTCCCGGGCGGCATGCGCGTGGTCGAGAACACCGGCGCGCCGAACGTCACCCCGGGCAGCTATTCCAAGCTGAACGACGGCTCCTACATCGTCACCGGCTATTACGGCTTCGCGGGCACGGGCGACTATGAATCGACCCTGCGCTCCTTCACCGTGCAGACCCAGGCGGTCTTCAACAAATACTCCAACATCTCGCTGATCTCGGCGAACGCGAAATTCGCCAATGACGCGATCCATGACGGCCACGACGCGCCGCCGCTGCCGGTCGATGCGGGCCGCCTCGAGCTCGCGCCCAGCGAGTCGCTCGAGATCGATGCCACGCTCAAGGCCGATCCGGGCAAGGGCGGCCGCGGCGCCGAGGTCGACATCAGCGGCGCCGCGTTCGAGATCGTGTCCGAGCGCACCGAGGGCGGCTCGCCCGACGGCGCGATCCAGCTTTCCGCCGACGAGCTCACCAATCTGCATGCCGCGAGCCTGGTGATCGGCGGCACGCGCACCGACAATGCCGACGGCACCACGACGCTCGACATCACCGCGGATTCGATCGTCGTCTCCAACGATGCCGAGCATCCGCTCGAGGGCCCCGAAGTCGTTCTCGCGGCGGACGGCAGCGGCGCGGGCATCACGCTCGCCGACGGCGCCACCATCCTCGCCACCGGCACCGCCACCAATGTGCGCACCGGCGACTACATCATCGACGGCTCCGGCGATATGACCGGCCAGGGCGCGCTGCTGCGCGTCGCCGAGGGTCCGCAGCGCCAGGTCACGCGCGAGAACATCGACGCCGAAACCGATGGCGGCTTCCTCGACATCGGCGCCGCCGATCTCGAAGGCGCGTCGCTGCTTCTGGATTCGAGCGGCGATCTGACCGCGGCGACCGGGCTGGTGCTCAAGACCGACGCGCTGGCGCTGGGCGCGGGCCAGGTGACCTTCACCCAGGACGCGGGCGACACCTCGGGCCTCGTGATCACGCCCGAGCTGCAGGCGCTGCTCGCCGACATCAAGGAAGTCTCGATCCGAACGCCCGGCGCGATCGATTTCTCGTCCGGCACCTACAGCTTCAACGACCTCACCATCGACACGCCGGGCTTCGCGCTCATCGACGGCGATGCGGTCACGATCAACGCCGACAAGCTCACCATCGCCAACAGCGGCAGCTCGGCCGATTCCTGCGGCGGCGAAGGCGCGCCGGCCTGCGGCACGGGCGATCTGACCCTGAACGCGAGCGAGATCGATTTCGCGTCCGGCACCCTGCGCACCTGGGGCTTCGGCGGCAGCACCAGCCTGATCGCTTCGACCGGCATCTTTGCCGGCGGCGACTCGACCTTCGACGTCGGCGCTGCGTCGCTCGTCATGCAAACGCCGTTCATCGGCGACCGCGCCGAGCCGGTGGACCCGGGCGAGACCCAGACCATCGCCAGCCTATCGCTGATGACCACGGGCGCGATCGACATCTCCAATCCGACCGGCGCCGCGGCGGGCGACGTCCAGGGCGCGCCGGGGGCTGTGATCTCCATCGACGGCGGCTCGGTCGACATCACGGGCACGACGATCCGCGCCACCGCGGGCACGCTCGACATCCAGTCGGATACGTCGATCACCGTCGGCGATGGCGCCGTGCTGGCGACGCCGGGCTATCAGAAGAATTTCGGCGACGCCGCCGATCCGTTCATCGTCTATGCGCCGGGCGGGCTGGTCGAGCTGACCGCGCTCGACGGCGATATCGACCTTCAGGCCGGCTCGACGGTCTCGGTGGGCGGCGGCAAGGGCACGGCCGGCACGATGAAGTTCACCGCCGCCAAGGGCGCGGTCGGCTTCGACGGCACGCTCGACGCCACGGCGCCGAACGGGGGAGGCTCCTTCGTCCTCGACCAGGAGAGCGCCTTCGACCTCTCGTCCTTCGCCGAGCAGTTCGGCGACGAGTTCGCGGGCACCGTCGCGGTGCGCACGGCGACGGGCGATCTGGTGCTCGGCGCCGGCGACACGCTCAAGGCCGGCGGCGTGATGCTGACCGCCGATGGCGGGCTGATCGATCTCTTCGGCACCATCGACGTCTCGGGCAAGGTCGGCGGCGGCGTGCGCCTGTTCGGCTTGAGCGGTGTGACGCTCGAGAGCGGCTCTCTGATCGACGCGCACGCGGACGGCTTCGGCTTGCACGACACGCGGCGCGCGCATGGCGGCGATGTCGAGATCGGCACCGACGGCGACGGCATCATCACCATGCGGGCCGGCGCCGTGATCGACGTCTCGGCGACGGCCGACGGCGACCGGCTGGTGCCGATCAAGCACAACGGCAAGACCTATTATCTCTACGTCGCCGGCGATGTCGGCGGCACGGTTGATTTCCGCGCGCCCTTGATCGAGAGCGACGACGGCGACGACGTCAATGTGCTCTACAACGGCACCGACCAATCGATCGTCGGCGCCAGCTCCATCGTGGTCCAGGCGTTCAAGCGCTTCGATCTGGCTGAGATCGCGGCGAATCCGGATTTCGTCGGCGTCACCATCAACGAAGACGGCCAGGCGGTGCTCGACGTCGGCGCCGATGCGGGCGCGGGCCAGCTCAACTGGCTCGCCGATCTCGGCGCCGGCACCTTGGTGGACTTCATCCAGAATTTCGACATCTCGGCTGCCGATGCCCATCTGGGCGCGCTGACCGGCATGGATGCGTTCCACGAGCGTCCGGGCATGGAGCTCGACTATTCCGGCGATATCATCCTCGCCTCGAACTGGAATCTCGGTGCCGGCACGGTCAATCTCGACGACGCGGTCGCGGCCGGCGACATGGCGATCCTGGACTCGACCGGCGACTATTACGTCCTGCCGGGCAAGGAAGAGGACATCCTCGAGCACTACACCACGATGACCTATCGCACCGATCACGGTTCGGTCTTCGGCGAGCCCGGCGTGCTCACCATCCGCGCCGGCGGCAATCTCGACATCAAGGGCAGCATCACCGACGGGTTCTTCCTGTTCCACGACCAGACCGATCCCGACTACCTGAACATGATGCTGGGCGGCGGCGACAAGCTCTACACGCCCTATCTCGTCACCGGCTGCATCAACGGCACCTGCGACCAGGTCGGCGATTGGCACATGGTCGACGGCTCCACGCCAGACGGCGCTTACGTGCTCATCGCCGTTCCCGGAAAGGACGGACTGAACGCGAAGCTGTTCGATCCGGCGCCGTACAACGCCGCCGCCAACGCGCCGGACGCCGCCGGCGCGTTCGACGACGGCTCGGGCGATCCGCTCGGCAGCGCCGAGCTGTTCCCGCTGATCAAGGACCAGAACGGCGTGACGCACGTCATGAACTCGTTCAGCTATCAGCTGGTGGGCGGCGCCGACCTGACCGGCTCGCTGCTGGGCGGGCCGAGCGTCGATCCGATGCGCACGCTCCCGGGCGCGAGCGGCGAGGTCGTCGTCGAAGGCGAGAAGAGCTACACTTATGTCGCCGACAAGCTCACCAGCTCGTCGACCTTCGGCGACCAGCTGTTCATGAGCGTAGGCTCCGACCTTGTCACGCCCGACGATTGGTACGACGCGTTCGTCAAGGCCAATCCGGGCCTGGACGAGAACGCGTTCACCTTCATCAATTTCGGCCAGGCGCCGTCGGATTTCAGCCAGTTCATCCAGGACCAGATCCCGGTCTTCTTCGCCGACGATCCGGACGGCTACCAGATCCTCTCGAGCGGCAGCAAGGTGAGCGGCGTCACCACCTCGCTCCAGCTCGCAGCCGAGTTCATGGCGCAAGTGGTCGCGCCGGGCTTCTCCGACTTCAAGGACGAGTACAAGCCGCCGAAGCCGACGGTCATCACCAAGCCGACCACGGCCGTCTATCGCACGCTGGTGCGCACCGGCACGGGCGATATCCAGATGGCGGCCGCGACCGACATCGATCTCACCAACGGTCCCGTGGTGTACCGCGATCTCGACGGCAACATCGCCGATCCGGAAGACGGCGGGCTGCAGGTCGGCGGCACGACGGTCTATACCGCCGGCCATGCGGTCGATACGGCGGCGTTCACCTTCACCGACGCGATCAGCGGCGATCTGGTCGCCATCGATCCGGCGGGCTTCGATCTCGGCACCGACTTCATCGACGACCAGCCGATCGACGGCTATCGCTATGGCGCGGGCGGCAATCCCAGCGACAAGGGCAACGGCCTGACCGGCGTGTTGATCGCCGATCCGATCTTTGCGGAAGGCGGAGGCAGCGTCACGCTCGATGCCGGCCGCGACGTGCTCAGCCGCCGCGACGTGTGGGGGCAGGCGCGCCTCGTTGCCTATTACGACGTGCTCGCGTCCTATGGCTATGACTGGATCGGCACGCCCGACCAGCAATGGCGCATGGGCGACATCGGCAATGCCAGCGTGGCGTGGATCAACCCGCAGCTCTTCTCCGAAGGCGTGGGCGCGCTCGGCGGCGGCGACATCGCCGTCCATGCCGGCCGCGACGTCTCGGACTTGACGGTGGTCAGCGACACCAGCCTCACCACGGCCAACGTCACCGCGTCCGAATTCGACCCGACTTTCGGGCTATGGACCTTCGGCGGCGGCAATGTCGTCGTCGATGCGGGCCGCGACATTCTGGGCGGGCGCTTCGACATCGCCACGGGCCTCGGCGACATCGAGGTCGGGCGAGACATCGTCAGCGACGGAATCATCCAGGTCTCCGACAAGGGCAAGACGCAGGACAACACCTTGCGGCTGCGCCTGACCGACGCCTTCGTAACGGTCTCGGCGCGCGGCGACATCGACATCCAGGGTATCTCGGCGCTGGGCGTCGGCGGCCCGTCGGGCGACATCACCGGCAATCTCGATAGCCACGGCTTCTACACCGACATCGCCGGCGTCTCGCTGATCGCGGACGGCAGCCTCGCCATCCGGAACCTCGGCGCCGACGTGATCACCGAGAGCGACTTCTCGACCGACAACACGCCGGCCGCGGTCTATCCGGGCACGCTCGAGGCGACCGCGATCACCGGCGATCTCGACATCGACACCAGCGGCTCGGGCCATGCCGTGTCGGTGTTCCTGATGCCGAGCCCGGTGGGCGAGCTCCAGCTCGTCTCCGGCGGCAACATCCACCCGCTTATCATCGCGCAGGACGATGGCGATCCGGGCCTTTTGCCGGGCATCTTCTCGATCTTCGCCGCGGACGCCACGGGCGTCACCGCCGGGCGCACCTTCCTGTTCCCCGGCGTGCTGCCCAATATGACCGACGTCGAGCGCGAGGCGCTGCACAACAGCGATCCGACACATCAAGATGACCCCGTGCCGAACCGCATCTATGCCGGCGGCGACATCCTCGACATGATCGTCAACGTCGCCAAGCAGACGCGCATCGGCGCCGGCCGCGACCTCGTCAACATGATGTTCTTCGGCCAGAACCTGAACGCGGACGACATCACCCGCATCGTCGCCGGCCGCGACATCGCCGCGACGACGACGCTGGTCGAGCCGGTGCTCGGCCTCGACGAGAACGGCCAGGAAGTCTTCGGCGAGCCCGAAGCCGCGGTGCAGGGCAACGCCTTCGTCATCGGCGGTCCGGGCGCGTTCTTCCTCGAGGCCGGCCGCGACGCCGGTCCGTTCCTCAACTCGGCGGTGACCGACGGCCTGGCCTCGAGCGTGGGCGGCGACACCAAGACGGGGCCGCTCGTCTATGCCGGCGGCATCCAGTCGGTCGGAAACGACTGGAACCCGTGGCTCGGCGCGAAGGGCGCGGATCTCTATGTCGAGTTCGGCGTGGGCCCGGGCCAGAATTTCGACGGGCTGCGCGACTATTATCTCGATCCCGCCAATCTCGGAAACCTCGACGGCGATCTCTTCGAGCAGGTCGAGGATTCGAACGGCAATCTCGTTCCCGACCGCGACAAGCCGGTCTATGCGCCGATCCTGATCAAGTGGCTCCAGGGCCATCAGGCGGCGCTGCTGCAGCAGCTCTACGGCACGACCGACATCGACTTCCAGCAGGCCTTCGACGCGTTCAAGACCTTGCCGGAGCTCGTCCAACGCGTGTTCCTCTTGGGCAGCGTCTATTTCAACGAGCTGATCCAGACCTCGATCCCCGACGGCCCGTCGTTCAAGCAGTACGCGCGCGGCTATCAGGCGGTGAACCTGTTGTTCCCGTCGGACTACGGCTACACCGCGAACGACCTCACCGGCGGCTCCAACGGCGCCAACGAGACGATCGAGACCGGCAATCTCGATCTGCGCCTGGCGGCGATCGAGACCGCGCGCGGCGGCAACATCTATCTGCTCGGCCCGGGCGGGCGCGTGCTCGCCGGCTCGACGGTGCGTACCTCCGAACAGGCGGCGCGGCGCACCTACGAGGGCGGGCGGCTGTTCACCGGCAACACCGCGTTCGGGCCGCTGCCGGCCGCGATCACCGAAATCCCGACGGGCTATGAGGGCATCCTCACCTTGCGCGGCGGATCGATCTACACCTTCACCGATGTCGATTTCCTCTTGAACCAGAGCCGGTTGTTCACCGAGCAGGGCGGCGACATCGCGATGTGGTCGTCGAACGGCGACCTCAATGCCGGCCAGGGCCCGAAGACTTCGGCGAACTTCCCGCCGGTGGTGGTGTCGGTCGACCAGGATCTCGTCAGCGAGGTCGACTCGGTCGGCGGCGTCAGCGGCGCGGGCATCGCTGCCTTCGAGCCTGCCCCCGGCGAGCCGGCGCCGTCGGTGTTCCTGATCGCGCCGCGTGGCACCGTGGACGCGGGCGACGCCGGCGTGCGCGTGGCGGGCGACCTGTTCATCGCCGCGCAGACGGTGGCCAATGCCGAGAACTTCAGCGTTTCGGGCACGTCTTCGGGCATCCCGGCCGAAGCCGCAGTCGACGTCGCGGCGCAGACCGCCGGCAGCTCCACTGCCGCTGCGGCCGAGCAGGAGGCGCAAACCATGGCCGGCGCCAGGAACGCGACGAGCCCGGCCTCGATCGTCACCGTGGAGCTGCTCGGCATCGACGACGACTCCAACGATGGCGACGACGACGAGAAGAAAAAGAAGAAGAAAAAGGGCCAAAGCGGCACCTGACTACCTAAGGGTGCCGGGATGTTGTAGCTTGCGCGGATGAGCGACGATGACGACGAACGGGACATAAGCGCGCTCGCGACACCGGAGCCCGATCCTTACGACCTCGACGACGTCGACCGCGCGGTGCTGGCCGCCATCGCCGCCGCCAACGCGACCCAGGCCGGGCGCGGCAATGACGAGCCCGGCGGCTATATCTATCGCAAAGCGGACGGCAAGCTCGAGAACCCGGTGAGCTTCGGCACGCCGGGCAGCGTCCAGCGCGGCTCGGTAGAGAGCAATGCCGGCAATTGGGCGGTCGCGGGCTGGCACGGCCACGGGCCCGTCCCGCGTTCCGACCCCTACTACAACCCGGTGAATTTCAACCCGTCGCCCGGCGACCGCAATTTCACCTTCACGATCGAGAACCAGCAATTGCGCGCGCTCGGCCGGCTCGGCGCCGACCAGGAGCTGCGCGAGTACCTGATCACGCCCGACGGCGGCGTGCGCCGCTACGACAATCCGGTGGCGCAGCCGGGCGTGTGGCGACCCATCGCGGCTTCCGGCTTCTATACCTGGTGAGGCGCGTGCTAACTTAAGCCCATGTCCCGTATGTCTTACGATGCCGTCATCGTCGGCGGCGGCCACAATGGCCTCGTCTGCGCGTTCTACCTTGCCAAGGCGGGGCTGAAAGTGTGCGTGCTCGAGCGCAGCGGCGTCGTCGGCGGCGCCGCGATCACCGAGGAATTCCATCCCGGCTTTCGCAACTCCGTCGCGAGCTATTCGGTCAGTCTGCTCAACCCGCGCATCATCCGCGACATGGCCCTGGCGCGCCACGGGTTGACGGTCGTGCTGCGTCACATCTCGTATTTCGCGCCGCAGGACGACGGGCGCTACCTGATCATGGACCGCGACCCGGCGCGCACCCGCGAGGAGCTCGCCCGGTTCTCTGCGCGCGACGCCGCGAAGCTCGACGCCTATCACGCGCGGCTGGACGCGATGGTCGACCTGCTGCGCTCGATCCTGATGAAGACCCCGCCCAATGCCGGCGGCGGCGTGCGCGATCTCTTCGCGGCGCTCAGCCTTGGCAACCGCGTGCGCGGGCTGGGGCTGGAAGGTCAGCGCGACTTGATCGATTTCTTCGCCAAGAGCGCGGGCGACATCCTGGATTCCTGGTTCGAGACCGACGCGCTCAAGGGCATCTTCGGCTTCGACGCCGTCACCGGCGCGTATACCAGCCCCTATGCGCCGGGCACGGCGTATGTGCTGCTGCATCACGTCTTCGGCGAGGCCAACGGGATCAAAGGCGCCTGGGGCCATGCCATCGGCGGCATGGGCGCGATCACCCAGGCGATGGCGCGCGCTTGCGTCGAGGCCGGCGTCGAGATCCGCACCGATGCGCCGGTCGCCGAAGTGGTGCTCGACAAGGGCGTCGCGAGCGGCGCAGTGCTCAAGGACGGCACGCGCATCATGGGCCGCGCCGTCGTGTCGAACATCAACCCCAAGCTCCTCTATGGCGGGCTGATCCCCGACGGCGCGCTGCCGGACGATTTCCGCGAGCGCATCCGCAACTTCAAATGCGGCTCGGGCACGTTCCGCATGAACGTCGCGCTGTCGGAGCTGCCGAACTTTACCTCTCGGCCGAGCACCGGGGTGATGGACCATCACGGCGGCAGCATGATGATCGCGCCGTCGCTCTCCTATCTCGAAGAGGCGTACACCGACGCGCGGCGGCTCGGCTGGGCGCGCCGCCCGGTGATCGAGATGCATATCCAGAGCGTGCTCGACGACAGCCTCGCGCCCGCCGGCCGGCACGTCGCGAGCCTGTTCTGCCAGCACGTGGCGCCCACCTTGCCCAATGGCGAGAGCTGGGACGACCGCCGCGACGAGGTCGCCGACGTGGTGATCGACACGATGACGCGCTATGCGCCGAACTTCCGCGGCGCCGTGCTGGGCCGGATGATTCTTTCGCCGCTCGACATGGAGCGCAAGCTGGCGCTGGTCGGCGGCGACATCTTTCACGGCCAGCTGAGCCTCGACCAGCTCTACAGCGCGCGGCCCGTGCTCGGCCATGGCGATTACCGCGGGCCGCTGAAGGGGCTCTACATGTGCGGCTCGTCGACCCATCCGGGGGGAGGCGTCACCGGATTGCCGGGCCACAACGCGGCGCGCGAGATCCTCCGCGACTTCCGCCGCGGCCGCGTGCCCAAGGCGGCTTAACGCAAGCCTTCGAACACCGCGCGCGCCGCATCGATATGACCGAGCACGGCATCGCGCTCGGCTTTGGTGTTGTAGTCGCGGTTCGATGCGGCGGCCGCGCGCGCCTTTGCGATCCAGGCGAGGAAGAACGCCGCATCGTCCTTCGACCGTACCGGTGCGCCGCCGACGCTCACATAGACGGGGCTGGTGGATGCATAGGGATAGAGATCGAACACATCCGGCGTCGCATGGTCGTTCCAGGCGCGCAGCACCAGCCAGCCGCTCCGGTCGATCGTCGCCGTGCCGGAGATGTCGGCGCTGCTGCCGGGTGCGATGCTCCGCACGACCTTGCCGTTCAGCACCACGTCGAGATGGTCGATGCCGGTCAGCGAACGCAGCCAGCCTTTGTAGGACACCTCGCCCTTCGCGGGCAGCGCGATCTCGCTTCCGGGGCCTTGGCCGTTCGCCGTGAAGCCGAGCAACGGCCCGTTGGTCGCGATGCTATGCCCGGCTTTCAAGCCGGCGAGCCAGGCATGCTCCCGGTCGCCCTCGCCGGGGAGGACATAGGTGCGCGCCAGCCCGACCGGTCCGCGCAGCGAGGCATAGTTGGTCATCGCGTCGGTGCCGCCCGCGGCCGGAAGACGGAAGCCGCAATTCAAAAGGCGATACCAGATCGACGCGCTTTCGCGGTGATTGCTGAAGCCCACGACCTCGTAATAGTCGACCTTGCCCAGCGCCACGTCGATGGGAAGCTCGTGCGTGATCGTCTTGTCGTGCGCCGGATCGGGCGCGACGTCGAAAGGATGCACGTAACCGACGAGAGCGTGCTGCGCGTGGCCGAGATCGGCGATCGCCGCGTTGTCGGGATAGAGGCTCGCCGAGCCGGTATAGGGATACGCCGCATAGCCGGGCACGATGTAGTGGTCGTCGAGGCCGATCAGGCCCAGGTGGCCCCAATAGCTCGTGTGATACTCCTGCGAATGCAGCAGCAAGGTGTCCGGCGTCGAGGCGGCATCGGGCTGCGCGGAGAACGCGGCGATGTCGGGGACGCGCTGCTCCTTGTTCACCACCAGATCGAAGACGATGTCGAGGTCTTCCGCCTGCGCCTGCGCCACCAGGTCCTTCGGCGCGGTGCGATAGGTCCCGCCATAATTCATGTGCACATGCACGTCGGCGCTTTTCCAGGCGGCGAAGTCGGCTGGCAGATCGAGCTTTTGCGGTGCGATGGTCAGCGTCTGCGTCTGGCCGGCGGCGACGACTGCGTCGGCATGCGTGATCGCATGGGCGTCGCCGAGCCACACGGTCACGCGCGCTTTGCCTTCGGGCAGGGTGATGTCGCTCGTCCCGGCCTGGAAGTAGTGGGTCTCGAAATCCTGTTTGTCGCGGTCGAAGCTGTCGTCGGCGCGCATCAAGGCGGAGTCGGGCGCATAGGCGCGGCCGTCGCTGCCCGTCACCGCGATGCGCGCCGGATGGTCGAGCGCCAAGTGCAAAATGCCCATCGCGCGCTTATGGCGCCGCTCGGCGATGACGAGCCTGTGTTGCGCACCGCCGATCGTGTCCTGAATGACGATGCCCGTATTTTTTCCCGCATTGGTGACGAAGGCGATGCGCGAGCCGTCGGGCGACCAGCGCGGCCGCGTCTTGTCGTCGTCGCCATAGGTGAGCGGCAACGGATAGTCGCGGCCGTCCGCGGTCACGATCCAAAGCTGGTTCGATTGCCGTCCGTTGTACGACGAGAACAGGATGCGCTTCCCGTCCGGGGACCACGCGGGCGCGGCTTTCCAATTGGTCTCCTCGCGATGGATGAGCGCGGGCGGCTTGCGCTTGCCGAGGTCGCGCCGCCACAGCGCGCCTGTCCCGTAACCGGTCTCGGGATTGTCGACATAGACGAGCGCGCGGCTGTCGGGCGACCAGTCGGGGCTCAGCTGCTGGTCGAAGGGACTGTAGTAATAGCGCGCTATCCTGCTCTTCCGCTCGGCCGACCATGGCTTGCCGTCGACGAAGACATGGAAATGCCCCGTGCCCCTGGTCGAGACGTAGACGAGATGCTTGCCGTCCGGCGACCAGCGCGGCTCGAGATTGACGTCGCTGCCTTTGGTCAACGCCGCGACCGTGCCGCTCTTCACATCGAGCGTGTAGAGGTTCGTCGCGTCGTGCAGATAGCGCACGAAGACGATGCGCTTGCCGTCGCGCGACCAGTCGGGCTGATAGTCGTAGCCCGGTCCGGCGGTGAGTTCTTCGGCCGTTGTGGAGTCGACGCGCTGCTTCCACAGGCTCCCCGCCATCGCATAGACGAGCGTCGTGCCGTCGGGCGACCAGGCGAGCGCGCTCGGCCCCGTGGTCAGCTGCGGCAGGTACATCTCGCGATAATAATAGTCGTGCGGGACCTTGATCTGCTTCAGGACCGGCGCGCGGTCGGCCTGCGCTGCGGTCGAGGCGACGAGAGCCAGCAACAGCCATCTCATGATCGCGCGAGCCTCGCGAAGGGATCGCCGTCCAGCACCAGGGTCTGCTCGTGCGGCGCGGTGAAGCTCAAGCGCCCATAGAAGCCCAGGCCTTCGTCGTTGCCGACATCGACCGACAGCCGCATGTAGCGCGCATCCCGCGCAGCCGCGCGCGCCGCCACCGCCGCGAGCAGCCTTCGCCCCAAGCCGCTGCCGCGCAGCGACGCATCGACATAGAGGTCCTGGATATAGACGCCGGGACATCCGCGCCAGGTCGAGAACTCGTAGAAGAACAGCACCAGCCCCACCGCTTCGCCGCCGCGGCGCGCAATCATGGTTTCGAAGGCGGGATCGAGCCCGAAGCCATAGCGCGCGATGTCGTCGGGCGTGCTGCGCACGTCGTGCGGACGGTCGAGCGCCGCGGCCAGCGCGCGCAACAACGCGTGGATCGCCGGCGCGTCCTCGCGCGTGGCGCCGCCGATGACGATCTCTTCTTTCCCCCGCATGGCGCCATGCTAGCATCAAACCCGAGGGGACCGCACACCATGCGCTCGCATCTTTTCTACCAGACGCGCCTCCGGCGCCCGCTGCTCGACCGCGCCGAGGGCATCTATCTCTGGGACGCGGGCGGCAAGCGCTATCTCGACGGCTCGAGCGGCGCGATGGTTTCGAATATCGGCCACAGCAACCCTCGCGTGCTGGAAGCGATGCGCCGCCAGATGGAACGCGCGACCTTCGGCTACCGCCTCCATTTCGAGAACGCGCCGGCCGAGCGGCTCGCCGCCCGGCTCGCTTCGCGCGCGCCGGAGGGCCACGACAAGGTGTTCTTCGTCTCCGGCGGCTCGGAAGCCGTGGAGAGCGCGATCAAGCTCGCGCGCCAATGGGCGGTCGCGACCGGGCAGGGCGCGCGCCGCCATGTGATCTCGCGCATGCCTTCCTATCACGGCGCGACCTTCGGGGCGCTCGGCGTGACGGGCTACGACCCGCTGGTCAGGCCCTTCGCGGCGATGCTGAACGAGAGCCCGAAGATCCCCGCGCCGCGCTGCTATCTCGACCGCGACAATCTCGACGAGGCCGCGCGCGGCATCCGCTACGCCGACATGCTGCGCGACAAGATCTTGGAGCTCGGCCCCGATACGGTGCTCGCCTTCATCATGGAGCCCATCGGCGGCGCTTCGACCGGCGCGCTGGTCGCGCCCGACACGTATTATCCGCGCATCCGCGAGATCTGCGACGAGTTCGGCATCCTGCTCATCTACGACGAAGTGATGACCGGCGCGGGCCGCACCGGCACCTATCTCGCCTGCGAGCATTGGGGGATCAATCCCGACATCGTCGCGCTCGCGAAGGGGCTCGGCGCCGGCTATGTGCCGCTCGGCGCGATGATCGCGCGGGAGCGCGTCGTCGAGCCGGTGCTGGACGGCGGCGGCTTCCAGCACGGCTATACCTATGCCGGCAATCCGCTCGCCTGCGCTGCGGGGCTCGCCGTGCTCGACGAGATCGAGACCCAGGACCTGATGGCCAACACGCGCGCGGTCGGCGATCTGTTGAAGCGCGAGCTGGAAGGGATGATGGCGCGGCACGACATCGTCGGCGACGTGCGCGGCAAGGGATTGCTGCTCGCGTTCGAGCTGGTGGCGGATCGCGCGACGATGCGGCCGCTGCCCAAGGAAGCGAACGCGTATCTGAAGCTCGTGGAGCTCGCGTATGAGCGCGGGCTGATCATCTATGCGCGGCGCACGCGCGGCGGCGAGGAGGGCGATCATTTCCTCGTCTGCCCGCCGATGATCACCACGGCCGCGCAGGTGGCCGAGATCCTGCAGCCGCTCGAGGACAGCCTGGTCGCGCTCGAGCGAGGGCTCTAACACTCCAGCCAGTGCAAGCTGAACAGGCGCTCGGAATCCGTCCAGACCTGCTTCGGCGCGAAGCCGGCTTGCGTCGCGAGTTCGCGGAAGCCCGCAATCGAATATTTGTGCGAGTTCTCGGTATGGATCGTCTCGCCGTCGGCGAAGGCGATGTCGTGGCCCGCGACGGACACGGTTTGCGCGCCCAGGCTCATCAGATGCATCTCGATGCGCTGGGCCCGCGGATTGTAGAACGCGTAATGCGCGAAGCGGTCGAGGTCGAAGCCCGCGTCGAGCTCGCGATTGGCGCGCGCCAAGAGGTTCTTGTTGAACGCCTCGGTGACGCCTTGGGCGTCGTTGTAAGCCGCGTGCAGGATCTGCGGGTCTTTGATCAGGTCGACACCGATCAGCATGCCGCCGCCTTTCAAGACCGCCGCCGCCTTGCGCAGGAACGCCGGCGCCTCGCACGCATCCATGTTGCCGATGGTCGAGCCGGGGAAGAAGCCGATGCGCCGCGCGTCGCCGAGCTCGTTCGGCAGCGCCAGAGGCTTGGTGAAATCGGCGACGACGGGCACGACCTCCAGCGACGGACGCAGCGCCTTCAGCCGCGCCGCCATCTGGCGCAAATAGTCGCCCGAGATGTCGATCGGCACATAGGCGCGCGGACGATCCAGCGCGTCGAGGATCAGGTTCACTTTCGTCAGCGCGCCGGCGCCGAACTCGATCAGCGCGACATCGGGGCCCATGACGTCCGCGAACTCGTGCGCATGGCGCGAGAGCAGCGCCGTCTCGGTGCGCGTCGGATAATATTCCGGCAGCTCGCAGATGCGGTCGAACAGCGCCGAGCCTTCGGCGTCGTAGAAGAACTTGCACGGCAGCCATTTTGGTGTGGCGCTCAGACCTTCGACCAGCGCGCGCGCGAACTCGCTTGGGCGCTCGCGCAAGCCATGTCGTGCGATCAGATCGGGGCTGCTCATATGTCCTCCGCCAGGCGAATGCCGCTGAATTGCCAGCGCGCCGCCGGCGGGAAGAAATTGCGATAGGTGGTGCGGATGTGATCGGCCGGCGTGGCGCAGGAGCCGCCGCGCAGCACGATCTGCCCGATCATGAACTTGCCATTGTATTCCGACGCCGGGCCTTCGAAGGTCTTGAAGCCCGGATAGGGATCGTAGGACGAGCGCGTCCACGCCCAGGCGTCGCCCAGCATGCGCGGGGTCTGCGATGCGCGCGGATGCAACACGTCGAGGTCGAGGAAATGCCCCTCCTTGGGCCACGTGCGCGCGACCGCTTCCCATTCGAACTCGGTCGGCAGCCGCTTGCCCGCCCAGGCCGCATACGCCGCCGCTTCGTAGAAGCTCACATGCGCGACCGGCTCCGCGGGATCGATGGGGCGCACGCCATGAAGCGTGAAGATCTCTTTCGCGCCAGGCTGCCAATAGAGCGGCGCCTGCCAACCCTCCTGACGCGCCAATGCCCAGCCGTCGGAGAGCCAGAGCTCCGGCCGCGCATAGCCGCCATCGGCGATGAACTCCAGATATTCGCCGCAATTCACCAGCCGCGCGGCGATGCGGAACGGCCGCAGACTGACGACATGCTCCGGCCGCTCGTTGTCGAACGCGAAGCCTTCGCCGGCATCGCCGACCGCGACCTGGCCGCCGTCGTGGTCGATCCAACCGAGCGGCGGCGCGCTCTCGACGGCTGCGAGCACGGCGGGACGATAGGCGGGCAAGAGCGGATTGCACGCGAACGCATGCTTGATGTCGGTGAGCAGCAATTCCTGATGCTGCTGCTCATGGTTCAGCCCGAGCGCAAGCGTGCCCAGCGGCACGTCGCCGGCCTCGATCAGCGCCGCCATCGCCGCATCGACGTGATGGCGATAAGCGAGCACCTCGTCCGCGCTCGGCCGCGTCAGCATCCCGCGGCGCGCGCGTGCGAACGGCGTGCCGAGGCCGAGGTAATAGGAATTGAACAGCGCGTCGTAGCGCGGATCGAACGCCTCGTAGTCCGGCGCAGCGCTCAGGATCATGCGCTCGAAGAACCAGGTCGTGTGCGCGAGGTGCCATTTCGCCGGGCTCGCGTCGGGCATGGACTGGACGCATTGGTCCTCGGCCGACAGCGGCGCCGCCAGCGCCTCCGTCATTTGACGGATTTCGGCATAGCGCGCGGCAGGACCCGGGCGGCCGCGCGGCTGTAAATTCCCTTGCAAAGACATAGTGTTGTCCCTTCGAACGCAAGCCCTGACAAACGACAACGGCCGGCGCGCAAAATCGTTTCCACAAATCTACAAGGCCTCCCGCCAAATCCTGTCAGGAGCCCGTCAGCAACCATTATATAGGGTCTGTCAATCGGGGACGACGGCCGTGGCCTCGATCTCGACCAGCGCGTCGTCTTCGACCAGAGCGGCCACCTGAACCACGGACATCGCCGGGAAATTCCGGCCCATGACGGCGCGATAGATCTCGCCCACGCGCCGCGCATCCGCCAGGTAGGCGCGCTTGTCGGTGACGAACCATGTCAGTCTTACGACATGCTCCGGGCCGGCCTGGGCCTCGCCAAGCACGGCGACGATGTTGCGCAAAGCCTGCTCGAACTGTCCGGCGAAGTCCTTGGCGACGATGCGCTGGTCCTTGTCCCAGCCGATCTGGCCGGCGACGAAGATCATGCGCCCGCGCGCCTCGATGCCGTTGGCATAGCCTTTGGGGCGCGCCCAGTCGGCGGGTTGCAAGCTGCGCATGTCAGTTCCCTTCGAAGACGGGCTGGCGCTTGGCGGCGAAGGCTTCATAGGCGCGGCGGAAGTCTTGCGTCTGCATGCAGATCGCTTGGGCTTGCGCTTCCATCTCGATGGCGATGTCCAGGCTCACCGCCCATTCGCTGTTGAGCTGCGTCTTGGTGATGCCGTGCGCCCAGGTCGGACCCGCCGCCAACGCCTTCGCCAATTCCATCGCCGCCGGCGTCAATTCCTCGGGCGCGACGAGGCGATTGTGGAAGCCCCAGCGGTCGCCTTCCTCCGCCGTCATGAACCGTCCCGAGAACAGAAGCTCCGACGCGCGGCCCTGTCCGATCAGGCGCGGCAGGATCGCGCATGCGCCCATGTCGCAGCCGGCAAGGCCGACGCGCGTGAACAGGAACGCCGTCTTGGCCTTCGGCGTCGCGATGCGCATGTCCGACGCCATGGCGACGATCGCGCCTGCCCCGGCGCAGATGCCGTCGATGGCCGAGACGATCGGCTGCGGACAGCCGCGCATGGCTTTGACCAGGTCGCCGGTCATGCGCGTGAAGTCGAGCAGGCCGGCCATGTCCTTCTCGGTCAACGGCCCGATGATCTCATGCACGTCGCCGCCGGAGCAGAAGTTGCCGCCCGCGCCGGTCACGATCACGACCTTCACCGCCCGCGTGTAGACGAGGTCGCGGAACATGTCGCGCAATTCCGCATAGGACTCGAAGGTCAGCGGGTTCTTGCGCTCCGGCCGGTTCAAGGTGACGGTCGCGATGCCGTCGGCAAACTCCCATTTGAAGTGCGTCGGGTTGAACGTGGCGGGATTCATAGTCCGCTCCTTTCGATGGAGGTCTTGATGCGGCCGAGGCCCGAAAGCATCGGGTTGATCTCGGTATCGGGGAAGTCGCCCAGCAGCTGCTCGATCCAGCCTTCATGCGCGGCCGCCATGGCGCGGAAATCGCGCCGGCCCTTCGCGGTCAGCTTGACGCGCAGCACGCGGCGGTCGGACTTGTCCTGCGCGCGCGCGACCAATCCGTCCTCGACCAGGCGCGCGACGATGGCGGTGACGTTGCCGTTCGAGACCAGCAGGAACTCCGACAGCGCGCCCATGGTCAGCCCCTCGGGCGCGCGGTCCAGCGCCGCCATCACGTCGAAGCGCGGCAAGGTCGTGCCGAAGCGCGCGATCAGCATCGCGCGCGCCTTCTTCTCGATCGCGGTGGCGCAGGAGAGCAGGCGCAGCCACAGGCGCAGGCGCTGCTTGTCGCTCATAGCTCGCCGCCCGCTATTGCGAGCGCCTGGCCGGTGACGCCGCGTGCCTCGTCGGAAACCAGATAGGCCATCGCCGCCGCGACCTCGTCGGGCCGGATCAGCCGGCCTTGCGGATTGAGAAAGCCCGCGCGCGCGTCGTCCTCGCTGCGGTTCGTCTTGGCGACGATGGTGTCGATGGCGTCGCGCACGATATCGGTGTCGGTGTAGCCGGGACAGACCGCGTTGACGGTGATGCCGGTGGCGACCAGCTCCGCCGCCAGCGCGCGCGTGAGGCCGAGCAGCGCGTGCTTGCTCGCGGTGTAAGCCGACACATAGGCGTAACCCTTCAGCGACGCCGTGCTCGCGACATTGACGATGCGCCCCCAGTTGCGTCCGCGCATGAAAGGCAGCACGGCGCGGGTCACATGCACGGCGCCCATCACGTTGGTGCGCCACATGTCGGACCAGTCGGCATCGCTCTGCTTGTGGAACGGCGCCGTGCGCACGATGCCGGCGTTGTTGACGACGACGTCGAACTCGCCGCCGATTTCCAGGGCAGGATCGGTGACGTCGGCGACGACATAGGGAAAGCCCGTGGCGACCAGCTTTGTTTTGTCGCGGCCGAGCACGGTCACGTCGCAGGTCTCCGCGAGCTTGTGCGCTATGGCGAGGCCTATGCCGCTGCCACCGCCTGTGACGAGAGCCCGTCTTCTTGAATCGATACTCATGCGATCATCGCCATCTGGCCGGCGCGCTCGAGATTGATCGCGAGCTGGCGATAGCCGCTGTGGTATTGCACCGGCACGGGCGGTTCCTTGTGCTTCTGCTCGGCCGCCGCGCGAAGAGTCCAGTTCGGGTCCATCTGATGCGGCCTGGCCAGCGCGCAGAGATCGGCGCGCCCCGCCGCCAGAATCGAGTTCACGTGGTCGATCTCATAGATGTTGCCGACCGCGATGGTGGGCACGTGCAATTCGTTGCGGATACGGTCCGAAAACGGCGTTTGGAACATGCGGCCATAGACGGGCTTTTCGGACTTTGTCACCTGGCCCGACGACACGTCGATGATGTCGACGCCGGCCTCGACGAAGGCGCGGCTGATCTCGACGGCTTCCATCGGCGTGACGGCATCGTCGCCGGCCCAGTCATGGGCCGAGATGCGCACCGACATCGGCCGGTCCTGCGGCCACACCACGCGCATGGCGCGGAAGACCTCCAGCGGATAGCGCAAGCGGTTCTCGAGAGAGCCGCCATACTCGTCGTTGCGCTTGTTCTGCGTCGGACTGATGAAGGCCGAGAGGAGATAGCCATGCGCGCAGTGCAGCTCCAGCATGTCGAAGCCCGCCCGCGCGCCGCGCCGTGCGGCTTCCACGAATTCGTCGCGGACCCGGTCCATCTGCGCGCGCGTCATCGGCGTGGGGACGGCGTTCTCCTCCGTCCACGGAACATCGGACGGCGCCATCAGCGGCCAGTTGCCGGCGGCGAGCGGCCTGTCCATGCCCTCCCACGGCACGCGCGTCGAACCCTTGGCGCCGCTATGGCCGAGCTGCAGGCAGATCTTGGCCTCGCTGTACCGATGGACGAACTCGACGATGCGCGTCCACATCGCTTCCTGCGCGTCGTTCCACAGCCCGGGACAGGCGGGCGTGATGCGCCCTTCCGGCGAGACGCAGGTCATCTCGGTATAGACCAGCCCCGCGCCGCCCAGGGCGCGCGCGCCGTAATGCACCAGGTGGAAATCCGTGGGCCTGCCGTCGACCGCCGAATACATCGCCATCGGCGAGACGACGATGCGGTTCTTGAGCTCCATGCCGCGCAGCTTGAAGGCCGAGAACATCGGCGCGATGGCACGCCCCGAAAACCACGTCTCCAGCCCCTCCAGCCATTTGGGATCGCGTAGGCGCAAATTCTCGTGGCTGACGCGCTGGCTGCGCGTGAGCAAGGTATAGGCGAACTGCATCGGATCGAACGGCAGATAGCGCTCGACCTCCTCGAACCACTCGGTCGAGTTGCGCGCGGCGCTTTGCAGCTTCAAAGCTTCGAGCTGGCGCGTGTCGTAATAGCGGTTCAGCGCATCGGGCTTGCCGTCGGTCAGCACCTTGGCGAGCTCGATGGCGTCTTCCAGCGCGAGCTTGGTGCCCGAGCCGATGGAGAAATGCGCCGTATGCGCCGCGTCGCCGAGCAGGATGACGTTGCCGTGCCGCCATTCGTGGCACAGCACGCGCCGGAACTGCAGCCACGCGCTGCCGCGGATATGCGCCGCATTGGTCATCAGCGCGTGGCCGCCCAGATGCTCGGCGAACAATTCCTCGCAGACGCGCGAGGATTCCTCCTGGCTCATGCGAGCGAAACCGAACTTCTCGAAGGTCTCCGGTCCGCATTCGACGATGAAGGTCGCGGTGTCCTTGTCGAACTGGTAGGCGTGGGCCCAGATCCAGCCGTGTTCCGTCTTCTTGAAGATGAAGTTGAAGGCGCCGAAGCGCTGATGCGTGCCGTACCAGATGAAATGGTTGCGGCGCGTCTCGATATCCGCCTTGTAATCGCCGGCCGCGCGGAACCTCGAATTGATGCCGTCCGAGGCGATGACCAGGTCGAACCCCTTCAGCGCGTCGCTGCCCGGCTCGACCTCGGTCTCGAAGCGCATCTCGACGCCCAGCGCGCGCGCGCGGTGCTGAAGAATTTCCAGCAGCCGCTTGCGGCCGATGCCGATGAAGCCGTGGCCGGACGAGGTGATCTTCGCGCCGTTCACATGCACGTCGATGTCGTCCCAACGGGCGAGCTCGTCGGTCATGCTCTGCGCGCTGATGGGGTCGTTGGCTTTCAGGTTCTCCATCGTCTGGTCGGAGAACACCACGCCCCAGCCGAAGGTGTCGCCCGGGCGGTTGCGCTCGAACACGACGACCTCGTGGCTCGGGTCGCGCAGCTTCATCGAGATCGCGAAATAGAGGCCGCCCGGCCCCGCGCCCACGCAGGCGATCTTCATGGCAAAGGTCCAGATCAAGCGACGCTCGCCTATACGCCCATCGGCGGAATATTTCAAGCTTAAAATATCTCTCGGGCGGCGAAAACGGCGGCAAATCGGGCCGGCGATTCCATTGCGTCTTCAACCGCTTCGCGCCACACTCCGCCTGCCGGCAGCCTCGAGGACTCCATGACCGAAACCACGCTTCACGCCTTCGCGGCCCAGATCGCCTCGGGCAGGATCCGCGTCGTCGACCTGACGCAAACCCTGTCGCCCGACACGCCGACCCTGGTGCTGCCTCCGCCCTTCGGCCAATGCGCGCCGTTCAAGATGGAGGAGATCTCGCATTACGACGAGCGCGGCGTCGCCTGGTACTGGAACAATTTCTCGGTCGGCGAGCATACCGGCACGCATTTCGACGCGCCGATCCATTGGGTGACGGGCAAGGACCTGAAGAACAACACGCTCGAAACCATCGTGCCGTCGGATTTCATCGCGCCGGCGGTGGTGATCGATTGCTCGAAGGATTGCGCGGAGAACCCCGACTTCCTGCTCTCCAACATGGACCTCGCGGATTGGGAGAAGGCTTACGGCCGCATCCCGCCGCGCTCGTGGGTGCTGTTCCGCAGCGACTGGTCGAAGCGCACGGGCGACGCCTACACCAATCGCCGCGCGGACGGCGCCCACACGCCCGGCCCCTCGGTCGAGGCGGTCCGCTTCCTGATCGAGGAGCGCGACGCGCTGGGCTTCGGGGTGGAGACCATCGGCACCGACGCCGGCCAGGCGCATCTGCTCGAGCCGATGTATCCGGCGCACACGCTGTTTCACGGCGCAGGGCGTTACGGCCTGCAATGCCTGACCAATCTCGACCAATTGCCGCCGACCGGCGCCGTCATCTTCGCGGCGCCGCTCAAGATCAGGGACGGATCGGGCTCGCCGTTGCGCGTGCTCGCGCTCGTCGATGGCTGAACGCTCTTTCCGCCACGAGGTCGAGCAGCTGCGCATCGGCGCCGGCGCCGAGTTCCGCGGCGAAGGCATCCTCGCCGTCACCAAGGCGCTGCTGCAGGCCGGCGTCGCTTATGTCGGCGGCTATCAGGGCTCGCCGATCTCGCATCTGATGGACGTCTTCGCCGACGCCGACGTGCTTCTGAAAGAGCTCGCCGTCCATTTCGAGACCAGCGCCAGCGAAGCGGCGGCGGCTGCGATGTGCGCGGCGTCGGTGAACTATCCCCTGCGCGGCGCGGTGGCGTGGAAATCGGTCGTCGGCACCAACGTCGCGTCGGATGCGCTGTCGAATGTCGCCTCGGGCGGCGTCACCGGCGGGGTGATGGTGATCGTGGGCGAGGATTACGGCGAAGGCTCCTCGATCATGCAGGAGCGCACGCATGCGTTTGCGATGAAGAGCCAGATGTGGCTGCTCGATCCGCGGCCGAACCTGCCTTCGATCGTCGACATGGTCGAGAAGGGCTTCGCGTTGTCGGAAGCCTCGCACACCCCGGTGATGCTCGAGCTGCGCGTGCGCGCCTGCCACGTGCATGGGCGCTTCATCGCGAAAGACAACGTCAGGCCGCGGTTCACCGTGCGCGACGCCGCGGACAACCCGGTGCGCGACACCGAGCGTATCGTCCTGCCACCCGCGAACTTCCTGCACGAGCGCGAGAAGATCGAGCGCCGCTGGCCCGCGGCGGTGCGGTTCGTCCAGGAAAACAAGCTCAACGAGCGCTTCGGGCCCGTGACCGGCGAGATCGGCATCATCGTGCAAGGCGGGCTGTTCAACACCTTGAACCGCGCGCTGGAGCTGATGGAGCTGTCCGACGCCTATGGCAACACGCAGGTGCCGGTCTATGTGCTCAACGTCACGTATCCGCTGATCCCCGACGAGGTGCGCGAGTTCTGCGCCGGCAAGCGCGCCGTGCTGATGGTGGAGGAGGGCCAACCCGAATTCATCGAGCATGAGCTCAACACCATCCTGCGCCGCGCCGATCTGCAGACGCGCGTGATCGGCAAGGAGATTCTTCCGCGCGCCGGCGAATACACCGCGCAGGCCATCGGCGACGGGCTGGCGAAATTCCTTGGGAAGGAGAAGCGGGCCGCGGCGCCGGTCAAGCTCGAGGTGCCGCAGCGGCCGGCGGGCTTCTGCACCGGCTGTCCGGAGCGTCCGCTGTTCACCGCGCTGAAGCTGGTGCAGCGCGAATTGGGCCAGCATCACGTCAGCGCCGATATCGGCTGTCATCTGTTCTCGATCCTTCCGCCCTTCAATATCGGCAACACGACGATGGGTTATGGGTTGGGGACGGCGGGCGCTGCTGCGTTCCGCCGCCAGGACGGCAAGCGGCCCATCGCGGTGATGGGCGACGGCGGCTTCTGGCACAATGGCCTCACCAGCGGCATCGGCAACGCGGTGTTCAACCGCGACGACAATCTCACCATCGTGGTCGACAACGGCTATTCGGCCGCGACGGGCGGACAGGACCTGCTCTCGTCCGATGCCGCGAACGACAACCGCTCGACCAAGCATGCCATCGAGACCGCGGTGCGCGGCATCGGCGTGAATTGGGTGAAGGCCATCGACAACACCTATGACGTGCCGCGCATGCGCGACGCGATCAAGGACGCGCTCACCTCGCCGGACAAGGGCCCGAAGGTCCTGGTCGCGCAATCCGAGTGCATGCTGAACAAGCAGCGCCGCATGCGTCCGCTGTTCGCCAAGGCTGTGAAGGCGGGAGAGCGCGTCGTGCGCGAGCGCTTCGGCGTCGACGCCGACACCTGTACCGGCGATCACGCCTGCATCCGGCTCTCGGGCTGTCCGTCGCTCACGATCAAGCCCAATCCCGATCCCTTGAAGATCGATCCGGTCGCGCATGTCGACAACAGCTGCGTCGGCTGCGGACTGTGCGGCGAGGTCAGCCACGCCGAAGTGCTGTGCCCGTCGTTCTACAAGGCTGAGATCGTCTTCAACCCGACCTGGTGGGACCGCTTCGTCGCAGGCGTCCGCGCGCGCGCGATCGCGCTCATCGCATGAGGCGGCGCATCACCATCGCCGTGCTCGCGCTCGGCGGGCAGGGCGGCGGCGTGCTTGCCGACTGGCTGGTCGCGGTCGCGGAAGCGCAGGGCTGGTACGCGCAGGCGACCTCGGTGCCCGGCGTCGCGCAGCGCACGGGCTCGACGGTCTATTATCTCGAGCTGTTCCCCGACATCGACAAGCAGCCGGTGCTCGCGCTGATGCCGGCCCCGGGCGACGTCGACGTCGTCGTGGCGTCGGAGCTGATGGAAGCCGGGCGCGCGATGCTGCGCGGCTTCGTCACGCCCGAGCGCACCACCTTGATTGCCTCGACGCATCGCATCTATGCGATCGCGGAGAAATCGGCGATCTCGGGCGGCGTGGCCGACGGTTCCAAGGTGATCGACGCGGCGCGCAAGCACGCCAAGAGCTTCGTCGCCTTCGACATGGAAGAGGCCGCGCAGGCGACGGGAAGCGCGATCAGCGCGGTGATGTTGGGCGCGGTCGCCGCGAGCGGCGCGCTGCCCTTCGCGGGCGAGGCTTTCGAAGCGGCGATCCGCGCGAGCGGCATCGCGGTCGAGGCCAACCTCAAAGGCTTCGCCGCCGGATTCGAGGGCCGCGAGGCGCCGCCCGTGCCGGCGCCGCCGGTCGATTTCGTCGAAGAAGGCGTGCGCCGCCTGATCGATTATCAGGACGAGGCCTATGCGCAGCTCTATCGCAAGCGCCTCGCTTCGGTGCCGGGCGGGGGGCCCGAGCTCGCCCGCGCGCTGGCGCTGTGGATGAGCTATGAGGACGTGATGCGCGTGGCGCAGCTCAAGGTTCGTCGCGCGCGCATGGACAAGGTCCGCGAAGAGGTTCGCGCCGCGCCGGGCCAGATCGTGCACGTCACCGAATACATGCATCCGCGCTGGCAGGAGCTGTGCGACACGCTCCCCGCCGGCCTGGGCGCGCGGCTGGCGCGCGGCGGCCTGGTGAAGCGAACGCTCGCGCCGCTATTCGAGAAGGGCCGCCATGTGCGCACCACCGGTGTGCTCTGGTTCGGCATGCTCAGCCTGCTCGCGCGGCGGCGGCGCGCGCGGCGCAAGACCTTGCGCTACGCCACCGAGAATGCGCGCATCGAAGCTTGGCTCGAGGCAGCGCGCGGGGCGCCCGACGCGGAGACGCGGCAGGAGCTGATCCGCGCCCAGAACCTGATCAAGGGCTATGGCGACACCCATGCGCGGGGCTTGCGCAAGTTCGAGACGGTGATGCAGGCGTACCGCGGCGGCGCGAACGCGGCGGCGCTCAAAGCCGTGCGCGAAGCCGCGCTGAAAGAGACCGATTCATGAGCGAAGATTTGTATCTGCCCGACGCCGGCTCCAAGGCCGAGATCTATGCCGCGATCCTGCCGCAGATCGAATCGGTAATGGCGGGGACCGACGATCTCATCGCCAATCTCGCCAACATCGCGGCGATCCTGAAGATGGCGTTCGATTTCCATTGGGTCGGGTTCTATCGCACCACCGCGCCGGGGATGCTGACGCTCGGTCCGTTTCAGGGGCCGCTCGCCTGCATCGCGATCCCCTTCGACAAAGGCGTGTGCGGCGCCGCGGCGCGGACGCGCGAGACGGTGATCGTGCCCGACGTCGAGGCCTTCCCCGGCCACATCGCGTGCAGCTCGCTGTCGCGCTCGGAGATCGTGGTGCCTCTGGTCGCGAAGGCCGAGACGCAGCTCGTGCTCGACGTCGACAGCGCGAACAAGGAAGATTTCGATTCAATTGATCGCGAATGGCTCGAGCGCGTGATCGCGCTCGTCAAGGCGCAACACTTCGCGGCGGAATGAAAATTTTCTCGCGTAAAGCGAACTTCGTTCTTTCTATCTAAAGATGAATTACGTATAGTTCACCTCGCGAGCGGGACAACCTGTAACGGAGAGTCCCATGTCGAAACACACAATCGCATCTCTTCTCATCGGCGCGGCGGCGCTGGCGCTCGCCGCCATCCCTGCTTCGGCGAAGACGCTGATGGTCGGGCCGACGAACGTCACCCAGCCCTTCATCTACAAATGCGGCAGCACCGTCACCACCATCATCGATATCGGCGACGAGAGCGAGCACGTCACCTCGGCCGTCTACTCGACCACGCCCGGCGGCGGCGAAGGCGGCGAGTTCGACAAGACACCGGTGCTGTCGACCAACGTGACCCTTCCCGACGGCGCCTGCCTCGACGCGCATTTCAGCGTGCTGGTCGGAAGCGGCAATTTCTACGGCACCTCGGACATGGCTATGTTCCAGGTGACCCTGACGCCGCTTACCGGCGCGACCGGCCCGGTGCACATGTTCGGCCACTACGAGACGCCCTATGGGATCAAGAGCCCGGCGGTCGCGCTCGGCGCCGAGCCCGATGCCGACGAGATGGGCGCGAACTTCTTCCAGCATGTGGGCACCGGCAAGCACGACGTGCCGGCGGGCAATTACCGCGTCGATGTGTGGTGGGCCGGATCGCCGCTCGGCTTTCCGGGCGCCACCGCGTCGAACTTCATCCTGAAGCTCTATACGCGGCGTTGAGCGCTCAAATGTGGATGGCGTGGCCGAGCGCGCGCAACGCGGCTTCGTGGTAGGCCTCGCTGAGCGTGGGATGCACATGGATCGTGCCGGCCACGTCTTCCAACAGCGCGCCCATCTCCAGCGCGTGGCTGAACTCGCCCGAGAGCTCGGCCACGTGCTGGCCGACGGCCTGGATGCCGAGCACGCGGTGGTCGGCTTTGCTTGCGACGATTCGCACGAAGCCTTCGCCGGCGTCCATGCTGAGCGAGCGGCCGTTCGCCGCGAACGGGAACACCGCGACGATGGCGTCCGGCCCGGCTTCCGACGGCAGCAGCCCGGCGCTGACGATCTCGGGCTCGGTGAAGCACACCGCCGGGATCGAGGCCGGATGGAAGGTGCGCTTGTGGCCCGCGATGATCTCGGCGACCATCTCGCCTTGCGTGGCGGCCTTGTGCTCCAGCATCGGCTCGCCGACGAGATCGCCGACCGCCCAGACGTTCCTCATCGAGGTGCGGCACTGGCCGTCGACCTTGACGAAGCGGCCGTCCATGTCGAGCGCCATGGCCTCGCGGCCCCAGCCTTCGGTGTTCGGCTTGCGCCCGACGGTGACGAGGATGTTGTCGGCTGGAAGGGCTTGCGTCGCGCCGTCCGTCATCTCGACGATCAGGCCGCTCGCGTCCTGGCCCTTGGCCTTGGCGCTCAAGTGAACGGTCACGCCGTTGGTCTTGAGCCATTTCGCGACCGGCGCGACCAGCTCCGCGTCGTAGAGCGGCAGGATGCGGTCCAGCGCCTCGACGATGGTCACCTCGCTGCCGAGCTTGCGGAACGCGATGCCGAGCTCCAGCCCGATATAGCCGGCTCCCACCACGACGAGCTTCTTCGGCAGCGCTTTCAGGTCGAGCGCCTCGGTCGACGAGATCACCTTGCCGCCGAAGGGCAGGAACGGCAGCTCCACGGCCTTCGAGCCGTTGGCGAGGATGACGTGCTCGGCGACGATGGTCGTGTCGCCGACCTTGCAGGTCTTGGCATCGCTGAAGCTGCCCCAGCCGTTCACCACGCGCACCTTGGCGCGCTTCAAGAGCGCCGCGACGCCGGTGTTGAGCTTCTTGACGACGGTCTCCTTCCACGCGACCAGCTCGGCCATGTCGAGCGTCGGCGCGGAGGCGAGCTTGATGCCATGCAGGCCCTTGGCCGAGGCCGCACGCGTCATGGTCTCGAAATAGCCCGCCGAATGGATCACCGCCTTCGACGGGATGCAGCCGCGGATCAGGCAGGTGCCGCCGAGCTTGTCGGCTTCGACCAGCGTGGTGTCGAGGCCGAGCTGGCCGCAGCGGATCGCGGCGACATAGCCGCCCGGCCCGCCGCCGACGACGAGCACTTTGGTCTGGATCGTTTCGGACATGATCTATTCCATGAAAAGAAGGGCGGGATGCTCGAGCAGCGCCTTGACGCGCTGGATGAACTCGGCGGCGTCATAGCCGTCGACGACTCTGTGGTCGAAGCTCGACGACAAATTCATCATCTTGCGCACCACCACGGCACCGTCGCGCACGACGGGACGGTCGATGATCGCGTTGGGGCCGATGATCGCGACCTCCGGATGGTTGATCACCGGCGTCGTCGCCACGCCGCCCAGGGGACCCAGCGAGGTGATGGTGATGGTCGAGCCCGAAAGCTCGTCTTTCGAGGCCTTGTTCTCGCGCGCCGCGGTCGAGACGCGCGCGACTTCGAGCGCGCTCTGCCAGACGTCGAGCGCCTCGGCGTGATGCACGACGGGCACGATCAACCCGTTCGCGGTCTGCGTCGCGATGCCGATATGGACCGGGGCGTAGCGGTGCACCACGCCGGCATCGTCGTCGAAGCGGGCGTTGATCTGCGGATAGTCGGGCAGCACCTTCACCAGCGCGCGCATGAAGAAGGGCAGCATGGTCAGCTTGGGCTGGTCCTTCTTCTTCGTCTTGTTCAGATGCGCGCGCAGCGACTCCAGCTCCGTCATGTCGACTTCCTCGACATAGGCGAAATGGGGGATGCGGCGCTTGGCATCCTGCATCTTCTCGGCGATCTTGCGGCGCAGGCCGATCACCTTGATCTGCGCAACGCCGTCGCGTTTCGCCGGACCCGCGCTGCCGGTCGCGACACCTTTGCCGCCCGAGGCGATATAAGCGTCGAGATCGGCATGGCCGATGCGGCCGGCGGGACCCGTGCCGGGCACATATTGCAGCGGAATGCCCAGCTCATGCGCGCGCTGGCGCACCGCCGGCGAGGCGAGCGGCTTGGCGTCGGCGGCGCGCGTCGCGAAAGCGGGGCGCGTGTCGATTGTCGCGGCGGGCTTGGGCGCCACGGTTTTCGGCGCTTCGGCCTTCGGCTCCGGCTTGGCCTCGGGCTTCGACTCGGCCCTGGGAGCAGGCGCGGCCGCGATAGCCTCCTTGGCTTTCACATTGCCCGCGCCTTCGACCTCGAGCTCGACCAGCGGCGCGCCGACCGGCGCCATCTCGCCGGGCTCGCCATGCAGCGCGACGATCTTGCCCGACACCGGCGAGGTCATCTCGACCGTCGCCTTGTCGGTCATCACGTCGACGAGGTTCTGGTCTTCCTTGATGACGTCGCCGATCTTGACGTGCCAGGCGACGATCTCGGCCTCGGCCGTGCCTTCGCCGACGTCGGGAAGCTTGAAGACATAAGTGCCCATGTGATTATCGCTCCGTCACGCGGCGCATCGCCTCGATGACGCGCGCGGGTCCCGGGAAATATTGCCATTCGAAGGCGTGTGGATAGGGCGTGTCCCAGCCGGTGACGCGTTCGATCGGCGCTTCGAGATGATAGAAGCAGGTCTCCTGCACCTGGGCCGCGATCTCCGCGCCGAAGCCGGAGGTGCGCGTGGCTTCGTGCAGGATCACGCAGCGCCCGGTCTTCTTGACGGACTCCGCGATAGTGTCGATGTCCAGCGGCACGATGGTGCGGATGTCGATGACCTCCGCGTCGATGCCGCTCTCTTCCGCCGCCGCCTTCGCGACATGTACCATGGTGCCGTAAGCGACGATGGTCGCGGCCGTGCCTTCGCGCACCACGGCCGCCTTGCCCAGCGGGATCGTATAGTGCCCCTCGGGCACGTCGCTTTCCTTGAATTTCGACCAGGCTTGCACCGGCTGGTCGTGATGGCCGTTGAACGGGCCGTTATAGATGCGCTTGGGCTCGAGGAAGATGACCGGATCGTCGTCCTCGATGGCCGCGATCAGCAAGCCCTTGGCGTCGTAGGGCGTCGACGGGATCACCGTCTTGATGCCCGCGACATGGGCGAACAGCGCCTCGGGGCTCTGGCTGTGGGTCTGGCCGCCGAAGATGCCGCCGCCATAGGGCGTGCGGATCGTGATCGGCACGGTGAAGTCGCCGGCGGAACGATAGCGGATGCGCGCCGCCTCCGACACGATCTGGTCGAAGCCCGGATAGATGTAGTCCGCGAACTGCACTTCCACCACGGGGCGCAGGCCGTACGTGCCCATGCCGATCGCAGCCGCGACGATGCCGCCTTCCGAGATGGGAGCGTCGAAGCTGCGGGTGAGGCCATGCTTCTTCTGCAACCCGTCGGTGACGCGGAACACGCCGCCGAAATAGCCCGCGTCCTCGCCGAAGGACAGCACGTTCGGATCCTTGGCCATCATCACGTCGAGCGCCGAGTTCAGCGCCTGGATCATGTTCATCGTCGCCATGATCAGACTCCCACCTGCTGGCGCTGGCGGCGCAGATGTTCGGGCATCTCCTTGAAGACGTCCTCGAACATGGTCGAGACGCTGGGGAGCTTGTTCTCGCCCAAGGTGCCGTGGCTCGCCGCTTCCTTGTTGGCGGCCGTCACCTGCTCGACCGCTTCCTGGCCTGCCGCGGCGTGCTGCTCGTCGCTCCATTCGCCAAGCGCGACCAGGTGCTGCTTCAGGCGCTGGATGGGATCGCCCAGCGGCCATGCCTTCGCTTCGTCGCTCGGGCGGTAGCGGCTGGGATCGTCGCTGGTGGAATGACCTTCGGCGCGGTAGGTGAAGTGCTCGATCAGGGTCGCGCCGAGATTGGCGCGCGCCCGCTCGGCCGCCCATTGCGTCGCCGCATAGACCGCGAGGAAGTCGTTGCCGTCGACGCGCAATGCCGGCAGGCCATAGCCGATGCCGCGCGACGCAAAGGTCGACTCGTCGCCGCCCGCGATGCCGGCGAAGCTCGAGATCGCCCATTGATTGTTGACGACGTTCAGGATCACCGGCGCGCGGTACACCGACGCGAAGGTGCAGGCATAGTGGAAATCGCCTTCCGCCGTCGTGCCGTCGCCGACCCAGCTCGCCGCGATGCGGTCGTCGCCCTTGTAGGCCGACGCCATCGCCCAGCCCACCGCTTGCGGGAACTGCGTTCCCAGATTGCCCGAGATGGTGAAGAAGCCGTGGCTCTTGCTCGAATACATGATCGGCAGCTGGCGGCCTTTGATGGGGTCGCGCGCGTTCGAATAGATCTGGTTCATCATGTCGACGAGGGGATAGCCGCGCGCGATCAGCAGGCCCTGCTGGCGATAGCTCGGGAAGCACATGTCGTTCCGGTCGAGCGCGTAAGCCTGCGCCACTGCCACTGCCTCTTCGCCGGTCGACTTCATATAGAACGACGTCTTGCCCTGGCGCTGGGCGCGGAACATGCGGTCGTCGAAGGCGCGCGTGAGCAGCATCGTCTTGAGGCCGCGCCGCAGCGTGTCGGGATCGAGTTTGGGGTTCCACGGGCCGCTCGCTTTGCCGTCCCTGTCCAGCACGCGGATCAGGCTGAAGGCGAGGTCGGTCATCTCGCGCGGCTTGGCGTCGATCTCGGGGCGGCGGGCGGCGCCGGCCTCGGGAATATCCAGGCCGCTGAAGTCCGGCGTGTCGCCCGGGCGATGCTTGGGGACGGGCACGCGCAAGGAGAGCTTGGTTCGGTTCTGCACGGCGTTCCCTCGGATTGTTCTGTTTGGGGCTCTTTATATTAGGAAATTGCGCGATTGAAGACGTCGCTGCGATGCGCAAGAAAGCGCCTTCCGTTGCCCAAAAGGTGAAATTTCCACACAGCAAAGATGCCCGAGGGGCCGTAAAGTTGCCTTGTCAATTCACCTCCAACCGCATGGTCTGAAACGTCCCCGCCTGGAGCTTCGCCGCCAAGGGGGCGTGATGCGTGCTCATATAGGCGCGGGCGGCCTCCAGGTTCCTGGAATAGGTAAGCTGCAGCGCGTCCTTTGTGGGAACGGTCAGGATGTCGGTGGCATAGAGCACGATGCCCGGTTGAACCGTGAACACGGGGATCTTCGTATCCTTCTGTGTCACGTAGCGATGGAAGCCGTCGACTTTGATATCGGTCATGGCGATGGTCGCTCCGGCCGGCGCCTTGAACAGCACGTAGCCGTCTTCTCCCATTCCGGCATAGGTCGCCCGCGTCCAGATGCTTTCGTTGAAATGACCGTCTTCGACCTTGCCGGCATAGAAGAGCACCAGTCCCGGCGGCGACGGCATGCCGATCAGGACATAGCCGGTCTTGTCGGAGACGTCCGACTCGGACGGCTCGACATAGCCCCATGCGCCGGGGGAGCCGGTGTGCTGACAGGACGCAAGGACAATCAGCAAAGGAAGAACCGCAAGCAGATGCTGGCGCATCGAAGCCCCCGAACGCGAAACACCGCGCACTCTAGGGAGCGGGAAATGGGCGGGCAACGGCGCTCCACTTGCGCGCTCCCGGAAGCGCAGCGACAATGACCACTGACAGGATGTCAGGCGATGGTCATGAGCGATCTCGAAAGTTTCCGAGGCGAAGCAAGGCGTTGGATCGAGGAGAACCTGCCGGCGTCGCTGAAGGGCGGCGGCGGGCGCACGCTGACCGACGAAGGCGATTCTTATATCTGGGGCGGCAAGCGCGCGAAGTGGACCAACCCCGACGCCAAGCTGTGGCTCGAGCGGATGGGCGCCAAGGGCTGGACCGCGCCGACCTGGCCGGCACAGTACGGCGGCGGCGGGCTCTCGGCCGCCGAGGCGCGCATGCTGGAGCAGGAGCTGGCGCGGGCGAAAGCGCCGCAAGCGCTCGCCTCGTTCGGCATCTGGATGCTGGGGCCGGTGCTGCTCGAATACGCCAGCGAGGAGCAGAAGCTCGAGCACCTGCCCAGGATCGTGCGCGGCGAGATCCGCTGGTGCCAGGGCTATTCCGAGCCGGGCGCGGGCTCGGACCTCGCGGGCCTGCGCACGCAATGCGTCGACCGGGGCGACCACTATCTGATCAACGGCTCGAAGATCTGGACGTCGTACGCGAACTATGCCGACTGGATCTTCTGCCTAGTGCGCACCGACAACACCAAGAAGCACGAAGGCATCTCGTTCATCCTCTTCGACATGACCTCGCCCGGCGTGGAGACGCGGCCGATCAAGCTGATCAGCGGCAACTCGCCCTTCTGCGAGACCTTCTTCACCGACGTGAAGGTGCCCAAGGGCAATCTCGTGGGGCGGCTGAACGGCGGTTGGGAGATCGCCAAGCGATTGCTGCAATACGAGCGGCAGAACATCTCGTCGGGCGGCTTCGGCGCGGGCGGCGGCTACGATCTCGAGG
The DNA here is from genome assembly GCA_035549495.1 of Rhizomicrobium sp. GTDB lineage: Bacteria > Pseudomonadota > Alphaproteobacteria > Micropepsales > Micropepsaceae > Rhizomicrobium. The sequence continues at coordinate 87,253 of DASZQV010000041.1, read as the reverse complement.
ACGCGGCCAAGGAATATGTCGGCGTCGCGGACGGCAAGATCGCCGATGCCGATCTGCGCAGCCGTATCGCGAGCCACAAGATGGAGGCGCAGGCTTTCGCGCTGACCGTGCGGCGCATCCAGGAGGAATCGAAAGCGGCGAAAGGGCCGAGCCCCGCGACCTCGATCATCAAATACGCCGCGGCCAAGCTGAACCAGGACCGCACGGAGCTCTTGGTCGAGGCGCTGGGCAGCCAAGGTCTGGGTTGGGAAGGCGAAGGCTACGATCCCCGCGAGATCATGGCGATGCGCGGGATGCTGCGCGCCAAAGCCAACTCGATCGAGGGCGGCACCAGCGAGATCAATCTCAACGTCGTCTCCAAGCGGGTGCTCGGCCTGCTGGATCATCAATAGGGAAATTCGGTGTCATGGCCCGTGAATGCGGGCCACCCAGGTGAAATCCTGCGAATGTCGGGCAATATCGGATAGAATCGCGCAACAAGGTTCGGAGTGCAGAACCCAGCTGGATGGCAGGCATTCGCGGGCCATGACAAGCTGTAGTACATAGGAACCGCTGATATGGCCGTTCTCACCGAAGAGCAAACGATGCTGCGCGACGCTGCGAAAGCGTGGACGCAGGAGAAATCGCCCGTGACCGCGTTCCGCAAGCTGCGCGACGGCGGCAAGACCCATGACCCCGCCGCATGGAAGGAGATGGCCGAGATGGGCTGGGCCGGCATCGTGATCCCCGAGGAATATGGCGGCACGGGCTTGGGCGCTCTCACCCTCGGCATCGTGCTGGAGGAGACGGGCCGCACGCTCACGGCCTCGCCGCTGCTGTCGACGGCGCTGATCGCGGCGAGCGCGCTGCTCCTCGGCGGTGCCGACGCGCAGAAGCAGGAATGGCTGCCCAAGATCGCGGACGGTTCGGTTGTCGCGGCGTTCGCGGTCGATGAAGGCCCGCACCACCATCCCGACAAACTCGTGATGACAAAGACCTTGAGCGGCACCAAACGCTTCGTCGCCGATGGCGGCGCGGCCGATCTGATCGTCGTCGCGACCGCGGATGGGCTGTTCCTGGCGCGCGGCGACGCCAAGGGGCTCACTCGGCAGACGCTGCACAGCGTCGATAGTCGCGATTTCGCGAGCCTGACCTTCGAGAACGTCGAAGCCGAAGCGCTCGCCGCGCCGCTCGATCAGGTTCTCGAACGCGCCCGCGCCGGGCTGGCGGCCGAGATGCTCGGCACCGCGACCCAGGCCTTCGAGATCACGCTCGATTACCTCAAGACCCGCACCCAGTTCGGCCAGCTCATCGGCACCTTCCAAGCGCTGCAGCATCGCGCGGCGAAGATGTACACCGAGCTGGAATTGACCAGGTCGTGCGTCGAGGCGGCGCTGACCGCCATCGACAAAGGCGCCAACGACGTGCCGCAATTGGCGTCGCTGGCGAAGGCCAAGGCGAGCGAGACGCTCCATCTCGTTTCCAGCGAGATGGTGCAGATGCATGGCGGCATCGGCATGACCGACGCGCATGATGCGGGGCTTTATCTCAAGCGCGCCCGCGTCGCGGAAGCCTTGTATGGCGGCGCCTCGTTCCATCGCGACCGCTACGCGGCGCTCGCCGGGTACTGACGATGCTATCGGCGGTCCTCGGCGCATTGTTGTTCCAGGGCCGCTTGGTGCTCGACAGCCAGCCGAGCAACTTCGCCGTCGTCAAGGACCCGTACGGCTTCGCCAATGTGCCGGGCGCCAAGACGCTGCCACCTTTCGATTTCGAATTCGTGCAGAAGGGGCGCGCACTGATCCCGATGCGCCGCGGCGCGATCCCGAGCAGCCATCCGTTTTGGGAGTTCGTGCTCGAGCCCGGAGAGGTCCGCGCCGGCAGCGACGGGTTCTCGAACGCCGAGCTTCCTTTCGCTCTGGAAGAGCGCAACGAGAACTGCATGCATCAAGGCGTGCTGTCGTTCCGTTTCAAGCCCGACGGCTCGGTCGCGGACACCCATGTCGACATTTCGGCGGAGACCTGCGCCCATTTCCAGTTCGACATGTGGGGGGATCTTTCGGCGCACTACGTGCCCGGCGCGGTCGACGGCGCCAAGAAGGCGATCAAGGCGCACAAAAAGGAAGAGAAGACGCGGCTCAAGCAGAGATCCTTCGCCGCGCTGGCGAAGAAATATCCCGGCATCGACGTCACGGCCTTCGGCTCGCAGGTCGCGCCCGGCGACATGTCGCTTTACGGCCTCGTCGTCGATGGCGTGAATTATCTCGGCGGCTGCCAGACGCGCAAAGGCGCCTATCCGTTCTGCGCCCAGATGGACCTGCCGTCCTTCTCGCTCGCCAAGTCGATCTTCGCGAGCGCGATGACGATGCGCCTGTCGCAGCTCTATCCCGAGACGGCCGGTGAGCACATCGCGCCGTTCGTGCCGCAATGCGGGGCCGCGAGCTGGGGCGACGTCACGTTTGCCAATACGCTCGACATGGCGACGGGCAACTACATCTCGAGCGCCGCCCAGGCCGACGAGAACTCGCCCGACATGAGCGTGTTCCTCGCGAGCGAGACTCACGACGGCAAGATCGCGTTCTCCTGCGGCCACTACCCGCGCAAATCGCCGCCGGGAACGCTTTGGGTCTATCACACCGCCGACACTTACACTTTGGGCACCGCGCTGCGCGCCTTCTACGCAACGAAGGTTCCGGGCCGCGATTTCGTGGCCGATCTGCTCATCGATCCGGTCTGGAAGCCGCTGAACCTGCATCCGGCGCTCGATGTCGTGCGGCGCACTTACGACGCGACCGCCGAGCCGTTCGCGGGCTACGGCCTCACGCTGACGGCCGACGATGTCGCGAAACTCTCGATCTTCCTGAACGTCGATCACGGCAAGCGCAACGGCCGGGCGATCCTCGACCAGGCGATGCTCTCCGCCGCTTTGCAGCAGGTGCCGGGCGACAGCGGTCTGACCGCGGGCGCGCCCGATCTGCGCTATCACGACGGCTTCTGGGCATGGAACGCGCAAGCGGCGCTCGGCTGCAAGACGCCCACCTGGATTCCGTTCATGTCGGGCTATGGCGGGATCGTCGTCGCGCTGCTGCCGAACGGCCTGACCTACTACTATTTCAGCGACGGCGGCAGCTTCGTCTTCTCGCGCGCGGTCGCGGAGGCCGACAAGATCAAGCCGTTCTGTCAGCGATGATCCGGAGGACGCTCATCGCGTTGGCATTGCTCTGCGCTTCGGCGCAGGCGGAGACGACCGTCTTCAAACACGCGCGGGTCTACACGCTCGATCCCAAGCATCCGTGGCTAAGCACGCTCATGATCCGCGACGGCCGCATCGTCGATGGCCCGGTGCCGAAGGATGCGCGGATCATCGACCTCCATGGCCGCATGGTTCTGCCCGGCTTCCACGACGCGCATACCCATCCGATGTCGGCGGGGATGCGGCTGCTGCGCTGCAAGCTCGACGGCACGGACATCGAAGCGCAGGTGCGCGCCTGCGCCGCGACGCAGAAAGGTCCGTGGCTGCTCGGCGCCGGCTGGCCGGAGAGCTTGCATCCGACGACGGCACAGCTCGACGCGCTGGTGCCCGACCGCCCGGCCTTCCTCACCACCCAGAACGGCTTCATCGGCTGGGCGAACTCCAAGGCGCTCGCGCTCGCCGGCGTCGCGGCGACCGGCGCGCTCTCGCCCGAGCTTGCCCAGCGCGTGCGGCACGTCATCCCGCCGCCCAGCGAGGCGGAATATCGCGAGGCGCTGCGCCGGGCCTCGAGCATCGCCAACCGCTTCGGCATCACCTCGGTGTTCGACGCCGCGGCGACGCCGAACATGCTCGATGCCTATCATGACGCCGATCTCGCGGGCGAGCTCACCTTGCGCGTCGTGGCGGCCCAGCGTGTCGACCTCTCCCAAGGCCCCGAACAGGTCGACGCCATGGTGGCGCGCCGCGATCGTGTCGCCGGGCGCTACTTCCGCGCCGACGCCGCCAAGTTCTTCCTCGACGAGGAGATCACGCTCCACACCGCCGCCATGCTCGCGCCTTATGCGGATGCGCCCGCCAGCGGCGCGCTGTTCTTCGCGCAGCCGAAGCTCGATGCGCTAGTCGAGCGCCTCGATGCCGAGGGCTTCCTCATCCACATGCATGCGATGGGCGACGCCGCCGTGCGCGAAGGTCTCGACGCGCTTGCGCACACGACGGGCGGCCGCCACCAGATCGCCCATCTCGGCACCGTCGACGCGGCCGACATCCCGCGCTTCGGCCGGCTCGGCGTGACGGCCAATTTCAGCCCGCTCTGGGCCATGCCGTCCGATCCCGATTATGACGCAACGAGGACGGCGCTTGGGCCCAAGCGCAGCTTCTATCCGATCGCGCGCATCGCGGCGTCGGGGGCCAGGATCACCGCGGGCAGCGACTGGAACTCGACCTCGATGAACCCGCTCGATTCCATCCAGGCGGCCGTCACGCGGCCGGACCAGCGCATGACGCTCGCGGCCATGCTCGCCGCCTATACCAAAGATGCGGCGTGGGCGGCGCGGGAAGACGCCCTCGACGGCACCCTGGAAGCCGGAAAGGCGGCCGACCTGATCGTGCTGTCGCGCGATTTGTTCAAGACAAAGCCTCTCGCTTTGTCCAAAGTACGCGTCCTTCTGACCCTGTTGGACGGAAAACCCGTCTATCGCGATCCGTCCTTTTCCTGGTGATTTCGCATGGCCGCACGCTCCACCATCGAGACCCGCAGCGCGCAGATGTTCCCGACCTTGGCGCCGATCGAGATCGACCGCCTGCGCCGCTTCGGCGAGGCCAGGCGTTACGGCAAAGGCGAGAAGCTGTTCCAGGGCGGCGTGCCGACCGACGGCATCTTCCTGATCCTGTCGGGCGAGGTGCGCATCGCGCCGCACGAGGCGCATCGCCAAAGCGAGACCATCGTCACGCACAAGGCCGGCTCGTTCACCGGCGAGCTCGCGCAATTGTCGGGGCGCCCGTCGCTGGTCGACGCGATCGCGCAGAGCGAGGTCGAAGCGGTGATGATCCCGCCGGCGCGGCTGCGCGACCTGCTCGTCGCCGAAGCAGAGACCGGCGAGAAGATCATGCGCGCGCTGATCCTGCGCCGCGTCGGCCTGCTCGAGGAGAACGTCGGCGGCCCGGTGATCGTCGGCCGCGAGGACGACCGCGACGTGCTCCGGCTCGAGAATTTCCTCGGCCGCAACGGCCATCCGCATCAGCGCCTCGATCCCGACACCGACAGCTGCGCGCAGACCTTGAAGGAGCGCTTCCATCTCACCGAGGCCGATCTGCCGATCGTGCTCTGCGCCAATGGCGAGATGCTGCGCAATCCGAGCGAGAACCAGCTTGCGCGCTGCATCGGATTGGTGCGTGCCATCGACGCCGCGAAGATCTACGACGTCTTGATCGTGGGCGCGGGCCCGGCCGGTCTCGCCGCGGCGGTCTATGCGACGTCGGAAGGCCTCTCCGTGATCGTGCTCGATTGCCGCGCCTTCGGCGGGCAGGCCGGCGCGTCGGCGCGCATCGAGAACTATCTTGGCTTCCCGACCGGCATCTCCGGCATGGCGTTGATGGCGCGCGCCTATAACCAGGCGCAGAAATTCGGCGCCGAGATGGCGATCCCCGAAGAGGTCACGAGCCTGATCCGGAACGGCGATCACTATCTCTTCCAGCTCAAGGGCGGGGTGGGCGTGAAGGCGCGCGCGGCGGTGATCGCGAGCGGCGCCGAATATCGCCGGCTCGAAGTCGAGAACCTTGCCGACTATGAAGGCAGCCACGTGCATTATTGGGCGTCGCCCTTGGAGGCGCGGCTTTGCGCGGACCAGGAGGTCGCGCTTGTCGGCGCCGGCAATTCGGCGGGCCAGGCGGCGGTCTATCTGTCGACCCAGGCCAGGAAGGTCTGGATGATCGTGCGCGGCAAGGGCCTCGACGCCACCATGTCGCGCTATCTCTGCGACCGCATCGCCGCGCAGCCAAACATCGAAGTGCTGACCGAGACCGAGGTCGTCGCACTGGGCGGCGAGAACGGCGCGCTGGAGAAAGTCACCTGGCGCAATCGCGACGGCGTGGAGCAGGCGAAGGACATCCGTCATCTGTTCCTGCTGATCGGCGCGGCGCCGAACACCAATTGGCTCGCGGCCTCGGGCATCAAGCGCGACGACAAGGGGTTTCTCCTGACCGAGGGCCTGATGACCAACAAGCGCGGTATTTTCGCCATCGGCGACGTGCGCGCGGGCTCGGTCAAGCGCGTCGCCGCGGCGGTGGGCGAAGGCGCCCAGGTCGTGGCGGCGATCCACGCCTATCTTGCCGAGGTGAACAATGGCCGATGACTGCACGCATCTGGATACGATCCGCAAGGTGAAGCCGAGCGCGCTGGGCTGCGAGGAATGTCTCAAGATCGGCTCGCCCTGGGTGCACTTGAGGCTTTGCCGGAGCTGCGGCCATGTCGGCTGCTGCGACTCGTCGCCCAACCGGCACGCGACCAAGCACTATCGCCACACCGGCCATCCCATCATCGAGGGTTACGATCCGCCGGAAGGCTGGGGCTATTGCTATGTCGACGACGCGATGCTCGATCTCGGCGACGACACGACGCCACACAACGGCCCGATCCCGCGTTATGTTTGAGGATTAAGGAGCAAACGATGAACCCCATCCGCGAGGACTATGCCGTGTTCGTCCATGACGGCGACAAGCAGGTCGGCGCCGTGCGCCACGTCTCGGCGCATGCGATCCGCGTCTATGTCGAGAACGCCGGCGATTTCGAGGTGCCGCTGTCAGCGGTGAAGGAAGTCGAGGGCGACAAGGTCGTGCTCGATTGCGGCAAGCTCGACGCGAAGCTGCGCAGCGCCATCGGCCACGCGCATTCGGGCGAGGATCCGCGCATTCCTTAAATCGCGCCGCCATGCGCGCGCACGGTGGCGGTGACATGCGCCACGTCCTCGCGCACGCCCTGGCGCACCTTGCCGACCGTGATCACGGCCGCGACCGTCGCGGTATATTCGTCGGGCAGGGGCGGGCGCACCTTCGTCACCAGGCTGCAATCGATCAGGATCGGCTCGCCGTTCGGGCGCGTGAACTGGGCGTTGCCCCGCGCGGCCCCCATGCGGCCTTCGACGCGCGCGGTGACGTTGACGAGATAGAGCTGCGTCTCGCGCGGCAAGAGGTTGCCGGTCTTGAGCCGCTCTTCCAGATTGCCCGGCCCGTCATTGTACGCCGCGAACATCGTCGGATAGCCGTATCTGCCGCGCAGCCAGCGAAGATAAGCCGCGCCGGCGAAGACGTTGTCATGCGGATCGAACGGATCGGGGCCGAGCCCGTAAGTGCTGCGCATCTCGCGATAGGTCTCGGGCATCAGCTGCATCAGCCCCATCGCGCCGGCGCTGGAGACGATGGGCTCGGCCTCGCCCAGCATGGTGCGCCCGCCGCTCTCGGCCAGCATCACCGCGCGGATCCAGCTCTCCGGCACGCCGAAGCGTTTCGACGCGGCTTGGATCAACGGCGTCCAGCGCTTCATCAATTGCGCATGGCTCATCGCCTGTTCTTGCGCGAAAGCGGAAGGCTGTGCCGGCACAGGCTTGGCGAGCGGCGCCTTGCGCCCGACGGCCGTCGCATGCGCGATCCTGGGCGCAGGCTTCGGCTGCGGCGAGCACGCAGCGACGGCCAGCAAGATGCCCAAGAACGCTCGGCGCATCTATTCCGCGGCGCGGCGCAGCGGGTCGAGCTCGGGCACCGCTTCGCGCATGCGCCGCGCGAACGCCGCCAGGCACACTTCGGATTTCGACAGCGGCCCGCTGTGATAGCTGCCCGACTCCATCCCCGCCTGCACGCGCGCGATCAGCACCGTGTCCTCGGCATTGACCTGGCGGTTGATGCGCCAGTTGAGATAGCGCGCGACCTTGACCTCGCGCCGGGCATCGGGGCGCACATAGGCGATCTCGCGGATCAGGCACGAGGTCGGCGAGACCGGGATGAACTGCATGAAGTCGACCTGGTCGGGATAGACGTCGAAGGCGAGGTTCGGCCACAGCCGGTAATAGCTCCACACGCGCCTGCGGTCCTCGGGCAGGTGGTCGAAACGGTCGAGCAGCGCTTGGTAGCCGCGCTCGGCCCAGTTCGACGACGGCCTGGTCGTGACCGTCGCGTCCATCTTGTCGACCCAGGCCTGCGCCTCGAGCTTGTAGGTGCTGCCGAACAGGCGGGTGAGGCCGGGATGCGCGACCGGGATATGCAGCCCGTCGCCATAATTGTCCGCGACGTTCTTCCAGTTCACCGCGCGCGGACGCAACGTGACGCGGCCCTGGGGCTGAAGGTCCTCGAAGCCGTGCGGCGCGATCTCGTGCTCGTAAGGCGCCATCATCTCGGCGACGCCGGGCAGGCCCTTCTCGGTCCGCACGAAGACGAAGCCGCGCCAGATCTCCTGTTCCAGCGGCACCAGGCCATGGCGCTTCTTGTCGAGCTCCTCGAAGCTTTGCCACGGCGGGATCGAGCGCAAGGACCCGTCGAGGTCGTAGCTCCAGGCGTGATAGGGGCACACCAGCCTGTGGCCGCAATTGCCGCTGTCGCCGTCGGCAAGGCGCGAGGCGCGGTGGCGGCAGACATTGTGGAAGCTGCGCACCTCGCCGTCATGACCGCGCAGCGCCACGAATTTCTCGCCCAGCATGTCGAGCGTGTAGTAGTCGCCGGCGTTGGGCAGGTCGTTGACGTGGCAGATGACGTGCCAGGCCTTGGCGAAAAGATGCCGGCGCTCGGCCTCGAAGAAGCCGGGATCGGTGTACAGCCATGCCGGCAAGCTATGTTCGCTCATGGGGTGCTCCACGCCGTCCGGCTTCAGTGTAGCTGTGCCGGTTTTCGGGCGCAAAGCCCGGCCCGTCGGCCCGGCCCGTCGGTCAGGGCGCGTCGGGCATGATCTCGAACAGCGTTCCGAAGCCGTGTGCTCCCCCTTGGGTCGTCATGCCGAAGAGATTGCCGTCCTTGTCGCGCACGACCGGGGCGAGCACGGTGCTGCCGTCCAGGCATTTCTTGTGTCGGCAGAAGGCGTGCAGCACGCTGAGCTTGCGGCCGCTGAGCTTGTAGACCGAGCCGCCGTTGAACTTGCTCCCGAAATCGGCGGTGCCGTAGAGATTGCCCGCGTCGTCCAGGATCACGCCGGAGGTGGGCGCGCGGCCGTCGCGCTGATCGCCGAAATTGTGCAGCGTCTTCAACACGAACGTGTCGACCACCGGGGTCAGCCGGTAGAGCGTGCCGCCGTTCTGCGGGCCGCCGCCGGTCTCGGTGGTGCCGAAGAGATGGCCTTGCGCATCGATCGCGAGCAATCCGTGCGGATCGGAACCGCCATGCATGCCGCCGTCCGAGGTGCGCACCCAGCCCTGGTCGGTGTGGGTGAGCGCATAGACCTCGCCGTCGAAGGAATAGACCCCGTAGAGCTTGCCCGCGCCGTCCATCACCACGCCTTCCGGAAAGCAGAAGGTGCAGGGCGAATTGTAGGCGACTGCTTCCTGCCAGCTGTCGCCGGAGGGCGTCAGCGAGAACACGACGTTGTGGCTCTGCCCGCCCGCGGTTCCATAGAGCGGGCTCGTCCCGTCATAGGGCACGCCGGACAAGGCCCCGGCATAGGTCAGCGTGCCGACGGGGTTCGCGCCGTCGCTGCAGTTCTGGGTATCGGGACAGAAGCTGTAGAGCACCTTGTATTCGCCGGCCGCCGTGACCTCGAAGAAGGTGCCCATGTTGGTGGCGCCCCCGTTGAAGGTGGTCCCGAAAAGATTGCCCGCCGTATCGATGACTAAACCGGAGCGCGAATTCGCGCCGTCGGTGCAAGATGCCTGGGAACAGAAATCGTGGAGCACCTGATAGCTCCACCGGTTGTGACGGCCGCGCGACAGCTTGAACACGGTTCCCTTGCCGTGCAGGCCGTCGTCGCTCGTCGCGCCGTACAGGTTCCCCGCCGCGTCGATGAGAAGCCCCGCATTCGAGAACGTGCGCGCGCAAGTGCCCGTCTCGCAGAAATCGTGCAGCACCTTGAATTTGGCCTCGGCCGAAACCGTCAGCGCGGCGAGGGCGAGCGCCACGCCGAAGCCGATGCGCGCGAGCTTTTCCATGGATGCGTCTTTTGCAGAGTTCGTTGAAGTCGCCGCGACACTAGGCCAGTCGCGACGCGCTGGCAAATCAGGCTCTTAAGCATAAACGCGCGCGAATATTGGCAACTGGATTTAACGCCGAGGATTTGGTTCACTGCGCGCGCTTTGCGCGGGGAGTTCACGACATGCGAGGTCCGTTCGACTTGACGTTCGCCGGCGCGGCCGCGGCGTTCTGCCTCGCCTCGCCCGCCGACGCCGCGCTCGTCGTCTCCAAGGCGCCGAGCACGAACATGCATTGCGACGGCAATGGCTGCGTCGCGACGGCGGCCGACGCGGTGATGAACGTGAACGACCTGAAGCTCTTCCTGCGCGCGGGCAACACCTCGCTCGGCACCGCCAACGTCACCGACGACATCGTCATCGACACGCCGCTGTCCTGGGCGAACACGCATCGCCTCACATTCGTCGCAGCCCATTCGATCGTCATCCGCAAGCCGATCGTCGTAGAAGGCCATGGCGGCTTGACCTTGCAGGATTCGGCCGACGGCCAGGGCACGGGCACGATCGCCTATGGTCCGAAAGGGCGGATCGATTTCTGGGACACGCATGCCGGGCTCACCATCGACAACCAGAGCTACGCGCTAGCCGCCGACGTTCACGGGCTTGAGGGCACCCTCAGCGGCCGGTTCCTGGCGCTGACGAAGGACTACGACGCCGCCCAGGATGGCACCTATCAACAGGCGCCCGTCGCGTCGTTCGACTTCGGCGTCTTCGACGGGCTCGGTCACACGATCTCGAACCTGAAGATCGTCGACACGGCCGGCTCCGACAATGTCGGCCTGTTCGGATCGGTGGACGGCAGCGAACTCAAGAACATCGGCTTGGTCGATGCCGACGTGACCGGCGGCGACAGAGCAATCGTGGGCGCGCTCGCGGGACAGAGCGGCGGTGTGGCCCGGAACGTCTTCGCGACGGGCAGCGTGCATGGCGGACAATCCACCGTGGCCGGTGGGTTGTTCGGCCAGATCAATGGCGGACAGGACTTCGCGCTTCCGATCCAGGATTCCTGGTCGGCGGTTTCGGTCACGGCCGATCAGAACAGCGTCGCGGGCGGCTTTGCCGGAGCGACGCAGCAGAACGTGCAGTTGCTGCGCTGCCATGCATCGGGCACGGTGAGCTTGCTTGCGGCCTCGACGTTGAGCGCGCTGGGCGGATTGGTCGGGGCCGGCAGCGGCGAGCTTCAATATTCCTATGCGACGGGCGCGGTCACGGGCGGCGACGGCGCGCATGCCGGCGGCCTTGTCGGCGAAAACGGCTTCACGATCTGGCGCTCCTATGCCGGCGGCGCGGTCACGGGCGGTGCCGATGCCAGGGTCGGCGGCCTGGTCGGCGAAGCGAACAGCACTGTCGAGATCCAGCAGAGCTATGCGACCGGCGCGGTCGCGGGCGGCGACGGCGCGCATGCCGGCGGGCTGTTCGGCAACGATTGGCTGGCGACCGTGCGCGACACCTATGCCACGGGGGCCGTCGCGGCGGGGGCGAACGGCGCCGCCGGCGGGCTCGCCGGCGAGCAGAACCAGGTTCTCAGCCGCTCCTATTCGCGCGGAACGGTGAGCGGCGGCGCGGGCAGCGTGGTCGGCGGGCTGATCGGCAACGACTTCGCGCACCATCGCGTGTCGCGGACTTATTGGGACACCGACACCAGCGGCATCGCCGATCCTTCGCAAGGCGCGGGCAACCACAAGAACGCGAACGGCATCACGGCGATGACGAGCGCCGAGCTCCAGGCTGCCCTGCCGGACGGGTTCTCGCCGTCGATCTGGCGGATCGATCCGCAGATCAATGGCGGATTGCCGTTCCTGCGCCACCTTCCGCCGAACTAGCTCATCCCGGCGGAATCTGGGCGTTGCCGGAGACCATCAAGTACCACCACGCCATCGCCAACAGCGAAAACGCGGTGGCGCCGCCGCGCAGACGCGCGAGACCCACGCAGAGAAGCGGCGCGGCAACGATCTGCGTCGCCAGCCAGGCGAGACCTTGCACCCGTCCCGAGGCCGCCAGCGCGACCGCGAGCGGCAGCGCGAGAACGCTCATCTGCAGCGCGATGGCGATGACGAGCCGGAACCGGACGGGCCAAGGGCCGAGCACGCTGGGCCGCACGAGGCTGCGCAACCCGCCCTGCTCGAAGGCTTCGCAGAGCTCCGGCCAGCGCAGCATGGTGAGACCCCAGGCGAAGCCCAGCGCCACGACGGCAGTCTGCTCCCCGGCCTTGACGGTTTCCGCGGCGACGGCCGCGACGAGAAGGACGAGCGCCCAGAGCGGCGTGCTCCACACCTGGCCCAGGATGACGCCCGTCAGGCCGAAGCGCGCGCTCAAGCGGCCGGCGAAACCGGCCAGCGGGCGCGTCCAGGTCCTGCTGCGCGCGGCCAGCGGCGCGACGCGCGGGCCCGCGAGCGCCAGAGCCGAAAGCAACGCGACGCCCACGAGCGCTGCGCGCATCGCGAGAAAGCCGATGGCGCCGGGCACGCTGATCAGGTCGGCGACGTCGCGTGCATGGATGGCGGCCTTCTTGTGAGAGCTGAAGATGAAGCCCATGCTGAGGTCCTGCGCATGGATCTGCGGAAGAAGTTGCGCCACCGCGAAGGCCTGGCCGTGGACGTCCACCAATCCCGACAGACCCACGCCGAACACGGCGAGCCAGACGAGCCAGGCGATGAAGGTCGCGCCCATCAAAAGGCCCGGACGCGTCGCCAGGCGAAGCGCGAGCACGCTGTAGAGCATCGCGGCAAAGGCTGCGCCGACGACGCCCAGGCCGTAGCTCCAGGTGAAGAATATCCAGAGCCCGGCGGGCCAGCTTCCCGATGCGCCGAGCGCGCCCGACGCGCGCAACAGCGCGCCGCCGAAAATGCAGCTCAACAGAAACAATCCGGCGCCGAAGCCCGCGACCCACAAGCCGAGCGCCGGCTTCCATCCCGGTCCGCCGGCGACGCCGAGCACCGCGCGCCAGATCCGCAAGGGGGCGAGCATGCTCATCGCCAGCATCACCAGCGGAATGGCGAAAGCGACGAACATCTCGCCCGCGATCACGCCCATCACGGCGGGGGTATAGACAAGCGGCGCGTCGTGGACCGACATCGTCGCATAGGCGGCGCCCGGATCGGGCAGGATGATGAAGCCGGCGCTCAGCGCCAGCATGATCGTGGCCAGCACGGCGCGGGGCCGGCGCGACGCCTCCTGGGCGATGAGGCGGGCCAATGTGAGCGCGCCCATGCGATCACCCTTCGCCGATGGCGTGGGAAAGCTCGTCGATCGCGAAGGACGACGCAGGCGCGAGCCGCGCGGGGGCTCCGCGTTGCAGCAGCAGGATCGCGTCGGCCGCGCCGAGGGCCAATTCGACGTCATGCGTGGCGATCACGAGGGCAGAGGATTTTCCCCGCGCCCGGAACGCGGCCCAGAAGCGGCGGCTGGCCGCATAGTCGACTTCCGACGTCGGCTCGTCGAGCACGATCAGCTCGGCGAGGCCGAGCAGCGCTTGCGCGGTCATCGCTTTGCGCCGGCCGCCGCCCGACAGATTGGCGAGACGCTCGTCGAGCTGCTTGACGAGGCCGAGCTCGTCGGCCACCGCGGCGATCTTGGCGCTGCGCCCCCGCAAGCCGCGCAGATCCGCGCACAGGCTCAGGAACTCGCGCAAGGTGATGGCGAGGTCCAGGTTGCGCTCTTGCGGACCGTAGCCGATCGCGCCCGCGCGGCGCACCGCGCGCGACGTGGGTACGCCGTTCCACAGGACCTTGCCGGCATTGGGCCTCGCCGCGCCCGCGACGGCCCGAAGCAAGGTCGTCTTGCCGGTGCCGTTGCCGCCGATCACCGCAAGCACGCCGCGGGTCCAATCGAAGCTCAAGTCCTGAAGGATCTGCAGACGGCCTTCGCGCCGCCCAAGCTTTTCAACGCTCAACATGATCGCCGGTCCGGTATGTGGGGAATGCGCTAGTGGAAAAATGCAGTAGCGGCGCCGTCAAAGCGCCTTCGTTCCGATATGGAGATGCGAAACGGCTTTTCCAGTGCCGGCGGCTTTTGGGCCCGGAAAAATTGGCGGACAGGGAGGGATTCGAACCCCCGATACCCTTGCGAGTATGCCGCATTTCGAGTGCGGTGCTTTCAACCGCTCAGCCACCTGTCCGCGGAGCGGGTTCAAATACTTAAGACCGGCGCCAAGCGCAAGCCGCTCCCTTATTCCCCGCCCGCCAGCCAGCTTGCCTCGGCCCGGGCGCCCAGCCGGGCGGCGATGGGGCCGAGCGCGCCCGTGACGTCGTCGGCTAAGCCATAGGGCGGGTTGATCACCAGGAGCCCCGCCGCCGCGAGCTTTCCGGGTGCCGCCGCGACGGCGATGTCGAGGCGCAGCGCCTTGGCGGGCCCGGCCTGCAGCGCTTCGCCGCAGAACGCGTCGGCGGCGGCGTCCGACTTGATCGGGAACCAGACGATGACGATGCCCGTGGCGAAGCGCTTGAGCGCGCCGCCCAGCGTCCGTGCGGCCCGGTGGAACTCGTCCGGCGCTTCATAGGGCGGGTCGATCAGAACGAGCCCGCGGCGCTCCGGCGGCGGCAGCAGCGCCGCGAGCCGCGCATAACCGTCGCCCTCGACCGCTTTGGCGCGGCGGAAGGGCGCGAGCGTGGCGGCGAGGGCTTTCGCATCCTCGGGATGCTTCTCGATCGCGACCAATCGGTCCTGCGCGCGCAGCAGCTTGGCCGCGATCAGCGGCGAGCCGGGATAGGCGCCCGAACCCAAACCGCGCGCGAGACCCAGATAGATCTGCAAGGTCGGCGGCCCGTCGGCCACATCCAGGATGCGCGCGATGCCGGTCGCCGCTTCGCCGCTGCGCCGGGCCTCTTCGCCATCGAGCGCATAAAGCCCGCGTCCGGCATGGGTGTCGACGACCGCGAAGCCCGCCTCTTTCTTCTTCAGATATTCGAGCGCCGAGACCAGCGCCAGATGCTTGGCGATGTCGGCGAAGTTTCCGGCATGGAAGGCGTGACGGTAGTTCATGCGCCCATGATGGACCATACTGTCGCCCAAGGGGAGGCAGGCATGAGATCGAAGGCGGGCATCGCCGCGGCGGCGATCCTGGTCGCGGGATGGGGCGTGGCTTTGGCCGTGTCCTGGCCCGGACATCTCTCGTTCGATTCCATCGTGCAGCTCCACGACGGACGCTTCGGCTTCTATCATTCCTGGCACCCGCCGGTGATGGCGTGGTGGCTCGGCGTGCTCGATGCGATCGTGCCGGGCACGGGCCTGTTCATCCTGCTCGACAGCCTGTTGCTGCTTGCCGCGATGCTGGTGCTGCTGTGGATCGGGCCGCGCGTGTCGTGGGCGGCAGCAGGCGTCGCGCTGGTATGCGTGCTGTTGCCGCAATTCGCGCTTTACCAGGCCATTGTCTGGAAGGACGTGCTGTTCGCCGACGCAAGCGTGGCGGGGTTCGCTGCGCTCGCATTGGCCGAAGCGCGACACGGGCGTGCGCGCCTCGCCTGGACCGCCGCGGCGTTCGCGCTCTTCGCGCTCGCGGCGCTGACGCGGCAGAACGGGTTGATCGTGCTCGGCGCGGGCGCGGTGACGCTCGCCGCGATCGCGGGCTGGAAGAACGCGCTGGGCTTTGCCGCCGCGGCGCTCGCGATCGTCTTTGCCGTGAACGCGACGCTCGCGCGGCACAGCGATCACGGCGAAGGGCCCATCGCGCAGCTCAATGTGTTACGGCTCTATGATCTGATCGGCGCGGTCGAGCTCGAGCCGTCGCTGCCGCTCGATCGCCTGAAACAGGAGGCGCCGGAGCTCGAGCGCCTGATGCGCAGCGACGGCGTGCGCCTCTATACGCCCGAGCGCAACGACACCTTGGTCGGCTCCAAGCCGCTGCAGCAGGAGCTCGCCGACGTCGAGCCCGAATGGCTGGCGGCGCAATGGAGCGACCTCGTGCTGCATCACCCCTGGCTTTATCTCAAAGTTCGCGCGCGGGTCTTCGCCCAGGTACTGTTCACGCCCGACATCGAGGCTTGCCGGCCCGTCTTTACCGGCATCGAAGGGCCTGCCGGCGAGATGGAGGATCTGAACATGTCGCCGCGCCGCGACGCGCGCGATCTCAAGCTCGCGGCCTATGCCAAGGCGTTCATGGGCACGCCGGCGCTCTCGCATGTCTTCTTCGCGCTGCTGGCGCTGGTCGTGATGGTGGTGAGCTTGAGGCGCCGCGCGCCGGGCGATCTGAGCGTGGCGGCGCTACAGGGTGCCGCGCTGGTCTTCACGCTGAGCTTCTTTGCGATCTCGATCGCCTGCGACTATCGCTATCTCTATTTCCTGGATCTGGCGGCGCTGGCGGGCGCGTTTCGCCTCACTTGTTCCAGGTGAGCGCGATGTGGTCGGGGTCGTTCTGGCTGGCGCGTTCCGACGAGAGGAAGTCGTAATAGCCGCAGCGCCCGCCCGGATATTCGCGGCAGATCGTGGGCCTGGCCTTATAGATCGTGCAGCGCCGCTCGTCGGTGTCGAAGAACTGGCAGATGCGGCCGAAATGGACGTCGGCCTTGCGCCGCATCGCGTATTTGGCGCCGACCTCGACCTTGGTGAACTTCTTGCGCGCCTTCTCGTAGTCGAGGCCGAAATGCTTCGCCAGCCGCTCCACGTCGCGTTTTGTCAGCTGTATCAAAGGATAGGAGCAGCAATAGCCGGGGCACTTCGCGCAATTGTACATGACGCTCGATTCGCTTTGGTCGAACCCACGCAACAGGAGAACGTGCCCGGTTTCAAGCCGTTCCGCCGGATTGCCCCCGGATTTGCCGACAATTCGCAACCGCTCGGTAACCACTCGTAAAGCGCGCGCCCAAACCAAATTTTCATTCGCTGCGGGCCAGACTGGGGCGCATTCGAGAAGATCAAAGGCAGTCTGGGTGGGACGGGCTGAAAGCATCAAAGCCGCGGCAAGGCCGAGCTGGGTCAGCCAGCGCGACCGCTCGGCGACCCGTGAGGCGCTGATCGAAGTCGCGCGCCTGATGGTCGAGCGCGACGGCGAGCCGGCGCTGACCCTGGGCGCCGTGGCCGACGAGGCGGGGCTGGCGCGCGCGACGGTCTATGGCTTCTTCTCGGGCCGGGGCGAGCTGCTCGACGCCATCGATCCGCGCGGGCCGCAGGCGCCGCCGGCGTCCACGCCCGAGGCAGGCGAAGACGAGACCGAGATCTGGGCGAACTGCCAGCCGGACCTGTCGGCCTTCGTGCCCGACCCCGAACCCGAAGTGGAACCCGAACCCGAGCCGGCGCCGGAACCGGAGTCGGTTGCCGAAGCGCCTGTAGAAGAAGAGGCGCCGGTCGCGCTCCCCGAGGAGCCGGCCGCCGAAATCGAGACTTCCGAACAGGACGACCCGCGCAAGCTTCAGGCCGCGCATCTGGAAGAGATCGCCAAGCGGCTGATCCTTCCCGAAAGCGCGCTGAAGCAAGGCACCGACGCGGTCATCGCCCGCCTCGACACCCGCATCCGCGTGCTCGAGAAATCCATCGCGGGGCTCGAGACGCGCCAGACCGCGACCGAGACCGACGCGCCCAAGCGGCTGAAGCCTGTCATCGACAGGCTCGACCGGCTCGACGCGCGCATGGACGGCGCCGACGCCAAGGCGCTGCAGACCGTGTCGGAGCTGCGCTTGAGCCTGCACCAGCTGGAAAGCCGCGTCGGCGCGCTCGAAGGGCCGGACAAGGTCGTCGCGGCGCCCGAACCGTGGACGCCGGAGCCGGAACTCGAAGCGGTCGAAGCGGCGCCGGAAGACGAAACCGCCGAGCCCGCGCAGGACGACAATCCGCGCCACGCTTATCTCTCGAACGTGCGCACCCTCGCCAAGGAAGGCGCGCGCGCCGCCGAGGAGCGCGAGAGTGCCGAGGAAGCCGAGCGCCTTTCGCGCCGCCGCCGCATGGCCGTGGCCGCTTCGGTCGCCGTGCTGTGCCTGGGCGCGATCGGCGCGCTCTATGTCTTCAATCCGGGCACGCATGGCGTGACCATGGCGCGCTCCAAGCCCGCGCCGGCGCCTGTGGCGGTCGCCCATGCCGCGCAGTCGCCGCTCGACCGCCTGAGCGCGCTCGCGATGAAAGGCGACGCGGATGCCGAGCTTCTCGTCGGCCTCAAATATCTCGAGCACAACGATAAGCTCGCGGCCGATTGGCTGACGCGCGCGGCGGCGCAGAACAACGCGCTGGCCGAGAACGCGCTCGGCGCGCTCTATCAGAGCGGGCGCGGCGTGAAGGCGGATTCCGGCGCGGCGGCGCGGCTCTATCAGGCCTCGGCGGCGCAGGGCAACCGCCACGCCATGAGCAATCTCGCGGTGCTCCATGCCGGCGGCGACGGCCGGACCGCGAATTTCGCCGAAGCGGCGCGCTGGTTCCAGCGCGCGGCGAGCCTCGGCTATGTCGATGCCGAGTTCAATCTCGCCGTCCTCTATGAGCGCGGCGACGGCGTGCCGCAAAGCCTGCTCGAAGCCTACAAATGGTACGCGATCGCGGCCACGGCCGGCGATGCGGTCGCCAAGACGCGCGCCGACGCCATCGCCACGCAGCTTACGCCCGACGAGCTCCAGGCGGCGCAGCGCGCGGCGCTCGAGTTCAAGCCGGCGCCGCTCAACGCCGCGGCCAACGACGTGCCCGCGCTCGCGACGGTGCTGGCGTCTCGCTAGTTCTTCTTCGCAGGCGCAGGCTCGGTCGAATCCCAGCGCTGGATCGAGGCGATGCAGTTGGGCGGCAAGGTCCATTCGACCTTGTCGGCGTCCTTGGGCATGCCCTTGAAGCCCGGATTGAGCATCGATTGCGAGGCGCGGATGCCGATCGGCCAATTGGCCTTGATGTAGGCGAGCACGGCCACGATCTCGTCGTCGGAAAGCCGCTGGTCGAAACCCGGCATGTAGGAGGTGAGGTCCTTCGGCGCGCCGGGGAACTTGCCGGACTTGGTCATGACGAATAGGTCTTCGTCGGAATGCTGCCAGGTGTGGCCCGTGGCGTCGTGCGGCGGCGCGCGGCGGCCGAGATACTGGTCCTTCAGCTGCCACAGCGCCTGGCCCTGCAGTCGGCGGCCATGACAGCTCGAGCAATTGTCGCGATAGACCTGGGCGCCTTTCGTCACCAGCGCGTCGCTGTCGGCATCGGCGAAATGGCCGTCATCGGCGCGCGCCGCGCCGGCGAGCAACATGCAAGCGACGATGAGCGCCGGGCCCTTCACTTCACGAGCTTCTTGAGGTCTTCGGACAGCGGATGGCCGGGCAGGTCGCCGGTGAGCAGCTCCTTGAACTTGCCTTTCGGGTCGACGACATAGATGTACGAGCTGTGGTCGACCGTGTACTGCCCGTTGCCGAGCGCGCGCGGGCGGTAATAGACGTGGAACGACTTCGCTGCTTCCTCGATATCCATCGGATCGCCGCGCAGCGCCACGATGCGCGGATCGAACGACTTCATGTAGTCGACCATCACCGGATTCTTGTCGCGCGCCGGATCGAGGGTGATGAAGATCGGCTGGAACGCCTTCGCCTTGTCGCCGAGCTCGGTCAGCGCCTGGCCGATCTGGGTGAGCGTCGTCGGACAGACGTCGGGACAGAACGTGTAGCCGAAATAGACGAGCAGCCATTTGCCGCGATAGTCGGTGTCGCTGACCGTCTTGCCGTCCAGACCCTCGAGCGTGAAATGCCCATTTACAGGGGACGATGGCACGGGCGGCGCCGGCGCCTCGTCCGCGCCCGCGGAAAATGCCAACACTGCGCTCAGAGCGAACGCCAAGCCGAAACCGCGCATCTTTTGTCTCACGTCTTGGGCAGCACGCGGATCTTGGCCATCATGCCGGCGTCCTCGTGCTGGAGGATGTGGCAATGATAGACGAAATCCCCGACGGTGGGACCGCGAAAATCCATCCGCACCTTGATGCTCGGATAGGGCCCGATCTGGTCCCAATAGCCCACTTGGAAGGTATCGTAGAACTGGCGCTGCTCGGGCGGCACCGGCACGCCGTTGACCGCGAGCAGCAGGAAGTGGATCTGGTGGATGTGGAACTCGTGCACCTCGGGCGCGCGGTTCTCGATCGTCCAGTCCTCGACCGCGCCTTGCGTGGTCGTGATCGCCGGGTCCTCGTTGGCGTCGAACAGCTTGGGCTCCTGGCCCTTGACCGTGATGAAGAAGTTCACGCGCAGCGCGCCGCGGCCTTTGCCGTCCTTGTCGTTCTCGTCGCGGGGAACATGGCCGAAGGTCTCGGAGAAATAGAGCTTGCGCCGCGCGCTGGGCTTGACCTTGTCGAGGCCGTCGAAGCGCTGCGGGTTGGGCGGGCCCGACGGCTTGGGCATCGCGGGCAGCCCCAGCGCCTCGTCGGTCAGCTCGATATTCGCGAAAGGACGGAACGGCAGCGAGTCGCCGAGCGGCCCGCTGTCGATCGCGAGCGTCGAGAACTGCGCGTTCTTTACCGCCTTGTCCGGCGCGGTGACGATGAACTCCGCGCGGCCCGCGGGCGGCAGCAGGATGTCGTGCATGGTGACGATGGTGCCGACATGCTTGCCGTTCTGCGAGCCGGTGGGGACGCCGTCCAGCGCCACGACCTGCAGCGGCTGCTGCACATGGTCGTAGGTGAGCTGGATGTCCATCACCGTGTTGGCCGACGAGTTGGTGACGCGCCAGAACTCTTTCCCGCCCGCATGCATCTTCAGGATCGCGGGCTTGTCGATCGGATAGACGATGGGCACGAAGTTGATCGATGCGTCCCAGAACGGCGGCGTCACCGGATGCGAGCCGGTGATCAGCGGCACGCCGTCGGCCAGGGGCTGGTCGCGCAGCACCAGCACGCGCTCGGGCAACCCCGACACGGCGGGCTGGATGTTCTCGATGCCCTCGACGACGATCGCGCCGCACGCCCCGCCGTCGACCGCGACCGAGGAGGTGCCGTGGACGTGCGGGTGGTACCAATACAGGCCCGGCGGCTCGTCCTTCGGGATCTGGATCGTGTATTTGAAGGTCTCGCCCGAGTTGATCATCGTGAAGATCGTCTCGTCGCTGTGGCAGGTCGGCGACGTGTTGGTGCCGTGGAAATGCACGTTGACCGAGCTCGGCGTCATCGTGGGGTTGCCGCAGACCGTGCCGCCGCCCGCGATGCGCTCGCCCGCGCCCGGCACCTCGGGCACCATGTTGGTGACGGTCATGACGATCTTGTCGCCCGGCCAGACATGCAGGGTCGGCGATTGCTTGCCGTTCGGGGTGATGAAGCAGAAGCGCGTGCGGCCGCGCTCGTCGACCTGCGTGAAATAGTCGAACTTCACGTTCAGCACGCCGTCTTGCGACGTCATGTCGTCGGTCGGCCGGACCACGCTGCCGGCTTCGGGGCGCGGGCAGGGGCCGCCGCCGTCGGCAAAAGCCGCAGCAGGTGCAAAGAGCATCGTCAACAGCGCCAGCGCGAGCCAGCGCAACATCGAAGCCGGTTTCATCACGTCCTCTCGAACCGGAGCGCTTGCGCGCTCCACGTCAAGTCTTCGGCAGCACGCGGATGACCGCCATCATGCCACCGTCCTCGTGGTCGAGGATGTGGCAGTGATAGACGAAGTCGCCCACGACCGCGCCGCGGAAGTCCAT
This sequence comes from Rhizomicrobium sp., assembly GCA_035549495.1. Classification (GTDB taxonomy): domain Bacteria; phylum Pseudomonadota; class Alphaproteobacteria; order Micropepsales; family Micropepsaceae; genus Rhizomicrobium. Next base: position 65,596 of record DASZQV010000041.1, on the reverse strand, counting down.
CTTCACCTTGATGTAGGGATAGCGGCCGTGGCCCTTGTAAAATCCCACCTGGAAGGTGTCGTAGAACTGCTGCTGCTCCTTGGGGATCTTCACGCCGTCGATCTCCTGCACGAGGAAGTGGATTTGGTGCATGTGGAACTCGTGCACTTCGGGCGAGCGGTTCTCGATCAGCCACTCCTCGACGGCGCCGCGCGTGGTGGTGATCTGCGGCGGCTCGTCGGGATCGAAGAGCTGCAGCCGCTGGCCGACCACGGCGATGTAGAACTTCACCGGCTCGACGAGGCGGCTGCCGCGCGGCTGGCCTTTCGGCACGGCGACGGAGGGGATCTCGATGAAATAGAGCTTGCGGCGCGCCGTGATCTTGGCGTCGGCCAGCGCCTCGAAGCGCTGCTTGTTCGGCTGGCCGATATGCTTGGGCACCTTCACGAGATTGAGCGGCGCGTTGTCGTCGAGCACCATGCTGGCGAGCGGGCGCGTCGGATTGCTGTCCGCGGCCGGTCCGCCTTCGATGTTCTCGGTCTCGAGCACCGCGGTGACGCCGGGCGGCGGCGGGTCGACGATGAACTCGACGCGGCTCGCCGGTGGCAGGAACGCGCCCATCTGCGTCACCAGCACGCCCTGGCGGGTGCCGTTCTGCGAGCCCGCGGGCACGCCGTCATAGCCCACGACCTGGATCGGCTGCGCCACGCCGTCGTACTTGATGCGCAGGTCCATGATCGTGTTCGCCGCCGCGTTGGCGACGCGCCAGAACTCCTTCTGGCCCGAATGCATCTTGATGACCGCGGGCACGTAATCGGGCGCGGGCACGGTGACATAGTTCACCGACGCATCCCAGAACGGCATCTGCTGATAGCCCTGCTTGTGCAGCAGGTTGCCGACCAGCGGCTCGTCGCGCAGCACGATGTAGCGCTGCGGCAGGCCGGCGACGGCCGGCTGGATGTTCTGGATGCCCTGGACCTCGATCACGCCGGTGCCGCCGCCCTGCACCGCGACCGACGAGATGCCGTGGACATGGGGGTGGTACCAATACAGGCCGGGCGGCTCGTCGGCGGGAATGTGGAGCTTGTAGTCGAAGCTCTCGCCCGAATTGATCAAGGTATGGATGGTCTCGTCGCCGTGGCAGCGCGGCGAGACGTTGAGGCCGTGGAAATGCATGTTGACCGAGGTGTCGGTCATCGTGTCCGCGGCGCAGTTGTGCACGCGGTCGCCCGTCCGCTCGGCGCGGCCCAGCGGCGCTTCGGGAACCTGGTTGGTCAGGTGGATGATCAGGTCGTCGTTCGGATTGACGTGGAAGGTCGGCGACAGCTTGCCGTCGTCGGTCACGAAGCAGAACAGGGTGCGGCCGTCGTCGTCGACCGAGGTGTAGTAGTTGAGCGTGACCTCGAGCTTGCCGTTGGCGCTGTAGAGGTCCGGCGGCTGCTGGATCTCGCTGCCGATGGCCGGGCGCGGGCAGACGCCGCCATTGGCCAGCGCCTGGGCCGGCGCCAGCAAAGCGAGACCCAAGCAAAGCAGGACCCCGCGAAACACACGATGCATCGTACCCTCCAGCGATTTGGCAGCCACGGACGCGCGCCGCCCCAGCGCCATCCATGACCCAGTCTACATCATTGCGACTTGGTCTCAATAGCTGGTTGGACAACCGCAGGAGGAAGTGGAGCAAGTGGGGAGATTCTGTTGCCCAGCTCTCCCCGGGCTGCGCTTACCTATTAGGCAGCGAGGGCCATTTCGTTATCGTTGGCACCTGTACGAGTAGTCCGATAACGGCGGAACCATACCGGGCAAAAGAACCACCTTTACACGTCCGTCGATCCTGTTTCGCCCCCGCCGCACGGAACCGCTCGGATTCCGTCTGGTGGAGGCGCCGGGTACCGCCCCCGGGTCCGGTCCGCTTATTACGTGGCCGTTTATCGCCATAGTCCGGACGAGCCGGACATCCTCAATATAAGACCTGGCGGCGCGCTTTTCAAAGCCGCGCGCGCTAGAGTCGCCGTTCGAGTCGGGACAGATGCACGAATGCGCCAGTATCACGATCTGATGGAGAAGGTGCTCAAGCAGGGCGTGGAGAAGCGCGACCGCACCGGCACCGGCACGCTGTCGATCTTCGGCCATCAGATGCGCTTCGACCTGGCCAAGGGCTTTCCGCTGGTCACGACCAAGAAGCTGTTCACCAAGGCCGTCATCTACGAGCTTCTGTGGTTCCTGAGGGGCGACACCAATGTGCGCTGGCTGCAGGAGCACGGCGTCACCATCTGGGACGAATGGGCCGACGCGGAGGGCGAGCTCGGTCCCGTCTACGGCCATCAGTGGAGGTCATGGCCGGTCTGTGGGCCGGACGGCAAAGACGGCACCATCGACCAGATCGCGAACCTCGTCGCCGACATCAAGCGCAATCCGGATTCGCGCCGGCTGATGGTCACAGCGTGGAATCCGGCCGACGTGCCGAAGATGGCGCTGCCGCCGTGCCACTGCCTGTTCCAGTTCTATGTCGCGGACGGCAGGCTGTCGTGCCAGCTCTATCAGCGCTCCGCCGACATCTTCTTGGGCGTGCCGTTCAACATCGCGAGCTATGCGCTGCTCACCTTGATGGTCGCGCAGGTGACCGACCTCGTGCCCGGCGAGTTCGTGCACACTTTCGGCGACGCGCATCTCTATCTCAATCATCTCGACCAGGCGCGCGAGCAGCTTTCACGCAAGCCCTATCCGCTGCCGACGATGCGCATCGATCCCAAGGTCAAGGATATCTTCGGCTTCGACTATCGCGACTTCACGCTCGAGAACTACCAGGCCCATCCGCACATCAAGGCCGAAGTCGCGGTCTGAAAAACGAAAACCCCGGGAGAAACTCCCGGGATTTCCGCAAGCCCCGCGCGTAACGCGCGAAGGTCAGTAGAAGACGTCGTATTCGACGCGGATGACCTCGCCGGTCTCCAAATCGATGAGCAGCGCATCGTCGCCGTAGCGCACCCATTCATAGCCTTCCCATGGCGCGATCAGGCCGTAAGCCGCGAAGTCGAGGATGAAATAGTCCGGCGCGAAGAAGGCGCGTGGCAGGCGCTCGCCATAGACCCAGCGATGCGGGTACCAGCCGGCCGGACGCACATAGATCTTCGCCGCGTGATAGCGATGCGGCGCGGTGATGTTGGCGCGCACCTTGAGCACGACGCTGCGGTCGACGGTCTTGCGCACCACCGTCTTGTTGCGGATCACGGTGCGGTCGTTGTCGTTGTTCTTGATCGTGGTGCGGTCGTTGTCGTTGTTGCGGACGCGGTCGTTATCGTTGTCGTTGGCGTTGGTGCGCACATGGTCGCCGGCCGCGGCGCGGTCGCGCATCGTGTCGTTGGGGTTGGGACGGTCGGGCGTCTCGGTGCGCGGCACCGGGCCGTGCATCGCCGGTCCGCTCGTCGCAGGTCCGTTTTCGGCAGGGCGGGGCGCGTGCTCGGACGGCGTGCGGTCATTGTCGCCGCCGCGGGCGGGTCGCTCCGCCTTGGGGCGGTTGTCGGGACCGTTCTGGTCGTCGGCATGGGCGAGCGGCGCGCTCAGGATGGCCGCCAACGCGGCCGCCGGAAAAAGCAGCTTTTTCATATCGGGTATCTCCTTTTCAGCCCTGTTAACGAAAAGCGGGGCAGCGGGTTCCCGAGGCTTGTCCCTAAGCTTGCATGGCGATGAGCGCGACCTTGCCCTATTTTCATGGAAACCAACGATGAATCGGGACATGTCAAATTTCACGATCCGCCCCATCAGGCCCGGCGACGAGGAGACGGTCGTCGCGCTGCTGCGCGCGCTCGCCGACTATGAAAAGCTGCTCGAGCGCTTCCACATCACGCCGGAGGTGGTGCGCCGCGACTACCTGTGCGACCGGCCGCTGTTGTTCTGCGACCTGCTGTTCGAGGGCGAGGAGCCTGCAGGGGTTGCGACCTGGTACTGGACCTATGGCAGCTTCGCCGCGGCCAGGAAGGCCTATCTCGCCGATCTGTTCGTCAAGCCCGAGTTCCGCGGCCGCCGCTACGGCCAGGCGCTGATCGGCAATCTCGCGCGGCGCGTGCTCGCCCATGGCGGCATCGGCATCGATTGGGAGGTGCTCGACTGGAACAAGCCTTCGATCGATTTCTACGACAGCCTGGGCGCGACCTCGATCAAGAATTGGTTCGCCTATAACCTCTCGGGCGAGGCTTTGGCGAAAGCGGCGAAGGCGTGATCGTGTCCCTCGTTCTGGCGCGCGCCGACAATGGCGTGATCGGCAAGGGCGGCGCGCTGCCCTGGCGCGTGCCGGAGGACATGCGCCGCTTCAAGGCGCTCACCCTGGGCAAGCCTTGCGTGATGGGGCGCAAGACCTGGGAGAGCCTGCCGAAGAAGCCGCTGCCCGGCCGCGACAACATCGTGGTGACGCGCGATCCGGCCTTCACGGCCGACGGCGCCATCGTCGTCCATTCCCTCGACGAGGCCTTCGCGCACGAGGCCGGCGAGATCTGCGTCATCGGCGGCGCTGAGATCTATGCCAAGGCCCTGCCGCGCGCGACGCTGATCCACCTGACCGAGATCCATGGCGACGTCGACGGCGACACGTTCATGCCGGCGCTCGATCCCGAAGACTGGCGCGAGACCGCGCGCGAGGATCACTTGTCTTCGGAAGGTGGGGGCTACAGCTTTGTGACATTGCAACGGAGGGAAGACTGACATGACGTTACGCGAACTCGCCACGGGCCTGCGCTTTCCGGAAGGCCCGGTCGCCATGGACGACGGCTCGGTGATCGTCGTCGAGATGGGCGCGGGGCGCATCACCCGCGTGAAGCCCGACGGCGGAACGCAGGTGGTGGCGACGCCGGGCGGCGGGCCGAACGGGCTGGCCATCGGGCCCGGCGGCGCGCTCTATTGCTGCAACAATGGCGGCAATTTCGAGATCCACGACCGCGACGGGCTGATGATTCCCGGCCACACGCCGGACAGCCACAAGGGCGGGCGCATCGAGCGCATCGACATCGCGACGGGCAAGGTCGAGGTGCTCTATACCGAATGCGACGGCGAGACGTTGCAGGCGCCGAACGATCTCGTCTTCGACCAGGACGGCGGCTTCTGGTTCACCGATCACGGCAGCACCAACCATCATCACCGCACCCATGGCGCGCTCTACTACGCCAAGGCCGACGGCTCCAAGATCGTCAAGGTGCTGCGCGAGCTGCTGTCGCCGAACGGCGTCGGCATGTCGCCCGACTACAAGACCGTGCACTACGCCGAGACCTTCCCCGGCCGCTTGTGGAGCCTGGCGCTCACCGCGCCCGGTGTCGGCGCGCCGCCGGCGGGCTTCACGCCGGCCAGTTTCGAAGGCGCCTATCCGGGGCTCGCCTATTTCGACTCGCTGGGCGTTCAGGCCGATGGCGGAGTGTGCGTGGCGACCATCCTGGCCGGCGGCATCTCGACCTTCTGGCCAAACGCGGAGAAAGACTCGAAGAAGTTCGAGCACACGCCGCTGCCCGATCTGCTCGTCACCAACATCTGCTGGGGCGGCAAGGACATGCGCACCGCCTATGTCACGCTGTCGTCGACGGGCAAGCTCGCCGCGCTGGAATGGCGCTCGCCGGGCCTGCGGTTGGCTCACAACGCCTGACGCTAGTTTGTTTCTCGACTAGGCTTGGCAGACGCGGACCCGTTCACCATATCGAGTCCGCGGCTGCTTCAGGCCGCGCCAACTTTGGAAGGGGATTTCATGAACCGCATTGCACTCGGCGCGGCCATCCTGGCCGTTTCCGCAACGGCAGCGTTCGCGCAGACCGATCCGTTCGCCGTCGCTTACGGCAATACCGTCACCCAGACGCGGCCCGACGGCACCAAGGTCGTCATCTATGTCAATGCCGACAAGACGTGGGAGCAGCACATGTCGGGCGGCGCGGTGGTCAAGGGCACCTATGCGTGGCAGGACGCGAGCCATGTCTGCTTCACGGTGGTCGATCCCGCGCCCAAGGATGCCGCGCACGCCACCGACTGCAACGAGATCAAGGGCGATCACAAGGTCGGCGACACCTGGACCGAGACGATGGAAGACGGCAAGACGCAGATCACGATGTCGATCACCGCGGGGCGCTGAGGCGGCGGCGCATCGGCGCCCGTCGGCTTCAGCTTCCACCATCCTGCAAGGTCCGGTCCGCGGCGAGCGCCGCCCGTATGGAACGGCTGTTCAGCCTTTCGGCCGTCCAATAGACGTCGCCGCGCTTCAGGGCCGTGGCCGCCGTTTCGTCGCCTGAGGCGGCACCGCGGACAAGCGTGTCGTGGAAGGCGTTCTGGGTGTCGTGCAGTTGCGCCATCGTCACAGCCAAGCCGCCTCCGTTCGCGAAGCGCAGCGGCCTGGATTCGATTTTCGCGATGGTGTCCTTCTGGACCAGGTCGAGCGCCGCGACGGACAGCTTCGAGTTGACGGCGGCCGCGCGCGCGTAGGACGCGTCGTCGGTCGCCGCTCCCGCGTCCAGATAGAGGGCCGAAAGATCCTTGTTTATCTCGACCAGGCGCCGTACCGCGTTCTTCTGATCTTCGCTCCCGTTCCAATGCGCCATGAGAAGCTTCACGCCGGCCGTGCTGTCGTCGCGCGACGCGATGATCTCCCGGTCGCTATAGCCGAGCGTGCGGCTGTAGATGTTCGTTCGCTCTTCCTCGAGCTTGGTGGTCCCGTCATAGTCCTTGTAGTTCAGCACAACGATATAGGGCCCCGGAGGGCTGGCGTTGCATCCGGTGATCTTGATGTTCAGCTGGGGCGGCGCCGGAAAGTACTGGTTTCCGGGGCGATGATCGACCGGCACCAGGCCGATCTGTCCGCGCAGGCCGAAGGCGGAATCGCAAACGAGCCTGCACTGGATCTCCCCATCGGGATTCGTCGGACCGGGGCAGGACATCTTGGCGCCGGCGATGGGGTTCTGCGTCGCATCTATGTTGATCGTCGCGCCGCCCCTCGGTTTGCAGCTCTCTTTCGCGACGCAGTACTTCACGGTCGCCAACATGTCGCGCTCTTCGGCGCTCGCCGTCGCCACGCCGCCCAGCGCCAGACAGATGAGGACGCCGGCGCGGAGCCGATATATCGCGGTCATCTCTGCTTTTCCTTCTTGCTGTCGCCGCTTTTGTCCTCCGCCGGCTGCATTTGCTGATAGAGCGTGAAGCCGAAGATGAACGCCACGGCGACCGCGAAGAGCAGCCAGGCGGGAAGGCCGCGCAGCTTGTCGAACAGGTTGGCTTTGGTGACGGGGCAACTCGGCTCGGGGTCGAAATCCAGATAGACCTTCTTCGCCGGTTCGCGAAGATCGCCGCCGACGCTCAGCGCATAGCGCAGCTTCCCCAGGTCGTCGTACTTCGAAAAGCGCGTTCCTATGCCCAGATAACCGCCGTGCTCGGGCGCGTCGGGAATGAGCACGGCGCAAAAGCCCGCGGGAGAGACCGGCGGGCAGGCGCCGTTCGCGCCTGGCGCATCGAGCGCGTCATCGGACGCGGAGAACGCGTTGAGCGCCGTCAGCGACGGCGTTTTCGCTTTCACGAAGAATATCCCGCCGCCCGTCGGCGGGGCGCCGAACGTCCTGAAGGCGATTTCGAGCTTTCCGGGATCGCGGGTCGGTTCGATCGTGAAGACGATCGCGCAGCTGTCCTTCAGCTTCGACCACAGGTCTTGCGCGACGTTGGTCGAGGCTGAAATCGCGAGCGCGGCGATCGTGGCCAGGATCTGCGCGCGAAAGCGCGTCCAGAAGTCCCGCGCGGGAGCTGGCCGTTCGATGGGCTTCGTGTTTTTCTTGGGCTTTCCCGCCATAACTTGCCCCCACAAGTTATGGTCGAATCTATACCATTTTCCCGACGAGCCGCCAGGGCCCGAGAAAACATGCCCGTGAGCGTCACGCCCGCGGCTTATGGCTGAGCAGGCGCCGCGACGTCGAACTCGATGGCGACGCGCGGCGACGGTCCGTCGCAGCGGCGCTCGCCGCGCGGCTGCCAGGACGGATGCAGCAGGATCATGCCGCTCTGCGGACGGATGAGCTCGCTGCGTCCGGCCGCCTGGCCGCCGGGGATGCGGAACGCCAGATGCGGCGCGACCATGGCGGGCAGCACGCCGCGCGGATCGGCGAGCTCGCATTCGCCGCCCAGCGCCGCGTCGTCGGACTTCGCATAGCCGTCGTCGACGTAATAGACGCCCGACCACATCGAGCCCGGCCGCGCGGCCATCTCCTGATAGTCGCCGCTCTGGCGAACGGCCGCGCTCGCCTGGATCTGCCAATCGAGCGTCACGCGGGCGCCGGTGCGCGTGGAGGTCAGGCTGTCGGCGAGTTCGCGCAGCACGCGGAACAGAGTTTGCGCATGCCCACCGCCCCAGCTTTCGAAGTCGGGCGTCGAGCGCCAGCCCTGGCCGCGCGCGCCCGGCACGCTTTGCGCTTTCTCGAGCACGAGCTGGCGCAGCTCCGGGTTCATCTCCGCCGCGATGGAAAGGAAATGAACGCAGACCGGCGTCGCGAAAAGGCTTCTGATCTGAGGCTTGGGTGTCGGCATGTCTCTATTCCAGCACGATTCTCGGCGCCGCGCGCAAGGGCGTGCTCAAGCTGCGCGCAACCTCGGCCGCCAGATTGTAATATGACTTCGCTTCGGTGCTCGCGGGCGCATTTGCCGCAACCGGCGTGCCGGCATCGGACATCTCGCGAATGCTTCCCACAAGCGGGATTTCACCCAGGAAAGCCGCGCCCATCCGCTTCGCGGTCTCGCGCGCGCCGCCATGGCCGAAGATGTGGCTCTCGTGCCCGCAATTGGGACAGACGAAGGTGCTCATGTTCTCGACAAGGCCCAGGATGGGAACCTTGGTCTTCTCGAACATGGCGATCGCTTTCCTGGCGTCGATCAGGGCGAGGTCCTGCGGCGTCGACACGATCACCGCGCCCTTCAGCGGCACGCGCTGCGCCATGGTGAGCTGCGCGTCTCCGGTGCCCGGCGGCATGTCGACGATCAGCACGTCGAGCGGCGCCCAGGCGACGTCGTTCATCATCTGGGTCAGCGCGCTCTGCACCATCGGCCCACGCCAGATCATCGGCGTGGCTTCGTCGACCAGGAAGCCGATCGACATCGTCTTGATGCCGAACTTCTCGATCGGCTTGAGCTTGTTGTTCGCTTGGCTGGGCTTGTCGCGGATGCCGAGCAGGCGCGGCACCGACGGGCCATAGATGTCCGCATCGAGCAGGCCGACGCGCAAGCCCTGCCGCGCCAGCGCGATGGCGAGATTGGCCGCGACCGTCGATTTGCCGACACCGCCTTTGCCGCTCGCGACCGCGACGATGGATGCAACGCCTTCGATGCCGGCGGGTTGCGGCGCCGGCCGCGCGGCGTCGGGCTGCTTGCCTTGATGGGCGGTGAGAACCGCCGTCACCGACAGCACGCCGGGCAGTGCGTGCACGGCTTGCTCGGCCGCCTTGCGCAGCGGCTCGGCACCCTGGCCGCGGCTCGCCGCCACTTCGAGCGCGAAGCCGACATGGCCGTCCTTCACGACGAGCCCTTCGACCATGCCGGACGCGACGATGCTTTGGCCCGTCGCCGGATCGACGACGCGCTCGAGCGCGCGCAAAATGTCTTCGCGTGTGGCCATGGCGTTCCCGTGGCGAGGCAGGTTTGCGCCTCGCATGCGTTGCACATATAACCGCCACACCTTGGGAAACCAAGGAATCGAAGGCGCGACGGGATGCCCTGGACCAATCAAGGCGGCGGTAGCAACGGTTCCGGCCCCACGGGCCCGCGCGGGCCATGGGGACGCGGCCCAGGCAGTGGCGGGAGCAATGGCGGCGGCAATGCCGAGCCGCCCGGCTTCGAGGAGATCCTGCGCCGGGCGACCACCCGGTTGCGCGGCTTCCTGCCCAACGGACGGTTCACGGCGCAATCGCTCGGCGTGATCGCGGCCGGCTTCTTCATGTTGTGGCTGATGAGCGGCGTCTATTTCGTCAGCCCCGACGAGCAGGGCGTGGTGTTGCGCTTCGGCGCGGTCAGCGCGCTCACCGATCCGGGCATGCGCTATCACCTGCCTTGGCCGATCGAGGTCGCCTACACGCCGAAGGTGAAGAACGAGAACCAGATCAATATCGGCTACCAGTCGGCGGAGCAGGTCGAGGATTCGCAAGCCGCCGGCGACGTCACCGAAGAGAGCCACATGCTCACCGGCGACGAGAACATCGTCGACGTGAACTTCACCGTCTATTGGAAGATCAAGGACGCGGCGGCTTATCTGTTCAACGTCCCCAAGCAGGAGGCGACGATCAAGGCGGTCGCCGAAAGCGCGATGCGCGAGGTCGTGGGCGAGAGCCAGATCGAGCGCATCCAGACGCTGGACCGCGAGCAGATGCAGATCCGCGTGCGCGACCTGATGCAAGGCGCGGTCGATCTCTACAACATGGGCGTCACCATCACCCGCGTGCGCATGCAGAAGGCCGATCCGCCCGCCGAGGTGATCGCGGCTTATCGCGACGTCCAGGCGGCGCGCGCCGACCAGGACCGCAAGCGCAACGAGGCCGAAGCCTATTCCAACACCATCATCCCGCAGGCGCGCGGCCAGGCGGCGCATATCGTGCAGGACGCCGAGGCCTACCGGCTGCAGGTGATCGCGGAAGCCTCGGGCCAGGCCAAGCGGTTCCTGTCGGTCTATGGCGAATACCGCAAGGCGCCCGAGGTCACGCGCAAGCGCATCTATCTGGAGAATCTGAGCCAGATCCTCGGGCCGATGAACAAGGTGATCGTCGACGACGCCGCCAAGGGCATCGTGCCCTATTTCCAGCTGCCGTCGCTCGCCAAGACCTTGCCGCCACAGCCCGCGCAGAGCGGCGGCGCCCAGATGATGAGCAGCCCCAGCGATGGAGGCGGCCCATGATGAACCGCATCGGCATCGCGGTCGGCGTCGCGGCCGCGATCGTGCTCGTGGTGGTGCTGTCCTGCGTCTACACGATCTATCCCACCGACCAGGTGTTGCTCACCCAGTTCGGCGCGCCGCGCGCGGTGATCACCGAGCCCGGGCTGCATTTCAAGCTGCCCTTCCTGCAATACGCGAACTTCATGCCGCGCCAGCTGTTGAACCTGGAAGCGCCGAGCGAAGAAGTGATCGCCGAGGACAAGAAGCGGCTGGTGGTCGACGCCTTCGCGCGCTGGCGCATCGTCGATCCGCTGAAATTCTATCAGGCGGTGCCCAACGCCAACCAGGAGCTGGCCGAGACGCTGCTGGGGCCGATCCTGTCTTCGTCGATCCGCGGCGTGCTCGGCTCGCAGAACTTCGCGGCGATGCTGTCGCAGAAGCGCAGCCAGCTGATGCGCGACATCCGCGACAACATGAACCAGGAGACGGCCGCCTTCGGCATCGTCGTGGCCGACGTCCGCATCCGCAGGGCCGACCTGCCGCAGGCCAACAGCGACGCGATCTATCAGCGCATGAAAAAGGAGCGCGAGCGCGAAGCGGCCGAATACCGCGCCGAGGGCGACGAGACCGCCCAGCGCGTGCGCGCCCGCGCCGAGCGCGAGAAGACCGTGCTCCTCGCCGAAGCGACGCGCGAGAGCGAGATCCTGCGCGGCAAGGGCGAGGCCGAGAAGACGCGCATCCTCGCCGAAGCCTTCGGCCAGGATCCCGATTTCTTCGCCTTCTGGCGCTCGATGCAGGCCTATCAGGACGCGCTGAAGAGCGACAACACCACCTTGGTGCTGTCGCCCAACAGCGAGTTCTTCAAATATTTCGGCTCGGCTGCGAAGAAATAGTCACGGCGCCGGCGGCAGCGCCAGAAGATAGGGCAGGCCGCCATTGATCGCGCCGCTCCGGCCCCAGATCGAGGGATCGAAGCCGTCGGGCAGACCGGACTGCAGCGTCGCCGTCGTCAAGCCCGTGATCCCCGGATCGTTGGCGACGTTGCCCGAACCGCGGCTCGTATCGCCGATGCCGCTGGTGTCGGTGTCCCAATAGGATTGCGACGCGCTTCCCGACGACGGCACCTCTTGTCCGATCAAGCCGCCCACAAGCGACGAGGCATCCGCCGTCGGCGCGCCGGTGCTGTACGAGCGGACGATGGTGCCCGGCTTCTCGGGCTTGAAGCCGTTGGCGCCCGCCAACCCGCCGACGAGGGCTCCGTCGGACCCGGCGGCCGAGCCTTTCGAGAAGGAATCGCTGATCGAGCCGACATTCAGCCCCACCAGTCCGCCCGCCCATCCGCCCGATAGGCCGATGACGTCTCCCGTCGCATAGGACTGCGCGATCGTTCCGGGATAATTCTCGCCCACCAGCCCGCCGAGCACGCTGCTGCCGGGCAACGCCGCACCCGAGACGTTCCCCGTCGCGTAAGAGCGGACGATCGTGCCGGCGCCGGTGTTGAATCCGACGGCGCCTCCGCCTGCATGCGATACCCCCGCGATCGGGCCGGTCGCGTAGGAGTCGGCGATCGTGCCGCCGTTCACGCCGGCGATCCCGCCGATCCAGGATCCATAGGTGAGCGCGCCGGTCGCGTAGGAACGCTCGATCGTTCCGCCGTTGGACCCGACGAGGCCGCCGACGGAATTGGAGTAGTGCGTGCCGGTCTGCGTGATCGTGCCGGTCGCGCTGGAATCGCTCAGGGCCGATCCCACAAGCGCGCCCGCAATGCCGCCCACTTGCGGGTTATGCTTGTTGCTGAACACGATCCTGAGATTGGTCTGCACGTTCGCGATCGTGCCGTTGTCGGCGTATCCGATCAATCCGCCGATGGAGCTGCTGTCGGCATGCTGACAGGTCAGCTTGCCCGTGACGGACATCCGGCGGATATCGGCGTTCACGGCATGGCCGGCGAGAATGCCTATGCGCTGACGCGGCTGGGAAGTGAGGACGCTCGCCGCCGTCAGCCGCAAATTGCGGACGGCCCCGGAATCGATATGCGCGAACAGACCCGTATCGGCACCATCGGAGCCGTCGCGGATAGTGAGCTTGGCGATGGCATGCCCCAGTCCCTCCAACGTTCCGGAGAAGACGGCTTGGATCGGCGAAGCGCCATAGGCTCCGTCCGCCGAAGCGTCGTAGTCGCCAGCCAACGCATACCGGCCCGAGGGCGCGGCTTCCATGGCGCTTGCGAGGTCTGCGACGCTGCTCAGCAGCGTGAAGCTGTTGCCGTTGACGATCAGGCTGCTTGACGCGTCCCAGAACGACAGGCTCTTGGCCGTGGCGAAAGAGAGTTCGCCGCCGCTGTCGATCGTGATCGTGACGCCGGCCGTGCCCTCTACGACGATGTTGCTCTTGACGATCACCGATCGATCGGCGTCAAGGGTCAACCGATGCGTGCTCGCCCAGGTCAGCGGTGCCGCGACGACGATGTCTGCCGCCACGCCCCCGGTCTTCAGGCTCACGTCGCCGCTCGCCAGCATGGCCTCGAGATCGGCCACGTTCAGTCTCGCCGACGGCTTTTGCGCCGTGCAGACGCCGGCAGCACAGACCACATTATGGGTAGACAGCTTTGTGACCGCGAGGTCGGCTCGCACGGGTAGGGCGGCCAAGCACAAGGCAGGCAGGCTGCCCGCAATGCGGCTCGCCGTTCGATGGATCATGACCGGGTCTCCCGTTATCCGGGTCAGCATAAGCGGGCCCGCGCTCGCCGGCCATCCGGCGCGAAACCTTCGGGTAAGGAGATGTCTGCCATTGTGGCGCGATGACCTCACGCCGCTTCGGAACGCTCGACGGGCTGCGCGGCGCGGCCGCGACGGTCGTGCTCGTCGGCCATCTCTCGGGCCCGTTCCATCCCTACACCACGCATGGCTATCTGGCGGTCGACCTGTTCTTCCTGATGAGCGGCTTCGTCGTCGCCGGCGCCTATGAGGACAAGCTCAGATCCGGCTGGGGCGTCGCGAGCTTCCTGCGCGCGCGCCTGGCGCGGCTGTGGCCGCTCTATGCGCTCAGCTTCGTCGTCGGGCTGACCTGCTACGCGGTCGCGCGCAGCTTGAAGCCCGACGACAATTTCCTCTTTCCTGCGCTGCCGCTCGCGAGCGTGGTGGCGATGGGATTGTTCTTCGTGCCGCAATTCGCCCGCTATGGCGGCGGCGCGGCGTTCCCGCTCAATCCCGCCGCGTGGTCGCTCTCGGTCGAGATCTTCGGCAACCTGATCTATGCCGCGGTGGCGCGTTCGATCGGCAACACCGCGCTCAAAGTCCTGGTGGCGATCGGCGGCCTCGGCGTCGCCATGATCGCCTTCCGCACCGGCTTCCTGAATGTGGGCGTCGATGTCGACGAGATCGCTTACGGCTATATCCGTTATGCCTTCTCGTTCTCGCTGGGGGTGCTGTTCTGGCGGATGCAGGCCGCGGGCACCCTGCCGCGCCTGAAGGTGCCGGCCGGCGTGCCGCTCGTCGCAGCGGTGGCGCTGATGAGCGGGCTGGTGCCGGAATCGCCGCTCTACGACGCGGGCGTGGTCCTGTTCGTTTTCCCCTGGGTCGTGATCGCGGCCGTGACGAGCGAGCCCTCCGCCCGCTTCGCGCCCCTTTTCGCCTGGGCCGGCGCGGTCAGCTATCCCCTCTATGCCCTGCACGAGCCGATCACGGGCATGATCCTGACCGTGATGCCCAAGGGAGCGGCGCATGTGGCGCTGATCCTGGCCCTGCCGCCGGTGTTCATCCTGGGCGCCGCCGCGGCCGACCGCTGGTTCGACCGGCCGTTGCAGCGCTGGCTCCGGCGCCGCGGCGAGCCGCTGAAGGCAGCCCCGGCGCTCTGAGGGCCTTGCGGCGAAGTCATGCCGGACTTGCCCAATTTGCTTCATAATTGCGGCGCAGATGTTCTAGCTTCCACCCGAGATTTTCGAGGTCCCATGCGCATGCGCGCCCGGTTGCTTGCTTTCCTGATGGTCCTTGTGGCGACGCCTGCTCTGGCGCGCCCGGCGCCGGATTCCTTCGCCGATCTCGCGGACAAGCTGCTGCCGACCGTCGTCAATATCGCGACCAGCCAGACCTTGAAGCAGCCGGGCGGCCAGGCGGGCCTGCCCGACATCCCGCCGGGCTCGCCGCTCGCCGATCTGTTCAAGAATTTCCTGGGCCCGGAGCGCGCCAAGCCGCGCCATGTCACGTCGCTGGGCACCGGCTTCATCATCGATCCCAGCGGCTTCATCGTCACCAACAACCACGTGATCGCGGACGCCGAGCACATCACGGCGACCTTGAACGACGGCACGGTGCTGCCGGCCAAGCTCGTGGGCCGCGACGAGAAGACCGATCTGGCGCTGCTCAAGGTGGCGCCGAAGAAGCCGCTGCCCGCCGCCAAGTTCGGCGACAGCGATCACGCCCGCGTCGGCGATTGGGTGATCGCGATCGGCAATCCCTTCGGGCTCGGCAGCACCGTCACCGCCGGCATCGTCTCGGCGCGCAACCGCGACATCAATGCGGGCCCCTATGACGAGTTCATTCAGACCGACGCGCCGATCAATCGCGGCAATTCCGGCGGCCCGCTGTTCGACGTCGACGGCAACGTCATCGGCGTGAACTCGCAGATCTATTCGCCGTCCGGCGGCTCGGTCGGCATCGGCTTCTCGATCCCGTCGAACCTCGTGCGCTCGGTGGTGGCGCAGCTTCGCCAGTACGGCACAGCAAGGCGCGGCTGGATCGGCGTGCGCATCCAGGCGGTCACCACGGACCTCGCGGAGGGTCTCGGCCTGCCGTCGGCGATGGGTGCGCTGATCACCGACGTCTCGCCCAAGGGACCGGCGGCGAAGGCCGGCATCCGGAACGGCGACCTCGTCACCAGCTTCGACAGGAAGCCGGTGACCGACAGCCGCGCTCTCCCGCGCATCGTCGCCGACACGCCCATCGGCAAGGCCGTGCCGGTCGATATCCTGCGCAAGGGCAAGAAGCAGACGGTGAAGCTGACCGTGGCGAAGCTCGCCGATGAAAAGCCGATGCATGCGGTGGCGAAGGCGCCGCCGCAGGCCGGGCCGGTGCAGACCGCCAAGCCGAAATCGCGCGTCTCGCAGCTCGGCCTGTCGCTCGCCGCGCTCGACAGCGACGCGCGGGTGCAATTCAAGCTTCACGGCAATGTGAAGGGCGTGGTGGTGACCGACGTCGCGCCCGAAAGCCCCGCCGCCGAGAAGAACCTGCGCGCCGGCGACGTCATCGTCCAGGTACAGAACCAGGCCGTGCGCACGCCCGACGACGTCGCGCGCCAGGTCGAGGCGGATGCCAAGGCCGGCAAGAAAGTCGAGCTCTTGCTGGTCAATCGCGGCGGCGATCTGACTTACGTGGCGCTGAAGCTCAGCTGAGCTCGCTGTCCTTGTAGCCCTGAAGATAGAGCAACGCGGTGAGGTCGCCGCGGTCGATGCGCGCCGGCGCGGCCTCCGCGACCACCGGCTTGGCATGATAGGCGACGCCGAGGCCGGCGATCCGGATCATGTCGAGATCGTTGGCGCCGTCGCCGACCGCGAGCGTATCCGCGAGTGGGATGCCCAACCGCGCCGCTTCGTTCTCCAAGGCGGCGCGCTTGGCTTCGCGGCCCAGGATCGGCTCGGTGACCTGGCCGGTGAGCACGACGCCGTCGTCGAGCAGCACATTCGCCCGATGGTCGTCGAAGCCGGCTTCGGCCGCCACGCGCGCGGTGAAGAACGTGAAGCCGCCCGAGACCAAGAGCGTGCGCGCGCCATGCTTCGTCATCGTCGCGACCAGGGTCCGCGCGCCGGGATTGAGCCGCACGCGCTCTTCGTAGGTGCGCTCGAGCGCCGAGAGCGCGAGCCCTTTGAGCAGCCCCACGCGCTCGCGCAGCGCAGGCTCGAATTGGATCTCGCCGCGCATGGCGCGCTCGGTGATCGCCGCAATATGGGCTTTCAGGCCGGCCTGGTCGGCGAGCTCGTCCAGGCATTCGCACGCGATGATCGTCGAATCCATGTCGGCGACGAGCAGCGTCTTGCGCCGGCTCGCGGTCGCCACGACGTTGACGTCGCCGTCGATGTCTTTCGCTGCGTCCCGCGCGGCCTCGCTGAAGCGAAGATCGAAGGCGCGGCCCTCGCTCAGCCAGAGGGGCTCGCCGAAGCCGCGCAATTGTTTCGCCGCGTAAGCCGCGTCTTCTGCGATAACATTCAGGACATGGGAGAATCGTTCGGACACGCGCGCCGCTCGCCAGATGCGGTGCTTATCGCAGGGCCCACCGCGAGCGGCAAGTCGCGCGCCGCGCTGGAGCTGGCCGAACGGATCGGCGGCGTCGTGATCAATGCCGATTCGATGCAGGTCTATCGCGAAGCGCCGGTGCTGACCGCGCAGCCTTCTAAAGAAGACCAAGCGCGCGTGCCGCATCGCCTCTACGGCCATGTGAGCGCGCGCGAAGCCTATTCCGTCGGCCGCTATCAAGCCGATGCGCAGCAGGCTTTCGACGAAGCGCGCGCGGCCGGCCGCGTGGCGGTGTTCGCGGGCGGCACCGGCCTCTATTTCGCGGCGCTGACCGAAGGCCTTTCCGAGATGCCGCCCGTGCCCGCGCCCATCCGCGCCGAAGCCCGCGCGCGGCTCGACGCGATCGGCGTCGCCGCGCTCCATGCCGAGCTCGACCCTGCCGATGCGTCACGGCTCAGGCCCAGCGATCCGCAGCGCGTGCTGCGCGCTTATGAAATCTTGCGCGCCACGGGACGCCCGCTCGCGCATTGGCAGGCGACGAAGGGCAAGCCGGTGCTCGACGGCACGCGTGTGGCGAAGTTCGTGCTCGACCTCGACCGCGCGGCTTTACGCGAGCGCATTCGCGCGCGCTTCGAAGCGATGCTCGATCAGGGCGCGCTCGACGAAGCGGCCGCCCTCGAAGATCTCGATCCGGCGCTGCCCGCGGCCAAGATCCTCGGCCTGCGCGAGATCTCGCGCCTGCCCCGCCACGAGGCGGTGCGCGCCGCGACCATCGCCACCGGCCAGTTTGCCAAGCGCCAATCGACCTGGTTCCGCAACCGGATGGCGGACTGGAATTGGCTGGACGTGCAAGATTTCGGAAATATCATTCCTGCTATGCTCCAGGAAGTTACCTGAAATTGCTTGACGGCCTCCCGGAGGCCCCGTAGCTTCGCAGGTGCAGCAAGGGATTGGGCGCAGTGAATCTCGCTCTCGTACTTATCGGTGGACCGCTTTCCGGGCGAGGCTAGGGCCTCGGGAACCTGGATGGCGGTGTTTGGACAAGGGGCGGCGACGCCCCTTTTCGTTTGGGGTGACATATGGACAGGGACACGCACATGCCGGCCGAGACCTTGAGCGGGGCGCAGACCGTCATCCGCGCGCTCAAGGACCAGGGCGTTACCCACATCTTCGGCTATCCCGGCGGCGCGGTGTTGCCGATCTACGACGCGCTGTTCGCGGCCGAGGGGCTCGTCCATGTGCTGGTGCGCCACGAGCAGGGCGCGGTGCACGCAGCCGAAGGCTATGCGCGCTCGACCGGTCGGCCCGGCGTCGTGCTGGTGACCAGCGGGCCCGGCGCGACCAACGCGGTGACCGGACTCGCGGATGCGTTGATGGACTCGATCCCGCTGGTCGTGCTCACCGGCCAGGTGCCCACGCATCTCATCGGCAACGACGCGTTCCAGGAATGCGACACTGTCGGGATCACGCGCCCCTGCACCAAGCACAATTGGCTGGTGAAGGACGCGAACGACCTCGCGCGCGTGCTGCACGAGGCGTTCCAGATCGCGACCACCGGCCGGCCCGGTCCTGTCGTCGTCGACATCCCCAAGGACGTGCAGCTCGCGCGCGCGCCTTATGTCGGGCCCGCCTTCGTGCGCCATCGCACCTATCGTCCCAAGACCGAGCCCGATCTCGCGACGATCGTCAAAGCGCTCGACATGATCGAGGCGGCCGAGCGCCCGCTGTTCTACACCGGCGGTGGGATCGTCAATGCCGGCCCCGAGGCGAGCCGCGCCTTGCGCGAGCTCGTGGCGCTGACCGGCGTTCCGGTGACCTCGACCCTGATGGGGCTGGGCGCGTTTCCGGCATCGGGCGCGGAATGGCTAGGGCTCTGCGGCATGCACGGCACTTACGAAGCCAACAAGGCGATGCACGATTGCGACCTGATGGTGTGCCTCGGCGCGCGTTTCGACGACCGCGTCACCGGCGCGCTCGACAAGTTCTCGCCGGGCTCGAAGAAGATCCATCTCGACATCGACCCGTCGCAGATCCACAAAGCCGTGCGCGTCGAGCTGCCCATCGTCGCCGATGCGGCGAAGGCGCTGAAGGAGATGGTCCGGTTCTGGAAGACCCAGAAGCGCGTGCGCGCCGATCTTTCGCGCTGGTGGACGACGATCGACCATTGGCGCGCGAAGAATTCGCTGTCGTTCCGCAACTCGAGCGGCGCGATCAAGCCGCAGCACGCCATCGACCGGCTGTTCGCGCTCACCCGCGGCCGCGACGTCTATATCGCGACCGAGGTCGGCCAGCATCAGATGTGGGCCGCGCAGCGCTTCGGCTTCGAGGAGCCCAACCGCTGGATGACCTCCGGCGGCCTCGGCACCATGGGCTACGGCCTGCCGGCGTCGCTCGGCGTGCAGCTCGCGCATCCGGACGCGCTCGTCATCGACATCGCGGGCGAGGCCAGCGTGCAGATGACGATGCAGGAGATGTCGACCGCGGTGCAGTACGACCTGCCGGTCAAGATCTTCATCCTCAACAATCGCTGCATGGGGATGGTGCGCCAGTGGCAGCAATTGCTGCATGGCGGGCGCTATTCGCATTCGTACTCGGAAGCGCTGCCCGATTTCGTCAAGCTCGCCGACGCCTTCGGCTGCGTCGGCTTGCGCGCGGAGACGCCGGCCGAGCTCGATGCGAAGATCCTCGAGATGATCGAGACGCCGCGGCCGGTGCTGTTCGATTGCCGCGTCACGAAGGAGAACTGCTACCCGATGATCCCGTCGGGTGCCGCGCACGACGAGATGATCCTGAGCGACGCGGAAGACGGCGCCGGGATCGCCGAGGACGGGAGGACCCTGGCGTGATCGAGCGCCATACCATCGCGGTGCTCGTCGACAACGAGGCGGGCGTGCTCGCGCGCGTCGTCGGCCTGTTCTCGGGCCGCGGCTACAACATCGAAAGCCTGACCGTGGCCGAGGTCGACCACGCTGCCCACACCTCGCGCATCACCATCGTCACCAGCGGCACGCCCGCGGTGATCGAGCAGATCGAGGCACAGCTCGGCCGCCTCGTGCCCGTCCATCGCGTGGTCAACTGGACGCTGGCGGCGCCCGGCATCGAGCGCGAGCTGGCGCTGGTCAAGGTCGCCGGCACCGGCGACAAGCGCGTCGAGGCGCTGCGCATCGCCGACGCCTTCCGCGCCCGCCCGATCGACACCACCCACACCAGCTTCGTCTTCGAGATCGCGGGCGGCCCCGCCAAGATCGACAGCTTCGTCGAGCTGATGCGGCCCTTGGGCTTGGTCGACGTCAGCCGCACCGGCGTCGCCGCGATTTCCCGCGGCCCCGAGGCGATGTAAGTATAATTTTAGACACAAAAATAATACTTGATATAAATTTAAAACTAGATATATGATGGCCGCGAACAGTTGATTGGAGGGGCAAATGCCCATTGAAAGCGCTGATACCTGGGAAGAATTGAAAGAGACTGTCGAAGAGCAAGGGCATACGGGCCTCGTGCTCATGAGCGTGTTACGGGATTTGGTCGGAGTGGGACGCTTGGGTAAGCACGTGAATTCACAAGCGTCCGCAGAGCTGGCCAAAGTGGGCCTTGGGCACTTTCCTCTTCTGGTCGAGGATTGGCCGGTCAATCAATGGGCAAAAATTCGGCTTTTCGTCCGTGGCGGTCGGATTGAGCGAGCATATGCGGCAATGACGCGCATCGCCGAAGACGCCGCATCGGAGAGGAAGGACGACGCGATCATCGCGAGTATCGCGAAAGACGATTCTGCGCAGATCGTGGAAAGAATAAGAGCGCTGGTTTGCGAGTAGGCGAACACAGCAAAATCTAGATGAAATTTTGGATCAAGGAGCGAGAAGCCAAATGCGCGTCTATTACGATCGGGATGCCGATCTGAACCTGATCAAGTCCAAGAAGGTCGCCGTGATCGGCTTCGGCAGCCAGGGACATGCGCATGCGCTGAACCTGCGCGATTCGGGCGTCAAGGCGGTCGCGGTGGCGGGGCGGCCGGGCGCGTCCGCCGACAAGGCCAAGGCGCAGGGCTTCGAGGTGATGGCGGTGGCCGACGCGGCGCGCTGGGCCGACGCGATGATGATGGTCGCGCCGGACGAGCTCCAGGCCGACATCTATCGCGAAGGCCTCGCGGCCAACATGAAACAAGGCGCGGCGCTGCTCTTCGCGCACGGCTTCAACGTCCATTTCCGCCTGATCGAGCCGCGCAAGGATCTCGACGTGCTGATGGTGGCGCCCAAGGGTCCCGGCCACACCGTGCGCGCCGAGTTCGTCAAGGGCGGCGGCGTGCCGTCCCTGATCGCGATCCACCAGGACGCCAGCGGCAACGCGCACGACATCGGGCTCGCCTATGCGTCGGCGATCGGCTCGGGCCGCTCCGGCGTGATCGAGACGACGTTCCGCGAGGAATGCGAGACCGATCTCTTCGGCGAGCAGTCGGTGCTGTGCGGCGGCCTGATCGAGCTGATCCGCGCGGGCTTCGAGACCTTGGTCGAGGCGGGCTACGCGCCCGAGATGGCCTATTTCGAGTGCCTGCACGAGGTGAAGCTGATCGTCGACCTGATCTATGAAGGCGGCATCGCCAACATGAACTATTCGATCTCCAACACGGCCGAATACGGCGAATACGTCACCGGCCCGCGCCTGATCAACGAAGCGACCAAGGCCGAGATGAAGCGCGTGCTCGACGACATCCAGTCCGGACGCTTCGCGCGCGACTGGGTGCTCGAGAACAAAGCCGGCCAGCCTTCCTTCAAGGCGACGCGCGCGCGCCTCGCGGCGCATCCGATCGAGGAAGTGGGCGCAAGGCTGCGCGCGATGATGCCGTGGATCACCAAGAACAAGCTGGTCGATCAATCGAAGAACTAGGCGGCCTTCTCGCCGTCCTCGTGCGCGTGCTCGACATGCGCGTGCGGAGCAGGATGGTCGTGGACCACCGCGTGATGCACGACGTGGTTCGCGTCCTCGATCTCGACGACGTCGCCCTCGGCGAGAACCTCCTCGACCGGCTCGGCCTGCATGGGCTCGGGCTCGTGCGCAGGCTCGACATGGCGATGATCATGATGCTCGATCACGGGCGGGGTTTCCTCGTGAACGTGACGATGCACCACGTGCTCGACATGCTCGACGGTATGGCTGTGGCCATGACCGTCCTGCAGCACCGGCTCCATCGCCACGATCTCCGAGACCGGCATCGCGACTTCGAGCGCGTTGAACAGCAGGGCGCGGGCGCGGCGCATGCCGACGAACAGCAGGATGAGGCCGAGTCCGATCAGGGTGCGATAGAGCACGACCAGCAGCCCGAGCAGCAAATTCGCGCCGTTGATCTCGATCGGCGTCGCGCGCAGATGGAAGATCGCCGGGATGTCGAGCGCCAGCGCCGCGAGTTGGTCCACCGCAAAGCGCACCACGTCGTCGGCGGTCACTTGGCTGTTCGGAATGACCTGGCCCGCGCGCTCGAAGATCGGCGCGCCGTCGGGGGCCGCGGCGACATACGCCATGCACAGCGCCGGCACGGCAATCGCGAACAGCACGATGCCGGTGAAGAGCAACCCGCGCGCCTGGTCGAGATAGTGGATTTCGGCCTTCTCTTCTTCCTGGATCGCCGCGGCGACGACGCCCGAGATGTCGGCGGCGAGGCCGACGCGCTCATGCAGCAGCCAGCGCATCTTGCGTGGGCTGACGCGCAGGCCGGCCCACATCGCATGCCAGGTGCCGCCGATCCCGAAGGTCACGAACAGCAGAGCGTTCAGAAGCAGCACCACCGACAGCACCAGCAGATTGCCGGTGAGATCGGGCGCGAGGCCCGGCGCGAACTTCCCCGGCAGGACCATCGAGAGGATGTCGGGCCGCTGCAGCACGCCGTACGCGAACGGCACCAGCAGCACGGCGTTCAGCAGCAGAAAGCAAAAGAGAAAATTGCGACCGATCTTGCTCTGAAGCACGAGATCCCCCGACCCAACTCACGCGCCCAACTCGGGCGACAGGCGGACAATAGCAAATTTTGCGCGGGAGTCTCATCTCCGTTTCGTGACGCCGCGTCAGAGGCGCGATCAGAGGCGTACCGGCCCGAGCTCGCGGATTTCGAACCGGTCGTGCGGATGGCGATGGCGCCGCGCATGCGCCTGCGCTTCGGCGAGGGTCGCATGCGAGGTGACGTGCACGACGGCCAGGCTGCCGTCGGCATGGAAATAGCGAATCTCGAAATCGGCCACGAAGCCTCTCTTTCATGTCGTGGATTGCGGGATGCACCCAAGGACAACGCGGCGTTGGTGGCAGCGCGCGGAACTTCTTGTGGCGAAAGCGAGGCGGATGTGGTGGAAATGAGGACGCATGAACTCCTCATCCGATCCCTCGTCCACGGTCGTCGTTGTCGGCGGCGGATTCTCGGGCAGCGTCTTCGCGATGAAGTTCGCGCGCGCCAACCCGCAAGCGCGCGTCGTGATCGTCGAGCGCGGACGCCGCGTCGGGCGCGGCCTCGCTTACGGCGCCTGCGCGCCGGATCATCTGCTCAACGTGCCGGTCAGCCGCATGGAGCTCGGGCTGGCGCCCGGCTTCGCGGAATGGCTGCCGCGTCACCGTGAAGCGCTCGACGACGCCTTGCGCGAGAGCGGCGGCGACATCGCCGGCGCCTTCGTGCCGCGCGAATTGTTCGGCGCTTATCTCGAAGAGCGCATCCGCGAGGCGCAGTCGCTCGATCATGCGCGCGGCCTCAACATCGTGCGCGGCGAAGCGGTCAAGCTGCTCGACTTCCCGGCCCGTGGCGTGCTGCTGGCCGATGGACGCGAGATCGCGGCCGACATCGTCGTGCTCGCGACCGGCAATCTGCCGCCGCGGCCGCCCGCCGCGCGCGACGCCTGGCTCTACGACACCCAGCTCTTCGTGCCCGATCCGTGGGCGGAGGATGCGTTCGACGGGTTGGACATGGAGGCGCCACTGGTGCTGCTCGGCACCGGCCTCACCATGGTCGACGTCGCGCTGAAGCTTGGCGGTGCGGGTCATCGCGGCAAGATGCATGCGCTGTCGCGGCGCGGCTATCTTCCGCTCAGCCACAAGGCCGGCGGCAGCTGGCCGTCGTTCCACGATCCGAAGGCCCATGCCTCGCCGCTTGCGCTGATGCGCCTGCTGCGCAGCGAAGCCCGCAAGGCCGACGCGCAGGGCGTGCCGTGGCAGCGCGTGATGGACACGATGCGCCCCGCGGTCGCGCGCGTCTGGGCAGGCTGGAGCAATCGCGAGCGCGCGCAGTTCCTGCGCCATCTGCGGCCGCGCTGGGACGTGCATCGCCATCGCATGGCGCCGCGCATCGCGTCGCGCCTCGAGGCTTTGATGGCGAGCGGCCAGCTCGACGTGCGCGCCGGCAAGGTGAAGGCCTATCGCCGCGCGGGCGATGCGATGGAGGTCGTGCTGCGCGGCCGCGGCACCGAGGTCGAGGAAGTCCTGCCCGCCGCGCGCGTGATCAACTGCACCGGCCCGCGCAGCGACATGGACCGGCTCGCCTTCCCGATGCTCGCGGACTTGCGGCGCCGCGGCCTGATCGCGCCGGACGAGCTCGGCCTCGGCATCGAGACCGACGATTGCGCGGCGCTGGGTTCGGCGGGCCACGTCTCGCCCTGGCTCTATGCGCTCGGGCCGCTGACCAGGCCGTCGTGGTGGGAGGTCGTCGCCGTGCCCGAGATCAACGCCCAGATCGACCGGCTGGTGCGCCACGTCTCCGCCGGTCAGCATTATACGGAGGAACCGTCACTGGCCGACGCGTTCTCCGACCTTGGCGCGGGCATCTAGCCACGCCGCGGCCTGTTCGGGCGTGCGCTTGTCGTCGGCGCGATCGACCATCAGGTTGGCCTGCTGCATGGTCGAAAGATCGAGCGCGCCGATCAGCGGCTTCAGCGCCGCGATCAGCCGGTCGTCGCCCGCATGGCGCGGCGAGACCAGCAGCACCGCGTCGTAAGGCGGCAGCGCCTGCTTCGGATCGGCGATGAGCTTCAGGTCGTATTGCGCGATGCGCCCGTCGCTCGAGAAGGCCGTGATCGCGTCGACGTCGCCGCTCGCCACGGCGCTGTACATGAAGTTCGCCTGGTATTGCCGCTGGGTGCCGAAATGCAGGCCATAGGTCTTGGTCACCGCGGCCCATTCCGGGCGGCTGAAGATCTCGTAGTCGCCGCCGATCTTCATGCGCGGCGCATAAGCTGCGAGGTCGGCCAAGGTCTCGATGCCGAGCTGCTTCGCCCTGTCGCGGCGCATCGCGATCGCATAGGCGTTCTCGAAGCCCAGGCTCCCCAGGCTGCGCGAGCCGCGCTTTGCGAGCCAGGCCGAGAGCTGGTCGAGCACGGGCTTGCGGCCGGGCATGTCGGCGCGATGCATCGCCGTCGTCCACAGCGTGCCGGAGTAATCGACATAGACGTCGACGTCGCCCGCTTCGAGCGCGTGGAAGATCACCGTCGAGCCCAGGCCGTCGCGGCGCTGCGTGGCGAAGCCGGCCTTGTGCAGCCGGTCCTCGATCAAGGCGCCCAATATGTATTGCTCGTCGAAGCTCTTGGTGCCGACGACGATCGGGTGCTCGACGCTCGCGAAGAGGGGAGCGAGGCTCGCGCCGATGACGAGCGCAAGGCCCGCTACCGCCGCGATCAGCCGCCCGCGCGAGCGCAACGCGAAGCCGTCTTCCGCGAGCGACAGCAGCCGGTCGATGATCAACGCGAGCAAGGCGGCCGCGACGCAGCCGAACAGCACGAAGATCCAGTTCTCGGTCTGCAGCCCGGTGAAGATGTAGTTGCCGAGGCTCGTCTGGCCGACGGGCGTCGACAGGGTGGCGGTGCCGATCACCCACACCGATGCGGTGCGCAGTCCCGCCATCACGATGGGCGCCGCCAAGGGCAGCTCGACCAGCAGCAGCGACTGCCGCGCCGTCATGCCGACGCCGCGCGCGGCGGTCAGGATCGCGGGATCGATGCTCGCCAGCGCGGTGACGGTGTTCCGCAAGATCGGAAGCATCGAATAGAGCGTCAGCGCCAGCAGCGCGGGCAGGAAGCCGAGCGCGCGGAAGCCGAAGCCGAAGACGTGCCGGGTGAACACCGACAGCGCGAGCAGCAGCGGATAGAACAACGCGAGCAGCGCCAGGCCCGGGATCGTCTGCACCACGC
Organism: Rhizomicrobium sp.; assembly: GCA_035549495.1. Taxonomy (GTDB): domain Bacteria; phylum Pseudomonadota; class Alphaproteobacteria; order Micropepsales; family Micropepsaceae; genus Rhizomicrobium. The sequence goes on along the minus strand of DASZQV010000041.1, from coordinate 39,383 downwards.
TCGCGGCCGCCAGCGCCGGTCCGCGCAGCCACGTCACCCGCGACACCGCGATGGCAAGCGGCAGGCTTATGATGAGGCCTATCGCGATGGCTGAGACGCTGAGCAGCACGTGCTGGCCCAGATAGTCGGGGAGCCTTGCCAGCGCCGTGTCGATCATTGGATTCATGGCATCGGGCTCATGGCGCCAGCGCCTTGTTGAGCTGGGCGGCGCGGCGCTTCGGCGTCTCGATCAGGCTGCGCACGAAATCATCGGCCGGGGCGGCGAGCAGCTCCTGCGGGCTGCCGGTCTGGACGATCTGCCCGTCGCGCATCACCGCGATGGTGTCGGCGAGGAGCAGCGCCTCGGTCATGTCGTGGGTCACGAGCACCGTGGTCAGCCCGAGCCGTTCGTGGATCGCGCGGTACTCGGCGGCGAGGTCGTCGCGGGTGAGGGGATCGAGCGCCCCGAACGGCTCGTCCATCAGCATGATCGCGGGCTTGGCGGCCAAGGCACGGGCCAGCCCGATGCGCTGGCGCTGCCCGCCCGACAGCGCCGCCGGCAGACGGTCGCGGAACTCGGAAGGCGGCAGGCGGACAAGGTCCAGCAGCGCGTCCACCCGGGCGGCGATGTCGGCCTCGGGCCGGCCCAGCAGCCGGGGCGTGATCCCGATGTTCTCGGCCACGCTCAAATGCGGGAACAGGCCGATCGCCTGGAAGATGAAGCCCATCCCGCGACGGAGCGCGACCGGGTCCTGGGTGCGGGCGTCCGTGCCGTCGATCAGCACCCGGCCCTCGGTCGGTTCGAGCAGGCGGTTGATCAGGTGAAGGGTCGTGGTCTTGCCGCAGCCCGACGGGCCGATCAGGACGAAGAAGCCGCCGCGCGGGACCTCCAGGCTGACGTCGCGCACCGCCGCGACCCGGCCGTAAGCCAGGCTCACCCCTTCGAGCGCGATCATCGGTGCCATTTTGGGGCGGTAGCACGGGGACCGCCGGGCGGCCAGCGAAAAAGCCTTGAAATCAGCGGGTTATCCTATTGCGTGGCAGGCGCCATCCGGCGTAAGACTCCCCAACGGCGCCGAAAAGCGGAGTATTTACGCCCGTTTAACGGACGCCCGTTAGAGTTAGCGAACCGTAAACTCGGCCGGCGGAACGGCGATCCGACAATGGTGACGAGCCTGTGCAGCATGACCGGAAAGGGTGGCTTTGCCGCCCGCGGTCGCACGCGCGCGTTCCGGATGAGTCGTCCTTCCCTCGGTTCGTCGCTCGCGACGCTTCTTCTTACCGGCCCCTGAATGCCGACAGGCGCATGCGCGCCGGGTGTTCAGGGGATCTCCAGAAGAAGCAAGGCGAACGACGAACGGAAGGAATGCGATTCAATGGCTGCCCAGGACAACAGGATCAGGATCTTCGACACCACTTTGCGCGACGGCGAGCAGTCGCCCGGCGCCGCGATGACGCTCGAGCAGAAATTGGAAGTGGCCGAGCTGCTCGATTCGATGGGCGTCGACGTGATCGAGGCGGGATTCCCGATCTCGTCGCCCGGCGATTTCGCCGCGGTGAAGGAGATCGCCAAGCGCGTGAAGCACGCGAGCGTGTGCGGTCTGTCGCGCGCGGGCTTCAAGGACATCGACCGCGCGGGCGAAGCGCTGAAAGACGCCAGACGCCCTAGAATCCACACATTCATATCGACTAGTCCCGTCCACATGAAGCACAAGCTTCAGATGGGAGAGAACGCCGTGCTCGATGCGATTGGAGCTTCGGTCGCCCGCGCGCGCAACCTCACCGACGACGTGCAATGGTCGGCCGAGGACGCAACGCGCACCGAGCGCGACTTCCTCTGCCGCTGCGTCGAGCTCGCGATCCGCTCGGGAGCGACGACGATCAACGTGCCCGACACGGTCGGCTATTCGACGCCGCAGGAGTTCTTCGAGCTGGTCGCGATGCTGCGCGAGCGCGTGCCGAACGCCGATCGCGTGGTGTTCTCGACCCATTGCCACAACGATCTGGGCTTGGCGGTCGCCAATTCGCTCGCGGGTGTGCTGGCCGGCGCGGGGCAGGTCGAATGCACGATCAACGGCATCGGCGAGCGCGCGGGCAATGCGGCGCTGGAAGAGATCGTGATGGCGCTGAAGGTCCGCCGCGACCGCATGCCGTACGCGACCGGCATCGACACCACCATGCTGGCGCGCGCCTCCAGGCTCGTCGCCAACGTCACCGGCTTCCCGGTCCAGTACAACAAGGCCATCGTCGGCAAGAACGCCTTCGCCCACGAATCCGGCATCCACCAGGACGGCATGCTGAAGAACGTCGAGACCTACGAGATCATGCGGCCCTCGGACGTCGGCGTGCAGGAAAGCTCGCTGGTGCTGGGCAAGCTGTCGGGCCGCCACGCCTTCAAGGACAAGCTCGCGAGCCTGGGCTATGCGCTCGACGACGCGGCGGTCGAGGACGCGTTCCGCCGCTTCAAGGACCTGGCCGACAAGAAGAAGCACGTCTTCGACGAGGACATCGTGGCCCTGGTCGACGACTTCGTCGTGCGCGGCCGCGACAGGATCTCGATCCAGGCGCTCGCCATCCGGACCGGCATTGCCGTCGCGCCGGAGGCCGAGCTCACGCTGTCGGTCGACGGCGAGGCGCGGTCGGCGCGCGCGACCGGCGACGGCGCGGTCGACGCCATCTTCAAGGCCATTCACGAGATCTATCCGCACAAGGCCAACCTGCAGCTGTTCCAGATCTCGGCGGTGACCGAGGGCACGGACGCGCAGGCGACGGTCGGCGTGCGGCTGGAAGAGAACGGGCGCAGCGTCTCCGGCCGCGCCGCGAACACCGATACGCTGGTGGCCGCGGCCGAGGCCTATGTGAATGCGCTCAACAAGCTGTTGGTGAAACGCGAAAAGCTGGCGCCGGAGGCATTAACCGTAGCGGGCTGAACCGGGTACGGCTATTGCAAGGCGCGTCATCGGAAGGGTGGATTGAAGCATGTTCAGCGGTCTTCTCGGCGCATTGTCGAGCGATATGGCGATCGATCTTGGGACAGCGAACACGCTCGTCTACGTCAAGGGGCGGGGCATCGTGCTCAACGAGCCCTCGGTCGTGGCCACGATCAATCGCGGCGGCAAGAAGCAGGTCCGCGCGGTCGGCAACGACGCCAAGATGATGCTGGGGCGCACCCCCGGCAACATCGAGGCGATCCGCCCGATGCGCGACGGCGTCATCGCGGATTTCGAGATCGCGGAGGAGATGATCAAGCACTTCATCCGCAAGGTTCACAACCGGCGCTCGTTTGCGAACCCGATGATCATCGTCTGCGTGCCTTCCGGCTCGACGGCGGTCGAGCGGCGCGCGATCCAGGAGAGCGCGCTCTCGGCCGGCGCGCGGCGCGTCTACCTGATCGAGGAGCCGATGGCGGCGGCCATCGGCGCCGGGCTTCCGGTCAGCGAGCCGACCGGCTCGATGGTCGTCGATATCGGCGGCGGCACCACCGAGGTCGCGGTGCTCTCCTTGGGCGGCATCGTCTATTCGCGCTCGGTGCGCGTCGGCGGCGACAAGATGGACGAGGCGATCATCGCCTATATCCGCCGCCACCAGAACCTGCTCATCGGCGAAGCGTCGTCGGAGCGCATCAAGAAGGAGATCGGCTCGGCCGCGCCGCCGGTGGACGGCAACGGCACGACCTTGGACATCAAGGGCCGCGACCTGCTGAACGGCGTCCCGAAAGAGATCACCATCACCCAGCGCCACATCGCCGAAGCGCTCGCCGAGCCGGTCGGCGCGATCGTCGAGGCGGTGAAGGTGGCGCTCGAGGCGACGCCGCCCGAGCTCGCCGCCGACATCGTCGACAAGGGCATCGTGCTCACCGGCGGCGGCTCGCTGCTGCAGGGCCTCGACCAGGTGCTGCGCGAGGAGACGGGTCTGCCGGTGTCGATCGCCGACGATCCCTTGTCCTGCGTCGCGCTGGGGACGGGCAGGGTTCTCGAGAATTCCAAGAGCATGCGTCACGTGTTGTCGACGGCGTTCTAACGCCACTGAGTTGAGTTGGGTCGGTCATGGCCAACGGCACCTGGACGAACCGCAGGGCAAGGGGCAACTACCAGCTCCCCCTCGCTGTCGTGTTCGTGCTCGCGGTCATCGTCGTCCTGGTCGGCAAGGCGCAGAGCACGTTGTTCGACCGCGCCCGCGCCCATGTCACCGACTGGATGGCGCCGGGCCTCGAGGTCGTGCACAAGCCCTTCGATGCCGTGGCGGGCTGGTGGCACAATCTCGGCGACCTCGCGGCGATCCATGACGAGAACGTCCGCCTGAAGGAAGAGAACGCGCGCCTGCGACAGTGGCAGACTTACGCGGTGACCTTGCAGGCGCGGGTGAAGCGCTATCAGCTGCTCTTGCATGCCGTGCCCGATCCGGCGCTGTCCTCGGTGCTCGCCCATGTCATCGGACGCGCAAAGCGGCCCTTCCTCGAGACCATGATCCTCGACGCCGGCAAGGCCGACGGCGTGAAGCCCGGCCAGGCGGTCGTCGACCAGCGCGGCATGATCGGGCGCATCTTCCTCGCGGGCGAGCACACCGCCTGGGTGATCCTGCTCAGCGATCTGAACAGCCGCATCCCGGTGATCATCGAGCCCGGCCACGCGCAGGCGATCCTGACCGGCGACAACGCCAAGGCGCCCGCGCTCGAGACGCTCGCGCAAGGCGCGGTGGTGCATGAGGGCGACCAGGTGATCAGCTCCGGCGACGGCGGCATCCTGCCGCCCGGCCTGCCCATCGGCACGGTGATCGCCGATGGCAACGGTTTCCGCGTCGCGCTGCTTGCCGACCCGGCGTCGAGCCAGGACGTCGAGATCGTCGATTTCAAGAACCCGATCGAGATGCCGCCGCAGCCTTCCGCGAGCGACCTGCCGGTCGCCGCCGCAGGATTGCCGCCGGCCGCGCCGCCGCCCGCGCCGGCCGGCAACGTTCCGGCGCCCGCCGCGGTGACGCCCGCCGCGCCGCCGCAGCCCCAGCCGCAGAAGCCCCAGCCGCAAAAGCTTCAGGCCAAGCCGCCGCAAGCTGCCCCCGCCGATCCCGGCGAAATGCCGTCCGACGATCAGTGAGGACCGGCGATGGAACGCGCGATCATGGGTAGCCGCCTCGTCGCCTCGGTGATCCCGGTCACGCTCGCGATCCTGGGCGTGCTGATCGCCAATCTTCCGGTGTCGTTCCTGGGCGGCATCGTGCCGGCGCCGCTGCTCGGGCTGATGCCGGTCTATTTCTGGGGCCTGGTGCGGCCCGATCTGATGCCGCCCTTCTGGGCCTTCATGGTCGGGTTGCTGGAGGACGTGCTCTCCGGCGGCCCGCCCGGCGTGTGGACGCTCGCTTTCGTCGTCACCTATGTCTTGATCGACCGCCAGCGCGACGCGTTCGCGGGATTGTCGGGATTGGGTGCTATCCTGGGCTTCGCGACGGCGGCCGCGATCGCCTGCGCCAGCGCCTATGCGGTCGAGGCGGCCTATTACTGGCACGTGCCGCCGCTGGCGCCGGTGATGGGCGAGCTTGCGATGAGCGTGATCTTCTATGTGCCGGTGGCGATGTTCCTAGGCGCGATCCATCGCCGCCTGGTCGGACCTCTCAGGAGCGACATCTGATGCCGCTCTTCGACCGCAAGGACAAAAGCCGCTACGCCACCTTCACCCGGCGGACGCTGATGATGTCGGGCGGCATGACCGCCGTGCTGGCGGCGCTGGGCGGGCGGCTCTATCAGCTCCAGATCCGCGACGGCGATCTCTATCGCACCGCCGCCGAGGACAACCGCGTCAACGAGCGCCTGGTCGCGCCGCCGCGCGGGCGCATCCTCGACCGCTTTGCGGTGGAGCTCGCCAACAACCGCCGCAACTATCGCCTTCTCCTCGTCGCCGAGCAGGCGGGCGATACCGAGCATGCGCTCGACAGCATCGCCCGCGTGATCGAGCTCGCCGACGCCCAGAAGAAGCGCGTGCAGCGCGACATCCATGCCAACAAGAAATTCGTGCCCGTGGTCATCGCCGAAAATCTGAGCTGGGACGAATTCGCGCTGATCAACCAGCATCTGCCTTATCTGCCCGGCGTGCAGCCCGACGTCGGCGAGACGCGCGCCTATCCGTTCGGCAGCGAGCTGTCGCATCTGCTCGGCTACGTCGCGCAGGTGTCGCCCGAGGACAAGAAGAGCGACGACGACGATCCGCTGCTCGACCTGCCGGGCTTCCGCATCGGCAAGCGCGGCATCGAGAAGTCGTTCGACCACGAGGTGCGCGGCCAAGCGGGCGCGAGCCGTGTCGAGGTCAACGCCTATGGCCGCATCATCCGCGAGCTGTCCAGCGATCCCGCGCATCCGGGCAAGGACATCTGGCTCACCATCGACCGCGAGCTGCAGCATTTCACCGACCAGCGGCTGGGCGCGGAGAGCGCGGCCTGCGTGGTGATGGATTGCCAGACCGGCGACGTGCTGGCGCTGTCGTCGACGCCGGGCTTCGACCCCAACCTGTTCAATGTCGGCATCACCAACGACCAGTGGAAAGAGCTCACCACCGACGACCACAAGCCGCTGCTCAACAAGGTGCTGTCGGGCACCTATCCGCCGGGCTCGACCTTCAAGCTCGCCGTCGCGCTCGCCGCGGTCGAGGCCGGGCTCGACAAGCTCACCGTCAATTGCGGCGGCGTCTACACGCTCGGCAACTACCAGTTCCATTGCTGGAAGAAGGGCGGCCACGGCCATGTCGACCTGAAGCGCGGCATCCAGGCGTCGTGCGACGTGTTCTTCTACGAGACCGCGCGGCGCCTGGGCATCGACGCCATCGAGGCGGTGGCGCGCAAGCTGGGCCTCGGCGCGCCGACCGGCATCGAGCTTCCGGGCGAATATGGCGGCACGATCCCGAGCCGCGACTGGAAGCTCAAGACCTTCGGCGTGCCCTGGCAGCAGGGCGAGACGCTCAACACCGGCATCGGCCAGGGCTATGTGCTGGTGACGCCGCTGCAGCTCTGCACCCAGGTCGCGCGCATCGCCAGCGGCAAGGCGATCACGCCGCGCATCGCCCATGTCGTCGGCAGCATCGCGCAGCCAAGGCCTTTGCCCGATCCGCTGCCGTTCTCCGACAAGGCCTTCCAGCTGGTGCGCGACGGCATGAACGCGGTGTGCAACGAGCCCGGCGGCACGGCGTTCGCCTGGCGCATCGCCGAGCCGGGGCTGGAGATGGCCGGCAAGACCGGCACCGCGCAGGTGCGCAAGATCTCCAAGGAAGAGCACGCGGCCGGCGTGCGCAAGAACGAGTCGCTGCCCTGGAAGCTGCGCGACCACGCGCTGTTCGTCGCCTTCGCGCCGGTTTTGGCGCCGCGCTATGCCGCCGCGATCGTGATGGAGCATGGCGCGGTCGGCGCGCATCCGCATGTGCAGATGGTGCGCGACATCCTCACCTTCGCGCAGAAGCGCGACATCCTGAGTCTCAAGACCGCCTATCCCGTCAATGCCGCCGAAGCGGCCACCGGCACGAGGGGGACATGACCATACGCGCCTATGCCGCCGCGCGGCGCACGCTGACCGTCGCCGACAAGCTCTATGAAGTGAATTGGGGCATGGTGGCGCTGATCACGCTGATCGCCTGCGTCGGCTTCGCGATGCTCTATTCGGTGGCCGGCGCGAGCTTCTCGCCCTGGGCCGGCAAGCAGATGGCCTATTTCTCGGTCGGGCTGGTGCTGCTGGTGATCGCGGCGCTGACGGACGTGCGCATCTGGATGAGCGTCGCCTATCCGGCCTACGCGATCTCGCTGGTGCTGCTGGTGCTGGTGCTGTTCGCCGGGCACAGCGCGCTCGGCGCGCAGCGCTGGCTGGAATTCGGGCCCATCGGCATACAGCCCTCCGAGCTCATGAAGATCGCGCTCGTCCTCGCGCTGGCGCGCTATCTGCACGGGCTTTCGGTCGAGGACGTCTCCAAGCCGCTCAAGCTGATCATCCCGCTGGTGATGATCGCGATGCCGGCGGTGCTGGTCTTGAAGCAGCCCAATCTCGGCACCACGATCATCCTGGTCGCCGACGGCTGCTCGCTGCTGTTCCTCGCGGGGCTGTCATGGTGGTGGATCGTGCCGGCGGTGTCGGCGGTCGCCGGCGCGGTGCCGGTCGCCTGGCGCTTCTTCCTGCACGACTACCAGAAGGCGCGGGTGATGACGTTCCTGGATCCCGAATCCGACGCGCTGGGCGCCGGCTGGAACATCACCCAGGCCAAGATCGCCATCGGCTCGGGCGGGCTGACGGGCAAGGGCTACCTCCAGGGCACGCAGAGCCGGCTCAACTTCCTGCCCGAGAAGCATTCCGACTTCATCATCACCAATTTCGGCGAGGAGTTCGGGTTCGTCGGCTCGATCGCGCTGCTGCTCTTGTTCGCCATCGTCATCGGCTATGGCGTGCAGATCGCGATGAGCGCGCGCAGCCAGTTCGGGCGGCTGGTGGCGATGGGGCTCACCCTCAACTTCTTCTTCTATATCCTCATCAACGGCGCGATGGTGATGGGCCTGATCCCGGTGGTCGGCATCCCCATGCCGCTGGTCTCCTATGGCGGCACGGCGATGCTGACCGTGATGTTCGGTTTCGGCATCCTGATGAGCGTCCACGTCCATCGCCAGGTCGAGATCCCCCGCCATTCCGGGGGGATCATCTGACGCCGCCGAACGGGGCCGTGGACGGGCTGCCCCGGCCAGTAGACACCCGCCCCCAGCCTTGCTATAGGCCGCCCCTTCCTCCGGGCCCCCAAAGGCGCCCAGGCGGGTGATTAGCTCAGTCGGTAGAGCAGCTGACTCTTAATCAGCGGGTCGTAGGTTCGATTCCTACATCACCCACCAATCCCTTCAAGGGGATAGCCAGCATCTAAGCCGACACCAGCATGCGCTAGGCTCGGTATAGGCTCAACCCCAAAGTTGAGTCAGTGCGCGGGGGCGCTATCACCCGCGATGAGATCGGACACCCCCTTCGCCAGCTTCTTGTCCTCAACGGCGAAGAAGAGGCCGCCACGGCCGTTCTGGCTGCTCTCGCACTTGCCTGATCCCGTCGCCGTGCCTTGCTGGTTCATATCGCCGAAGATCGCGTAGCGCTTTGATCCCGACGTGGAGACGCCGATCTTGGCGTGGTTCGCATCGGGATGCGCACCGCCCTCAAGGCTGAACGAGGTCCCGTCCCAGGACCCGCTCGTCGCGATCTCGACACCGCCGGGCGTCGGCAGGGAAGCATCCCAGCATTTGAGTTTGGTAGCGCTTGTGGTCGACGGTATCGCAGGCTTCATCCACCAGGTCGCGGCGCGCAAATCGACGCCGCCGAGCTCGGCGGAAACGAGCTGCCACGGCGGCACATGGAGCTTTGACGGCTTGGAGATGAGAATCATGCCGTTGGAAAGCCGCTGCAGAAGGACCGATGTGCTCTTCGATTTGACGCCCAGCTCTTCAACAAGCTCTTTGATGTCGTCCGGTCCGCCATTGTCGACCGCCTGTGCGATGCTCGGCTTCGTGGCGACGCTCGCGTTCTGAAGCGCCTGGAGCACCTTGACGACATCGGCGTGGGGAAGTGCGACGGCGAAGAAGTGCTGGCTTACCTCGACATCGTTGTCCTTGATGCATCCGAGCGTGTTGCCGTCGTGCTTGCGCGGACGTGCCTCGCTTGCCGCCCCTGGCCACGAGGGGGTCGTGACTTGAAGCACCATGCCGTCGCCGGCGTCGTTCCAGGCGAGCAGTCCTTTCGAGTGACCCCACGTGCCGCTGCCGGTGATCTTTGGATCGCCTTCGAATTGGTCGTTCCAAATCACGTAGTGGAAATGGCCGTGGTACACCTCGTCGAACGTCGCGCCGAGCGGATCATGGACGCCTTCGCCCGCGCAGCCGGTTCCTTTTTGCAGATCGTGGTCGTCGCTGCTCGCATAGACGAATTGAAGACTGTAGTTGTTGCCGTATTTCGGGTTCGGCTTGTCGCCGGGCTTCATGCCGCCGAAGGGACAGATACGCTCCTCGCCGCCGCCGCATCGCGGAAAGTGCTTCGCGTTCAGCTTGAACATGAACCACCAATCGACAGGCTTGCCCGGCGCAAGAAGTGGCATGGGCGCGGAAGTCCCGCTTGCGCCTGCGGGGGAAGGGCCTCCGACGCATAGACAAAGCGCGAAAAGAACCCGTAGGTGCCAGATCGTGCGCATGGTCCCCTCCTTGCGGATGCTCACGAGCCCCGGAGCGTCCCCCAGCGCGGGTATGATGGTCCCGTCTTACGTCTGTTTCAACCTATAATATATGCGTTCTAAGCTAAATCGCTGCGATGGAAAACGGCGGCAACCCGGCTCGCGCCCATGGTTCGGTCGGGAGAGCGGGGGCGGGATGCACGAGATCGGCTTCTGCCACGGCCTTAAACAGGAAAGGCGCACCTAATCTTGCCTCTGCGACTTTCTCGAGCACGAAGGCAAGTCGGAAAGGAGCAATGGTGAGCGTCAGCACCAGTAAGTTCGGCACGCCCCAGTTCGCCGTATGCGCTCCGGCGCTGATCGCGTCGCGGTATGCCGCGAGCTTCGCGATGTATGAGGTCTGCTTCGGCCGGGCGCGAGCGACGGGCATCGTCCCGCGATCCGCTTCGAGCGCGAAGAAGCGATACGACTTCGCTGCACCCTCCCGGTACTCGATCCCGAACACGCCGTCTGGCGCGAGGTGCCCGCCCGAGGGCAGGGGAAGCCTCCAGGGCGCTGCGGACGACCTGGTCGCCTCGGGCGCCTTCTCCAAAATCTCGGGCCAAGCGACGAACCGGAGCCCGCTTTGGCGGCATCCAAGCTCTATCGAGGCGAGCGCCTCGCAGATCATGAGCGCGTGCCGGTACTGGCGCGGCGCGGACTTGAGGAATGTGGTGCTCTCAACCGCGCCGCCCAGGTCCTTCAGCACACGCAGTCCGCCCGCGCCGATCTCGTGGACCACCGGCCTGCACCTCGCGTCCGCGAACTCCCATTGCTCCCTGGGCCGATCGAGATATCCCTCATGAAAAAGATCTCCCAGGCGTTCCTTGAAGCGCGTCTCGGAGGCGCCGCCGAGGAATGCATACAGGTACGAGGAGCGGAGATACCGATAGCGGACAAGGAGCTTGAAGAGCTCGATATCGCGCGCGGATAGCTCGATGCGCCGTCCGGTTCTCGTCCGCTTCATGCGTGAGCGGCGGTTCATGCTAGAACCTAGTCGTCGGTCAGTTCCAGCCGTTCCGTCTCGCGCTCAAGCTCGCGAACGGCTATCACCTTCTCAACGCCCGTCGTCGCAAGGCGAACGTTCCTGAGCGCCATTTCGAGCGCCCAAGCGCGTGCGGATAGCGCCATAGCCTGTTGGCCGAGTTGGTGGGCCAGTTTCGTGGCGTGCAGGAAGATCGGGGGCTTCGGTGCCGATCCCCAGCCCTTGCCGTAGTTGAAGCCGCGCTCACGCGGATCGCTCATGTCGCTTCTCCCTCATAAAGGCGACGACCCACGTACTAGCGTCCGCGCAGCCCGTCTAAGAGCGGCATGCGCAGCCATGTTCGCGTATGGTGCAGAACGCCCCGCAAAGTTTCTTGATCACATTTTGAGCCGCGCGCGTTGCGCCGTGTCCCAACCAGTTGAGCAGTGGCGCGAAGCGCTCTAAGGTTGCGCCATCCAATGGGCCCATAACCCGCTGGAGCATCGCGATGCTCTTCTCATACGAGGAGTTATCCGATGCGGATACTATCGAAGTGCCAGCTCAGGGAGCTTGTTCTGTACTGCCCGCAACATATCGCCCGCCTTGAGAAGGCCGGAGCATTTCCGAAGAGGATTTCGCTCGGCCAGTGCAGGGTCGGATGGATCGAGCAGGAGGTGCTGGACTGGCTCCAGGAGCGCATCAAGCGCAGAGATGAAGCACAAAGCTCCCGATGACGGAGCGCGGGCGGGGCGGGTGACTGCTCCGCCCGCTTTTTTCGACCGGCTAAGCGGGACTGAATATGAGATGAAGGCTGATCCTGCGGTCTTCTTTAGCGCCCGCAGCGCCAGGGCGAAGTGGCCCGCTCTGCTACAATGCACTTATGCAAAGGGGTTGGCTTCTTGCACTCGCCGTATTTCTGTTGATTGCTGCCGTTGTGGCGATAACGCTGTCGAGACAGTCAGCAGCGCCTTCAGATACGGGCAGCGCTTGGAAATCCTACACCGATGCCGATACCGGATTTACGATAAGCTATCCGTCGCAGTATGCAGTTGACGCGCACGAGGTGGCATCGGGAACGCCGTGGGGATCGCACACGTTGCTCAATATCTACGATCCATCTGCGACGCCAAGCGGGGAGTTTGGCATCGGTCCTGCGAGCGTCGTGCTGGTAAAGCAGCCGACCGAAGCAGATGGGAAAATCTACCACGAGGTTGCGGACTACGATCAAAGCGGCGCAGCAGACCGCAGCATCCAGGGCATCTCTCCGCCCAAAGGCAAACGTCTCACCGTCGGCGGCAAGGAGGCTCTGTTCTATCACTTCCCCCCAGGGGATGCGTCGGACGCTTCCGTGGACGAATATGTCTTCATACATGATGACCTGATCTACCGCGTCTCACTAGATGCGGCAGACCCTGGTGCACAGCGCATGCTTGCAAGCATCGCGTGGCGATAAGCTCGGCTACTGCCAGAGGTTCGCGGGCGTGACGTACGGCGCACTGTACAGCGGATCAGCCGAGCCTCCGACCCACCCATAGGGATCGACGATAGGATATACTTCCGGCCCGATGGCAGGCCCGATGTGCCGCACCTCAAAGTGCAGGTGCGCGGGCAAGGTGCAACCCGAGCCGCACCGTCCGCCCACCGTTCCGATCTGCTGCCCGGCCGAGATCGATTGGCCGGCCACCACAGAGATCGTGGTGTCCATGTGCAGGTATTGATAGAAATAGTCGTTGCCCGCGCCCGTGGGCCTGATGGCGAGCGCTCCCCAGCTCCCGCACGATCCCGTGCCGGTATTGCCGAGATAGCAAATCGTGCTGATGACCGTCCCGGTCGCCGCCGCATACACGGGCGTTCCTTGAGCGGCCTTGTAGTCATATCCCGGATGCTCGTCATACGACGCATAACCTGCACCGCATCCGCTATCGTTCGTGAGACGCTGGCTCCGATCCCAATCGGGATGAATGTAGATCGTGCCGCCGACGCAGCGAAAATCGCTGTGGAGACGCGTGCCGCTTACTTTCTCGCCGTTGAACGCTTCGACCATGCCATCGCCGCCGGTGGCGGACGTGGCCGTGACGCCGTAGGGATAGTACAGCGTGCTCGGGTTCTGGAACATCGAATGATCGAGAATTGAGTTCATCGAATTCGCGGTGTATGCGCCGTGGAGCGTGTAGTTGATCGCTCCGGCGGCGCAGGGATATGCCGGCGTCGAACATTTGAGCGGGAATTGGAGAAATCCAGCATGCGCAGCAAACGACCAGCAGGACGCGAGCAGAGCGCCCGCGAGAACGCGCGTATTCATGACAATCCTCCGAAACCTTGACCGCCGCGATGTTCGATTTACATTCGCTGGCCGTGCCAAACAGGAACGGTGAACGGCCCATTCGGTTGCAAGAGCGCTGATTGAAACGCTTAATTGCGGCACGAGACGTATACCGGAGCCCGTGCGGGGTCGCGAGGCTCCGCCCGCTTTTTAGAGGATACGAAGAGCGATACGTACGGAGATACCGTATCCCCATCGCGGCGGGCTCTCGTTGCTGCCTATGGCTCAACACCCTGCGTCGCAACGGCACGCGAGTGCAGCCCGACTTTAAGGGCACTCCCCCTCTTTGAATCCGCCTCTATCCACAGCATAGCGTGCACCTAAACGTAGAATAGCCTTCCGTCATAATTCTACTATCACGTGTTCTTTAGCGGGGGCTCCAATGCAACTCAAACTCCAGCGCTCGCAGCGCATGGGCGGCGTCATGGGCGGCACCGTCGTCTTCTGCCTCGATGCCCAGGCCGAATACACCGGACCCGAAGCCGCGAACATCGACAAGTATCGGCTTGGGAAGCAGGTCGTATACAACAGCCGCGCGGCCAAGAAGCATCTCGACAACGCCGAGGCGCGCAGGGGCGGCGGAGGCATCCTCGGCTATGTCACGGGCCTCTTCTCCCTCATGCGCGCGGCACTGAGCCTCACCATCTCCATCGACAGCCTGGGCCGAGGCCAGCACATCGAATGCAAGGACCTCGACGAGCTCCTTGAGGCCGAGGATGCGGTCATGGAAGCCTGCCGCACCCTGAAGCGCTATCTCGACATCGCCGCGACCTTCAATGGCAGCCTCGCCCTCATCGACTTCTCGGACGGCGAGAAGGTGCATACCGGGGACGGCTCTCTCGATCTCCTCGCCGGCCCGTCCCCGAGCCTGCTCGAATACAGGCAGTCCGAGCCCGACACCCGCGAGTTCGATACGTGGCAGGACCGCCTCGAAAACCTCACGGCCGATGAGTGGGGCAAGTATGCCCTCATAGGCACGATTCTGATCGTGCTGCTCGTCGTCCTCGTGCGGTGCGTGTGATGGCACGCTCGAAGATCGTCTCCTTCGTGCCGGTCGTTACCAAGATCGCGGACGACTTCGCGCCTTCGACCTATACCCCCTTCACCCGCCGCTTCACCGACGAGCGCGCCCGAAGCCTCGCCGAGCTGCGCGCCCTCTACGACGAGGTCCGCCGGATGCACTATGCGTCGCCCTATGCGCGGGAGGACGCCGTCGTCGCGGTATGCTCGCGCATCCTCGGCAGCTTCGGCGGGCGCGTGCCCGAGGCGCTCCAGCGACCCTTCTCGCGCACGCTCGTTGACCTCGCCAACCTCGAAACCACGATCTTCGAGTTCCCGGAGATCAAGTGGGACGTGGCGCAGCTCTCGCTCAAGCAGCAGGTCGATCTTGAGCGGTATCTGACCGCGAAGCGGCACTTCCTCGTGAACCACGAGCGCGCGATCGATTTCCTCCAGGGCGGCCTCTACCTCACCCTCGACGCCATCACGGACGCCATTCCGGAAGGCACCGCCGATACCTCGCCCTTCACCATCCCGCTCATCAATGCGGTTGCGGCCCCCCGCAAGCTCCTCGACCGGCTCTATGCGATCCTCTGGAACCCGAACTACGCCGACGACGGCCTCTTCGTCGAGGTCACGAAAACAATGCACGCGAACCTCTGCGCCGTCTCCAAGATAGCGGACCCGCATGATCCGAAGGGCCGCCGCTACCTCATCCCGTCGGAGAATGACGCGCCGCTTGAGGAGCTCGTTGAGGCGTACTTCAGGAACACTCCCTTCTACGCATTCCTCATGGCGCCGGTCCCGCTCCGGCTCACTCATGAAGACCGCTTCAGCCATATGCACATCGTCGGAGGCTCGGGCGCGGGCAAGACCCAGCTCCTTCAGAACCTCATCCTGCACGACCTGCGATCCCCGGACCCGCCCGCGCTCGTTATCGTCGATAGCCAGACCGACCTCATAGGGAAGCTCTCGCGCCTGGCGCTCCTCGACCCCGATACCGGGCCGCTCGCCGGCCGCCTTCTCCTCATCACGCCCCGCGACATAGCGCACCCGCCCGCGATCAACATCTTCGACGTGAACCGGGAGCGGCTCGGCGGATACGACGAGGCGACCAAGGAGCAGGTGACGGCAGGCGTGATCCAGACGTTTGACTATCTCTTCGGCGGACTACTCGGCGCCGACCTCACCGCCAAGCAGGGCGTCTTCTTCCGCTTCGTCGCACGGTTGATGCTCGCGCTCCCGGAGACCCTGGGGCGCACCGCCACCATCCTCGACATGATCAGCTTGATGGATGACGCGGCGCCGTATCGCAAAGCCATCGAGAGCCTGCCGCCGATCCAGAGGAACTTCTTCGAGCGTGATTTCGCCTCGAAGACCTTCGCGCAGACCAAAGAGCAGATCCGCTATCGCCTGAACGCGGTCCTTGAGAACCCCACGCTCGCCCGCCTGTTCACATCGCCCCGCACCAAGATCGACCTCTACAGCGCGCTCAACAGCGGCTCGATCATTCTCGTAGATACGGCCAAGGATTTCTTGAAGGGTTCTTCAGCTCATTTTGGCCGTATCTTTATCTCGCTCGTACTTCAGGCGGTCCTTGAGCGTGCGGCCATGCCGGAACACGAGCGCAAGCCCGCCTTCCTGATCGTAGACGAAGCCGCAGAATACTTCGACGGCAACATAGACGACCTCCTTACCGAAGCCCGCAAGATGAAATTGGGCTGTATTTTCGCTCATCAATTCCTGGACCAGGCATCAAGTTCTCTGAGGTCGTCGCTTGCGGCGAACACGGCGATCAAGATGGCCTCGGGGGTTTCCATGTCGGACGCGCGCGCACTCGCCCCAGACCTCCGCACGACGCCGGACTTCATCCTCTCGCAGCCCAGGCTTCAGTTTGCGGCGCATATCAGGAATGTTACGCCGCAGGCGGTGTCTATCCCGGTGCCGGTGGGCACGTTGGAAGCGCAACCGCGCCTTTCCCATGAAGCTTATGAGCGGCTACGAGAGCTGAACCGGGTTCGCGTATCGCTACCGAGGGATATTCCCGGCGACGGCTTCACCATGAAGGGCGACGGGTTTGCGGACGATGATATCAAGTGGAGAGAGGCGGATGATCCGACGATGCCGGGGGAGTGGTAGGCGAGCGCTCCCAGATGCAGATATTTGTCTACAAAAAGCAGGGGTGTATACTCTTCTCTGACGATCATTTTGCTCCCAAAGCATAAGCCTTCCCAAGCGTCTTAAGGTTGAGCTGGAACGGTCGACACAGCTATTGGGCCAAACGTCGCACAAATAGCAGTAACATCGATTTATATGGAAAAATCCGTTGTCGTGGGCCAGGGTCACGAAATGACCCTCAAACTGACATCGAAGGATTATGCCGCGCTTGCAGTGCTCCTTGAGAGCTATGGCGGAACGATTATTGCCACGGATTTGGAACCTATCTACCAAAAATTTCCCGCGCCAAGCGCGATACGGCGGCAGTTCTACACATCCCTCAGCGACGGAAAGTATATCTTCGTCGACAACAGTCGTGTGTCGGACAAGAACACGCTCGCCTGGGATATAGCTCATCTGATAGGCCACATGTTCCAGTGGGGAACGAAGCGCGCTACAGCCAAAGCTCTGGGATTGAAATACTACGGCGCCAAAGCGCGGCACATGGCGATACGGGACTTCCGCGGCGCTTCCGACAGAATTCTTTCAACTGTCGTGGAATACGAGTTTGAGGCCAACTGTATCGCCTACGGAATTCTGCTCAGGCTGCGCAAGGAAAAGAGAACTAGTGCTTTCGCAGAGGAGTTCCGCAAATTCGTCGAAGCCGATTTGTCCTTCATAGTCGGTTATTACTATCAGGAGCGCCGACGCCGTGCTGCCGATAACGCGAGGTCGGACCCGGTACTTGGGCCGGTGTTAAAGAGGATAGGGCGCACCCTGCGCGTCGTGCGCGCTCCCAAGCCGACTGAGATGCAATTCGGCTCTTACGACATCCTTAGCGTACCCGTCGTTCACGAGTCATAGTTCAAAGCGAACGTCTCGTTCTCCGAACTCAGGAGTATCCAGAGCCTTCAAGAAGCTTCGCAAATTGCTCTCGGTATGCCTGATTGAAGGCGACCGTCTTGGCAGCTTCCGTCAACACCGCGAGCTTGCGGGAAGCCAACCGGTGATGAAGCCACTCGACAAGTTTGGAGCCGCTTAGCTCGACAGCCGGCAGCCCCAATACGAAAGAAACGTCGATAGCGCTCAAAAAGGTTGGGGCGCGCTCAACCTTGAGCGTGTATCTGAGTTCTCTTCCGATCTCCCGAATCGACTGGGCAATATCAAACCTGGTGCTGGATCGCCCGTCGGACAATGCTTCAACATACCGCCCAAGCAGATGTCGCAAAGAGCGGGCTTGACCTCTTAGCTCCAGCGCTTCGGTCAAAATTCCTTTTGGATCTCCTTTCGACCTGTCGAGCAGCAACGCGTGGATGCTCGGAACCTCGTCCAATTCGGCGTTCAGCTCCCGAGCGACGGACTGAAGCTCACCTTCCAACCTTTTCATGACAAACTCCACTTCAGAGTGGATAAGCTCCGCGCGGCTTATGGCTGGCGCATAAATGGCACCGTTTGAGTGCGCCAAGGCCTCATTCAGACCGTGCCGCAGAAACGACTCGATCTGCCAGTTGTCCTGTTCGTTCCAGTCCTTCGCCTCGGCAATTATCCGACGAACTTCCGCTCGTAACGAGTTAGAACTCGCGAGCATGTACTCTATCGCGCCGTCGCCTTTGGCCTCCAATGCCGAGCAGGACAGGTCATCCAACTGCGAGCCGTCGTAAGTCTCGACGATCTTCCTGACTCTGTCCGGCTGAAAGGTTGCTCCTGCCGGCAAGCTCGCCGAAGGAAGTCCGAGAAGTTCGCGAGCGTTGCGCCTAAATCGAAATGGGAGTTCCGAGGCTGAAAATTCCGCCGCTTTTCTGCAAGCCACGGCGTATTCGTGTCGGGAGGTTTTGTGGAATTCCACCGTCGGGTCGTCACCGGTCAGCGACGCGAGCGCGTCCACGAACGTGCTGCTGATTTCCACAAGTTCCTGTGGCTCAAAGCTGGTCAACCTGATCTTGCTGCCGAAGACCAGCAGCGTCGCGACATTGAGAAGCCCCTTGGCATCGTACAGCCCACGTGCCGACCGCGACATGCAACGCGACGCGGCTTGAAGTCCAGTGTGATCAATCCAGATGTTCATTCGATGGCTCTGCTGAAGCGTCGCTGGGTAAGCTTGAAAGGAACACTCGACGCCCGCTCTAGGATGTCGGCGCCCTTAGAGATCGATTTCATATCCGTTGCGCTTCACTCGAGCGGCCACCGCCGAGGGGCTGTAGAACTCGGAATTGCAGGAAATGTCCACAAAGGTAAGCACGACGGCCACCAAGGTGAAAAGAGCCTCCAGCAGCGGCGCCACGGCGCGCAGTCCGGAGCCAAAAGAGACGATCTGCGTCTGCGTGATTAGGCTGCTCGCCTGGGGAACATTTGGCGTCGAAGGGAAAAACATCCAAAAATACACCGCAAAAAGCAGCAGGACGGCGAATGCGATCAAATCTATGTAGCACCATATCCTTGTCGTGCGGATAAGCGCAGCGCCCTTGTCGGAAAAGATGCGAAATGCTTCCGATGTGCCTTGCTTTTGACGGTCCTGCAGCCTCCAGACCATAAGAGCTTCGCTGATCAACAGCACCGGATAGATGCCCAGAATGCACGCCAATATCGAGAAGGAGACGGCGAGGCTATTTATCAGGTCGTTGCTCGCGCCGTAGTTTTCGTTAATGCGAGAGGCGACCGCCCGGAGAATGAACGGGGTGTCTGCCGGGTGAGACACGACATATGCCATAAAGCCGACAAGCAAAAGCAGAACTAGCGAGCAAACAAGTTGAAGGCAGTCAAAACCCAGCAGCGCCTGCCATTTACCTGTTTTCGGCGTACTCAAAAACGCCTCGAACACCTTGTTTTGGTGAAGCACAACGAAGGAAAAGACTATCCGGACCAAGCCAATAGCGGCGGCTATAAGACCTAGACGCTGCCCTATATCGAATTGAACGGAGGAAGGGCTGGGGCCTAGAGCTATGCTGACCAGATCGCTCGCGACGAAAGCTACGCCCAGATCAGTGACGAATCGAAACCCGCTTAGCACTCTCGCAACTGTGTGCTCGCCATCGATCAGAACCGAAATCGGCATTGCGCCCCCCTTGCGTTATTCCTGCAGCCTTTCGTAGACCGCCGTTCGATACTCCGCCAACGCCTTGTAGTCCGCGTGCGAGATTACATTGAGCTTCCGACCCTTGCCGCTGAGAACGAAGCTGCGCGTGCAGGAGTAGTAGGCGTCTTCTGGTAAATGCGTCACTATGAGGTAAGCCATGCGCTGTTCAGTGCTTGTGCTGCGGACCAACTCGTAGAGCGCTTCGCGGGTCACGAGGTCGAGCGAACTGAACGGCTCGTCCAAGATGGTGAGCTGTGAGCGCCTGAATATCGCTCGCGCGACCGATACTCTCTGGCGCATGCCGCCTGACAGTTCGTTGGGCATGAAGTCCGCCGCGCCGCGCAAGCCGACCGTATCCAATATGGCCAGTGCGCCTTCCTTGTTTGTCGCGCGATGGGCACGGACGGGAACACCGAAGGCCACATTTTCCCAAACGGATAGCCAGGGGAAAAGGACGTTTCCCTGGAAAGCGATATCTACCGGCCGCCTGTCGCTTTCTGCTTGAGGGAACGTGACAGAGCCTGTTGTCGTAGGTATCAGCCCGGCAACGATCTTGGCAAACGTGGTTTTGCCAACGCCCGATCTGCCGAGCAAGGCCACGCGTTCGTTTTCCGCGATCTCCAAGGACAGGCCTTGCAAGAGCCACGCGCTGGATGGCTTTCCCCATCGATAGCCGAGCTGCTCTACGAGGAGAATCGGGCCTGTCATCGCTTTTCGAACGCCCAGGCGCAGGTCATTTTCGACAGCATGACGATCACCCGGTCGTAGACTAAGCCGACCATGCCGGTCACTATTACGAGAGCAAACAGCGTGTCCATCTGTAGGAAGCGCTGAGCCCGGATCACCAGAAAGCCGATGCCCGTGTCCGCCGCCACGATCTCCGCGACAAGAATGTAGCTCCAGCAGATGCCAGCCGAGATGCGCACGGCCTGCCACACCTCGGGCAAGGCAGCCGGCCAGGTCACTCTCCTGAATAGCTGTCGCCTGTTCAGGCCCGCGACCGTGCCTAGATCCCGATATTCCTGAGGCACATTGTTGAACCCAGCCGTTACCAGGACGATGGCATAAAAGACGGTTCCAAAGACCAGGACCGAAATGCGCTGAAGGTCGTCGATGCCGAACAGTATGATCGTGACCGGAATGATGGCGGCTACAGGTATATAGCGCGAGAAGTCAATTATCGGTGACGCGATCGCATCCACCGTTGCGTATCGATGCAGCAGGTAGCCGACAGCTATCGCGAAGCTCATTGAGATAGCGAGAGCTAGAAGAACCCGGCCGTTGGTGACGAGAAACGCCTCAAAAAAGGCCGGTGACACGGCAAGCTTTCCAAGAGCGGCAGCTATAGCGCGCACATCGGGCCAAAATGTCGAAAGGCCCATCCCCGATGCGTCAATCAGAATGGTCCCCATCTGCCAGAGCGCGCAGAGTAAGACCAATCCCAATACGCCGGCCGCTATCCGCCTAGCCACCGATATCGCCGCTGGCTAGAGCGGATTTGACGAGAGAGGCGTCCACGAGCTCAGCGCCGTTAAGGCTCACCTTGACGACCCCGGAATCCAGCCAGAGGCGGGCGGCAGCATCAGCAGCCGTCAGGATCGGACTGTTCTGAGGGAGGAACCATTCCTTCTGACGCTGCGAAGTCGCTATCTGGATTTCCTCGACCGCAGCCGCGACCTCTGGTTCCTTCCAATCCCACGACTTGGCGACGAATGCCTGATAGGAAGTCGGCGATTTCTCCCAAAGATCATTTGCCTTTATCAAGGCTCTCAGAAACTTTTCCAGAAGCTCGCGCCGAGACGCGATGACTCTGTCCGGAGCATAGAGGACATCGAATATGTACGGCGGCTCATCTTTCGTAGTGTATATGATATGGCTGCCGTGCCGTTTGGTTGCTTGCGATAGGTAAGGCTCGTAAATTGCGGCCGCGTCAACTGCGCCGCGCGTGAACGCGACAGCACCGTTGTCTGCAGTAAGGCCGACGAGGTTGAAGTCCCTGGCACCGACGCCATGCTGCGCCAAGACCTTCAAAAGCATGAAATGGTCCGTGAACGCTTCTTCAACTGCGATTCTTTTGTCCTTCAAATCGGCTATCGACTTTATTCCCGGAGCGGCAATGATGCCGTCGGCGCCGCGCGAGGAATCGAAAGCGAAAATGATTTTTCCTGGAACATTCGCTGCAGCGGTCACTACGCTGGAATCGACGGTAGCGCCTACAACATCAAAATTCCCGCCGCCCAACGCAGCGATCCGGTCGGGAAGCTTTTCGCTGTCAGTCAAAGTTACGTCCAACCCCAGTCCGTCGAACAACCCCTCCTTTTTGGCGATGTATAAGGCCGAGTAGCCAACCCAGGAATTGAATCCGACGCGCAGCGCATTCTTGGTTTTGGAGCCCGGCCCACAGCTCACAAGAGCCATGGACGCCGTACTGGCAACAAAATTTCTTCGAGAAATTTTTCGCATTGCAGCCCCCGTTGCGCGAGGTAAGGCTACCCGCCACGACAGGTTGAACACAAGTAATTTGTCTCGGCCGTCAAGGGAAATGAAGGTACTCCCTTGATTTAGCGGGGCTTTCTACCGACTTTGTCGGAAATATGAAAACTAGGCCTGTTACACCCACTTGATAGATCTGTGCTTGAGGCTACGTCCGTTATGAAAGCCGCCACAACAAGACTCGGGCTTTTCCGGCGCTTGGCCGATTTCTTTGTCGCGGTCAATCACTGGATGCCGATGAGCTTTCTTATGAAATTCTGATTGATCCTTGTAAGTTCACTCCGCGGCGCTGAAGCACTTCTCAGCGCTCTGCGGCATCACACGACTATCTGATGGGCCGTAGCTACTGCGGCGGCCAATTCTCAATCGCTTTCGACTTGTGGCCCTTGAGCTGCGAAAAGGCAGAGTGGGGCCAAGTATTACTCCGCCCTGACGACGTAGCCTCCGTGAAGAAAACGATAGTTCCCGGCTTCGTCTCCCACCTTAATGAGTAGCTCCACCAGTAAAACTGTCTCTATCAGTGATTTCCGTCAGCTTGATGCCGCCCGTATACTGGTGAAACAATATGGGGGATTTTGTTTCAAGGCGGTTGAGGAAGTCAAATAAAAAGGGTTGCCCGTCCCATCAAAAGGGGGGCACAGGACGGGATATGGAATGGTCGGTGTTCGACAGCAGGGGGCGCCGCAAGTACATGGTGCCCGAAGAGCGTGCTGCATTCTTGCGGGCCGCTTATGCCCTTGGAGCAGAGACTGCTACCTTTTGCGCTGTTCTCTCGTTCACGGGCGCGCGCGTATCTGAAGCACTGGCGCTCACACCGCTTGACCTCGATGAAGTAAACGGGACTATCAATATCAGGACCCTCAAGCAACGAAAAACAGGCGCGGTTCGTGATGTTCCGGTGCCACGCGAGCTGTTCCCCTTTTTGGATGGCGTTCATTTATGGCGTGCCGCGCGCCAAGATTTGGCAAGCGTCAATCGGCGTCTTTGGGTGTTTAGTCGCACGACAGCATGGCGACGGGTCAGGCAGGTAGCGAAACGCGCAGGTATCCCGGATTATCTGAGCCATCCGCACGCGCTTCGACATTCTTTCGGCGCGACGGCACGTATCAACGAGGTTCCAATCGAACTCATCCAATTTTGCCTTGGCCATGTCCGGATCGAGACGACCTACATATATACAAAAGTAGTGGGGCCACATCAGCGCGATTTCATCGGGCGCACTTGGCGAGAAAGTTTGGAATTCTTGAGAATTTCTGCTGGCTAAAGCGAAATTCTCAAGAAGCTAGGCGCGATAGAACCCGTCGCCGTAGCCCGAAACTTGAACGGGGCGAAAGTCCTGACCAACCAAGTCGTCGAAGGCGAGTTGATACTCATCTGAGCGAAGCCCGTGACGCGCTTGCCATGCGCCATACTCGTCTTGTCGCCATATTGCCGCGTAGCGCGCAATCCCGGTATCGCTGTAACCATTGACCCATGCGAGCCTACGGCCCGCAGACACCTGTTGGTCGAAAATAATTTGATATATGCTTGCGGTCATCGCGTGATGGGCTTCCCAATATACGCCACTTTGCTTTTCCCAAATCGCGGCGAACAAGACCTCCACATCGACACGATAAGCACAGACCTGCAATGGTGTGTAGCCTTGCGCCGTGAGCTGCTCGAACGTCTGTTGATACTGTGCCGCGGACATTCCATGGCGTGCTTGCCAATCATTTCCTTCTCTTTGCTCCCATATTCCCGCATAGCGTGCTTGCCCGTCTTCTGCGTAACCGCTGACGTTCACCAGTCGAAACCCGCGCCGGACGAGTGCATTAAACTCTGTCTGATATTGCGCCGCTGTCAGTCCGTGCCGAGCCTCCCACGCCGGGCCGCCGCGCTTCTCCCAGATTGCGTTGAAGCGTGATTCCCTTCCCTCGCTATAGCCGCAGACATTGGTAAGTCGGAACCCGTGCGACACCAAGCTATTGAACGTGGCTTGATACGCGACTGCGTCGATGCCATGACGAGCTTCCCACGCTGTCCCGTCATTTCTTTTGAAGAGGGCGGCAAACCGTGTTGAGAAACGTGACAGGGTTGCAGGTCGTCCACTGGATACACCGCCCGCATTGTAAATGTCAGTGAAATCTAGTCGCGCTTCTATCTCGGTTCCTGACAACGTCCCGGGCGTTGTTGGTGCTGTGGTTGGGGCGATGAACAATCTAATGTCACCGCCATTGTTGAGAAAAAGACCGTTTATGTCATGTCTACCGTCGCCCAAATAGGCCGACCCCAATCTCGTGGGTGCCCTGGGGGCTGCAAAATCTTCGGACCGGCGCAGCAATATACGAAAAGGGCCTGCACCAAGATTGACCCACCAATTACCTAGCCAGCAGGCTTGGTTCTGCACGAAAGTGGAATCGACTACATCTTCAATATACCAGCCGCTCTTAATGACCCAGTCCGGGTCGTTTTCATACTTGATTTCTATAAAACGATTCTCACCCCAATGGTTCTTAGCGAAGAAGACCCGTCTGTTGCGGTCAAAGCCGATTAGCAAGAGTACATGGCCACCAATACCATCTGGCCTTTGCACGTCGCAGACAATCTCATGCTCCGAAAGCAACGTGTTTTCTAAGGCTTGGATAGAGGGATCGGCGCCTAGGCATTGGAAGCCCGTAGCACGGTAGCGCGCATTAACGCGCGCTATTAGAGGGATGTGCTGCTCGCAATATTCAACTGAATCGTAGTCTTCCTGACTCGCCATTGCCGCCTGATTTGCGAAGCCGAGTTCAGGAAGAATGGCAAGCAAACTCTGTTGGCTCGAGAAGTAGGGCGCCGTGCTTTCGGGTGGAACGGCATTCTCGCTCAGTTTTTTAACAATATCGCCGCACCCCTGAAAGCCAGTGAGGGAAGAATTGTTCTCAACCGGTGTCACGACCGTCTGATCGACATTCCTGTTGAGGGCGAATGATTTGCCCATATGGAAGAGGTACTCTTCGGATACGTCGATTAGAACGCCAAATTTGCGACGATACGCCGCCTCCAGAGCGGCGGCTCCCGCGAACGCCCAGCATGTGCCTCTGTTGCCCTGCGTTTTGAACGGCGATTGGTATTGAGCCAACGTGAAAACGCCGCCTATGGGCTGTAGTAGCGCGGAAATCGACGGCCCTGAAGTTTGCAAAAAGCCGAGCCGAGCCGCCTCCGCTTGGGATGTGGCGATTTCTGATTGATGCACAGCCGAGCTCAACAGTGGTGATGGCGCAAATAATGTGCTGGCAAGGTCCGGCGCACGGCCAAAACTGATTTTCTGTATTGTCATCGCCGGGCTCCGTTCAATTTCTGGCAAACTCCAATATCAATCTGTAGTTGTATATACGTGGACGCCGGAGTGCAATGGTTTTAATAAGAAAATTTACATGTTGAAAATAAGGGGAGGCTGATGTCGGCGGCAGAGTGTTCACATTCATCTATCTTTGTCGGCATGTGACCCGAACGCGTCGCACTACGATCTAGTATTCGGGCGCTTTCTCCCTACTGAAACAAAATCCCCCATATTGTTTCAATCTCGGGGGCCGTCATGGCAAAGTGGGCGTTTATCGCATCGGCGTTCTTCCTTGCGCTCGTGCCCGTACAAGTCGCGCGGGCATACCAGTTCAAGGACGTGTACGAGTTCTGCCAGCAAGAGCTTTGTGCTGACGGCAGGAACGCGGTTTCCGGCGTTGTCCTGGACGCGGCAGGCAACGTGTACGGGGCTACCCAGTACGGCGGGGATACCACCTTCACCGCCTCCGGGCACGGCGTCATCTACGAGCTCATCCCAAACGCCAAGCACACGGCCTGGAAATACAAGCAGCTCTATCGGTTTTGCAAGAAAGCCAATTGCGCTGACGGCGCCGAACCGCTCGGCACCCTCATCATTGACACCGCCGGAAACCTCTATGGCACGACCCGGTATGCCGGAGCCGAGAAGACCGGCAACGTCTTCGAGCTCTCGCCGAACGCCAAGCACACCCGCTGGCGGCTGCGCGTCCTCCATCAGTTCTGTCCGAACGGTACTGCCGGATGCACGGACGGCCAGCTTCCGGAGACAGCCCTGACCTACCAAGGCGCCGCCTCGGGCGTTCCCTACGACGGGCAAAGCCCCCTCTATGGCACGACCGTCCAAGGTGGAGCGTACATCAACACCGAGCGGGGCGTCGGTAACGGCACGGCCTTCGAGCTTTCGCCGCTTAGCGGTACGCGCTGGAAGGAGAAGGTGATCTACAACTTCTGCCCGGACGCGAGCTGCGGCACCGTGCTCGGGCGCCCGAGTTCCGCGCTCATGCCCGACGCATCCGGCAACCTCTATGGCACAGCGGCAGGAGCTGCCGGCGATCTGTTCAAACTCTCGCCGAACGCGCACCGGACAAAGTGGACCGAAACCACGCTCCACCACTTCTGCTCATGGACCAACTGCACGGATGGGGATCTACCGTTTGCGGAGAACCTTTTTGAGGACGCCGCGGGCGCGATCTACGGCACGACTGTCGAAGGCGGTAATCCCCCCGATACCGCCATCGGCGTCATCTACAAGCTCGTCCCGAACGGCACCAACTCCACATACTCGGTCCTCTACAACTTCTGTTCGCTCGCGAACTGCGCAGACGGTGCCGAGCCGATAGCAGGCGTTATCATGGACGCATCGGGGAATCTGCTCGGAACGACTGGTGCGGGCGGAGACAATGGAAGCGGGGGGACGGTATTTTCGTATGGAAGCGGTTCGATGCACGTATTGCATACATTCTGCACTCCAGGCTGCGGCGACGGTGAGCAGCCTTCTGCCGGTCTCACTATCGCCCCATCTGGACTAGCCTACGGGACCACGACGACGAACGTGTTCGCGCTGGTGCCGTAGCAAGTGAAGCCGTTTCCAAAGAGGCGGATCAGTCGTTACTCGGCCGCGCGTGCGAGCCGATTGCATTAGCTCGCGGTCAATCTGTTGGAGTGATGGACCATGGACAGAACAAGAGACTTCGCCTGTCTCGCGTTCGCTCTCCTTCTCGCCGGGTGCGACCCGCACAAGGGCGTGCAAGGCCCACAGCCCGGAGCGGCCGCGCCCGCACCGGCCGCACCGGCGGCGGACGCAGGAAATGTGACAAGCGCGGACGACGAGGCCGCAGTGCTCGCGAGCCCCCAGTTCATGAGCCCGATGATGCTCCATATGAGCGGCGATACTTTTGCAACCGCTCAGGTCGCGGCCTCGATGAACGGGCAGAGCATCATCTATCCGCCGGAGACTCATATCGTTGGGGTGAACCTACTGCCGTGTCGGGATACCGAGGATCATTTCTATCCGGCGGGTTCCATGGCCTTCAGCGCCTGGGTCACAAACTACCCGTTCCCGGAGGGTACGCTCACGTCCTGGCTGGTGCGGAAAGGCCTCCTTGAACTCCAGCGCTATCCCATCAAGCACATCCAGCCGGACGATCCGCTCTATGGAAAGACCCAGACCTGGGTGTGTCCGGTGGTGTCGGAGAAGGTGCGCGAGTATCTCGCGCCCGAGCAGCGCAGGGTCGATATCCATGGAGGCTTCGACGTGCCGCTCATGCGCCGCGTCTTTGTCGAATGGACGTATCGGAACCGATACGAGACTGAGCTGTTCGGGATGGGCAAGGTCAAGATTTTCGCCGGGACCATGAGCTACAAGCTGGAGGCCGTGATACCGGGCGCGACGCCAACGAAGCCGGGCACCGCTTCCGTGAAAGCGCTCCTCAACCCAGACACGGGGCGCTGGCAGGTGGATATGTTTCAGGCGACGGACCCGCCGGTTTCGCTGTTGTGACTAGGGTGCCCACTCAATAAAAGCGTTGCTGCGAGAATCGGTTGCTGATTCCCTTGTTGTGCGATTCGGGGAGTTGGAGCGATGCGCAGCAATCTGTTCTGGCTGAGCGACGAGCAATGGGCTCGGATTGAGCCGTACCTGCCGACGTGCGCGGCAAAGCGCGTGTAGACGACCGTCGCGTGATCAGCGGCATCCTGCATGTGATCAGGAGCGGCTGCCGCTGGTGCGATTGTCCGCCCGAGTACGGCCCGTCGATGACGATCTACAATCGCTTCGTGCGCTGGGCCGAACGCGGTGTGTGGGAGCGCTTGTTCCGCGAGCTCGCGGCACGCGGCCGATCCGGCGACATCCAGATGATCGACTCCACCCACGTCAAAGCGCACCGCTCGGCCTCGGGCGCAAAAAGGGGGAGCATCGGCAGGCGATCGGCCGCTCTCGCGGCGGGCGCAACACGAAAATCCACGCAATCGCAGATGCTAAAGGCCGTCTTCTTTGCATCCTGCTGACCGGCGGCGAGGCGCACGATTGTCCGTCGGCAAAGCGGCTGATCCGGCGCACCAAAGCCGCCAAGAAGCTGCTCGGCGATAAGGCCTACGACAGCGCCGATCTGCGGCAATGGCTTGACCGGCGCCGCACAAAGCCCGTTGTGCCCAACAGATACAATCGCAAGCAGCCCTTCAGCTTCGACCGACAGTCCTACAAGCAGCGCCACAAGATCGAGAACGCCTTCTGCCGCCTCAAGGACTTCCGCCGCATCGCCACACGCTACGACAGGCTCGCAAGGAACTTCCTCGCTTCCGTCTGCCTCGTCGCAGCTATCGTATGGTGGACTTTATGAGTCGTGGCCCTAGTCGCCCCAAATTCACTCAGTAAGGGCTAGGTGCCAGGCGGCGTAGTCGGCTTCGTCTTGTAGCGTAGAGCCTGCTTGTACAGCCAGTCATAGTCCTCCCAAACATTTCCACCGTTTTGTATCTGGCGCTCTTCTATGAAGGGTTCGAGTATCTCGTGGGTTCGGACGATGCTCGTCGCCCAGCCCTTGGTAAAAAAGCGACCTCGCACGCTGGGAAACCAGCCTCTCGACCTGATTAGAAACCCGATTATGTCGTACGACGCGCACACCGTAGATGCCTGAAACTTCTGTTCCGTCGTCCATTTTGCATACGGGACGTCCGCGAGCGTTGCAAGCACACAGTGTCTTGCTTCTCGTGCCTCTGTGCCTTGAATATATTTGAGCATTTCAAAACGCTCAAACAGGATTAACTGATTCCGTCCGAACCACGCGGCCAACACGGCGACCATCACAAGTAAGAGCTGAGCGATCCAATCCCATTGCTCAAGGTATGGATGGCTAACTGGATTTCCTAAGAAAAGGTCAAGAGATGGCATGCCGGTCGGCCCTCCTACCGGTGGAGAAAGCCGTAAGAATATTCGCAAATTGAAATGAAAAGAACCCCGGCTACGCCGGGGCTCAGTTCTTAGTCATGCTCGCATCCGTTCAGCCACAATTGTCTGCAGATACTGCACCGCCTCCTGCGCCTTGCTCGCGGCTCTAAAGACCGCCTTCGTGTCCCGCCCAAGGATCTCCAGCCAGTGCGCGATATAGGCCGCGTGATCGTCCCTCGGGCTATTTGCTATCCCGAAGACGCTGCACAGGAACGCGGCCCCAAGCTCCGCAATCAGCTCTTCGAACGCATAGTCGAGGTCGCCGACGCTCGCTCCCTGAGCGCGACCGAGCCGATGCGGCGCTCCGGTCCAGTGCATGAGCTCGTGGAGGAGGGTAGCATAGTAGGCTTCGGTCGGGGAGCTGGTGGGGGTGCCTGTGAACTGTGAGGGCGCGGGCATGCGGATGCGGTCGTCGGCACGGCCGTAGGACGCTCCCGAGAAGCCATGCCGGACCTCCGCTCCAGTTGCGCGCACGAAGGCCTCGACCTGCTCGATGGTCTCGACTTCCGTTGGACGCCGGGTTGCCGGATGCTCCCAGCCGTCGACCTGCGCGAAGTTGAAGACGTGTGAGTAGCGGATGACGAAGCGGGGTGCGTCCGCCGCGTCTCTCGCGTCCTCGTCAGACCCGCCATCGAGCTTTTTGTAGAAGATGATGAGGGTGCCGCGCTCGCCCTTTCTGACCTGCGCGCCGATCCTGCGCCATTGCTCGTAGCTGGCCCAATACCCCGAGTGATAGAGCCGGGTCGTGGCCGTGGCCCAAAGCGAGACGACGTTCACGCCGTGGTACGGCATTTCAGTCGCTGCGTTCCTCGGCATGGCCATAGGGACGACGCCCGCGTGCCACGGCATGATGCAGGTGTCGGCGCCCGCTTCGATGGCCGCGACGATCTCGGCCGTCACGGCCTCATAGATACTGATACTCGGTTTCGTCGAAAGAACTGCGCTTGCCAAATGAGCCTCCCAAGCAGTGCGGGAGCGTCCGACTATCCGGGCGCTCCGGGGTGCCGGTGAGGCGCGGAGGGAGTGGTCAGTTGCCGTGATTGGACTTGTGGGACACCGCAAAGTGCGTGAGCGCGAGCGCAACTGCGTCAAACAAGCTCTGGCGCACGTCCTCGCTCTCGCCCCATCGCTTGCGCTCACGTGGAAGACGATGACGGAATATCTCGATCTGATCCGCGACCGAGAGGGCGATACCGTGCCGGGTCTTAATTCCGCAATGCTCGAAACATTCGCGAACCGTGTCCCGGCTATAGATTGGCGTGCGGATTCCGCGCTCATTCGCTAGCCGGATCATCTCGTGGCAGAGGTCTTGTATGCGTTCATAGCGGCGTGCCGGCCGCTCCTCGAATTGCTCGAACACGACGACCTTGGGCTTGTAGCGGTCCAGTAGTCGTTCGAAGCGAGCCAGCGAACGAGCGCTGCGTTTCGCCTTCACGGTCGCTAGGCCCCAATCCACGGGCGTAAGCGGGCCTTCGAAAAGCGCCCAACCGAAACCGCGTGACGTTGGATGAACGGCGAGCACCAGCCCCGGCTTGTGATGGGTGGTCATAGATGATTGTTGTCAGGCTCCGAGCGTTCGATCATTTCGGACAGAAGCTTGAGCTTCCGCTTCGACGCGGCGTCGCCGCATTCTTCGAGACGAACCGAGAAGGCCGCTGCGCGGCGCATGATGGTCCGCTCCGATTGCGCGTAGAGCGAGGGGAACGCTTGGCGCGCGTCCTGGCCGAATATGACCTGAACGCCGAGCATCAGGTTCTTCGTCGGCGCAAGCGCCTGGCTCTCGAACTTGGACAGCGCGCTCTCGGTGATCCCGAGAAGCCCGGCGAGCTCGGGCTGGGTAAGGCCCCACTGCATGCGGAGCGTTCTAAGGTAGTTAGGTAGTAGCGGTGACATAGCAATAAGCAAAATAAAAGCGGCCCTAATGGACCGGCGTCATCCTCCCAAAATGCGGAATGCCGCGTAAGGCGGCACTTCTTGACCTGTAGTCAACCCGATTTCGATGCAGAGACGGCAGGAATATACATATCGCACATGATAGGCAGATAAAAACAAGCTCAAGATTCGATAAGGCCCAAGGCGGCGCTGTGGATATCCAACTCAAATCTGGAACCTCGCAGCGAGCGCTTCCACCTTCGGCTTCTCGGTGGCGGGAATTGTATAGACCCCAACGCTCTTGCGCGTGGTCAGGTGCAAGCGCGTCCGCACGATATGCCCGATCCAGCGATTTGATCTCGGCGCACCATATTCCGCGCCGTGCTCTCGATTGAAACGGTCGGCAACATCTTTCAAGTTGACGCTCGCGCCATTTGCCGCCGCGAAGGCATCGCTGACGGCATTGAGAATTCGGGCATCGATGGTTTCGCGCCGTTCGGCCAGCGTGGCTTGGTAATCCTCGACAAAGGCGTGCTGAATTTCCGCGCGTTGGGCGCTATCATCTATGAGGCTCAAGAGCGGCGCGGCCGTCTGGTTGAGACGCGGTTCAACGCCCTCTATCAGCACGGTCGGATCGGCCTTGATGGAGAAGAAATTGCGGAACCGGAAGTGAAGCAGGCGGTTACGGAGCGCGAGCGCCTCCGCTTTCATGGCGCCCGGTAGCTGTATAGGAATATCCGCGCGCAACTTCGATCTCCCGGTCTCCTCGGTGAAAAAGCGGCTTTCGAGCGCCCGGTCGTCGAACGCGCCGCGCATCGCCACGATCTTTGGGCCGAACACCTTGAAGGCGCGTGGATTGAACTCCTTGTGCCGGTTCACAACGGTTCGGAGCACCGGCATACCCCGTACCGTCCCGTTATTGAGGATCTTCACGATGTCGGCGCGGGCATCGCTGTATGGCAGGTCGGCCTCGTCGAAGAGGAGCGTGCCTCCGAAGGCGTCGAGGGTGTGGAAAATGGGTGAGGTGGTGGACGCCCCGCTGGCGGAGAATG
Organism: Rhizomicrobium sp.; assembly: GCA_035549495.1. GTDB lineage: Bacteria > Pseudomonadota > Alphaproteobacteria > Micropepsales > Micropepsaceae > Rhizomicrobium. Next base: position 7,035 of record DASZQV010000041.1, on the reverse strand, counting down.
CCTTGTAGCAGAGGGAGCCTATCGTCATGAGGGCGCGAGTCTTGCCGGTGCCGTATTCACCACGCAGGCGCAGGTAGGGCACCTCATTGAAGATGTCGTGAACCCAGGTGAGAAGGACGTAGTACGAGGCGATTTTGGCGAACAACGGCGAGAGATCGACATAGCGATGCAGGAATGCTTCGATGTCCGCAACCAGTTCCTCTTTGGTGAAGAACTCCGACGGCCCTGACGGAAGCAATACGCATTCGTTGGCGATGAGATTGTTTTTCGGCGAGTACGGAATGAGCGTTTCGCCCGTGTCTATGCGAACCTCGCGCTCGATATTCCAAAGCCCGTTGAACCGCGATACGGCGAGGCCCGTCGTTCGTTTGGCGGCGTCGTAGACCAATTCAACTAGCGTGCGGTCCTCGCAGACGCGCGAGACAACCGGCGTAGGTGGGGTGTCTTGGCTTGAATGTTGTTCGTTGGTCATGTCGGCCATGATGCGGGCTACATGCAATTCGCGTAAGGCGGCACTTATTGAGTGATGGTCACAAAGTCCCGCCTTACGCAAAGTCTCGACGAGAGCAAACATGCCGGGATGAAAACCAAACAACCCGAGCGCCGCCCCGGCGAATTATTCATCGACCGCTATATGCCAAAGGCGACTGAGGAAGTGCGCGAAGAAGCGTATGCGAACCTGCGGGCGCTCGTGGCGCTGCTAGTTCGCATAGATGAGAGGTTGGCGCTCGAAGATCAGGAACACCACGATTCGCGCGAATCCTGATCGTGCGGTAGATTCAGATTTACCGGACTAACCACCGGCCCGTATGACACCATATTTCGGCTATGTGCGAGTTTCGGATAGGAAGCAGAAGGCAGGCGTTTCCCTCGACGTACAAAAGAGCGACATCGAGCGGTTCGCGGCGCAACGCGGCTTCCAGATCGTAGATTGGTTCGTGGAGGTTCAAACCGCTGCCAAGGCTGGTCGCGCGGTGTTTTCGGGCATGCTCTCGCGTCTTGAAAAAGGCGAAGCGCGCGGCGTCATCATCCACAAGATAGACCGCAGCGCCCGCAATCTCGACGACTGGAACATGCTCAGCAAGCTCTATGATCGGGGCATCGATTTCCAGTTCGCGCACGAGCCCATTGACCTCAGCACACGCGGCGGGCGCCTCTCGGCGGATATGCTCGCGGTCGTGGCGGCGGACTTCATCCGGAACAACCGCCAGGAAGCCCGCAAAGGCTTCTATGGCCGCCTCCAACAGGGCATTTACCCGCTACCGGCGCCTATCGGCTACCTGGACAAAGGCAAGGGCAACCCCAAGGCCATCGATCCGGCCCGCGCGCCCGTCATACGGCAAGCCTTCGAACTCTACGCGAGCAATACCTACGGCCTCGTCGGGCTCAGGAAGGAAATGAAGAAGCGTGGACTGCGCTCGAAGGGCGGCAAGGTTCTCTCCCTCAACGCCTTGTCCTGGGTGCTGCACAACCCCTTCTATATCGGCCTGATCCATCTCAAGAAAACCGGCGAAACCTTCAAGGGAAAGCACGAACCACTCGTCACGAAGGCCATGTTCGACCGGGTGCAGGCGATCCTCGCCGGAAAGACCGCGCTCCGGTCCGTCAAACACGACTTCGTGTTCCGTCGTCTCATTGCCTGCTCGAAGTGTGGTTTCCACCTCATCGGGGAACGGCAGAAGAGCCAATACGTCTACTACCGCTGCCATAGCGAAGGGTGCCAGGGCACCAATATCCGTGAGATCGAAATCGACGATGTACTCCAAAAACTCCTTAGGCTCCTTGTGAGCGACGAGGCGGAGCTGAGGGAGTTTGGGGACTTGGTGGAGGTTGAACGCAAGCATATCGACGAGGAAGTCGGCAAGCTGTCGGCCTCTTTCGATTTGCGTATTGCTAAGTGCGATGAGCGCTTGTCCCGGCTGACGGATGCCTATATCGACCAGATGATCGACAAGGACACGTTCGAAGCAAGAAAGCTTAGCTTATGGGGAGAACAGCGAACCTTGCTCGATCAGCGCTCGGCGATCTCCGCTAGTGAGCTTCCGCGCGCCAAGGCGCTCAAAAAGCTCGAACTCGGAACCGCGGCGTATTCAGGCTATATTTCGGCAAATACCTTCGAACGGCGCGAGATCATCGGCCAAGTCACCTCGAACTTGGGTGCGGAGGGAAATAAGCCAGTAATTGCGCTGAAATCTCCGTACCAAGAGATCGTAAATTGGCGAAAATCTCAAAACTGTGCACCGCGTCGGGGCACTCCTCGGGAGCGGGCTAAGGAATTGCTCGATATAATCCTCGCAGTTGACCAGAGCTCAAGTAGTGCAGCCGTCAAGCCGAAGAAGGCGTAGGGTGCTAGCAGCCGCGTTCTACGGCCTAACCAAACACCAACCTATGAGAACCACATCAACCCGTCCCCATATGCCGGAATGGGGCATCATCGATCGCTATATGCCTACGGCTACACCCGAAGATCAGGAAGCCGCCTATGACAACCTCGTCTCCCTCAGCAAGCTCCTGGTCCGCATAGACGAGCGGCTCTTCGAGGAGGAGCAAGAGCTAAGGCGGACGATACAGCCGCCGCTGTTCCGATGAAGTCCCCGAAGTCCACACGTCCACGCCGCCAGCTTCGAGCGAACACGGGCGGCCTTCGAGAGCCCGTGTGAGCAGAGAGAAGGCTGGCGGACGGCCTGGTTCAGTATTGAGTGTCTTATCGACTGAGCGAGTTTAGGTTTATCAAACGAAACCTCATCGCCTCTTCGCTAACAGCGTATTGTCTCGCCAGCTTGATCGGCACGTCATCGCTATATCCATCTTTTGCTAGCCGGCGAAAATCCTTGAGAAGCGTTTGCCGCGGCATAAGTAGTGCGGCAGCAAACATATCGGCATGTCGTTCACGGGGCGGCTTCGCTTCGGTTGAGTTTCTATCTTTTCGGAAATCGACGAAAGCGTCCTTTTGAGGATGCAGTATGAAATGGCCCAGTTCATGCGCGATCGTAAATCGCTGCCGCACGGGGGCTTCACTGCTATTCACGCCGATGAGCGCGTGACCGTCCTTGCGGATCAGAAGACCGCTGAAATCCTTGCTTGGCGCCCGACTTATTCGGATATCCAGTTGGCGCGCGAGATCCTCAATAGGGATCGGAACTCCTTTGATATCAAATCGAGCAAGGAGCTCTTCGGCAGCGGCTTCGATTTTTTCTAGGACCATGGCGGGCTACTTCTTCTTAGCACCGAAAAGCTCCTTTGCCCATCCTGCGGCCTTCTGGCCGCCCTCCTGAGCGATCTTGTCGGTGTCGACTTTGGTAAGGCCGTAACCATCGGGGACATCCGGGAAGAAATCCGCGACTTCGCAGCGGAACAGGGTCGCGAGCTTCCATAGCGCCACGGCCGTGACGTTATTTCGTCCCGTTTCGATATGCGTGACGGCCTCTCGCGAGATATTGAGCTTCTCCCCGACGAGACGTGCGCTGAGCTTTCGCTTGCGCCGGAGCTCGGCGATTCGATTTCCAATAACCTCCCGAATCTCATGCTCGATGCCGTCATTCTCGCTTCTAACTGTAGCGTCTCGGCGTCTCATGGAATCAGCTGGGTGTTCATAAAGAGTAACCTGAAATACCTATGGGTACTCAAGATACCATAGGTTATCCAGGATAACATAATTCTTACATTGCCATTCTTGCCGGTATTTTGTGTCGGCGTATGATGAAGGTGCGCGATACGCCAGCGTCACGCATGCGCATTTATCAGCTGGCTAAGGACCGCTCTTATGGCAGACAACGAGATCGTCAAAATTCATATCGACCAGAAGCCTTACCAGTCGCCGACCCCGACCACGGGAAAAGCATTGCTCACGCTCGCGGGCATCGCGCCGGGCTTGATTCTCTTCAAAGAAGTGAAAGGCGACCGCGAGGACGAGCCGTTGCCGGATGACCACTCGGTCGTGCATCTGAAGGAGAACGAGCATCTCCACAGCGGCCAGCCCGCATGGGTCATCTTCGTCAACGCCGAGGAGAAGACGGTCGATCACGACGTGCTGACCTTCGAGGAGCTGGTCAAGATCGCGTTCCCGGTTCCGCCTACTGGCGAGAAGCCGGAGTTCACGATCAGCTTCGAGGGCGCAGCAAGCAAGCCGCACGACCATAAGCTTCACGCTAACCAGACGGTGACCGTGAAGAACGGAACGGACTTTGATGTCGTCCATTCAAATCGATCGTAGTCCCGATCTCCTGCGGCTGCGCACGGACGGGTACAATATCCGCGTTACCAAGGCGGCATATCTCGTCGTCGAGGACGTGCCGTACGTCAACAGCAAGGGAAAGATCGCGATCGGGGCGCTCGTATCGAAGCTCGATCTCGCTGGCGACGTTACCGCGCAGCCGGGCGACCACACGATGCGCTTCACCGGCGAACACCCATGCGACAGCAACGGTCAGCTCCTGGACGCCCTCAAACACTCGACCGCGGATCAGGACTTGGGGGACGGCCTGGTTGTAAACCACATGTTCTCCCGCAAGCCTTCGCGCGGGCACTACCTGGACTATCATGAGAAGGTGACGCACTACGTCGACCTCATCGGCGCTCCGGTGGCCATCATCGATCCGGATGCTACCGCGCGGACCGGCCGCGTCATCGAGCCGGACGAAGATGACTCGCCTTTCAGGTATCTCGATACGAACTCGGCGCGTGCGGAAGTGAACGTCGCGACTCAGAAGCTTGCTGTGGAAGCTGTGGCTATCGTAGGCCTCGGCGGCACCGGTTCATACGTACTTGATCTGGTCGCCAAGTGCCCGGTCGGAACCATCCATCTGTACGACAAGGACCGGTTCCTCACGCACAACGCGTTCCGCGCGCCGGGCGCGCCCACGGTTGAGGAGCTGCGGCTACAGCCCCACAAGGTCGACTACTACCAGAATATCTATTCGCACATGCACCGGGGCATCGTGGCGCACCCGGTCGATGTCGACGCGTCGAACGTGGAAGAGCTACGTGGCATGTCGTTCGTGTTCCTATGCATGGACGGCGGGAAGGCCAAGAAGCTCATCGTCGAGAAGCTTGAGGAGTACGGCGTCCCTTTCATCGACGTGAGCATGGGGCTCTACGCGAAAAATGACACGATCGGCGGGTCGCTCCAGGTGGTCACGAGCACGCCGGAGCGCCGCGATGGGGCGCGTACGAGCATTTCCTTCGCCGACGACGCGGTCGAGAATGAGTACGACACGAATATCCAGGTGGCCGATTTGAACGCGATCAACGCCTGCTTGGCCGTGATCAAGTGGAAGAAGCTGCGGCAGTTCTATTTCGACCGTAACGGCGAGCAATTCTCATGCTATAAACTGAGCGGCAATCTGCTCATCAACGACGACAAGCAATGACACGGCTTAACAGCATTCGGGCGGAATACGTCGAAGTCATGCCTAAGACGCTCGTCGAGGGTGTCTTCTATATCTCGGAACGGTTTCGGACGGCTTCACACCTTTGTTGCTGCGGGTGCGGAAACAAGGTCGTTACGCCTTTAAAACCGGGCCGGTGGAAGCTCCAGACAATAGGTGAGGGCATAACTCTTTCGCCTTCAGTCGGCAATTGGAGCTTGGCTTGTCAGTCGCACTACATCATTGATCGGGGGAGAGTTGTATGGGCGAGAAGCTTCACTTCGGATCAAGTCGAACGTAATCGAGCGCACGACAAAGCTGTCCTCGAAGAAGTCTATCGTCCTCAGAAGGAGCCAGAACTTGGCATCTGGGGTCGCATGTGGCGAAGGATCAGAAGCCTATTCGGGAGTGTCAGAAGTTTTGTGTAAGAGCGGCCTCTGTGGTTGGGTTGCGGGGTCAGCGGACTGACCCCATGGGGTCAGTCCGCTGAGGCCGCGAAGCGCTCGAACTGGATGGCAAACTGGCTCATCGCGGCGGTCCATTCAATAGCCCTTCGCCAATGGACGGCTGCGTTCCTGATGGCGAGGTAGAGCAGCTTCAGCGCAGCCTCGTCGTTGGGGAAGGAGCCGCGGGTCTTGATGATCTTGCGCAAGGATCGGTTCAGCGCCTCGACCGCATTGGTGGTGTAGATCATCTTCCTGATCTCCGGGGCGAAGGCGAAGAACGGGACGACGTGCTGCCAGGCCCGGCGCCAGGCCTGGCCGATCGCGGGGTAGCGCTTGCCCCACTCTGCCTCGAACTCCTCGAGCCGCTGCAGGGCTGCGTCCGCGTTCTCGGCGCGGTAGATCGCCTTGATCGAGGGCAGGATCATCTTGCGGTCCTTCCACGACACGAAGGACAGGCTGTTCCTGATCAGGTGCACGATGCAGGTCTGCACCAGGGTCTGCGGGAAGATGCTGTTGATCGCCTCGGGGAAGCCCTTCAGCCCGTCGACGACGGCGATCAGGATGTCGCCGACGCCGCGAACCTTCAGATCGTTCATCACTTTGAGCCAGAACTTCGCGCCTTCCGTCTGCTCGATCCAAAGGCCGAGCACGTCCTTGTCGCCGCAGGGTTTGAGGCCCAGCGCGACGTAGACGGCCTTGTTCTTGACCGTCCCCTCGTCGCGGATTTTGACGCGCAGCGCGTCGAAGAAGACGACCGGATAGACCGGCTCCAGCGGCCGGCCCTGCCAGTCGCGCACCTCGTCCAGGACGGCGTCGGTGACCTTGCTGATCAGATCGGGCGACACCTCGGTGCCGTAGAGCTCCGCCAAGTGGCCCTGGATCTCGCGCACCGTCATGCCGCGCGCGTAGAGGCTGATGATCTTGTCGTCGAAGCCGTCGAACCGGGTCTGGCCCTTGGCGATCAGCTGCGGCTCGAAGCTGCCGGCGCGGTCGCGCGGCACCGCGATCTCGACCTCACCGTCCTCGGTCAGGACCGTCTTGCCGCTCGTCCCGTTGCGGCTGTTGCCGCTGCCGCGCCCGGACGGGTCGCCCTTCTCGTAGCCCAAATGATCGGTCAGCTCGGCCGACAGCGCCCGTTCGATCAGCGCCTTCTTCAGCCGCACGAACAACCCGTCCGCGCCCGTCAGGTCCTCGGGCTTCAAGCCCCCAGACAAAAGTTGGTC
>DASZQV010000040.1:0-126125 GCA_035549495.1 Rhizomicrobium sp. | reverse complement strand
CACGCCGATGGCGCCGCGCGCCGCTGCCGCCCCGGCCGACGCCGCCGCGCGCCCCAGCGCCGCCACCTTCGCGCCGATCAAGACGGGCTGAGCGAAGCCTGAACTTGGACGCCGAGAGGCAGCCAGATGCGGGCAAAGTGCTCGCGGAGTTCCGCCTCAGCCGCGGGCAAAGACTTTTGACTGTACTCGCCGCGCTCGCGCTTTACGCGATTGTCAGCCTCGTCGCGATGGTTCTTGCGGAAGGCTACGACTTTCTGCATTCGACGGGCGCGGAATGCTGCTTGGTGCCGACGACGCATGTCGGCTTCACGGTCGGCATGCTGCTGCTGGTCGGCTTTGTGCTGGTCACCGCCGTGCTGGGCAAATGGGCCGCTAGGGACCCGGAACAACCGCCTGCAGCCGACATGTCGAAATAGGTCGCGCGAGCCCCTACCTCAAACGCTCCTACTCCAGATCTTCGATCTTCTCGCCCTTCTTGCCGCCGATGGCTTGCGCGGCGGCGGGGTTTTCCGTGCGCGCGGCGGCAGTGCATTTTTTCTTCAACCGCCCCTTGAACTGCGTGACGTACTTCCCACCGGTCAGATCGACAATTGCGCCCGGAGCGCGGCGCCGGCCGACACTGCTCCCGCGACCTTCGCGCCGATCCGGTTGGGGGCGCAAGGCAGCGCTTCTCGAATACGAAGAAGCCCCGCGTCATGCGGGGCTTTTTGTTTGCTGCCGCTTGCGCGCCTCGCGCGCCCGGACGATGGGCGCGACGCGCGCGCGCAATTCGTCGACGGCCGCAAGCTTCTCGGCGAAGGAGATCGCGGCGCGCTGCTTGCGCCCCTCGGCTTTGCGGGCGTGGATGTCGGAATTGTCCGGATAGTTCTGTCGGGGTTTGGTCATTCGTCTCTCGCGTCCGTCAGAGAGGATCGGCTATCCCCGCCCTGACGCAGAAGCTTTGCCACGCGTCCAACAGGTTGTGCCGTTCCAACACGATTTTCAAGCGTTCGAGATCGACCGCTTTTTGATCCAGGAACGCCTGAATTCGGGCGAGGTCCTTGAGCCTGCCCACTTTGAGCGCCGTCGCGACGACATGCTCCGCCGTCAAGCAGCGTGCTTCGAGAGAAGGCTCGCCGGGACCGGCGATATTCAGCGCTATGGCGCTTTCCAAAGCGTCTTCGTCGAGCGCCGATCCGACGGGAAGGAACTGGACCGGCCAGCCCTCGATCTTGTAGCCGAGGTCGGTGCGTTCGGAATACCCCATCTCCGCGAGTGCTTTCTCGATCGGCCCCAGCAGGAGCAACCCCGACGCGCGCTTTTCGAAGCCGTCGATCGATATGAGAAAGTCGATATCTTCCGTGAGCGTCGGTTGGATGTAGTTGAGCGCCGCAACCGCGCCCGCGATCGCGTAGTTGCCGATTACTTGCCTCTTCGCGAGCTCGACGACCACACCGATGGCCTTTTGAAGGCTCATCTCCGGCGCTTCTTCTTGTCGGCCACCCTCACCCCCGCCTGCCCTCCGTTCGTGAACTCGACGCCGGCCTCTTCCAATGCGCGCTGCATCGCCGCCAGAGTCGCTTTGATCGGCTGGCGCTTGCCGGCTTCGAAATCGAGGACCGTGCGCGACGAGACGCCCGCGGCTTCGGCGAGCTGCGTTTGCGACATGTCGATCAGGCCGCGGGCGGCGCGGCATTGGGCAGGCGAAAAGGACATCTTGACAGCTTCACAAAATGTGATATGTTTCAGTTAGGCAAAGTTGCCGGAAAACCGATATACCACGGAGGACGCGCCATGCCCAATCTTGAGCGCGAAGAGGATGCCGCTGCTCGCGACAGACTGGGGACGGCGACTCGGGAAGGCTTGCGGCAGGCCGTGCTCGCCGCCAGGAACGATGTCGAGGTGCCGCTGCGCGACGCGCTTCGGATCGTGCGGGTGCTGGGCATGGTCGAGACGCCGCGAAGCGGCGACGACGCGCGGGCCATCGCCTATGTCGCGCGCGAGGCGGCGATCCGGCTGGAGCTTGTGACGGACGAATTGCGCGGGCTGTTCGGGGCGTGCATCGCGGAGTTCTGAGGCCGGACGCGAACCCCTACCTCCGGCGCATCCCTACTCCAGATCCTCGATCTTCTCGCTTTTCTTGCCGCCGACGGCCTGCGCGAGCGCGGCGGCCATGAAGGGGTCGAGGTCGCCGTCGAGGACGTCGCTCGGCGTGCGGCTTTCGACTCCGGTGCGCAGGTCCTTCACCAGCTGGTAGGGCTGCAGCACGTAGGAGCGGATCTGATGGCCCCAGCCGATGTCGCTCTTCTCGCCGATGAAGGCCCCGGTCTCGGCCTTCTTCTTCTCGAGCTCGATCTCGTAGAGGCGCGAGCGCAGCATGTCCCAGCACACCGCGCGGTTCTGGTGCTGCGAGCGCTCGGTCTGGCACGATACCGCGATGCCCGTGGGCAGATGGGTGATGCGCACCGCGCTCTCGGTCTTGTTGATGTGCTGGCCGCCGGCGCCGGACGCGCGATAGACGTCGATGCGCACGTCCTTCTCGGGAATGTCGATCTCGATCGACTGGTCGATCACCGGATAGACGGTCACGGACGAGAAGCTGGTGTGGCGCCGCGCGTTGGAATCGAACGGCGAGATGCGCACCAGGCGGTGCACGCCGGCCTCGCTCTTCAGCCAGCCATAGGCGTTGTCGCCCTTGACCAGCAAGGTCGCGGATTTGAGGCCCGCGCTTTCGCCCGCGCTCTCCTCGATCAGCTGGAGCTTGTAGCCGTGGCGCTCCGCCCAGCGCGTGTACATGCGGAACAGCATCTCGGCCCAGTCCTGGCTTTCGGTGCCGCCGGCGCCGGCGTGGATCTCCAGATACGTGTCGTTGCCGTCCGCCTCGCCCGAAAGCATCGATTGCAGGCGCAGCTGCTCGGCGCGCTTGGCGAGCTCGGCGATGGACCGTTCGCCGTCGGCGATCATCGCGGCGTCGTTCTCGGCCTCGGCCATCTCGATCAGGCCGAGCGCGTCGGCGAGCGCGTTCTCGACCTCGCGCACCGATCCCATCGCCTGGTCGAGCTTCTGGCGCTCGCGCATCAGCTTCTGCGCCGATTGCGGATCGTTCCAGATGGCGGGGTCTTCGGCCTTGGCGTTCAGCTCGTCGAGGCGGCGTACGGATCGGTCCCAGTCAAAGATGCCTCCTCAGCAGGGCGACGGCCTGCTGGATCTCTTCGACGCTGCGTTCGGTCTCGGGGCGCATGGGCCGAGGATATAGAGCGCCGGATTCAATCCGTCCAGGGATCGAACAAGCTTATGCCGAGTGCCGCGAAGTCGCGCCGGTTGCGGGTGGCGAGCACGAGCCCGTGCTGGCGCGCGGTCGCCCCGATGAGCGCGTCGCTCGTCGGCAGCGTGCGCCGCTCGAAGCCCTGGGTCGCGCCCCAGATCTCGGCGATCGGTCCGGTGATCGGAAGCGTGCGTGTCCGGTATTGCTCCCGGATCGCGGCCATCCATTTGCTGTAGAACTCGGCCCGCGCCTTTTCGTGCTCCATCAGAAGCACGAAGCCGCGCGTCATCTCGCCCAAGGAGAGGACGCTGATGTAGAGATTCTCGAGAGGAACGGATTCCATCCATGCTCCGACTCGCGGATTCGGCCTCGACCGCCGCAACTCGGAGAGCACGTTGGTGTCGAGAAGATACTTCACTTGTCCGGGTCGATTTCCCAGTCGACGCCGAAGCCGACATCGCGCCATGGCTCGGCGGGGCGGCGATAGTTGATGGCGTCGACAATATAGTCCTCTAGGACCGGGCCGTGCAGCAGCAGGTTCACTTCCGGCTCTTTCGCGGCCTGGATGCGGCGCAGGTCGTCGATGGAGACGACCGCCGCGGTCTCGACGCCGCGATGGGTCAGGATCTGCGGGCCTTCGCTCCCCGCCAAGCGGACGATCTCGGCGAATTTCGCCTTGGCGTCCTGGATGGGCCAGACCTTGGTCATGCCGCATCCTGACCGGTCAGACCGGTCAGGTCAATAGAGCCCGCCCGTGCCCTCGCCGACATCGGCGGGCGAGGTCGGCCCGGCCGCCGCGGCCGCGCCGCCGCCGATGACACCGCCGGTCGGCGCGTTGGGCTCTCCCGGCGCAGTGCCCGCCTTGTAGGCTTCCTTGATCGCGTTGGGATCGCTCGAACTGGTCGGCTGGCCGGTGATGGCGTTGGTGGTGACGAGCTCGATCCCCGGCGCGACGCGGAACGGCGTCGGCGGCGCATCGGCCAGCGCGCCTTTCATGAAATCGCGGAAGATGGGCGCCGCGACCGTCGCGCCCTGCTCGTATTTGCCCAAGGTGCGCGGGTTGTCGAAGCCGACATAGACGCCGCAGGCGAGGTCGGGCGAGAAGCCGACGAACCACAGATCCTTGGCGTCGTTCGAGGTGCCGGTCTTGCCGGCGAGCGGCTTGCCGACGACCGAAATCGAACGGCCGGTGCCGCGCTGCACGACGCCTTCGAGCAGCGAGACGATCTGATAGGCCGTCTGCGGATCGATGATCTGCTCGCGCGGATCGGCGAGCAGCGGCTCCTGCTGGCCGCGCCAATCGGCGTTGCAGCCGTCGCAGACGCGCCCGTCATGGCGCCAGATGGTGTCGCCGTTGCGGTCCTGGATGCGGTCGATGAGCGAGGCGCTGATCTTCTTGCCGCCGTTCACGAACTCCGAATAGCCCGTGACCATGCGGATCAACGTGGTCTCGTAGGAGCCGAGCGCGTTGGCGAGGTAGGGCGGAAGGTGATCGTAGACGCCCATCCTCTCGGGATACTGCACGACCTTGTCCATGCCGATCTCTTGCGCCAGCCGCGCGGTCGCGTTGTTGAGCGAGAGCGCGATGGCGCGGCGCAAGGTGACGGCGCCCAGGAATTTGTGGCTGAAATTCGCGGGGTGCCAGAGCCCGAGCCCCGGTCCCTGGTCGACCACGACGGGCGCGTCCATCACCTGGCTCGACGGCGTGAAGCCGGCGTCCAGCGCCGCGGCATAGACGAAGGGCTTGAACGCCGACCCGGGCTGGCGCATCGCCTGCATCGCGCGGTCGAACTGGCTCGAGGCATAGGAAAAGCCGCCCGACATCGCGAGCACGCGCCCGGTATGCGGATCCATCGCAACGATGCCGCCATTGATCTGCGGAACCTGGCGCAGGCCGAATTCGCCCGCCGTCTCGGTCGGCTCGACATAGACGATATCGCCCAGCTTGAGCACGTCTGCGGGCTTGCTCACGCCGGCGCCGACGAACATGCCCGGCATCTGCTTGCGTGCCCAGGCGAGATCCTTCAGCGGGATCGTCGCCTGCTTGCCGCCGGCCAGGCCGATATTCGTCGTCGTGCCGTCGAAGCCGAGCACGACCGCGACCTGCCAGGTGTCGATGCCCGACTGGTTGGGGATCGCGGCGAGCTTCTTCTGCCAGTCCGCGGTGTCGCCCATGTTGCTGGTGGCGCCGCGCCAGCCGTGACGCCGGTCGTAGCGCACCAGGCCCGAGCGCAGCGCGCTCACCGCATAGTTCTGCAGCCGCGTGTCGAGCGAGGCGCGGACCTGGAGTCCGCCGTCATAGAGACCCTTCTCGCCGTATTTGGTGTAGAGCAGGCGGCGGATCTCCTCGACGTAATAGTCGACGTCCTGCGCTTGGCTGCCCATCGGGCGGGTTTGCGTCACGAGCGGCTCGGCGATCGCGGCCTTGGCCTGCGCGTCGGTGATGTAGCCGTTGTCGGCCATCTGCCCGATCACCCAGTTGCGCCGCTCCACCGCGCCGCGCGGATTGCGCACCGGATCGTAGTTGCTCGGCGCCTTGGGCAGCGCCGCGAGGAACGCGACCTCGGCGATGTCGAGCTCGTCCAGCGATTTGTGGAAATAGTTCAGCGCCGCGGCCGCGACGCCGTAGGAGTTCTCGCCCAGATAGATCTCGTTCAGATAGAGCTCGAGGATCTTGTCCTTCGGATAGGTCGCGTCGATGCGAACCGCCAGGATCGCCTCGCGGATCTTGCGCGAGAACTTCACGTCGCTGTTGAGCAGGAAGTTCTTGGCGACCTGCTGGGTGATCGTGGAGGCGCCTTCGAGGCGGCGGTGTTCCAGGACGTTGAACACGTCCTTGACCGCGGCGCGCAGGATGCCGCCGGGATCGATGCCGGGGTGGCTGTAGAAATTGCGGTCCTCGGCCGAGGTGAAGGCTTCGGCGACGAGCTTGGGGACGAAGGCGATGGGCACGAAGATGCGCCGCTCGCGCGCGTATTCGCCGAGCAAGGTGCCGTCGCCGGCGTAGACGCGCGTCGTCACCGGCGGCGTGTAGTTCTGCAAGGTCTCGACGCTCGGCAGGTCTTGCGTGATCGACCAGATCCAGGCGACCGCGCCCAAGCCGCCGATCACGGCGATCGCGGCCAGGCCCAGGCCGCCATAGACGAAGAAGCGGCGCCAGCCCGAGCGGCGCGGCGGTGGGGGCAGCGGAGGCGGCAGGACAGCCTCGGGCTCCGCCTGCGGATCGTCCAGACTGCGGCGCGCGCGCCCTTGGAAGGTCGGGCCCTCGAAGCGCGGCGGAATTCTGTCTCGGTCCCGAAGGTCGGTCATGGCGTTTCGATTATGGCCCGGCGCCCATCCTGCGTCACTCCGATACCGGCGGCGGCGCGGCCGGGACAGCCGCCGTCGCCGGGGCAAAATGCCGCTCCACCGCGGCCGCGATGGCCGAGGCCACGGCGTTGCGCCAGCGGGCGGTGTTCATCTGCGCGGCGTCGGCCTCGTTGGAGAGGTAGCCGAGCTCGATCAGGACCGACGGCACGTCCGGCGCCTTGAGCACGACGAAGGCGGCCGAGCGGTGCGGCTGGCGCGGCAGGATGTCGGTGACGCTGCCCAGCCCGCTCACGATCGATTGGGCGAAGCGCGACGACTTGTTCATCGTGTCGCGCTGCTCGAGGTCGAGCAGGATCGGCGCCACGGCCGAATTCTCGCCGCCCAGATCGACGCCGGCGATGATGTCGGACTGGTTCTCCTTCCGGGCGAGCGCGGCGGCTTCCTTGTCCGAGCCGGATTCCGACAATGTGTACACGGACAATCCGGTCACCCCGGCATCGGGGTTCGAATCCGCATGCAGCGAGATGAACAGATCGGCGTGGTGCGCGCGGGAGATGTTCACCCGCTCGCGCAAGGGAATGAAAGTGTCGGTGTCGCGCGTCATGTAGACGGTGAATTTCGGGTTGGCGCGGAGCGCGCGCGCGAGCCGCAGGCCCTCGTCGAGCACAAGGTCGCGCTCCATCAGCCCGTTGACGCCGCTGGTGCCGGAATCGATGCCGCCATGGCCGGGATCGATCACGATCACCTTCCTGGCGCCGCGCGCGGCGGGCGCGGGCGGCAGCGACGCAACGCGCTCGGCCTGGGTCTCGCGCGCCTTGAGGTCGGCCGGCCAGCCCGCGGTCGCGTCGAACTTGGCTTGGGTGGTCGGGAACAGGTCGATCACCACGCGGTAGCCGAGCCCCTGTTCCGGCGGGATCACCAGGGCATCGGAGACGCTCACCGGCTGGTCCAGGTCGATGACGAAGCGCGAATTGCCCGGCCGGAACAGCCCGTAGCGATAGCCCTTGATCGCGCCATGGCCCGTCGGCCGCGGCGGGCCGTTCAGGTGCCACTGCACCGCCGGCATGTCGATCACCACGCGGTTCGGATTGTTGAGCGTAAAGGTGCGCAGCGCCAGCGGGTCCGACAGCTCGACCACGAAGCGGGTGCGGTCGCTGTGCTCGCCGATGCGCGCGCCCATCACGATGGGAAGCTGGGCCGCGGGTCCGCTCTTCGGCACGTTCGCCGGCTTGGCGGAATCGTCCTTGAGCACCTTGGCGATGATGTCGTCGACGCTTTCCGGCGGCGGGTCCGCGAGCGCCGACGCGACCAGCATCGAAGAGGCCAGAAACGCGAGCGGGAACCTGAGCATCGTCCACCTTCCAGGAACCGAGACTCGGCCCCGAAGCCTCAATGCTTGGTTACCACACCCTCTGAGTCAAAACAGTGGCGCGCCTCATAAACCCAGATCGGCAAAGCCCAGATCGGCCTTCACGCCGACATAGACGAAACGTCCCAGCGGCTCGGCCGGCAACCCGTTCTGGCCCAGCGCCGGCTGCTGGTCGAACAGATTGTCGATGCCGGCATAGACGTCCCAGCCCTCGGCCGGCGCGTAGTCGACCTGGATCGAGTGCACGAAGCGGTCGGGCAGGTGCAGATAGGTCTGGGCATAGACGTCGGGCTCGGACTCGACCGTCTGACGCTCGACGGCGAGCACGCCGTTGTACCAGTCGATGTTGTAGTCGACCGTGAACTTGTCCAGCGTCCACACGATATCGAGATTGGCCTGGGCGCGCGGCGCGGGCGAGCCGTCGACGCCGCCGTCGAAGGTGTTGGCGGACTCGATGCCCTTCTCGCCCGGCAGCGGCACGGTCGACAGGCTGTCGAGCCACGAGCCGATCAGGTGGAAGTCGAGCCCGCCCCAATCCTTCGCGATCACGTCCTTGGTGTCCAAATGATAGGTCAGGCTGAGATCGACGCCGTCGGTGCCGAAGGAGGCAACGTTGATCTCCTGCGCGACCACCTGGCTGATCGAGCCCGGGAAATTGCCCGTCGCGGTGCGCGTCACAGCCGCGCAGAACGGGTTGGCGATGATGGAAAGGTCGACGCATTCGTCCGACACGCTCTGCGCGCTCGGCGCCTGGATCGCGTTGGCGATGTGCACCTGGTACCAGTCGATCGAGAACTCCAGCCCGGGCACCGCCTTGGGCTGCACCACGATGCCGGCCGTCAAGGTGCGCGCGGTCTCGGGCAGCAGATGGGTGTTGCCGCCGACCACGTTCGGGATGCTCTGGTCGGACTGCACCGAGGTCTGGCCCGCCGTGTAGTGGCCCGGCCCCAGCAGCGCGTCCTCGATCGCCTGGCAATTGGGGATGCGGAAATCCGTTCCCAAGTGGATATAGAGCTTGTCGCAAGGGTCGGCGACGAAGGCGAAGCCGTGCTCTTCCGGCGCGAACAGCTCGCCGATATTGGGCGCGCGCACCGCGACCGCGTTGGTGGCGCGGAACTTGAGCCCGTCGATCGGCGACCAGATGCCGCCGTATTTCCAGCTCGTGCTGTCGCCGGCGGTGGAATAGTGCGACTGACGCACCGCGCCCTCGATCGAGAGCTCCTTGGCGAAGGGCTTGTCCTCGAAGATCGGCAGCGAGGCTTCCGCGAAGCTCTCCTCGACCTCGAAGGCGCCGTGCACCGGCGACACGCCGCCGATCCACACCAGGTTGGACTGCGACAGCGCGTCGGGATTGGAGTCGCTCTGCTCGCGGCGGTACTCGCCGCCCATCACGATGCTCAAGGGATGGGCGAAGCCGAGGCTCTCGAACACCGGCACGTCGGCGCTGACGAAGCCGTTGAGCACGCTCTGGCTGATCGCGCCGCGGATATGGGTGTCCGTCGTCATGAAGGCGATCGAGGCGCGGTTGTCGTAGCCCG
The DNA here is from genome assembly GCA_035549495.1 of Rhizomicrobium sp. Lineage (GTDB taxonomy): Bacteria > Pseudomonadota > Alphaproteobacteria > Micropepsales > Micropepsaceae > Rhizomicrobium. Next base: position 116,665 of record DASZQV010000040.1, on the reverse strand, counting down.
GATCGAACGGATTGAACGGCACGCAACCCGAATTCGGTCCCGTGGTGAAGGTGAACGGGAATTGCGACGGGTCGAGCGTGTCGGTGTCGGTATAGGCGTAGAACCCCTTGAAGATCTTGTGCAGGTCCGGCGGGCCGGCGCTGGGGTCGAGATTGGAGCGGCAGGTCGCCTTGCCCGTCGCCGGATCGATCACCGAATCCAGCGCCGCGAAGAAGCGGTCCTCGATGCGGTTGCCGATCTGGATGTCGTCGACGTCGGTGCGGCCGTAGACGAAGCTGAGATCGTAGCGCGTCTTGTCGAGGAAGGACGGATTGGGGATATCGCCCGCGAGATCGACGCTGGCGCGGTAGGTGTTGCGCTTGACCTCCTCGGCGTTGCGCAGCTGGAGATAGTCCTCGCGCAGCAATCCCTGCTGCTGCTTGTTCAACAGGATCGCGTCGCGGACCGTGTCGGCGATGAACGCGTTGTCGGGCAGGATCACCGTGGAATCGTCGAAGGTCGGATAGGATTTCGACTTGGTGTCGACGCCGGCGAACTGGAAGCTGCCGGTCAGGCGGAAGTAGTTCGAGAACTCGTACTTGCTCTCGATCTGCGCGATGTTGCGCCGCGCGATGGGCTGGAAGTCGCCCTGCAGGTCCTGCGCGAACGGCATGCCGTCGGAGCCGATCGCGACGCCGCCGCCCAGATAGGTGCCGATGTCGAAGGGATCGCCGTTGCCGAGCCAGTTCGGCAGCTTCTTCTTGTTGGTCGCCTTGTCGAAATCGGTCGTGATCGCGCCCGTCGGCGCCGAGAAGATGAACTGCGCGTCGTTCGTGGGGATGAAGTCGGGGATCAGGTGCAACGTATCGTGCTTGTTGAGCGGATTGGGCACGAACGAGGTGAAGCCGCCGACATCGGTGAAGTCGCGCTGCGTGAAATAGAGATGCTCCTGGTTGGTGTTCTCGTAGACGATGGTGACGTTGCCCTTGTCGTCGTCGAAGTTGTGGCCGACCGCGAGCGACTCCATGAACTTGCCGCCGCCGCCCGCCGCCGAGGTGCCCATCTGCACGCGCGCATGCACGCCGTCGAGGTCGTGCTTCATGATGAAGTTGACGACGCCCGAGACGCCGTCCGCGCCGTAGACCGCCGAAGCGCCGCCGGTCGTCACGTCGACGCGGTCGGTGATCGAGATCGGGATCGAATCGATGTCGACCGCGGCGCTGCCGGTGGACTCGCTGACCGTGCGGTGGCCGTCGATCAGCACCAGGGTGCGCACGTAGCCCAGATTGCGCAGATCGAGCAGGTTCAGGCCGCCCAGCGACGACAGGTCGTTGGCGACCGGCGTGTTGTAGCCGCTGGTCTGGAAATCGCCGAGCGAGCCGGCGAGCGACGGCACGCGCTTCAGATAGTCGGCGAGGTTCGTGGTGCCGCTGTGCTGGATCTCCTCCGCGCTCATGGTCGCCACAGGGCTCGGCAGGTCGTAGGCGGGGCGCGGGATGCGGGTGCCCGTGACGACCACGGTCTCGACCGGCGGCTGCTCCTGCGCCAGCGCCGGCCAGACCGAAAGAAACGCCGCGCCGGACATCAGCGCACGAATCGCAAACCTTCTCATACCCCTGCCCCCGCTTGTCGCGAACGGAGCCGGCATCGCCCCCACGGCCAGCCTCCAGAATCGCTAGTGTGGCCTTGATTTCGCGCGCCGCCTAGCCCCGTTCACGGCGCCTTGAAGCCGGGCGCGGCCACCCCACATCAGCAATAACAGCCGTCACCTCGATTTCACAGTGAGGAATTGTTTTTGAGAATCTCGCTACCCCCTCCCCCCGCCGAAATTGAGTTTCAAATCGATAGTGCATACGAAACAACGGGTTATATGCATTCACCGTTCGCCCCCTTAACCCTTCGGTCATGGGATACGGGGCAGGATCGCGGCAGGCAGCTTCCCCTTGCTGTTGCAGGCGGAGCACCCTACAAGGGATTCATATGCTGCTTCGTCCGGAACGCCGGTTGCCCGGCCCAGGGACGGCGCAAGCCGGGCCGCACCGACGGTCCACACGAGGTACCGCCGGTTCGCCGGCCAGTTTGCGATTTTTCAATGACCGACAGGATGTGCGCATATTCCCCGACGACCGCGGCCGACCCGCGGCGGGAAGCCTTGCGCGCCTTGTCCCCAACAATGCGGCCCATCCAGCAACCGTCTGCGCCGAGACGCGCGACGGGCGGATGGCGCACGCGCGGAGAACTCAATGCCCAAGCGCATGCTCATCGACGCCAGCCACCCGGAAGAGACCCGGGTCGTCGTTCTCGACGGACAGAAGGTCGAGGAATTTGATTTCGAGGCCGCAAGCAAGCGGCCGCTCAAAGGCAACATCTATCTCGCCAAGGTGACGCGCGTGGAGCCGTCGCTGCAGGCGGCCTTCGTCGAGTATGGCGGCAACCGCCAGGGTTTCCTCGCCTTCTCGGAAATCCATCCCGACTATTACCAGATCCCCGTCGCCGATCGCCAAGCCCTCCTCGCCGAGCAGGAAGCCGAAGCGCGCCGCCGCGCCGACGAGGAGATCGAGTCTTTCGACATCGCGCCCGGCCCCAAGCCCGAGATCGCGGACGACGAAGCCGAAGAGATCGTCGTCGAAGAGGACATGGCGGCGCCGTCCGACCTTGCCGAGCAGGGCGTCGTCGACACCCAGGCGGCTTCGCAGGACGAGGAGATCTTCGAAAACCAGGCGGCGCACGACGACGACGAGCATCACGACGCGGATGCCGCGCAGGACGCCATCGAAGGCGCGCCGGAGACGCCCGAGCCTGCCGACGAACACGAACACGTCGAAGGCGAGGAGCATTCTTCCCCGGAAGCGACCGCCGAGACCGTGTCCGAGCACGGCGAATCCGCCAAGCCCTTGCAGGCGCAGCGTCCGCCGCAGCGCTTCCTGCGCAAGCGCCATTACAAGATCCAGGAAGTCATCAAGCGCCGCCAGATCATCCTGGTCCAGGTGGTCAAGGAAGAGCGCGGCAACAAGGGCGCGGCGCTGACGACCTATCTGTCGCTCGCCGGCCGCTATTGCGTGCTCATGCCCAACACGCCGCGCGGCGGCGGCATCTCCCGCAAGATCACCAACGCCAACGACCGCAAGCGGCTGAAGTCGGCCGCGCAGGCGCTCGAGCTCCCCGAAGGCATGGGCCTCATCATCCGCACCGCTGGCGAGAGCCGCACCAAGGTCGAGATCAAGCGCGACTACGAGTACCTGCTGCGCACCTGGGACGCGATCCGCGAGCTGACCTTGCAGTCGAACGCGCCGGCGCGGGTCTACGAGGAAGGCGACCTCGTCAAGCGCGCCATCCGCGACCTCTACAACAAGGACGTCGGCGAGATCATCGTCGAGGGCGACGAAGGCTATCGCAACGCCAAGGACTTCATGCGGATGCTGATGCCGAGCCACGCCAAGAACGTGAAGCTCTACAAGGAGCCGGTGCCGCTGTTCCAGCGCCATCACATCGAGGCGCAGCTCGACGCGATGTTCTCGTCGACGGTGACGCTGAAATCCGGCGGCTACATCGTCATCAACCAGACCGAAGCGCTGGTCTCCATCGACGTGAACTCCGGCCGCGCGACGCGCGAGCATTCCATCGAGGAGACCGCGCGCAAGACCAACCTGGAGGCCGCCGACGAGATCGGCCGCCAGCTGCGCCTGCGCGACCTCGCCGGCCTGATCGTCATCGACTTCATCGACATGGAAGACGGCCGCAACGACCGTGACGTCGAGAAGCGCATGCGCGACGCGGTCAAGAACGATCGCGCCCGCGTGCAGATCGGCAAGATCAGCCAGTTCGGCCTGCTCGAGATGTCGCGCCAGCGCCTGCGCGCCGGCGTCATCGCGGGCTCGACGGTGCCCTGCCCGCATTGCGGCGGCCAGGGCATCGTGCGCTCGGTCGAGTCCACGGCGCTGCGCCTGCTGCGCGGGCTGGAAGAGGAAGGCCAGAAGCTCAAGGCTTCGGCCGTCGTGGTGCGCATCGCCAGCGACGTCGCGATCTATACGCTCAACCAGAAGCGCCGCGAGCTCGCGCGCATCGAGAACGACTACCAGATGACCATCACCTTCGAGCCCAAGGAAGGCTTGATGGTCGGCACCTTCGAGATCGAGCGCACCGCGCAGAAGTCGCCGGAGGAGAGCGCCAAGCTCGCGGCCGCCTTCAAGACCGAGTTCGTGCCGCCGCCGGCCGAGGAAGAGCCGGAAGAGATCGTCGAGGAGATCGAGGCGGAGGAAGAGGAAGAGACCGCCGAAGAAGCGCCGCGCGAGAGCGGCCAGCCGCAACAGCAGCAGGGCTCTTCTTCCAAGCGCCGGCGCCGCCGTCGCGGCGGGCGCGGTCACGGCAGCGGCGATCGCCCGCCGCAGCAACCGTCGCAGCAGCAGCCTCAGCCGCATCATCCGCCCACGGAGCAACCGGTCGCGGCGAACGAAGGCGAAAATGTTCCCGCGCCGCTGGTCGACGAATCCGAGAGCCTCGCGCAAGCCGCGATCCAGGCCGCCGACGGCCAGAACGGCGCCGCGCCGCGCCGCAAGCGCCGCCGGCGTCGCGGCAAGCGCGGCGGCAGCGGCCGCTCCGAGAACGGCCAGCACGAGCATGCCGACGGCAATGGCGAGCACCTCGCGGCGGAGGACGACGCCGTGCCGACCTATCGGGAAGACATCGTCGCGCCGGAACCGGAGCCGGTCGCCTTGCCCAACGGCGCGTCGAGCCCGGTCTGGTCGCTGTCGTCGAGCGAGCAAGGCGAGATCGTCTCGCGCGCGCCCGAAACGATTGCCGAGCCTGTTGAAGAGCCCGCGCTCGAGACGGCCGATGCGCCCGAGCCGGACCGTCCGTCGCAGCCCGCCAAGAAGGGCTGGTGGCAACGCACGTTCCGAAGCGAGTAGTCGGGCCGAAGCGAGCAGTCGGGCCGAAGCGAGCAGTCGGGCCGAAGCGACACTTAAGGCGGCGGCGCGGCGCCGAGGCCGTGCGCGCTCGCGTCGGGCAGCGCGGTGCAGCCGCCCGTCTGACAGAGGATCGCGTTGACGGTGTCGTAGGTTCCAGCCTCGCCGGCGCCGGGCTTGTTGCGCCGCGTGACGATCTCGTTCTTGCTCAGCCGCGCGAGCGCGTCGGCCATCGACGCCGTGCCGATCGGCCCACCCGCGCCGGCGCCCGCGAGCAGCAGATGCCCGCCGTCGTCGGTCGCGAGCACAGGCGTCAGGAACGCGACGGCGAGGCCGGCCGCGCTCGCCTGCGGCGCGCGCGCGAGCGTCACGCCGCTGCCTTGCGCGGTATGTCCCGAGCCGAACGGACCGTTCATCGTCACGGCGCAAGCGACCGCCTGACCGTTGTTGTCCGTCGCGGCGAAGCCGGTCGAGCCGAGATCGCCCGGCAAGCCGGTCACGGCGAAGCGCTGCAGCGCCTGCTTGGTCGCGACGACGACGGCGCCTTCGGTGTTGCCGCCTTGGCCTTGCTCGAGGCGCTCGAACAACGCGCCCGCGAACACGCCCGCGCCGGTGCTCTCGCCCGGCATGAACACATATTCGTCGCCCAAGCGGATGGCGTGCGGCAGCACGCGGCCGGATTTGTACGCCGCGAGCTCTTCCAAGGCGATCGTGCCGTTCTGCGCGATGGTGTACGCCGCGATGCGCTGACCGTTGGCGCCGCCGTAGAACGCATCGGCGCCTTGGGTGCGGATGGCGGTCAAGGTGTCGGCGAGCTCGCGGCTGGCGACGATGCTGCCCGCCGGCTTCAGGTGACCGGATTCGTCCATGAACTCCGACGCGAGCCCCGCATCGAGACGGACGACGTCTTCCGACGACGCGAGCCGCGCCGCCAGCGCGCTCGAGACCGGGAAGCCGGTCGAGGCGAGGCCTTCCGCCTGCGCGACGATGCGCTGCCAGGGCAGCACGCCGAACGCGGTCTGCATCGCGGCGAACCCGCGCACGTTGCCGGGCACCGCGAACGCGCCGCCCGAGGCGCTGCTGCGCGCGAGGAAGTCGAACTCCTCGTTGCGGCCGCTTTTGGGATCGTGCACCAGGCAGATGCCGCCGCCGCCGAGACCGGCTGCGACCGGATAGGTCACGGCAAGCGCGAAATACATCGCCGCCGCCGCGTCGGCCGCGTTGCCGCCCTGCGCCAGCACGGCGGTCGCCGCCTTGACCGCATAGGGCTCGTCGCCCACCACGAAGGCACCGGTCTGCGGCGTCTCCGGCGCAAGGCCCAGATCGACGGAGCAGCCGCACAGCATCAGGCAAGCCGCGAAAAGACCGAATTTGTGCGCGTAAACCATCGCCGCTCGACACCGATGAGATGAATGAAAGTCCATGTTCGGCGTCCGCGGATCGTGGCTTCCGTTGACGCGTTGCCGCCGCGCTCCTACGGTCTCGCGCAAGAGCGGGCGGCGCAAAGGAGAGTGCAAGCGTTGAAGATTTGCAACCCCACCACCGCGCGGCGCATCCGCAACATTGCGATGCTCGCGGGACTTCTCGTCGCCGTCTCGGCGCCGGTCTCGGCGCAAGGCATCGCGCTGCTCCAGGACACCGAGACCGAGCGCACCTTGCGCGCTTATGAGGACCCGATCCTCGAAGCGGCGGGCCTCGACCGCCAGGCGGTGCACATGTACATCGTCAACGATCCGACGATCAACGCGTTCGCCGCGGAAGGCCAGAACATCTTCGTCAACTCCGGCCTGTTCATCCAGCTGCGCACGCCGAACGAGCTCAAAGGCGTGCTCGCGCACGAGACCGGCCACATCGCGGGCGGCCATCTCTCGCGCGGCACCGAGGCGATGCAGAAGGCGACGGTGCCGATGCTGCTGTCGATGGTCGCCGGCATCGCGGCCGCGGTGCTCGGCGGAGGCCAGGCCGGCATGGCGATCATGGCGGCGGGACAGCAGGCGGCGATGGCGTCGTTCAACGCGTTCAGCCGTCCGCAGGAAGCGACCGCCGACCAGATGGGCCAGAAATATCTGCGCGCGACGCATCAGTCCGGCGAAGGCATGGTGCATGTGTTCGAGCGCATGGCCGACGAGATGGCGCGCGGCGCGGCCCATCCCGACCAGTACGCCTCCGACCATCCGGCCGACCGCGACCGCGTGATGGCGCTGCAGCAAGTCGCGGATTCCTCGCCTTACGCCAACGTCACCGACACGCCGGAAGAGCAACACCAGTTCGACATGATCAAGGCGAAGATGATCGGCTATCTCTCCCCGGTGAACGACGTGCTGGCGCTCTATCCGGTCAAGAACATGAGCAAGCCCGCGCGCTATGCCCGCGCCATGGCCTATATGCGCAAGCCCGATCTCAAGAACGCGCTCGCCGAGGTGAACAGCCTGATCAAGGACGAGCCCAACAATCCCTATTTCTACGAGATGCTCGGCCAGATCTATGTCGAGATGAGCCAGCCCGAGAAGGGCCTCGCGCCGTACCAGAAATCGGTCGACATCCTGCCCGACGCGCCGGAGCTGCGCGTGGCGCTGGCCAACGCCCAGCTCGCCACCGAGCGCCGCGAGCTCACCCAGCCCGCGCTCGACAACCTCAAGATCTCGCTGCAGCAATACGAAGAGGACCCGTTCGCCTGGTACCTGGCGGCGCAGGGCTACAGCGCGCTCGGCAACCAGCCGATGGCCGACCTCGCAACGGCCGAGCGCTTCTATCGCTCCGGCGATGCGCGCTCGGTGGTCTTCGCCACCCGCGCCGAGAAGGGCCTGCCGGAAGGCGGCGCCGACTGGCAGCGCGCCAACGACATCGTTTCCATCATCACGCCTTTGCTCAAGAAGCGGCGCTGACCGCGCCGGACGGGGACCGCCATGACGACATCGCTGAAGACCGCCGCGCTCGGCGCCGTGATGGGAGCCGTGGTGTCCGTGGCGGCCGTGTTCGGCGCCGCGCAGTCGGGATATTTCCCGCCGCCGTCGGACCGGCAGTTCCACGACTACCTGATGGCGCATCCGGGCATCATCTTCGACATGCAGGCCAAGGTGATCGCCGAGAACAATCGGAAGCAGGACCGCGCGATGCAGGAAGCGGTCGACAAGGTGGGCTTGAAGACTTTCTTCGATCCCAAGCTCGCCTTCGTGACCGGCCCCGCGAACGCGAAGAAATCGGTGGTGGAGTTCTTCGACTACAATTGCGGCCATTGCCGCAACACCTTCCCGGTGATCAAGAAGTTCTACGAAGCGCACAAGGCCGACACGCGCTTCGCCTTCATCGAGTTCCCGATCTTCGGCCAGGCGAGCGAGGACGCGGCGCGCTCCGCGCTCGCCGCCCGCAGGCAGGGCGACAAATACATCGCCTTCCACTTCGCGATGATGTCGCAGAAGAACGCGATCGGCCCGGCCGAGACCGTCGAGGCCGCCAGGACCGCGGGCCTCGACCTCAACAGGCTGATGGCCGATCTCAAGGACCCGGCGATCGCCAAGCAGCTCGCGACCGCGACCGCGCTCGCCAAGCGCATCGGCGCCGAAGGCACGCCGCTCTTCATCGTCAACGGCAAGCCGCATCCGGGCGAAGTGACCGAGAAAGAGCTTCTTGAACTCTCCAGGACCTGACGCGTTTTCTCGTCGAGGAGCATTCTCATGACCGTGCGCGACACAGCCGTGATCGTCGGCAGCCTTCGCAAGGCTTCGCTGAACCGCAAGATGGCGCTGGCGCTCGGCGGCTTGGCGCCATCGTCGCTGAAGCTCGAGATCGTCGAGATCGGCGAGCTGCCGCTCTACAACGAGGAGCTCGAAGCCAGCATTCCGCCGAGCTGGGCCGCGTTCCGCGCCCGCATCCGCCGCGCCGATGCGGTACTGTTCGTGACGCCGGAATACAATCGCAGCGTTCCCGGCTGCCTCAAGAACGCGATCGATGTCGGCTCGCGGCCCTATGGCTCCAGCGTCTGGACCGGAAAGCCCGGAGCGGTGGTCAGCGTGTCGCCGGGCGCGGTGGGCGGCTTCGGCGCCAACCATCATCTGCGCCAGTCGCTCGTCTTCCTCGACGTGCCGGTGCTGCAGCAGCCCGAGATGTATATCGGCGGCGCCAACAAATTGTTCGACGAGGGCGGCCAAGTGACCGCCGACACGACGCGCGACTATCTGAAGAAGTTCCTCGACGCTTACGCGGCGTGGATCGAGAAGTTCAAATAAGACCGGCGAGCGGGCTCGACGGATCGGCATAGCGCTTCTTCGGCATCCGCCCCGCGAGGTAGGCGAGCCGTCCTGCCTCGACGGCATGCTTCATCGCCCGCGCCATCGTCACCGGGTCCTTGGCCTCGGCTATTGCCGTGTTCATCAGCACGCCGTCGCAGCCCAGCTCCATGGCGATCGCCGCATCGGACGCGGTGCCGACGCCGGCGTCGACTATAACCGGAATCTGCGCTTCCTCGACGATCATGCGGATGCCGACCGGGTTCTGCACGCCCAGCCCCGAGCCGATGGGCGCGGCCAGCGGCATGATCGCCGCGGCGCCCATCTCCTCCAGCCGCTTGGCCATCAAGGGATCGTCGCTGCAATAGACCATCACCTGGAAACCCTCTTTGATCAGCAGCTCCGTCGCCCGCAAGGTCTCGATCATGTCGGGATAGAGCGTCTTGCGGTCGCCCAGCACTTCGAGCTTCACCAAGGTCCAGCCGCCGGCCTCGCGCGCCAGCCGCAAGGTGCGCACCGCGTCTTCGCCGGTGAAACAGCCCGCGGTGTTGGGCAGATAGATGTATTTCTTCGGATCGATGAAATCGACGAGCTTGGGCTGGCTCGGATCGGTCAGGTTCACGCGGCGCACCGCGACGGTGACCATCTCCGCGCCGCTGGCCTGGAGCGCGGCGGCGTTCTCGGCATAGGTCTTGTACTTGCCGGTGCCGACGATGAGCCGCGACTTCAAGGTCCGCCCCGCCACGACGAAGGGCTTGTCGATCGCGCCCTGCGCGGGCGCATTGCCGCCGCCGATGAAATGCACGATCTCCAGCCGGTCCCCCGCCCCCACCTGCACCTCGCCATAGAGCGAGCGCGGCACGATCTCGAGATTGCGCTCGACCGCGATCTTGGCCGGGTCCATGCCGAGGCTGGTCAGCAGCTCGCGCACGCTCATCGCGGCCTGAAGCTCGCGGGTTTCGCCGTTGATCGTGACCGTCATCGCCATGACTTCCTCTCCCTACGCCGGTACGAGCCGGATCAGGTTCGAAGGGACCCGCGCCAATCGCGGTCTCAGCCCTTGCGGGCACCCCTGGGACTGGCGCGAATGTGGCCCTGCCCGCGCCAAAGTCAACCGCGCAAAGAGATGTTCCCTTTCGGCCTCTCAGACCATTATAAGGGACGAATCCTGCCGTGACCGGAACACGCGCCTCGAAATGCCCAGCAAATCCAAGCCCTTGCCGATCTATGTGCTGAACGGGCCGAACCTCAACCTCCTGGGGACCCGGGAGCCCGAAGTCTATGGGCGAACGACCTTGGCGCAGATTGAGACCATGGTGGCGGCCCGCGCCAAAAGTCACGGCCTGGCCACGACCTTCCGCCAGTCGAACCACGAAGGCGACCTGGTCGACTGGATCCAGGAATGCCGCACCAGGGGCTGCGCGCTGATCCTCAATGCCGGGGCGCTGACGCACACCTCGGTCGCGCTCTACGACGCCTGTCGCGCGATCAGCCATCCGATCGTCGAGGTGCATTTGTCGAACCCCTATGCCCGCGAGCCGTTCCGTCATCACTCGTACATCAGCCGCGCCGCGAGCGGCGTGATCTGCGGCCTCGGCGCCACGGGCTATCTCGTCGCCGTCGACGCGCTCGCCACCCTTCTCAAGGACTGACCCCATGCCCATCAAGAACATGAAGTCCCCCTTCGGCAACGGCGAGAAGTCCAAATCCGGCGTCGACGCGGAAGCGGTGCGCGAGCTCGCGGGGCTGCTCAACGAGACCGGCCTCACCGAGATCGAGATCGAGCACAACGGCGCGCGCATCCGCGTCTCGCGCCAGGCGAGCGGCGCGGTCGTGCATGCGGCGGCGCCTGTCGCCCACACAGCCGCGCCGGCCGCTGCGCCCGAAGCGGCACCCGCCGCGCCCAAAGGCCCGCCCGCGGGCGCCGTGCCCTCGCCGATGGTCGGCACGGTGTATGTCGCGCCGGAGCCCGGCAAGCCGCCCTTCGTCAAGGTCGGCGACACGGTCAAGGAAGGCGACACGCTTCTGATCGTCGAGGCGATGAAGACGATGAACCCGATCACCGCGCCCCGCGCCGGCACGGTCCGGGAGATCTGCGTGCACGACGCGCAGCCGGTGGAGTTCGGCCAGACCCTGCTCGTCATCGCCTGATGTTCGAGAAGATCCTCATCGCCAATCGCGGCGAGATCGCGCTTCGCATCAACCGCGCCTGCAAGGAGATGGGCATCTCCACCGTGGCGGTGCATTCCACCGCCGACGCCGACGCGATGCATGTGCGCCTCGCCGACGAGAGCGTGTGCATCGGCCCGCCGCCCGCGTCGCAATCCTATCTCAACATCCCCGCGATCATCTCGGCCTGCGAGATCACCGGCGCCGAGGCGATCCATCCGGGCTACGGCTTCCTGTCGGAGAACGCGCGCTTCGCCGAGATCGTGAAGGAGCACAAGATCACCTTCATCGGGCCCGAGCCCGAGCACATCCGCATGATGGGCGACAAGATCACGGCCAAGCAGGCGGTGAAGGCGGCCGGCATCCCGACCGTGCCCGGCTCCGACGGCGCGGTGTCGGACGCCGATGCGGCGAGCACCGCCGCCGAGATCGGCTATCCGGTGCTGATCAAGGCGACGGCGGGCGGCGGCGGGCGCGGCATGCGGGTCGCGCAAACGGCGGCGGACTTGATGCCCGCGCTCTCGACCGCGCGCCAGGAAGCCAAGACGGCCTTCGGCAACGACGCCTGCTACATGGAGAAGTACCTCCAGAAGCCGCGCCATATCGAGGTGCAGGTCCTGGCCGACGGCCACGGCAACGTCGTCCATCTGGGCGAACGCGACTGCTCGCTGCAGCGCCGCCACCAGAAGGTCTGGGAGGAAGCCGGCTCGCCCGCGCTCAACGCGGCGCAGCGCGACGAGATCGGCGAGGTCGTGACCTCGGCGCTCAAGAAACTCGGCTATCTCGGCGCCGGCACGATCGAGTTCCTGTTCGAGGATGGGCGCTTCTACTTCATCGAGATGAACACGCGCCTGCAGGTCGAGCACCCGATCAGCGAGGCGATCACCGGCATCGACATCGTGCGCGAGCAGATCCGCATCGCCGCGGGCGGCGCGCTGGAGTTCAAACAGGAAGACGTCGCGTTCTCGGGCCATGCCATCGAGTGCCGCATCAACGCCGAGAACGCTTTCACCTTCCAGCCGTCTCCCGGCCTGATCACGACCTTCCATTCGCCGGGCGGGCTGGGCGTGCGCTTCGACAGCGCGATCTATGACGGCTACAAGATCCCGCCCTATTACGACAGCCTCGCGGGCAAGCTGATCGTGCATGGCCGCAACCGCAACGAATGCCTGATGCGCCTGCGCCGCGCGCTCGACGAGCTGGTCGTCGGCGGCATCGAGACCACGATCCCGCTGTTCCAGAAGCTGGTGCGCGAGCCCGACATCCTGAACGGCGAGTACCACATCCACTGGCTCGAGCAGTGGCTGAAGGCGAACGTGCCGGCCTGAGGGGCGGGGGTCCCCTGGAAAACGCGAATTCAATTCCGGGACATCGCAGCCCTTCGGAATTTCGCCGGTTTTTGAATTCAACCCGCAAAAACCTGAGTTAAGCTCAGGTTCGGTCTCGAAAAACGCCTTGCTTGAGAAGACGGTTCTTCGCCCGTTTCCGGCCCTTCCTTTCGCATTTGCAGCATGAGGTTTCGTGTCCATCACAACGACGTGGTGTGCGGACGGAATTGTTCAAGGGAGAGCTTGCATTAATTCGTATAGCTCACCGCCGGCGCGGCACAGGAGTTGACCCGCTCGGGATGGAGCTGGCCGGCCAGATAGATCTCGGACTGGAGCGCGCTGCGCCAGCACTGGTCCAGCACCGAGCAGTAGCAGACCCGATAGGTCATGTCGTTGCGCGCCTTGTCGAGCGCGCTCCAGACGGCGAGGTTGTCGGCGCCGAGCTTGTAGTGGATGAAGGTCTCGGCCTCGCCGGCGCGCAGCACCATGCCTTGCACGGTGCCTTTGAGCAGCGGCGTGTGGTTCGCGGCCTCCGGCGACGTCGCCTTGATCTCGCGATAGCCGCAGCAGTCCGTGAGCAGCTGCGTTCCCGAGCGATAGGGCTTGCCTTTCCAGAAGAGCTCGAAGCTCTCGACCTTGGCCGGACCGACGCCGGTGTTCACGACCTGGAACTGGAGATCGAGCTTGGCGTCGGGGTCGGCATTGCTGATCTGCACCTGCAGGAACGGCCAGGTGCTCGCGGCGACGAGCTCCTCGTTCGCCACTTCGGTGCGGATGCCGATCCACAGCGACACCGCGGAGACGAACAACGCGGCGATCGCGAGCGCGGTGTCGCTCCAATGCCGCTGCCAACGGGATTCGGCCATGTGTTCTCCTGGGTCCGGAATGCTAGACTGCCCAGATGCACGGCAGCCCGCAACTCACGCCCGAGATCCTGCTTCGGGCCTATGCGCAAGGCGTGTTCCCGATGGCGGAGCGGCGCGAGGACGTCGAGCTGTTCTGGGTCTCGCCCGAGCGCCGCGGCATTATCCCGCTCGACGCGTTCCATGTCCCCAAGCGCCTCGCGCGCACCGTGCGCGCCGACCGTTTCGCGGTGACGAGCGATCTGTGCTTCGTCGAGGTGATGACGCAATGCGCGGCGCCGGCGCCTGGCCGCGAGCAGAGCTGGATCAACGCCGAGATCCTGCGCCTCTACACCGCGCTGCATGCGAGCGGCCACGCGCATTCGCTCGAGGTCTGGCGGGAGGGCAAGCTCGTCGGCGGGCTCTACGGCGTCAAGCTGGGCGCCGCGTTCTTCGGCGAGAGCATGTTCAGCCGTGAGACCGACGCGAGCAAGGTCGCCCTCGTCCATCTCGTGGCGCGGCTGATCGCGGGCGGCTTCGCGCTGCTCGACACCCAGTTCATCACCGAGCATCTGGCGCGCTTCGGGACGATCGAAATTCCGCGCAAGGAATACATGTCGCGGCTGCACGAAGCGATCGCGCGCGACGCCTATTGGTCGGCGCCCTCGGGCAGCGGCGCGAGCCCTTCATTGTCGGTCGAATCCGGCGATCTGACCTTGACCGGCGCGCGCGAGGCCACGACCGGCGCGGCCTGGCCGGGCGCGCTGGTCCTGCAGAAGATCGCCCACACATCATAGAGCGGATGCTGCATGGCGTTGAGGCCGGGGCTCGACGCGTACATCCAGCCCGAGAACACGCGCCGCACCTTCTGGTCGGGACGCGCATCGTCGATCTGCACGAAGGCCGCCGTCTCGGGCGTCTCGCTCTGCGGCGTCGAATAGCAATAGCGCGCGGTGATGGTCAGAGTCGCGAACTTCACCGGCACGTTCAACGGCGCCACGATGTCGAAGGCGCGGCCGGTGATCTTGTCGAGCCCGCGCATCATCAAGGTCGGCTTCTGCTTGAGCGCCGGCGCCGTCGGCGCGGCGTGCGCGACCGAGGCCGCGAGAAGCGCCGCGATCGCCGCGCTCATGGATGCTCTCCCGGCGCGGGCGCCTGTTGCGGCGGCGGCCGCAATTGCTGCGGCGGCTGCGTCGCGGGCGCGCTGGGCGCCCCGCCCGCGCCGGAGGCGAAGCGGCCGATCAGGCTCATCAGGTCGACGGAGCCCTGCGTGTTCTGGATCGTGCCGCCCGCGGGGATCATGTCGTCGCTGCCGCCCGGCGAAACCGAGAGATAGGAATTGCCGAGCAGGCCGGTCGAGGTGACCATGATCGAGGAATCGTCGGGCAGCTTCACGCCGTCGCGGATGCTCATATGCACCGTCGCCTGATAGGTCTTCGGGTCCAGCATCAGCGCCGACACGGTGCCGATCTTGATGCCCGAGAGCTTGACGTCGGTGCCGACCGCGAGCCCGTCGACGCGCTGGAACTTGGCTTGCACGTCGTAGCCCGACAGGCTCGAGGCGTTGGTGCTGGAATAGGCGAAATAGAGAAAGCCCGCCGCCACCGCGATGACGATCGCGCCGATCAGGGTCTCGACGGTGTTGTTCTGCATCGCCCGTCCTATTCCGGCTTCCAGGCGCGATAGTCGCCGGTCGTCGCGGCGCGCACGCCCGAGCGCGCGAGGCTGCCTTCGGGGCGATAGGCGCCGTCCGTGCCGGTGAGGTTCGGCCGGTGCTCCGCTTCCCAGTCCTTGGCCTCGAACGGCGCCGCGGTCGGCGGCTCGGCGAAGGTGTGATGGATCCAGCCGTGCCAGTCCGGCGGCACGCGCGACGCCTCGACCGTGCCGTTGTAGAGCACCCAGCGGCGCTTGCCGTCCTTGGTCTGGTAGTAGCGGTTGCCGAACTCGTCGGTGCCGACCTTCTGGCCGGAGAACCAGGTCGTCACCAGGGTGCCGTAGGTGGCGGTTTTCCACCACGCGAAAATCATCGAGAAGAACGGCATCGAAGGCACCTTTTGAATCGGCCGGGACTATAAGTGGCGCGCCGCGAGCCGCCAAGGAATCCCAAGGTCGCGGGGGCGAGCGCCACCAAGCCCTTGATTTACAACGGAAGCGCGCCGGGCTCAACGCGGCGCCGGACCTCGCCGTCGAGCGCCCTGCGCATGCTCGCGAACACGCCGTCCCAATCCCCGGCCGTCTGCTGCCGGAACAGGCGCATGCTCGGGTACCACGGGCTGTCGTCGCGGCCGAGCATCCAGCGCCAATCCGGCACCCGGCGCAGCGCCACCCAGACCGGCCGGTCGAGCGCGCCTGCGACATGGGCGATGGCGGTGTCGGAGCTGATCGCCAGGTCCAGGCTCTGCATCGCCGCCATGGTGTCGAGGAACGCGTCGCGTCCGGCGTCGAATTCGGGCCCCAGATCCTCGACCGCCATCGGCGCGCCCGCGCGCTGCTCGGCGCCTTCGTTCTTCTGCAGCGAGATCAGCCGCACGCCCGGAACCGCTGCGAGCGGCGCGAACGCGGCCAAGGGGATGCTGCGCCCGGCATCGATGGCCGTGTTGGGATTGCCCTGCCAGGCGATGCCGATCCTGAAGCCTTCGCCGCCGATGCGCGCGCGCCAGCGCGCGACGCGCGCGGGATCGGGCTTCAGGTAGGGCACCAGCGCGGGAACGGTGTCCGGCCGCGTGCCGAAACGCAGCATCAGGCTCATCATCCCGAGGCTGTAGTCGCAGCGCTGCAGCCGCGCTTTCGCGACGTCGTCGAACAGGCCGATGCCGGGAAACGACGCCGCCAGCAGCGCGTGCATCTTGCGCCCGACCAGGAACGCGGTCTGCGCGTCGGCCGCCTGCAGCATCGGCAGGTAGCGGCTGAACTGCACGATGTCGCCCAGCCCCTGCTCGGCATAGACCATGATGCGCTTGCCCTTGAGGGGCTCGCCCTTCCACTCGGGGAACGGCAGAGCGGGCCGCTTGCCGGCGTTCTCCTTCTTCGCCCAGCGCTGCTCGAAGATCGCGAGCCCGGTCTCGAAATCGCCGGTCAGAAGGCACGCCATGGCATAGTTGGTCTGGGTGTTGGCGTCGTTCGGCGCCGCTTGGATCGCCTCGCGCCAGACCGGCAGCGCTTCGTCGAGGCGGCCGAGCGATTTCAGGATCGTCGCCTTGTTGTTGAGGATGCCGGGATCCTTCGGGTCGAGCGCCTGCGCGCGGTCGAGGCTGTCGAGCGCTTCCTGGGAGCGCCCGACCTGGTCGAGCGCCGCGCTGCGGTTCACCGCGCAGAGCGTGGAGCGCGGATCGAGCGCGAGCGCCTTGTCGTAGCTCTCCAGCGCCTCCCTGGGCCGGCCGAGCAGGACCAGGATGTTGCCGCTGCGCATCCACGCCTCGGCCGAGCCCTGGCCGAGCGCCATGGCGCGCTCGTTGCGCACCAGCGCATCCTCCCGGCGGCCGGCTTCCGCGAGCAGGCGTGCGCTGCGCTGCAGCGCGCGCGCATCGTCGGGGGCGAGCGCGAGCGCGCGCTCGTAATCCGCGAGCGCCTCCTTGTCGCGCTCGAGGTCGTCGAGCAGGTTGCCGCGATTGACGAGCGCGTCGACATAGTTGCCGTCGAGCGCGATCGCGCGGTCGTAGCAGGCGATCGCCTCCTCGCGCCGGCCCAGCGCCATCACCACATTGCCCAGATTGTTGTGCGCCGCCGGCGCCTTGCCGTTGCGCGCGATGGCGCGCCTGAGCAGCGCCTCGGCCTCGGCGTAGCGGCCGCGCATATGGGCGATGGCGCCGAGGAGCTGCGTCGCGTCGAAATCGTCGGGCGCATCCTTCAGGATCGCGCGGTAAAGACGCTCCGCCGTGTCGAGGTCGCCCTTGCGGTGCGCGGCGACGGCGTCGAGAAGCCGTTTGGGAGGTCCCGCGGCTTGCGGCGGACGAGGTGGGTTCATCGGCCGAAGTCGAAGTGATTGCCCTTGGCCGGTCAAGCAGCGCCGGCGCGGCGTGACAGCGCGACACGATTCGGATGACGGAAATCCTCTCGCGCAAAAGAATCCACAGCCCGCCCCCAAGAAATTTTCGACTGTGGGTGTCACGCGCCTGAAAAATTTTTCGCGGCGATTCCGAACCCCGCTTGACTCGCGGCTTTTCGGGCCGCCGTTAAGCCGCAACATCTAGTAGGTAAGATTTGATTAACCACTTTGGCCTTGCGAAGGCGGCAGGGCCGTGTCCATACTTTGGGCTACGGGGTCGTTCGCGACACCAAATCTAGGCGGACCAAGCGCACGTCCAAGCGCACCAGCCGCCGGAGACCTTGCCGACTTGGCGATGTCCCGGCGAACGGAAAACTGTCCCCTGGTGGGTGCCTCGGCCGGCCCGGACGGTTCAACAGCTTCAAAGGTTTCGGGGGTTTGGGATATGCGGATTCGGCGTCAGTTCACGGTGGAAGGCCACGATGCCTATCACGGCATCGCGTTCGTCAAAGCCTCGAGCGAGATCAAGAACCCCGACGGCTCGATCGTCTTCCGCCAGACCGACATCGAAGTTCCCGAAGAGTGGAGCCAGGTCGCCTGCGACGTGCTGGCCCAGAAGTATTTCCGCAAGGCCGGAATCCCGACCGCGCTGCGTCCGGTCGCCGAGGAAGGCGTGCCGGAGTTCCTGTGGCGCCACGAGGCGGACGGTCCCGAGACCCGCGGCGAGAATTCGGCGAAGGAAGTGTTCAACCGCCTCGCCGGCACCTGGGCCTATTGGGGCTGGAAGGGCGGCTATTTCGACGCCGAAGCCGACGCGCGCGCCTTCTATGACGAGATGTGCCACATGCTGGCGACGCAGAAGGCGGCGCCGAACTCGCCGCAATGGTTCAACACCGGCCTGCATTGGGCCTATGGCATCGACGGGCCGAGCCAGGGCCATTTCTATGTCGACTACAAGACCGGGCGGCTGACCAAATCGGCCTCGTCCTACGAGCACCCGCAGCCGCATGCCTGCTTCATCCAGGGCGTCAAGGACGACCTGGTGAACGAAGGCGGCATCATGGATTTGTGGACGCGGGAAGCGCGCCTGTTCAAATACGGCTCGGGCACCGGCACCAACTTCTCCTCGCTGCGCGGCGAGAACGAGAAGCTGTCGGGCGGCGGCAAGTCGTCGGGGCTGATGAGCTTCCTCAAGATCGGCGACCGCGCGGCGGGCGCGATCAAATCGGGCGGCACGACGCGGCGCGCGGCCAAGATGGTGATCGTCGACGTCGACCATCCCGACATCGAGGACTTCATCGACTGGAAGGTGATCGAGGAGCAGAAGGTCGCCGCCATGGTCGCGGGCTCCAAGCTCGCCGAGAAGCACCTCAAGCTCGTCATGAAGGCCTGCATCAATTGCGACGGCTCGAACGACGATTGCTTCGATCCGAAGAAGAACCCGGCGCTGCGCCGCGAGATCAAGGCCGCCCGCAAGGCGATGATCCCCGACAACTACATCGAGCGCGTCATCAGCTTCGCGCGCCAGGGCTTCAAGGACATCGATTTCCGCACCTACGACACCGATTGGGATTCGGAAGCCTATCTCTCGGTCTCGGGCCAGAACTCGAACAACTCCGTGCGCGTGACCGACGCGTTCCTCAACGCCGTGCTCGAGGACGGCGACTGGAACCTCACCCAGCGCGTCACCGGCAAGCTGGTCAAGACGATGAAGGCGCGCGAGCTGTGGGAGAAGGTCTCCTATGCCGCCTGGGCCTGCGCCGATCCGGGCATCCAGTTCCACACCACGGTCAACGACTGGCACACCTGCCCGGCCGGCGGCGAGATCCGCGCCTCCAACCCGTGCTCGGAATACATGTTCCTGGACGACACGGCCTGCAACCTCGCCTCGCTGAACCTGATGCAGTTCCGCAAAGGGGACGGGATAAAGACCTTTGACGTGCCGGCGTTCGAGCACGCCGTCCGTCTCTGGACCATCGTGCTGGAAGTCTCGGTGCTGATGGCGCAGTTCCCGAGCCGCGAGATCGCGCAGCTCTCCTACGACTACCGCACCCTGGGCCTGGGCTTCGCCAATATCGGCGGCTTGCTGATGGCGGCGGGCATCTCTTACGACTCGCGCGAAGGCCGCGCCATTGCCGGCGCGATCTCGGCTGTGATGACCGGCGTCTCCTATGCGACCTCGGCCGAGATGGCGGGCGAGCTCGGCGCCTTCCCCGAATACGCCGCCAACAAGGACGCGATGCTGCGCGTGATGCGCAACCATCGCCGCGCGGCTCACGGCGAGGCGGCGGGCTATGAGAAGCTCGCGACCAACCCGGTGCCGCTCGACCTCGCCGCGATCAAGCAGGCGGACCTCTCGGCCGCCGCCAAGCGCGCCTGGGACGACGCGCTGTCGCTGGGCGAGAGCTTCGGCTATCGCAATGCGCAAGCCACGGTGATTGCGCCGACGGGCACGATCGGCCTGGTGATGGACTGCGACACCACCGGCGTCGAGCCCGATTTCGCGCTGGTGAAGTTCAAGAAACTGGCCGGCGGCGGCTATTTCAAGATCATCAACCGCTGCGTCCCCGAGGCGCTGACCACGCTGGGCTACAGCCAGCCGCAGATCGACGACATCATCGCTTACGCGGTCGGCCACGGCACCTTGGAGGGCGCGAACGCGCTCAGCCACAACGCGCTCCGCGCCAAGGGCTTCGGCGACGAGCAGATCAATACGATCGAGGCCGCCTTGGAAGCGGCGTTCGACATCCGCTTCGTGTTCAACAAATGGACGCTCGGCGCCGAGTTCTGCCGCGACGTGCTCAAGCTCGACGACGCCGCGATGGACGCGCCGGACTTCGACCTCTTGAAGGCCATCGGCTTCTCGCGCGCCGAGATCGACGCGGCGAACCTGCATGTCTGCGGCGCGATGACCCTCGAGGGCGCTCCGCACCTGAAGGACGAGCACCTGGCGGTGTTCGACTGCGCCAACCCGTGCGGGCGCATCGGCAAGCGCGCGCTCTCCGTCGAGAGCCATATCCGCATGATGGCGGCGGTGCAGCCCTTCATCTCGGGCGCGATCTCCAAGACCATCAACATGCCGAACGGCGCCACGGTCAAGGAATGCGGCGAGAGCTACATGCTGTCGTGGAAGCTGGCGCTCAAGGCCAACGCGCTCTATCGCGACGGCTCCAAGCTGTCGCAGCCGCTCTCCAGCGCCGTCTTCGCCTTCGACGACGAGGAGGACGACGCCGAAGAGATGACCCAGGTGCAGCGCACCACCGTCGTCACCGAGCGCATCGTCGAGAAGGTGATCGAGCGCGTGCAGAGCCGCGAGCGCGAGAAGCTGCCGCAGCGCCGCAAGGGCTACACCCAGAAGGCGCTGGTCGGCGGGCACAAGGTCTATCTGCGCACCGGCGAATACGAAGACGGGCGGCTGGGCGAGATCTTCATCGACATGCACAAGGACGGCGCCGCGTTCCGCTCGCTGATGGACGGGTTTGCGATCGCGATCTCGGTCGGCCTGCAATACGGCGTGCCGCTGGAGGAGTTCGTCGAAGCCTTCACCTTCACCAAGTTCGAGCCCGCCGGCATGGTGATGGGCAACGACTCGATCAAGAACGCGACCAGCATCCTCGACTACATCTTCCGCGAGCTGGCGATCTCGTATCTCGGCCGCTACGAGCTGGCGCATGTGCCGCCGGGCGATCCGGACGTCGGCGACGGCGTCGACGACACTGGGCAGGACGACCGCGCCCGCGAGGTCGTGCAGGCGGTGAAGAGCGTGGCTTCGACCGGCTTCGTGCGCGGCCAGATCCACCGCACCATCGCGGTGGTGCGCGGCGGCGCGCAGCCCAAGATGATGGAAGAGCAGAGCCACGATCATCACCATCACCACGACGAAGAGCCCGTCGAGGAGATCTTCGCGGACGAGACCGTCGACCTCTCCGAGATCCGCGGCGCGGTGCTCGAAGCGGCCGGCAACCCCGTCAGCGATCTGGTCAATGCCGTCGGGGCCGCGATGATCCAGCGCAGCGAAGCCGCCGCCGAGAAGTCCGGCAAGGCCCGCGACATGCAGGCCCGCCGCGCCGCCGAAGCGCGCATGAAAGGCTATGAGGGCGACGCCTGCGGCTCCTGCGGCAACTTCACCTTGGTGCGCAACGGCACCTGCATGAAGTGCAACACCTGCGGTTCGACGAGCGGGTGCAGCTGAAACGAGTCTGGGGCCACCCTTCGCACATCTAAGGGTGGCCTCAGCACGGAACGCGAATCAGGGGAAGCGCGTTTGGGCCAAGTGTTCAGGAGTCACAAGACGATGGCAAAGGTGTCCAAACGCTCTCTCGCCAACCTGCGTCCGGCGAAGAAGAAGGCGAACCCGAAATACACACGCCGGACCGGCACGTCGTGGACGGCGGCGCAGGTCAAGGAGCTGAAATCGCTTGCCCGCGCCAACACGCCGACGCGCGTGATCGGGCTGAAGCTGCAGCGCTCCGAGGTCAGCGTGCGCAGCAAGGCGCAGCGCGAAGGCATCAGTCTGAAGCCCGCCAACCAGGCGCCCTACAACCGGCGCAAGCGTTGATGGCAAAGCAGCTCGTCGAAGTGATCGACCGCCACGGCCACGTCGTCTATGCGACGACGGTGGCGCTGGAGGGCGCCGACTGCATCGACGCCGAGTTCGAGGAGGTCGCCCTCGTCTTCGCCGAGCGCCATTCGAGCCTGCCGAAGACCGAGCATGTCCATTTGCGGGCGCGCTGCGTGAAGTGAGGCTCAGCCTTTCGCTCAACCTTTCTCTGGCCGCACAGCCTGCGCGAGCCGCGACAACAGCGCTGCCGCGGACGCGGCATCGAGCGGCAGGTCGCCGTCCTCGTCGGCGCCGGGAAGCGGGCCCGCGGGATAATCGGAATCGGCATTTTCCATGTAAAACAGGATGACCTCGCTCTGCCCCTGCGGATCGGCCACGCGCGCGAGCCGCGCGGTGCGCAGCAGCCTGGGCATGCTGAGGCCCTGCTGCGCGAGATAGCGCCGCGTGCGATCCGCTTCCTTTCCCGGCGCCGTCGCCGCGCTGCGCGCGTCGTCATAGACATAGGCGCCGAAGCGATAGGTCTCATCGCCGTATCGCGCCGGCGGCTTCGGCGGATAGAGGAACTTGAACGCGGACCCTTTCTGCACCGTCTCGAACTGCACGATCACCAGGCGCCGGACAATGCCGTCCTTGGCGTCGACGAATATCTCGCGCTCGGCGTCGGTCATGTTCTCGATCGGGAAGGCCAGCGGGGCGAGCGGCTTGAACGCCGGGTCGACGGCGAGCGTCAGGGCGGGATGCGCCGCCGAGACAAGCCTTTGCCCGTCGCGCGAAACGGTGTCGACGGAGCGGACAAGGCGGGGCCGCAGAACAGCGAGGCGGCGAGGATCAGGCAGGCGTGCTTCATGACGTCCTCCGGTTGGGCGCGCAAGATTAGCTGCGGCCGGGACGCGGCCTCGCACGCCTGCCGCTCATGACCGCTCCGCCGTGAGCGCATATGGGCGGAGCGAAACGACGGCCCGGCCGTTTCCGCTCCATGCCGGCTCTGGAGTCCGACGCTCTGTCCTATGTGCGCTACGACGCCAAGGCGCGCACCCTGTTCGCGACCTTCCGCGGGCGGCGGCGCTCTTATGTCTATGACGGCGTGCCGCCGAAGACCTACGAAGCGCTGATGGCGGCGCCCTCAAAAGGCGCCTGGTTCAACGCCCATATCCGCGACCGCTATCCGTTCCGCGAGGTCTAGTGTCGATTGTTATCGATTGGAATCACAAACAAGATTGTCACGGCCCGCGAATGCGGGCCGCCCAGGTGACGTTGCTTTTGGCATCGAAGAAAAAACTCCGAACGATTTTGGCTTCGATGTGCAAGGTCCGGCTGGATGGCCCGCATTCGCGGGCCATGACATCGCGTTTATCGCGCCAATTCGAAAACAACCGGCTCTAGACGCGGTCGATGCGGCAGGCGAAGCAGCCGCGCTTGGCGTTGTGCACGTGGATATAGGCCACGTCGTCGCGCGCGAAGAAGCGCGCGATCGCCGCTTCGACGTCGTCGCCGGGCACGACATCGGCGTCGACGATCAGGTCCCGGCCGTCATAGGCGCGCAGCGACAGCAGCCGCCCGCGCAGCACCGGCGGCACGACGCCCGCACGGTCGAACGCGGCGCCGGCGGCTTCGCGCACGAAGATCGGCCCCGAGGCGCGATAGGGCGACGCCGCGGGCTGATGCTCGAAGGGCAGGAGCAGCAAGGTCTCGCCGGGCTCGGCGTCTTCCAGGGTGACACGGCAGGGATAGCCCGGCTTCTCGTCCGCCCGCACGCGCGCGATGCCGCGGGCGGCGAGCGCCGCGTCGTCGAGGGCGAACAGCGTCTCGAACTGGGACGGGTCGAGGCCGGTGGCGCGGAAGGTCATGGCGGGTGCTCCTTGCGTTTCGCCCCCTTTTTGCCGGTTTGGAGCGGCGGATCGACCCGGTTCTTGCTCTGGCGCGAAGCTTGCGACGACAGGCGGGTTGCGCCCCAGAACGGAACACGCCCCATGCTCCGCCTCGCCCTTGCCCTGGCTTCGTTCGCCGTCTCCGCCCAGGTGGCGCCGGCCGCCGATCCGGCCGCGGTCGCGCGCATCCATGGCGGCATCGTCGACTGCGTGGGCTGCAACCTCGAAGGCGCCGACCTTTCCAACACCTGCGTCAAGGCGCACGACCTTCACGGCGCGGATTTCGACGGCGCCAACGCGACCTTGATGTGCATGTCCTATGCGAATTTCTCCGGCGCGACGTTCCGCGGCACCGACCTCTCGGGCGCGAACCTCGCCCATGCGATCCTCGACGGCGCCGACCTCACGGCCGCGCGCATGACCATCACCTCGATCAAAGGCACCGACCTCACCCGCGTCAAAGGCCTGACGCAGAGCCAGCTCGATGCCGCCTGCGGCGACGCGGAGACGAAAGTCCCCGTGGGCCTCGCCGTGCACACCTGTTCCTGACACGTCTTCGGTCTAGCCTCCGAAAAGACGCCAACTTACGCCCCGGGCGCGGATGTACCGCCCGGGGTCTTTTTTTGTACGCTCGCCCGCGAAGGCGCGGGAACGAGACCATGCACAAAGGATCATGCCTCTGCGGCGCGGTGCGCTTCGAGGTCGCGGGCGAGCTGAAAGGCCCCGACGCCTGCCACTGCACCAAGTGCCGCAAATCCTCGGGCCACTATTTCGCCTCGACCGACCTGCCGCGCGCCGCGCTGACCGTCCGTGGCGAGGACAAGGTCACCTGGTACCGCTCGTCGGAGAAGGTGCGCCGCGGGTTCTGCTCCGTATGCGGATCGCCGCTGTTCTGGGACCCCATCGGGCGCGACTGGACCGGCATCGCCATGGGCGCGCTCGATGGGCCCACGGGCACCAAGCTCGCGATCCACATCTTCGTCGCCGACAAGGGCGATTATTACGACATCGCAGACGGATTGCCGCAGAACCGGCAGTAGCTACTCCGCCGCCTTGGGTATCTCCCTGGGCCGCCAGCGCAGGACCGGCTTGCGGGCGGCGGCGGTCTCGTCGAGGCGGCGGCGGGGGGCGAGGCGCGGGGCGCCTTCGAAGCGCTCGCGCTTTCCGGCCTTGGCCTCTTCCGCCATCGTGCGCAGCACATGGATGAAGCGGTCGAGCGACTCTTTCGACTCGGATTCGGTCGGCTCGATCAGCATCGCGCCATGGACGACGAGCGGGAAGTACATCGTCATCGGGTGATAGCCCTCGTCGATCATCGCCTTGGCGAAGTCGAGCGTCGTGACGCCTGTGCCTTCCAGGAAGCTGTCGTCGAACAGCGCCTCGTGCATGCACGGCCCCTCGCCGAACGGCGCGCTCATCACGTCCTTGAGCGAGGCGAGCACATAGTTCGCCGACAGCACCGCGTCCTCGCTCGCCTGGCGCACGCCGTCGCGGCCGTGGCTGAGCATGTAGGCGAGCGCGCGGGTGAACATGCCCATCTGGCCGTGGAAAGCGCACATGCGGCCGAACGGCCTGGCGCCACCGGTCGCCTCGTCGGCATGCTCGATCATGCGGAACTCGCTGCCGTCATGGACGAGCAGCGGCAGAGGTGCATAGGGCGCAAGCCGCTCCGACAGCACCACCGGGCCCGCGCCCGGGCCGCCGCCGCCATGGGGCGTCGAGAAGGTCTTGTGCAGGTTGATGTGCATCGCGTCGATGCCGAGATCGCCCGGTCGCACGCGCCCCGCGATGGCGTTGAAGTTCGCGCCGTCGCAATAGAAATAGGCGCCGGCCTTGTGGACCGCATTCGCCATCTCGATGATGCGCGGCTCGAACAGCCCGCAGGTGTTCGGATTGGTCAGCATGATCGCGCAGACATCGGGGCCGAGCTTGGCCTCGAGCGCGTCGGCATCGACATGGCCGTCCCTGGTCGCGGGCACCTCGTCGACGGTGAAGCCCGCGAAGGCCGCGGTCGCCGGGTTGGTGCCGTGCGCGGATTCGGGAACCAGGATGCGCGGCCGCTTCTCGCCTCGCGCTTCGATGGCGGCGCGGATCGCGAGCAAGCCGCAGAGCTCGCCATGCGCGCCCGCCTTGGGCGACATCGCGACCGCGGGCATGCCGGTCAAGGTCGTCAGCCAGCGCATCAATTCGGAGATCAGCTGGAACGCGCCCTGCACCGTCTGCTGCGGCTGCAGCGGATGGACGTCGCCGAAGCCCGGCAGCCGCGCCATCTTCTCGTTGAGGCGCGGGTTGTGCTTCATGGTGCACGAGCCGAGCGGATAGAGACCCGCATCGATGGCGTAGTTCTGCCGCGACAGGCGCACATAGTGACGCACGATTTCGGGCTCGGACAATCCGGGCAGCCCGATGGGACCCTTGCGGCGCTGGCCGGCGAGACGCGTCTCGCCCATCTGCAATTCGGGCACGTCGACGCCGGTCATGCCGGCGCGGCCGAGCTCGAAGATCAGGCCTTCCTCGTGATCGAGGCCGCGGTCGCCCGAGATCGTCGGCAGCTCGTTGTCTTCGACGGTGCCCGGCGCGGTGGGGCGGCCTTGGCGGTTCATGGTCATGACAGCACCTCCGTCAGCGCTTTGGCGAAGGCTTCGTGGTCCTCGTCGGTGTTGGTTTCGGTCGTGCAGACGATCAACAGATCGCGCACCTTCTCATGCGGCATCAGGCGCGATGCGGGGACGCCGGCGACGATGCCCTTCTCGGCCAGCGCGTCGACGACCGACGCGGCCGGCTTGGGCAGGCGGATGGTGAACTCGTTGAAGAACGAGTCCGTCACCAGCGACACGCCCTTGATCTTCGCCAGCCGGTCGGCCAGCGCACAGGCACGCGCATGGTTGAAGCGCGCCAGCCGCGTCAGCCCTTCCTCGCCGAGCAGCGAGAGATGGATGGTGAAGGCGAGGCAGCACAGCCCCGAATTGGTGCAGATGTTGCTCGTCGCCTTGTCGCGGCGGATATGCTGCTCGCGCGTGGAGAGCGTGAGCACGAAGCCGCGCTTGCCGTCGGCGTCGCGGGTCTCGCCGCAGAGGCGGCCCGGCATCTGGCGCAGGAATTTCTCGCGCGTCGCGAACAGGCCCACATAAGGCCCGCCGAAATTGAGGCCGTTGCCGATCGCCTGGCCCTCGGCCGCGACGATGTCGGCGCCCTGCGCGCCGGGCGATTCCAGCAGCCCGAACGACATCGCCTCGGTGACGACGACGACGAGCAGCGCGCCCTTGGCATGCGCTGCGGCCGCGACCGCCTCGATGTCGCGGATCAGGCCGAACACGTCGGGGCTCTGCAGCACGACGCAGGCGGTCTCGTCGTCGATCATCGCGGCAAGGTCTTCCGCCTGGCCGGGAACCGTCTGTGTACGGACGACCTTGCCCGACAGCGCGGCCACCGTCTCGACCGTCTGCGCATAGTGCGGATGCAGCCCGCCCGACAGGATCGCCTTGGGCCGGCGCGTCACGCGCTGCGCCATCAGGACGCCCTCGGCCGTGGCGGTCGAGCCGTCATAGAGCGAGGCGTTGGCGACTTCCATGCCGGTCAGGAGCGCGACCTGGGTCTGGAACTCGAACAAATATTGCAAGGTGCCTTGCGCGATCTCGGGCTGGTAAGGCGTGTAGGAGGTGAGGAACTCCGAGCGCTGGATCAGGTGATCCACCGCCGCCGGCACGTGATGGCGATAGGCGCCGGCGCCGCAGAAGAACGGCACGCTGCCTGCCGACACATTGCGCGACGACATGCGCGCCATCAGCCGCTCGACCTCGATCTCGCCCTTGGTGTCGGGAAGGTCGAAGGCCGAAAGCGGCACGACGGCCGATTTCGGCACGTCGCGGAACAGCGCGTCGATGCCGCTCGCGCCGATCTTGGAAAGCATCGCCGCGCGGTCGGAGGCGGTTAAAGGGTGATATCGCATCTATTCCTCATCCCAGTGTCATGGCCCGCGACTGCGGGCCATCCAGCTGAAAGCCCTCACGCTCGTTCCAGGCAATCTCCGCATCGGACTTCGGGACCGTGCGGCGTCGCCTGGGCGGCCCGCCGTCGCGGGCCCGTGACAATTCCTGCCGGCTAAAGACCCTTCACGAACTCGTCGTATTGCGCCCGCGTCATCAGCTTGGCGAACTCGTCGTTGCTCGACAGCTTGACCTTGAAGAACCACGCGTCGCCTTCCGGATCGGCGTTCACCTTGGCCGGATCGTCGGCGAGCGCCGCATTGCCTTCGGTCACGGTGCCGCTCACCGGCGCATAGACCTCGCTTGCCGCCTTGACGCTCTCGACCACCGCCGCCTCGCCGCCGGCGTTCAGCGCGCGGCCGGCTTCGGGCACCTCGACGAAGACGACGTCGCCGAGCTGCTCGGCCGCGTATTGGGTGATGCCGACCGTCGCGATGCCGCCGTCGACGCTCACCCACTCGTGATCCTTGGAGTAACGGGTCTCGCTCATATCTCAGGTCCTCTTGTAGCGGTGGGGCACGAAGGGCATCGGGGCGACGCGCGCGGGCATCGGCTTGCCGCGCACGATCAGATCGAGATGGGTGCCGTCGGCGGCGAACTCGGCTTCGACATAGCCCATCGCGACCGGGGCGTTCAGGCTGGGCCCGAAACCGCCCGAGGTGATCTCGCCGACCACGCGGCCGGATTTGTCGGCGATGGGGGTGTGCTCGCGCGCGGGCGCCTTGCCGATGGGCAGGATGCCCACGCGCTTCTTCCTAGGCCTGCCGTCGAGGATCGTCGCAGCACCCGGGAAGTCGCGCTCGGCGCGGCGGCGCTTGGCCACCGACCACATCAAGGTCGCCTCGGCCGGGTTCACGCTCTCGTCGATGTCGTGGCCGTAGAGGCAGAGCCCGGCTTCGAGGCGCAGCGAATCCCGCGCGCCGAGCCCGATCGGCAGCACGTCGGCATCGCCGAGCAGCGCGCGCGCGACGCGCTCGCCGTCGGCGCCCTCGATGGAGATCTCGAAGCCGTCCTCGCCGG
This sequence comes from Rhizomicrobium sp., assembly GCA_035549495.1. GTDB lineage: Bacteria > Pseudomonadota > Alphaproteobacteria > Micropepsales > Micropepsaceae > Rhizomicrobium. The sequence goes on along the minus strand of DASZQV010000040.1, from coordinate 87,797 downwards.
TATAGCCCGAGCGGCTGACGATGGCGGGGCAGCCGGCCACCGTCGCGCGCACGACATGCATGAAGGTGAGCGCATCGATGCCGGGCGACAGCTTCTCGAGCACCGCGCCGGCGCGCGGCCCCTGCAGCGCCAGGAGCGCGCGGTCGAAGCGCGTCGTCACCGTGGCCGCGCCGGCGAGCTTCCCGGCGATATATTCGTAGTCGCCTTCCTTGGTGCCCGCGTTGACCACGAGATACATGTCTGCCTCGCCCTCGAGCTTGGTGAACATGAAATCGTCCTTGATCGTGCCGGCCTCGTTGAGCAGCAGCCCGTAACGCTGCATGCCGGGCTTCAGGCCCACGACGTCGGCCGGCGTGACGCGCTCCAGCGCCTTGGCCGGATCGGCCCCCTTAAGGAACGCCTGACCCATATGCGAGACGTCGAACAGGCCGGCCTTCTCGCGCGTGTGCAGATGCTCTTTCAGGATGCCGGCGGGATATTGCACCGGCATGTCGTAGCCGGAGAACGGCACCATCTTGGCGCCGAGCTCGAGATGCAATGCGTGGAGCGGTGTCTTTCGCAGATCGGTCATGGCGGTCCAGACAAAAGGTTCAAGACGGCGCGAACCGCGACCTGCGGAACTCGCGCCCCTCTGTCATCGGACCTGAGAGATTTCCCCGAGAGCACGCGGCGCTCGGATTACCCCTTCGGTGGACGTCGCAAGCGCGACGTCGCTTTCCAGAAGCTCATCTCCTTCGCGGTCCTTTTGCCTGAGAGTTTCCGGGGCGGTTGCTCCTTCGGCCTTCGCTTGGCAAGCGAACGTCTCCCGCGAGGGATCGAATGTATGGCCGGGCCCGAGCGCCTCGCGGCGGTCGGACCCGTTGGAGCGCATCATAGGGGGGCGGGCGGTTATGTCAACGAAACGCGGACAAAACGCTCACATCCTTGCGGGAATCTCGATTCCCAGAATGTCCAGCACCTTGGCGAGCGTGGCCAGCGTCGCCTCGCACACGCCGAGCCGCGAGGCGCGCACGCCGGAATCGGCTTCCGACAGGATGTGGTGCTCGGAATAGAAGCGGCTGAATTTCTGCGCCAGCTCGAAGGCGTATTCGCACAGCACGTTCGGCGCGCGGCCATGCTCGGCGGCGGCCATCGCCTCGGGCAGCATCAGGAGCTGCAGCACCAGCGCGCGCTCCTCCGCCGAGCGCACCACCGGCGCGGCGGAAGGCTTCCCCTCGTCCGCGGCGCGGCGCAGGATCGACTGGATGCGCACCGCGGCATATTGCAGGTACGGCCCGGTCTTACCCTCGAAGCGCGTGAACCGCTCGGGATCGAAGATGTAGTCGGTCAAGCGGTAGTTCTGCAGGTCGGCGAATTTGAGCGCTGCGATGCCGACCTGGCGCGCGATCTCGGCGCGCTCGTCCGCGCCGTAATCCTTGGCGATGCCCTGCTCCTCCATGCGCTTGCCGGCCTCGGCCGTCATCGTCGCGATGAGGTCGTAGAGCTTCATCACGCCGCCTTCGCGGGTCTTGAGCGGCTTGCCGTCCGGTCCGTTCATGGTGCCGAAGCCGGCATGCTCGAGCAGCGCCTTGCCGTTGATGCGCGCTTTGCGCGCGGCGCGGAACACCTGCTCGAAATGCAGGTGCTGGCGCTGGTCGACGACGTAGAGGATGAAATCGGGATCCTGGCCGGCGACGCGGTCGACGATGGTCGCGAGGTCGGTCGTGGCATAGTTCGCCGCGCCGTCCGCCTTGACCAGCACGAGCCGCGGAACCTCTTTCTTGTCGCCCTCCTCCGCGAGATGGATGACCAGCGCGCCGTCCTCGTCGGCGGTGAGCCCCATCGCCTTCATCTTCTCGATCAGCGGCGGGATCAGCGGATCGACGCTGGCCTCGCCCTTCCACAGGTCGAACTTGACGCCGAGGCTCGAATATTCCCGGATCAGGCCGCGCTCGGAGACGTCGAAGAAATGCTGCCACAGCGCGCGATAGCCCGGCCGCCCGGCCTGAAGCTCCGCGGTGGCGCGCCGCGCCTCCTCCAGCCGGGCCGGATCGGCCTTGCAGGCGTCCGAGGCGGCCGGATAGAGCTCCTCGAGATCCTCCATCGTCACCGGCGATTCGTCCGGGTACGGACCGTTATAGGCGGCGTCGAAATAGACGGGCGCGATGCCGCGCAGCCCGACCTCGCTGATCAGCTGGCCCATCTGCAGGCCCCAATCGCCCAGATGCACGTCGCTGGTCACCGTCCAGCCATTGGCACGGAAGAGGCGCTGCAGGCTGTCGCCGATGATCGCCGAGCGCAGATGGCCGACATGCATGGGCTTGGCGATGTTGGGGCCGCCGAAATCGATCACCATCGACTTGCCGTTGGGAACGGGCGCGAGCGCGACGCGGCCGGCGCGCTCGGTCAAGGCCGCATCGGCGACGTCGAGATTGATGAAGCCGGGGCCCGCAATCTCGACCTTGGCGAAGAGCGGGTTCGCTTTCAGCCGCGCGGCGATCCTGCCCGCGATCTCGCGCGGATTGGCCTTGGCCTGCTTGGCCGCGCCGAGCGCGCCGTTGCATTGGAACTGCGCGAGGTCGGGCCGGTCGGAGACCTTCACCTCGCCGAAGCCGTCCGAAAGGCCTTCGTCCGCGAACGCCTGCTTCGCGATCGCGCTCAGCTCTGCTTGCAGACCGCTCATGGCGCGTAGTGGTGGTTCTTGACGTTGTAGTCGAGCTGCGCCTGGGTGAGCTGGAAGCCCGTCAGGATCTCGTACTCGCCGACCTTGGCGCCGCGCGCGATGTTGATCACGGTCGAGTCGACCGTGTCCTCGAACTCGGTCCTGGTCTCGCCCGGCCCGAAAGTCACGCTGGCGATGAAGAGCTTCTTCGTCATGATGCGGCTGCCCTTGTGGGTGACCGCGACGAAATAGGGCACCTTGTAGGTCCCGGCCTCGCCGCCGGCCGCGCGCGTCGCCTTGAAGTGGATGCGGACATGCGAATCGGTGGCCGGCTTGTCCTTGTCGAAGTCGCAGCCGGTATAGGCGTTGCTCATCCACACGGTGTAGAGCTCGCCCGACGGATCGGCCGGGGCGCCGGTGCGGAAGACGGTGACCGCCGAGGCCGGCACCAGAATGTTGGCGTCGGGGCAGAATCCCTTGTCGGCGTCGCTGGTGCAGCCGGCGAGCAGCAGTCCCAAAAGCGCCGTGAGACCCAACGTCGCGGCGAAGCTCCGCGGGCGCGCAAAGGCCCGCGCATTCGGCGCAATCGTCGCACGCCCAGCCTCCACCGGTTCCGCCATTCTTTTGCCTTTCGCTTGACTTTTCTTAAGGTGAGGCCGACGTCTCGAACCCGCGTTCGACGGCGCCGGACTGTAGCCAGATAGGCTCCTAATGGAAAGCATCGCGCAAGAAAAGCCGGGACGGCAGCTTCTTACATTGCTGTTAGCCGCCCCGCGCGGGTTCTGCGCCGGCGTCGAGCGGGCGATCCGCATCGTCGAGCTGTCGCTTCAGAAGTACGGCGCGCCGGTCTATGTCCGCCACGAGATCGTGCACAACAAGCACGTGGTCGAGCGGCTGAAGCGCATGGGCGCGATCTTCATCGACGATCTCTGCGAGGCGCCCGACGACGCCAAGGTGATCTTCTCGGCGCATGGCGTGCCGAAATCGGTGCCGGCCGAGGCGCGGCGGCGCAAGCTGTTCTATCTCAATGCCACCTGTCCCCTGGTCTCCAAGGTCCATGTCGAGGCCGAGCGCCACCACGGCGCGGGACGCCAGATCGTGCTCATCGGCCATGCGGGCCATCCCGAGGTCGAGGGCACCCTGGGCCAGCTCGCCCCCGGCGCCATCACCTTGATCGAGACGGTCGAGGAGGCGCAGACCTTCGAGGCGAGAGATCCCGCGCGCCTCGCCTTCATCACCCAGACGACGCTGTCGGTCGACGACACCGAAGAGATCGTGGCCGTGCTGCGCCGCCGGTTCCCGCTGATCGCCGGTCCGCATCGCGAGGACATCTGCTACGCCACGACCAATCGCCAGGAGGCCGTCAAGCGCATCGCGCCGCGGGCCGAGCTGGTGCTGGTGATCGGCGCGCCGAACTCGTCGAACTCGCTGCGGCTGGTCGAGGTGGCGCAGAAGGCCGGCGCGCGCAACGCGATGCTGATCCAGGGCGTGCGCGACATCGATTGGAGCCTTTTCGAAGGCGTGAGCGCGGTCGGCCTCTCCGCCGGCGCCTCGACGCCCGACATCCTGATCGACGAAGCGATCGCGGCGTTGCGCGAGCGCTTCGACCTCGCCGTCGAAGAGACCACGGTGACGCGCGAGGACATCGCCTTCAACGTGCCCCGCGCGCTGGCCTCGTAATGGCGGTCTATACCGACGTCTCCTTCGAGGAGCTCGAGGCGTTCCTCGCCGACTACGACGTAGGCCACGCCGCGACCTTCAAAGGCATCGCCGAGGGCGTCGAGAACTCGAACTTCTTCCTGCGCACCGCGAGCGCTTCGTTCGTGCTCACGCTGTACGAGAAGCGCGTGCGCGAGAACGACCTGCCGTTCTTCCTGGGACTGATGGAGCATCTGTCGTCGCGCGGCATCGCCTGCCCCCTGCCCGTGCGGCGCAAGGACGGCGCGCTGTGGGGGACATTGAACGGCCGCGCGGCCGCGCTGCTCACCTTCCTCGACGGCGTGTCGCTGCGTTCGCCGCAGCCGGAACATTGCGCCGCGGCCGGCGCGGCGCTCGCCGCCCTGCACGAGGCCGGCGCGGATTTCGCGCTCTATCGTCCCAACGCGCTCAGCGTCGACGGCTGGCGCGACTTGGCCGCCGCGTTGATCCCGCAAGCCGACACGGTCGAGCCGGGATTGGGCACGCTGATTGAGAAGACTCTGGAACAGCTGCACTGGCCGCACCCGCTGCCCTCGGGGGTGATCCACGCCGATCTGTTCCCCGACAACGTGCTCTTCCTGGGCGGACGGGTGTCGGGGCTGATCGACTTCTATTTCGCCTGCAACGACGCGCTCGCCTACGACCTCGCGGTGCAGCTCAACGCCTGGTGCTTCCATGGCGACGGATCCTACGACTTCACCCGCGGCCGCAGCCTGATCGCGGCGTACCGCAAGCATCGCGAGCTGTCCGAGGCCGAGATCGCGGCGTTGCCGATGCTGGCGCAGGGCGCGGCGCTGCGCTTCCTGTTGACGCGGCTGCACGACCTGCTGCATCACGATCCGAACGCGCTGGTGCGGCCCAAGGACCCGCGCGACTTCGCCAAGCGCCTGCGCTTTCATCGCGCGGTGAAGAGCCCTTCGGAGTACGGCCTTTGATAGACATCTTCACGGATGGTGCATGCTCGGGGAATCCGGGACCGGGCGGCTGGGGCGCGATCCTGCGCTCGGGCAGCCACGAGCGCGAGCTCTCGGGCGGCGTGCCGGCGACCACCAACAACCGCATGGAGATGACCGCGGCGATCGAGGCGCTGCGCTCGCTCAAGAAGCCGTCGGAGGTCACCATCCATACGGATTCGCGCTATCTGATGGACGGCGCGACGCAATGGGTGCGCAAATGGAAAGCCAACGGCTGGAAGACCGCCGACAAGAAGCCGGTCAAGAACGACGACCTGTGGCGCGCGCTCGAAGACGCCGCCGCGCCGCATCGGGTCAAGTGGCGCTGGGTGAAGGGCCACTCCGACCATGTCGAGAACGCGCGCGCGGACGCGCTGGCCCGCGCGGCGATCCCGTGAGACTTAAAGCTGGTTCAGCACGTGCTCGGCGCTCGACACCGAGAAGGCGCCGGGCTCTTCGACGTTGAGCTGGGTGACGGTGCCGTTGTCGACGACCATCGAATAGCGCTGGCTGCGCTTGCCCATGCCGAAGCGCGAGCCGTCCATCTCCAGCCCCAGCGCGCGGGTGAAGTCGCCATTGCCGTCGGCCAGCATGACGACCTTGTCGCCGGCGCCCTGCTGGTCGCCCCACGCGCCCATCACGAACGCGTCGTTGACCGAGAGGCAGGCGATGGTGTCGATGCCCTTGGCCTTGATCGCGCCGGCCTGGGTGATGAAGCCCGGCAGATGCTTGGCCGAGCAGGTCGGCGTGAACGCGCCGGGCAGCGCGAAAAGCACGACCTTCTTGCCGTCGAACAGCTCGGCCGTCGTGACCGGCTTGGGCCCGCCGTCCTTCATCTGCATCAGCGTCGCCTGCGGAATCTTGTCGCCCACCTTGATCGTCATGTTCGCTCCTTGAGATTGTCGGCCGGGGCGGGTTGTAGCGCAGCGTTTCGCCGCCCGCAAAGGGATGCCGGAGCGCAATTGGGCGAATGCATGGCGTTCGCCCGAAAATTGCGCGCCGATCGGGGAACTAAAGCGAAATCGCGATTCAAAGAAAAGCGATTTTGCTTTAGACTGCGCCCGATGGCGTCGAAACAACCCCCAGCGCCGCCGCAGGACGGCTTTTTGCAGGGCAAGCTCCTGGTCGCGCTGCCCGGCATGCCCGATCCGCGCTTCGAGAAGAGCGTGATCTTCATGTGCTCGCATTCCGACGCGGGCGCGGTGGGGCTGATCGTGAACAAGCCGTTCGAAGGGCTGACCTTCCGCGAGATGGTCGAGAAGCTCGACATCCCCGTCGCCGACGACGCGCCCGAGCCGCCGATCCTGTTCGGGGGTCCCGTCGGCACCGGCCAGGGCTTCGTGCTGCACTCGACCGAATATACGAGCAGCGAGGCGACCATGCCGGTGACCTCCGGCATCGCGCTGACCGCGACCATCGACATCTTGCGTGCCATCGCCGAAGGCCGCGGGCCGCGCAAGGCGCTGTTCGTGCTCGGCTATGCCGGCTGGGGACCGGGTCAGCTCGAAGGCGAGATGACCTCGAACGGCTGGATTCCGTGCGAGGCCGACGAGCGCATCGTCTTCGGCCGCGATTGCGACGGCAAATGGCGCGCCGCGCTCGCCACCTTGGGCGCCGACATCACCGGGCTGTCGTCCGACGCCGGCAGAGCATAAGCGCAATCGGGCGCTCGGCGCAGCGCGCGCCCGAAAATTGCGCGCCGATCAAGAAGCGACCCCTGCCCCCGTATCGTAGTGCCGCGCGATGTAGTTGAGCGCGTCGGCGAGCGGCAGCGGCGGCGAGAAATAGAAACCTTGCGCGTATTCGCAGCCGAGCGCGTTCAGCGCGCGCGCGTCGTCCTCGCTCTCCACGCCTTCGACCACGACCTCACGCTTGAGATCGTGCGCCAAGGTCACGATGGAGCCGAGCACGACCGCGCTGTCGGTTTCCCCGTCCGTGCCGCCATGGCGCGCGAGGAAGCTCTTGTCGATCTTGACCGTGTCGAACGGCAGGTCCTTCAGGCGGCTCAGGCTCGACTGGCCGGTGCCGAAATCGTCGATGGCGAGGCTCGCGCCCAGCGCGCGGATGCGGCGCAGCGCGCCCTGCGCGTTCGGCTCGACGGTGCTTTCGGTGATCTCGAGCTTGAGGCTCGCCGGCGCAACCGCGCAGCTCTCCAGAAGCTGGCGCAGGAAATGCTCGAAGCCCGCGTCGCGGAGCTGGCGCTGCGAGACGTTGACGCTCGCGAACAGCGGCGGCGCGAGCGGGAAGAAGCGCTGCCACTGCGCGAGGTCGCGCGCCGCGCGCTCGAGCACGAAACGTCCGAGCGTCACGATCAGCCCGGTGGCTTCGGAATGGGCGATGAAATCCGACGGCGAGATCAGCCCCTTCTCGGGATGGCGCCAGCGCAGCAGCGCCTCGAAGCCCGCGACCGCCCCATCGTTGAGACGCACGATCGGCTGATAGAATACGTCGAGCTCGTCGTGGTCGATCGCGGCGCGCAGCTCGGCCTCGAGCGCCACGGGATCGCGCGCGCCCTCGGCGCTCATCGCCCCGCGCACATAGACGGTGGCGACGCCGCCGCCCGCCCGCTTGGCCTGCATCAGGGCGAGCTCGGCATTGCTCACCAGGTCGGCCGCGTCGCGCGCGTCGTGGCCGACGGTGACGCCGACGCTGACCGGCGCGAAGACCTGGCGGCCGTCCTGCGCGTAAGCCGCGGCGCAGAGCTTCACCAGCTCGTTGCCGAACGCAGACGCCGCCACGCCGCGCGGCGAGACCACCGCGAAGGCGTCGCCGCCGAAGCGATAGGCGCCGCCGTCGGACCATTTCGCGAGGCGTTGGGCGATCTGCACCAGGATGGCGTCCGCGCCGTCGTCTCCGAGGCTGGCATGGATCGTCTTGAAGCGGTCGACATCGAGGATCGCGAGCGTGGCGTCGAGGAAGCCGTCGCCCATCCCGGCGAGGCTCTCGTTCAGCGCCGCGCGGTTGCCGAGGCCGGTCAGCGGATCGCGCAGCGAATGCGACACCACCGCGGTTTCGGATTCCTTGCGCATGGTGACGTCGGCGATGAGGCCGAGGCAGCGATTGGCCTTAAGCCCTTGGCCCATCATCGTCGCGCGCAATTCGAGCCAGGGATAGCGCCCCTCCTCGTCGCGCACCCGGAACTCGATGCGGAAGGCGAGGCCCGCCTGCGCGCGATAGTCCGACAGCGCCTGGGCATAGATCGCGCGGTCGTCCGCGTGCACGCGCTGGATCCAGGCGGCATGCGTCATGCTCGTTTCGCTCGAGCCCAGCATCGCGGCGGCCTCGCGCGACAAGAGCACCTGGTCGGAATCGAATTCGAGATCGAAGATGCCCTGGTGCGAGGCGCCGATGGCGGCAAGCTCGCGCGCGCTGGGCGCCATGCGATGCGGCATGGGCAGCATCGCGATGCCCTCGCCCGCCGCGACCGCGAGCGCGAGCAGCACCGCGCCGGCGGCCGCGAAGCCGCCCGCGACGTCGGGCGCGACCGTGGTGTCTCCGAGCGCGCCCAAGGCCGTCATCGTCGCCGCCAGCGCGACCAGCGCGAACACCGCGGCGCTCGGCGCCAGCACGCGCGCGGGCTGCGAGCCCATGCGGCCGCGGCGCACGAGATAGACGGTGATCACGGCGCTGCCGACCAGCACCAGCAAATCGACGAGCAAGATGGCTCCGGGCACGCCGAGATAAGCCAGCGCCGACAGCCCGGCGATGCCCATCAAACCGTAGTCGAACCAGCGTCCGACGCGCGGCCAGAGATCGCGCACCGGCACGATGGTGTCGGCGAGACGCGCGCCGGAGGCGAGCGCGAGGCCCGCGAACAACGCCGTCAATCCGAACGGACCGCCGACATGGGTCGCGAGGCTCGCGTCGAACATGCCGGTGCCGGCGAGGCGCGCGAGCAGCACGAAGAACAAGGTCGCCGCGGCCCAGAGCGGCGGGCGATGCCCCGTCATCACCGCGAGGCCGCCGGCGATCGCGGCCGCCGCGAAGATCAGGCCCGCGACCGCGGCGATGAAGATCGCGAACTGCCTGTTGTGCGAGGCGAGCGCGGATTCGGTCCAGGCGAGGAGAGAGGGCGGCGTCTCGGCATTGGCGATCTCGACCGCAAGGCCGATGGTCGCGCCCGGCGGCACGTCGACGCGATAGGCGCGTCCGCCATAGGCCTTGGCGCTGGCGACGACCGCGCCGGGATCGGGGCTCGCCAGCGACACGATCGCGGGCCGCGTCGCATGCGGAAAGACATCGAGCGCCACGCTCGCCGTCTGGCCCGCGACGAGAACGCGCGAGACCAAGCGGTCGGTGGAGTTCGAGACGCTGAACGAATACCAGCTCGAGGCTTTGGGCTGCGCGCTCGGCGGCATCTTGTAGGGCCCGAGCGCGTCCTGCAGCTCGAGCACCGCGTCGGGCGCGCCGAAATCGACGCTAGTCGGCTTTTGCACTAGCGGTGGCGCGGCGATCGCACCCACGCCGACAAAAGTCGCGAGCAAAAGCGTGGCGAGCGCGGCAAGGATGAATCGTGTCATTACGCCCGTCGGGATCCGGTGAAAGAAAGCGCGCTAACCTACGCGAGGGTCGTCCGCGAGCAAAGCGAACAGAACGTGGTCGCGCCACTCACCGTTAATCTGGAGATAGCCGCGCGCCAGGCCTTCATGGCGGAAACCCACCTTGAGCAGCAGGTTCTGCGACGGCTCGTTGGTGGGCAGGCACGCCGCCTCGATGCGATGCAGACCCAAGGTCGAGAAGATGAACGGCACCAGCGCGCGCACCGCGTCGAACATGTAGCCTTGGCGCGCGAAGCGCTCGCCGATCCAATAGCCGAGCGCGCAGCATTGCGTCACGCCGCGGCGCACGTTCGACAGCGTGCAGCCGCCCATCAGCGCGTCGTCCTCGGCGCGGAAGACGAAGAAGGCGTAAGCGGAATCGAGCCGCGTCTCTTTCTGATAGCGCTTGATCCGCCTGCGGAACGCGCCCTTGCTGAGCTCGTCGCTCGCCCAGCTGGGCTCCCAGGGCGAAAGGAACTCGCGGCTCTCGCCGCGCACGGCCGCCCAGCCCGCATAGTCGGCGATGCGCGGATAGCGCAGATAGACGCCGTTCCCTCTGATCACCGGCTGCTGCCCGCCGGGGAACGTCAAGCCGCGCATGAAGGCCATGGGTCCGCTGTTCATTCCGCCGCGGCCATCGCGGGTTCTGCGCCGAAGCGGCGCGCGAAGACATCGTAGCTCTCGACCTTGCCCACCGGTCCGAGCGAGGCCATGGCGGGCCGCGGCGAGTTCATCAGCCGCTCGCCGATGCGGCGCACCGCCGCGACGTCGACGGCGTCGAGCTTGGCGATCAGCTCCTGCACGGGGAGCACGCGGCCATAGGAGAACATCTGGCCCGCGATCTGCTCGGCGCGGCTCGAAGGCTTCTCGAGGCCCATCAAGAGGCTCGATTTGAGCTGGGCTTTCGCCCGCGCGATCTCGGCGTCGTTCGCGTCGACCGCCATCGCCGCCATCTCGCCCGCGACCACCGGCGCGATCTGACCCGCTTCCGCCTCGCCGGTGCCGGTGTAGATGACGACCGCGCCGCTGTCGTTGGCGCTCTGCGCGAAGGCGCTGATCGTGTAGCAGAGGCCGCGCCGCTCGCGCACCTCCTGGAAGAGACGCGAGGACATGCCGCCGCCGAGCGCGGTGACGTAGACCTGCAGCGCATAGATGTCGGGATCGGTCTGCGCGAGGCCGGGGAACGCGAAGGTCATATGCGCCTGCTCGAGATCGTCGAGGAAGCGCGTCTCGCCGCCGGTCCAGAGCGCGGGCAGCGGCGCCGGCGTCGTGCCCGGACACAGGCCCGCGAACTTCTCCGCGGCGATGGCGAGCACCGCCTCGTGCGTCACCGCGCCCGAAGCGACGAGCGTCATGCCGCCGGCGAGATAGTTCGCCTGCATGTAGTCGCGCAGGTTCTCGCGCGTGAACGCCGCGACGGTGTCGTCCTCGCCCAGGATCGGCCATCCCATCGGCTGGCCGGCATAGATCGTCGCCTGCAGATGGTCGAAGATGATATCGTCGGGCGTGTCGCGCGCCTGGCCGATCTCCTGCAGCACCACCTGGCGCTCGCGCTCGAGCTCGCTCTGCTCGAAGGTCGGCTTGGTGAGGATGTCGGCGAGCAGGTCGAGCGCCAGCGGCACGTCGGCCTTCAGCACCCGCGCATGGAACGCGGTCTGCTCGCGGCTGGTGTAGGCATTGAGGAAGCCGCCGACGGCTTCGATCTCTTCGGCGATGTCGCGTGCCGAGCGCGTCTCGGTGCCCTTGAACGCCATGTGCTCGAGCATGTGCGACACGCCCATCAGCGGCTTGGTCTCGTTGCGCGTGCCGCAATCCACCCACACCCCGAGCGCTGCGCTTTCGAGCTGCGGCATGGGGTCGGTGACAATGGTCAAGCCATTGGAAAGACGTGATATTTCGATGTTCATAGAGGCGGCACTCTAGCCGCGATGAAGTCCCGAACCAAGCCCAAAGAAGGGCTCAGAACGGCGAATTTTTCCGGGTTTTGGAACAGGTCCCTAAGCCTCGGGGGGAGCGGGGGAATTTGCCCCGTCGCCTCCCGGACCGCGTCGGGGAACTTGGCCGGGTGGGCGGTCGAGAGCACCACTTTGGGACCCCGGGAGGGGAACCGTCCGGCCGCCGCGACGGCCACCGCCGTGTGGGGGTCGATGAGGCGGCCGGGGCGAGAGGCCATGGCCGCGAGGGTCTCTTCGTCGCTCACCGCGGCGGCGGCATAGCGCTCGGCGAGCGCTGCGCGGATCGCAGGCGGCAGCACGATGCGCCGCGCGTGCGCGAAGTTCTGCATCGCCTCGCGGACATAGCCGGCATCGCGGCCGCTGGCCTCGAACAGCACGCGCTCGAAATTGCTCGCGACCTGGATATCCATCGACGGGCTGAGGGTGTGACGCGCGTCGCCCGCCTCGTAGACGCCGTCATTCAGCGCCCGCGCCATGATGTCGTTGGCGTTGGTCGCGACGATCAGGCGTTCGATCGCGAGGCCCGAGCGCATCGCCGCTTCGCCCGCGAAGGCGTCGCCGAAATTGCCCGTCGGCACGACGAAGGTCGCGGGCTCGCCCAACGCCGCGGTCGCGGTGTGGTAGTAGACGCTCTGCGCGGCGATGCGCGCGAAATTGATCGAGTTGACGGCGGTCAGGCTCACCGCGTCCGCGAATGCCGTGTCGGCGAACAGATCCTTCACGATCGCCTGGGCGTCGTCGAAGCTGCCTTCGAGCGCGATGTTGTGCACGTTCGCATGCGCCGCCGTCGTCATCTGGCGGCGCTGCACCTCGCTGACGCGGCCTTTGGGATGCATCACGAAGATCTCGATATTGGGCAGGCCGCCCAACGCGGCAATCGCCGCCGAGCCGGTGTCGCCAGAGGTCGCCGCGACCACCGTCGCACGGCCGCCGCGCTTGGCCAGCGCGCGCGCGAACAGGCGCCCCAGCACCTGCATCGCGATGTCCTTGAAGGCGAGCGTCGGCCCGTGGAACAGCTCGAGCAGATGGAGGTCGCCCAGCCGGCCGAGCGGCGCGATGCGCGGATCGTCGAAGCTCGCATAGGCGGCCGCGATATCTTCGCGCAGCTCGTCGTCGCCGAAGCTGTCGCCCGCGAACGCCTTCAGCACGCGTTGCGCGACCTCGACATACGAGCCCGTCGCGTCGATGCGCGGCCAGGAGACGGGCACATAGAGCCCGCCGTCGGGCGCAAGGCCCGCGAGCAGGACCTCGTCGAAGCGCGCTTCGGGGGCTCGCCCACGCGTGCTGACGAATTTCATTTGAACCCCAGCCTGCCGCGCGAAACGTGATAGGCGATGTAGACGCCCGCAAGCACCGCGGCGAGCCCGAACCAGGTGATCGCGTAGCTCAGATGCTCGTTGCGGAACGCCACGACCGTCGCGCCGCCCTTTGGCCAGCCGCCGGGATTGGGCGTCGCGTCGGCTTCGACGATCTCCGGCGCCGCGAGCGTCACGCCGTCCGCTTTCGCGATGCCGGCCATGTCGCGCGCATACCAGATGCGGTGCGCGCGGTCGGGCCTGGGCGTGAACGCGCCCGGCGCATCGGGCGTGCGCCACACGCCGACGATATGGCGCACGTCCTGGAGCTGGCCCGCGCGGCGCGTCGCGGGGTCGAGGCGCTCCTTCGGCACCGTGCCGCGGTCGACCAGGAACACGCGGCCGTCGCTCAGCTTGAACGGAACGATCACGTGATAGACCGGCGCGCCCGCCGCGTCGGTTCCGAACGCATAGGCCTCTTTCGCGTTGTCGAAGGTGCCGTCGGCGGCGACGCGGCGGTACTGCGCCGCGGGCCCGAGCGCGATCGCCTCGTCGACCGAGACCGGCGCGGCCGCCATGTTGTGCCGGACCTGCGCGATCAGGCCGAGCTTCCATTGCAGGCGTTCGAGCTGCCACACGCCAAGGCTCAGCGCCGCCGCGAAGGCGATGGCGCAGGCGATGGTGAGCGCGGGCAGCGGACGGAAATGGAACCTCATGCAGCCCAGTCTAGCCCAACCGCCCCTCACCCGCGCTGTGCTTGTACTGCAGGACCAGCAGCAGCGCCTTCACCAGGCGCAAGAGCGCGAAGGACAGGATGAAGATCGCCGGAATCCAGAGCGCCGCGTGCACCCAATAGGGCGGCTGGTACGCGACCTCCACATACAGGGCCGAGCCGCACACGATCGCGCCCACGATCAGGATGACGAACACCATCGGCCCGTCGCCGCTATCGAACATCGCGTAGTCGAGGCCGCAGGAACGGCACGCCGGCGCGACCTTCAGATAGCCGTCGAACAGCGCGCCCTGCCCGCAACGCGGACAAAGGCCGAGAAGCGCTGCCTTCAGCGTGCTCAACCGACGACGGCCGAGGCGCCCCAGACATAGATCCAGGTGAACAGGAACAGCCACACCACGTCGACGAAGTGCCAGTACCAGGCCGCGGCCTCGAAGCCGAAGTGACGGTCGGGCGTGAACTGGCCCTGGATCGCGCGGAACAGGCAGACGATCAGGAAGATCGTGCCGACGATGACGTGGAAGCCGTGGAAGCCCGTCGCCATGAAGAAGGTCGAGCCGTAGATGGCGCCGAGATTGCCGACGCCCGCGGCGAGGCTCACATGCGCCGGGTCGGTGAACGGCACCAGCGCCGCGCCGTTGAAGCCGAAGGTGAACGGCGCATGCGCGTATTCCCAGGCCTGGATGGAGGTGAAGGACAGGCCCAGCGCGACCGTCAGGATCAGGCCCTGGACCGCGCCCTTCTTGTCGCCGTGCAGGATCGCGTGATGCGCCCAGGTCACCGTCGTCGCAGAGGTGAGCAGGATCAGCGTGTTGAGCAGCGGGAAGTGCCACGGGTCGAGCGTGGTGATGCCCGCGGGCGGCCACTGCGTGATCGAGACGTCGTGCGGGAAGAACGCCGTGTTGAAATAGGCCCAGAACCAGGCGACGAAGAACATCACCTCCGAGGCGATGAACAGCACCATGCCGTAGCGCAGGCCGAGCTTCACCACCGGGGTGTGGTCGTGGCGCACGACGGATTCGGCGATGACGTCGCGCCACCAGCCGACGAAGGTGAAGGCGAGCAGGAGCGCGCCGACGGCGAAGATCCAGGGCTGGCCTGCCAGGACGCCGAAGCCGGCATAGTCCTTGTTCACCCACAGGACGACGCCGCCCAGCATCACGAAGGCCGCGATGGAGCCGACGATCGGCCACGGGCTCGGATCGACGAGGTGATAGTCGTGATGGACTTCGCTGCTATGCGACATGGACCTCAAACCCCTCTTTGTGCCGCGTCAGTGAGCCACATGCTCGGCCCACTTCACGATCGACATCACAAACACCAACACGACCAGAGCGCCGAGCGCGAGCGCCAGCGCGATTGAGCGCTTGCGCCGGTTGCGGTCCTCGCCGTCATCGCCATCCATCCCTCATATCCCATGCGCCAGCCGCTCGACGATGAGCGAGGCGAACAGGGCGAAGAGATAGATCAGCGAAATCCCGAACAGGCGCTTGGCGGCTGGCTCCTTCGCCTCGTCCGTCTCGCGCAAGACCAGAACGCTCTGCGCCAGGAACCAGGCCCCGAGGCCTGCCGCGCAGGCGAGATAGAGCGGGCCCGCAAAGCCCAGGAACCACGGCGCGAGACCGGCGGGCACCAGCACCAGCGCGTAGAGGAAGATGTTCCAGCGCGTGACGCGCTTGCCGCTGACCACGGGCAGCATGGGCACGCCCGCGCGCGCATAGTCGCCGGAGCGGAACAGCGCCAGCGCCCAGAAATGCGGCGGCGTCCACAGGAAGACGATGGCCACGAGCACCAGCGGCGCGAGGCTCAGCGATCCCGTCACCGCGGCCCAGCCGATCGCGGGCGGCAGCGCGCCCGAGAGGCCGCCGATCACGATGTTCTGCGGCGTGCGGCGCTTCAGCCAGAGCGTATAGACGCCGACATAGAAGAAGATCGTGAAGGCGAGCAGGCCTGCCGCCGCGAAGTTCACGAACAGCCCCATCAACGCGACCGCGGCGATGGAAAGCGTATAGCCGAAGCCGAGCACGTCGGCGCGGTCGATCACCCCGCGCGGGATGGGGCGCCCCGCGGTGCGCGACATCAAGGCGTCGATGTCGCTGTCATAGGCCATGTTGAGCGCGCCCGAGGCGCCCGCGCCCACCGCGATGCAGAGCAGCGCCGTGAACGCGATCAACGGATGCACATGGCCCGGCGCGATCACGATCCCGGCCAGCCCCGTGAACACGACGAGCGACATCACGCGCGGCTTGAGCAGCGCGAAATAGTCGCCCGCCGTGGCGGCCTTGCTTTGCGGGAAGGTGTCGACCGTGGCCATCGCGGCTCAGACCACCTTGGGCAGGTCGTTGAAGGTGTGGAACGGCGGCGGCGACGGCAGCGTCCACTCCAGGGTCGTCGCCCCCACGCCCCACGGATTGTCGCCCGCGATGCGCTTGCGCATCAGCGCTTCGGCCATCGTGCCGAGGAACACCAAGACGCCGAAGCCCGCGATGAAGGCACCGATCGACGAGACGTAGTTCCAGCCCGCGAACGCGTCGGGATAGTCCGCATAGCGGCGCGGCATGCCCTGCAGCCCCAGGAAGTGCATCGGGAAGAAGGCCAGGTTCACGCCGACGAACGTGATCCAGAAATGACACTTGGCCAGGAACTCGTTGTACATGTAGCCCGTGAATTTCGGGAACCAGAAGTACCAGCCCGCGAAGATCGCGAACACCGCGCCGAGCGACAGCACGTAGTGGAAATGCGCCACCACGTAGTACGTGTCCTGCAGCGAGACGTCGACGCCGGCATTGGCCAGCACCACGCCGGTGACGCCGCCGACGGTGAACAGGAAGATGAAGCCGATCGCCCACAGCATCGGCGTCTTGAACTCGAGGGAGCCGCCCCACATCGTGGCGATCCACGAGAACACCTTCACGCCGGTCGGCACCGCGATGACCATGGTGGCGACGACGAAATAGGCCTTGGTGTCGACCGCCAGGCCCACCGTGTACATGTGGTGCGCCCAGACCAAAAAGCCGATGAAGCCGATCGAGACCATCGCATAGGCCATGCCGAGATAGCCGAACACCGGGCGCTTGGAGAAGGTCGCGACGATGTGGCTGATCATGCCGAAGCCCGGAAGGATCAGGATGTAGACCTCGGGGTGGCCGAAGAACCAGAACAGATGTTGGTAGAGGATCGGGTCGCCGCCGCCGGCCGCGTTGAAGAACGCCGTGCCGAAATGGCGGTCGGTGAGCAGCATCGTGATCGCCCCGGCGAGCACCGGCAGCGACAACAGCAGCAGGAACACGGTCACCAGGATCGACCACACGAACAGCGGCATCTTGTGGAGCGTCATGCCCGGCGCGCGCATGTTGAAGATGGTGGTGATGAAGTTGATCGCGCCCAGGATCGACGACGCGCCCGCGACGTGCAGCGAGAAGATCGCGAGGTCCATGGCGGGCCCTGGCGAGCCGGTGGTCGAGAGCGGCGCATAGAGCGTCCAGCCGCCGCCGACGCCGGTGCCGCCGCTGTCGCCTTCCACCGTCATCGACAGCAGCAGGAACAGGAACGAGAACGGCAAGAGCCAGAACGAGATGTTGTTCATGCGCGGGAACGCCATGTCGGGCGCGCCGATCATCAATGGCACCAGCCAGTTGCCGAAGCCGCCGATCATCGCCGGCATGATCATGAAGAACACCATGATCAGGCCGTGGCCGGTGACGAAGACGTTGAAGGTGTGCGCCTCCGAGAAGACCTGCATGCCGGGCTCCATCAGCTCGGCGCGCATCATCATCGACAGGAACCCGCCGATGCAGCCGGCGAAGATCGCGAACATCAGGTACATCATCCCGATGTCCTTGTGGTTCGTCGAATAGACGTAGCGCCGCCAGCCGTGGGGATGGTCTTCGTGGGCGTGGGCAATGTCAGCCATGTCGCTTGTCCTTGATTACTTCGCCGCGAGGCGCGTGGCCCCGCTTCCGTCGATCGCCGCGAACTTCTTCTTGGCGCCTGCCAGCCACTGCGCGTACTCGGCGTCCGTCACGACATGCACCTCGATCGGCATGAAATCGTGATTGGCGCCGCAGAGCTCGGAGCACTGACCGTAATAGGTCCCGGTCTTCTCGGCCTTGAACCAGGTGTGGTTGATGCGTCCCGGGACCGCGTCCATCTTCACCCCCATCTGCGGCAGCGCCCAGGAATGGATCACGTCGGCGCCCGTGGTGTCGACCTCGATCACCTTGTTGACCGGCACGACGACGACGTTGTCGACGCCGAGCATGCGCGGCTTGCCCGCCTTCGCCGCGTCGGCGTCCTTCAGCGGGAAGGAGTCGAAGGTGAAGTTGGCGCCGGGATACTCATAGGTCCACGACCACTGCTTGCCGATCGCCTTGATGGTCAGATCGGGCTTGGGGATCGTGGCTTCGAAATAGAGCAGCCGGAACGACGGGATCGCGATCAGGACCAGGATGATCACCGGCACCAGCGTCCACACCACCTCGAGCAGCGTGTTGTGATGGGTCTTGCTCGGCACCGGGTTGGCGCCCGCGCGATAACGGATGGCGATCCACACCAGGAGCGCCAGCACGAACAGGCAGATCACCGTGATGATGAGCAGCAGCAGGTGATGGAAATCCTCGATCTGCTCCATGACCGGAGAGGCCGCGGGCTGGAAATTCGTGCCCCAATTCTCGGGCAGCGCCAGCGCGCCGGTAGCCCACATGGTGAGCGTCGCAGTCAGCCCCAAACCGGCGGCGATCTTTCTGAGGAACATAAGGCGACCTCGCAAATGGATGCAGGGGCGCCGGAAACCGCCGACGCCCAGGGATTCTGGCCCGGGATTTAGAGGCGCGAGGGCATCAAAGTCATTGCGACCTTATGGCACGGGGCCAGGAAATCCCTATATCTGGGACCTTAAGTCCCGGACCAGGAGCGAATATGACCCAGCCCACCGACCTTTTCTTCGCACGCACCGGGATGGACCGCGACCGGGTGCAGGCGACCGTCGAGGAGGCCCTCGCCGGGTCCGACGACGGCGAGCTGTTCCTGGAGTACCGCCAGAGCGAATCGTTCTCGTTCGACGACGGCCGCCTGAAAGCCGCCGCCTTCGACACCACCCAGGGCTTCGGACTGCGCGCCGTGGCGGGCGAAGCGACCGGCTATGCCCACGCCTCGGACCTCTCCGAAGAGGCGATCAAGCGCGCCGCCGACACCGTCCGCGCCGTCGCCCGGGGCCATTCGGGCGTGGCGGCCTTGGCGCCAGCACGCACCAACAAGAAGCTCTATGCCGATATCGACCCGCTGGGCAGCGCGGCGTTCGAGACCAAGGTCAAGCTTCTGGAAGAAATGAATGCCTATGCCCGCGCGCGCGATCCCAGGGTCAAGCAGGTGACGTGCTCGCTGACCGGCGAATGGCAGAACGTCGAGATCGTCCGCGCCGGCGGCGAGGTCTATCGCGACATCCGCCCGCTCGTGCGCATCGGCGTCGGCGTGGTGGTCGAGCAGAAGGGCCGCCAGGAATCCGGCTTCCAGGGCGGCGGCGGCCGCGGCGGCTACGAGACCTATCTCGAGAGCGGCTATTGGCAGGCCGCCATCGACGAGGCGCTGCGCCAGGCGCTGGTGAACCTCGATTCGGTGCCTGCGCCCGCCGGCGAGATGAGCGTGGTGCTGGGTCCCGGCTGGCCGGGCATCCTGCTGCACGAAGCGATCGGTCACGGCCTCGAAGGCGACTTCAACCGCAAGAAGACCAGCGCCTTTGCCGGCCTGCTCGGCGAGCGCGTGGCGGCGCCGGGCGTGACAGTCGTCGACGACGGCACCATCGGCGGACGGCGCGGCTCGCTCACCATCGACGACGAAGGCACGCCCTCGTCGCGCACGGTCTTGATCGAGGACGGCATCCTCAAGGGCTATATGCAGGACCGCCAGAACGCGCGGCTGATGGGCGTGGCGCCGACCGGCAACGGCCGCCGCCAGTCCTATGCCAGCAGCGTGATGCCGCGCATGACCAACACCTACATGCTGGGCGGCGACAAGGAGCCGGGCGAAATTCTCGCCAGCGTGAAGCGCGGCATCTACGCGACCAATTTCGGCGGCGGCCAGGTCGACATCACCAACGGCAAGTTCGTGTTCTCCTGCACCGAGGCTTACCTGATCGAGGACGGCAGGATCGGCCCCGCGATCAAAGGCGCGACGCTCATCGGCAACGGCCCGGACGCGCTCACCCGCGTGAGCATGATCGGCAACGACATGAAGCTCGACGAAGGCATCGGAGTGTGCGGCAAGAACGGCCAGTCCGTCCCCGTCGGCGTCGGCCAGCCGACCCTGCGCCTCGACGGGTTGACCGTGGGCGGCACGGCGGCGTAGGTGGACATGTGCGGCACATGCGATTAGCCTGATCGCATGTCCAAGATGATCCAGCTGCGCAACGTCCCCGACGAGGTGCACCGCAAGCTCAAAGCGCGCGCGGCGGCCAACGGCATGTCGCTGTCGGATTTCCTGACCCGCGAAGTCCGCAAGGTCGCGGATCGGCCGACGGAAGAGGAGATGCGAAAGCGCCTCGCGGCGCTGCCGCGTCATGAGCTCGATCCGTCGCCGACGCAGGTTCTTCGCGAGGAGCGGGACCGGCGCTGATGCTGGTGCTCGACGCATCCGTGGCGCTGGAAGTGCTCACCAGAACCGCGCTTGGCGTGCATGCCGCCGAACGCCTGCAGGATGCCGGCGAGATCCATGCGCCGCATCTGCTCGACGTGGAATTCGTGCACGTCCTGCGGAAATTCGTGTTCGCGGGAAAGATGACCGATGCCGCGGCCGGGGAAATCCTCGATGTTTTCGCGAACTGGCGGATCGTGCGGCACGCACATGCGAACCGCGTCGCACGCATGTGGCAATTGCGCGATTCGATGACCGCCCACGATGCGGCCTACGTCGCTCTCGCCGAAGCGCTCGACGGCCCGCTTTGGACGTGCGACGCGAAGCTGACCCGTTCGCACGGACATCACGCCCGTATCGTCCTGCTGCAATGAGCGCGCTCGTCTTCAAGATCGTCCATGCCGGCGAATGGGCATCCGTGCGTGATGCCTATGCGGGCTCGCAGAAGGACCGCGCCGACGGCTTCCTGCACTTCTCCACGCAGGAGCAATTGCCCGGCACCTTGACGCGCTACTATGCCGGCGCGGACGACCTGCTGCTTGTTGCCGTCGATGCCGAAGCGCTCGGTCCGGCGCTGAGGTTCGAAGCCTCGACCGGCGGCGCGCTCTATCCGCATCTTTATGCGTCCCTGCCGCGGTCGGCGGCGCGCTGGGTCCGGCCCATCCCCCGCGACGGCGCCGGCGGGTTCGTCCTGCCGATTGATGCGCAGGGCTGATGCGCATAGGCTATGCGCATGACCAGAAAAGGCCTCTCCGATCCGCCCCGCCGCTTCGCGGCGGCGCCCGAACGCAAGCACAATGGCCATATCGGTCCCGGGCCCAAGCCCGGACCGAAGCGTGCGGTCAACGTCTCCCTCGACGCGGAGATCCTGAAAGTGGCGAAAGAGATGAAGATCAATCTCTCGCAGGAATTCGAGAAGACGCTGCGCAAGCTCACCGAGGAAGAGCGCATCCGCCGCTATCGCGAAGAGAACCGCGAGGCCATCGAATCCTACAATGCCTATATCGAGCGCAACGGGGTGTTCGGCGAAGAACTGCTGGAATTCGACGAGTCCTTCGATGAACCGCCAGTTTGACGTCTTTCGCAATCCGTTGAAAGGCGGACGCGGCGACCGTCCTTGCATCGTCGCTATCCAGCATATCTTTTTCGACGACCAGCCGACGCGCATCGTCGTCCCGCTTCTCGTCGCTTCGGCAATCCGGCCGCAGGGGCGTCTCAATCCGGCGGTGACGGTAGATAGGATGCAGCTCTATTTCTCGCCGACCGAAATGTTTTCTCTTTCGCGCAGGTTCTTGCGCGATCCCGTCGCAAATATCGAAGGCGACCGCGATAAGCTCATCGCCGCCATCGACCTGGTGTTCACCGGCATCTGACCAAGGAGCTTCCCATGCGCGACCTCACCGGACAGAAGCGCGAGCTCGGCGACGGCTTCAGCGTGGCGCGCGTGCTGCCGCAGGCGCATCAGCGCACGGTCGGGCCGTTCGTGTTCTTCGACTATTTCGGCCCCGCCGAATTCGCGCCCGGCCACGGCCTCGACGTGCGCCCGCATCCCCATATCGGGCTTGCGACCGTGACCTATCTGTTCGAGGGCTCGCAGGTGCATCGCGACAGCCTGGGCAGCGTGCAGGAGATCGTGCCGGGCGACGTCAACTGGATGACCGCGGGCCGCGGCATCGTCCATTCCGAGCGCACCGGGCCCGAGGTCCGCGCGCGCGGCCATCACATGCACGGCATCCAGAGCTGGGTCGGCCTGCCGCTGGCGAACGAGGACGACCCGCCCGGCTTCCAGCACGTCGCCGAAGCCGACCTGCCCGCGAAGGAAGAAGGCGGCGTCACGCTTCGCGTCGTCGCCGGCAAGGCCTATGGCCTCGTCTCGCCGGTGAAGGTGCCGATGGCGATCTTCTATGTCGACGCGCAGCTGAAAGCGGGGAGCCGCTTCTTGCTGCCCGACGGCTACGACGAGCGCGGCGCGATGGTCGTGGGCGGCACCGTCGCCTCGGGCGGCGCCGAGCACGAAGACGGGGCGATGATCGTCTTCGACAAGGGCGAGCGCGCCGAAATCGAAGCCACGCGCGACGCGCGGGTGATGCTCTTGGGCGGCGCGCCGCTCGACGGTCCCAGGCACGTGTGGTGGAACTTCGTCGCCAGCTCGCGCGAGCGCATCGAAGACGCGAAAGCCCGCTGGCGGGCGATGGAATTCGGCGCCATTCCGGGCGACGACAAGGAATTCATCCCGCTGCCGGATTAGCCTACGATGCCTCCGGCGCAACGCGGAGGGTTCCCCTCATGAAATACAATCGGCTCGGCAATACCGGACTGTTCGTCTCCGAGATCTGTCTCGGCACCATGACCTTCGGCGGCGGCGGCTTCTGGAAAGTGGTCGGCGAGCTCGACCAGCAGAACGCGACCGACCTGGTCTCGCGCTCGCTCGAGGCCGGCGTGAACTTCATCGACACCGCCGACGTCTATTCGCAAGGCCAGTCCGAGACCATCACCGGCCAGGCGCTGAAGGACATCGGCATCAAGCGCTCCGACGTCGTGCTGGCGACGAAATGCTATGGCCGCACCGGCGCGGGACCGAACGACATCGGTGCGTCGCGCGGGCACATCATGGACGCGGTGGCGAGGAGCCTCGAGCGCCTGAAGACCGACCACATCGATCTCTACCAGATCCACGCCACCGACGGCGTGACGCCGGTGGCAGAGACGATGCAGGCGCTGAACGATCTCGTGCGCTTGGGGCTGGTGCGTTACGTCGGAGTCTCGAACTGGCAGGCCTGGAAGATCATGAAGGCGCAAGGTATCGCCGAGCACCGCGGCTGGGCGCGCTTCGAGACCTTGCAGGCCTATTACTCCATCGCCGGGCGCGACCTGGAGCGCGAGATCGTGCCGCTGCTGGCCGACCAGAGGATCGGGCTGATGGTGTGGAGCCCGCTCGCGGGCGGGCTGCTTTCGGGCAAGTTCGGTCCCGGCAGCAACGGGCCGGAGGGCGCGCGGCGCGCGTCGTTCGACTTCCCGCCCGTGGACAAGGACCGCGCCTGGAAATGCGTCGACGCGATGCGCGAGATCGCGACCGCGCGCGGCGTCAGCGTGGCGCGGGTGGCGCTGGCCTATGTGCTCGCGAAGCCGTTCGTCACCACGGTGATCATAGGCGCGAAAAATCTCGAGCAGCTCGACGACAACCTCGAGGCGGTGAAGCTCGCGCTCACGGCCGACGAGATGGCCAAGCTCGACGAGGCCGGCGCCCTGCCCGCGGAATATCCCGGCTGGATGCTCGCCCGCCAGGGCGCCGAGCGCGTGCCGCAGCCGAAATGAGCAACCGCGCCGTCGCGGGCATTGCCGTCGCCGTAATGCCGCTGTGGATCGCCGGCGCGGCGCTGTTTCCGGCCGTCCTCGTCGAAGCGCTTTGGCGCCGCCGCCGACACGATTTTGCGACGCCGCCGTGGTAGGCTCCGCTCCTCATCTGGAGGGGTGGATCATGGACGGTCTCTATTCGGTCATCCGCGTGGTGCTCGCGGTCATGGGCGTGCTGATGTTCCTGAGCGGCGTGCTCTGGGCGCTGCAGGGCGCCGGCATCGTGATGTGGCCTTCGGACAGCTTCATGCTCAAGAACCACGAATGGATCGCGCGCGGCATCCTGACGGCCAATTTCGGCCTGCTGCAGCTCTATATCGTGCGCCGCCGCTAGGCGGACTTGCCACTCGCGGGGCGCGCAGGCATCTTGCGGGCGTCATGACCCGCCGCCTGCACCCGCTGGCCGTTCACGTCGCGCTCGTCGCGATGCTGCTGCGCGCCCTGTTGCCGGCGGGCTGGATGCCGAGCGCGGGCGGCGAGGCGCCGTTCACGATCTGCACCGCCGACGGGGCGACGCATACGCTCCCCGGCACCCCCCACAAGACGCAGGACCGCCACGAGGTCTGCCCCTTCGCCGCGGCACCGCATGTCGCAGCACCGATCGATCTGGCCACAGTCGCGCTGCCGTCCCTGGTCGCGGCGGCGCCGGACACGATGCGCATCGCCGCGCCGGCCGCGCGCAAGCCTCACGCACCGCAAGCGCCGCGCGGACCTCCCGCTTTCGCCTGAACCGACGAGCCTTCCCCGTTAGTCGTTTTTCGGCGAGAGAACCCATGTCCATCTTCCTGCGCGCTCACCTGGGCGCATCCCTGCTCCTGCTCGGCACCGTGCTGCACGCCCGCGCCGACGTCAGGATCGAAACCGTGATCGTCACCGGCGAGCAAGACACGCAACCCAACAGCAAGGCGCATGTCGACGCCGATCAGGCGCATGCGCAGATCAACGCCGTCAACGGCGAGGACATGCTGAAATACCTGCCCTCGATCGTCGTGCGCAAGCGCCACTACGGCGATACGCAGGACCCGATCGCGACGCGCACCTCGGGCGTCGGCGCTTCGGCGCGGAGCCTGATCTTCGTCGACGGCATCCTGGTGTCGTCGCTGATCGGCAACAACAATACGACCGCCTCGCCGCATTTCGGCATCGCGGCGCCGCAGGACGTGTCGTCGATCGATGTGCTCTACGGACCGTTCGCGGCGGAATATGCCGGCAATTCCATCGGCGCGGTGGTCAATATCGCGACCGCGATGCCCGAGCATTTCACGGCCTATGCCGACGCGCTCGGCGCGGTGCAGCCCTTCGCGCAATATGCGAGCAGGCACGCCTATGGCACCTGGCAGCTCTCCGGTGGCGTCGGCGACCGCGACGGCGCGTTCGCGTGGCGGCTGTCGGCGAACCATCTCGATAGCACCGGCCAGCCGCTCGCTTATGTGACGGTGCTCCGTCCGGCGAGCCAGAGCGGCAACGGCACGCCTGTGACCGGCGGCTTCGACGGCCTCAACCGCGGCGGCGCGCCCATCGGCATCTTCGGTGCCGGCGGCATCGAACACCAGGTGCAGGACACCGACACGCTCAAGCTCGCCTACGATTTCGCGAACGGCTGGCGGGCGAGCTATGTCGCGAGCGTCTTCCACCAGAGCGACGATGCCGACGCCGAGAGCTATCTGCGCGACGCGAGCGGAACGCCGGTCTATGCCGGCAGCGTCAATTTCGAGGGCTACAACTACACCATCGGCACCAGCAGCTTCTCGAACAACGTCTACGACTGGCAGCAGACGCATCTGGCGCAGGGCCTGTCGCTGAAATCCGCTTCCGGCGGCGATCTTTCGTGGGAGCTGTTGGCGAGCGACTACGCCTATCTCGACGATACGCAGCGCATCCCCACCACCGCGCTGCCCACGGCGCGCGGCGGCGGCGCGGGCACGATCACGCGCACCGGCGGCACCGGCTGGTACACGCTCGACGCCAAGGCCGTGTGGCACGGCCTCGCGGGCAACGCGCTCAGCTTCGGCGCCCATCGCGACGCGGAGATCTTCAGCCAGTCCAAATTCACCACCGCCGATTGGATCCAAGGCGATGCCGCCGGCCTCGCCACGCGCTCGCAAGGCCGCACCGAGACCAACGCGCTGTGGCTGCAGGACGACTGGGCCTTCGCACCCGGCTTCACGGCGACGGGCGGGCTGCGCTATGAGGACTGGCGCGCTCATGACGGCCTGAACTATTCCGCATCGCCGCCACTGAACGTGCATCAGCCGGAGCTCAAGGGCGATTTCGTCTCGCCCAAGGCTTCGCTGTCATGGTCGCCCCGCGCGGATTGGCGCTTCAGCGCGTCCTGGGGCCAGGCCTGGCGCATGCCGACGGTGACCGAGCTCTACCAGGCGGTGACGACGGGCTCGATCCTGTCGGTGCCCAATCCGGACCTTTCGCCCGAGCACGCGAATTCCTATGAGCTCGCGGTGGAGCACATGCTGGAGAGCAGCCGCGTGCGCGTGTCGCTGTTCCAGGAGGACATCACCAACGCGCTGATCTCGCAGCTCGCGCCGCTGCCGCCCGGCTCGACCACGCTCGCGAGCTATGTGCAGAACGTGCCGCGGGTGCGCTCGCGCGGCGTCGAGATCGCGTTCCTCCAGGAGGATGTCCTGGTCGACGGGCTCGAGCTGTCGGGAAGTGCCACCTATGTCGACGGCCGCACCATCCGGGACCCGGTCCTGCACGCCGCGGAAGGAAAACAGCTCCCGCAATTGCCCAAGCTCCGCGCCAGCGCCGTGGCGACCTACCGGCCCGACAGCCGCCTCGCCTTCACCCTGGCCGCGCGCTACAGCGACCGCGCCTATGGCACCATCGACAATTCCGATCCGGTGTCGGAGACCTATCAGGGCTTCGGCAGTTATCTCGTCGTCGACGCACGCGTGCAATATCGCGTGACGCCGAACTGGACCGCGTCGTTCGGCGTCGACAACCTGAACGACGACAAGTATTTCCTCTTCCACCCCTTCCCGCAGCGCACCTTCGTGATGGAGATCCACTATGCGCAGTAAGATCGCTCTCGCTCTCTTCGTCGCGAGCATCGCGCCGGCGGCGGCGCATGTGTCGCTCGCCGTGCCGAGCGCGAAGGCCGGCAGCCATTTCGTCGCGACGTTCCGCATCGGTCACGGCTGCGCGGGCGCGGCCACGACCGCGCTGCGCATCGAGCTTCCCGACACCATCCCGACCGCGCGGCCGCAGCCCAAGCCCGGCTGGACGCTGAACATCGCGCGCGCGAAGCTCGCCAAACCCGTGCAGGGCGAGATGGGCGAGAGCTTGAACGAGCGCGTGCGCGCGATCGAATGGACGAACGGCTCGCTGCCCGCGGACGAGTTCGACGAGTTCGCGATGATGTTCAAGGTGCCCGCGGAGTCGGCTTCGTTCACGGCGGTGCAGACTTGCGGCAAGGTCGTCGAGCGCTGGGCCGGCCAGGACGCATCGCATCCCGCGCCGAAGCTGGCGGTCACCGCTTCCGACGGGCACGACGACATGGCGGGCATGACCATGAACGCCGCGCCGGCATCGTCGGCCGTGGCCTCCGTCACGGTGAGCGAGGCGTGGCTGCGCGCGCTGCCGCAAGGCCTGCCCGCGGGCGGCTATTTCAAGCTGCACAATCACGGCACGAAGCCGCTCACCTTGAACGGCGCATCCTCGCCCGCCTGCTCGATGCTGATGCTGCACAAATCCGAGAGCGACAACGGCATGTCGCGCATGTCGGACGTGGCGACGGTCGACATCGCGCCTGGCGCCGATATCGCCTTCGCGCCGGGCGGCTATCACCTGATGTGCATGGACGCCAGGCTCCAGCCGGGGACATCGGTTCCTGTCGCCTTGCGCTTCGCCGACGGTTCGCATGCGGATGCGACCTTCGCGGTGCGCAATGCTGCGGGGAAATAGCCGGCCCAGGTAAACGCAATCGGCTCGTCGCGCGCGCGAAACGGTGATAGGAGGGTTGCCGGTCGCACGCCAACGCGACGGCCGAGGGCTTGGGCAACCCGGACGAATGGCGTGCCGCCGGACCGGTTGAGGAGCCGACAATGCCCGATTGGCTGCACATATCATCCCTGGACTGGGTTCTCGTCTTGCGGCTTCCGATCGCGGCCGTGCTCGGAAGCATCATCGGCGCGGACCGGGAGCGGCTGGCGTGGGCGGCAGGCTTGCGCACGCATATGCTGGTTTGCGTCGGCGCCTGCCTTTTCATGATCGTCTCCGCGTTCGGCTTCGCGGATATCATGGGAACAAGGGGCGTGGTGCTGGATCCCTCCCGCATAGCGGCGCAAGTCGTTTCCGGGATCGGCTTCCTCGGCGCGGGCTCGATATTGCTGCGCGGCGAGGTGATCCGCGGGCTCACGACGGCCGCCAGCCTTTGGAGCGTCGCGGCGGTTGGACTGGCGGTGGGCAGCGGACTGTATATCGAAGCGGTGGCGGCGACCGTCGTCATCCTCGTCATCCTGGCGGGGATAAAGCCGCTCGAGGAACGCTTCCTGCAGCGCAACAAGATTCACGAGCTTCGGGTCGAGGCCGAGCCGGGGGGTCTTTCCGTCGCGGCTCTCGATGCGGCGCTGGGCTATCGCGCTCGGCGCATCGTCAGGTACACGGCGCGGCCCAGCGATACGCCCGGGCTCGAGGACGTTTCGATCACGCTCACGCGCCTCTCGCCGAAAGAGATAGAGGAGATCAAGCGCGACCTGGAGCGCGTCACGGGCGTGAGGAAAGTCAGCCGGCCCTCGATTTGAGATCGCCCGGCGATTTGCGCGCGCCTTCAGCGGCGCAGGAACTTGACGAAGACCAGCTCGGGATCGTTCGCGTCGAGGTTCAGGATCGTGCCGCTCGCCTCATAGCCGCGCTTCTCGAGCAGCGCGCGCATCGCGGCGTTGGACTCGTTGGTCGAGGTGAACAGCCGGTCGGCCCGGCGCGAGCGCTCGATGGTGTCGAGCAGCGCGTCGCCGATGCCCATGCGCCGCGCATCGGTCGCGACGAACACCAGCTCGAGGAAATCGCGGGCGAAGAAGTTCGTCGTCAGCACCGCATAGCCCGCGACCGCGCCCGCATGCTCGACGACCCAGCAATGGCGCGCCGCGATGGCGCCGTCGATCAGCTCTCGGCGGTGCAGGTCGCCGGCCACGCGCGCGTCGCAGGCCGCGATCACGCGGCGGTCGCTCGTCGCGGCAAGCCTGACCAGGATCTCGCGTCTCGACATGGCGCCATGCTAGCCGCGGGCGCGTTCACAGAAAGTTATATTCCTTGAACAAAGGCTGCAGATCGCCGTTCCATTCGCCGTGGAATCGCTGCAGCAGCTCTTCGGCGCGCGTATAGCCGCGGTCGACGAGCTCGCGCAGCGGATTGAGGAAGCCGTCCTCGGTCATCCCCGATGCGTCCTCCGCGGCGCGGCGCATCAGCCCGGCCGACGAGATCGCGAGCATCCGCTTGGCGAGCGCGCCGACATCGGTCTTGCGGAACGGCGTCTCGAAGCCCAGCACCGGCACGGCGCTGCGCATCGCCTGGCGCTCTTCCGCCGTCCAGTCCTTGACGAGGTCCCACGCGGCGTCGAGCGCCGTCTGGTCGTAATAGATGCCGACCCAAAGGGCAGGCAGCCCGCAGATGCGCCGCCACGAGCCGCCGTCGGCGCCGCGCATCTCGAGGAACTTCTTCAAGCGGACCTCGGGGAAGATCGTGGTGAGGTGGTCG
Source organism: Rhizomicrobium sp. (assembly GCA_035549495.1). GTDB lineage: Bacteria > Pseudomonadota > Alphaproteobacteria > Micropepsales > Micropepsaceae > Rhizomicrobium. Next base: position 58,291 of record DASZQV010000040.1, on the reverse strand, counting down.
GCCCAATCCGCCATGGTGGGCTCGATGTCCTTCACCTCGGGGATGCGCCGCGCCATGAAATCGCGGAAGCTCTTGCCCGCGACGTCGATGTACTTGCCGTCGCGATAGACGAAGTACATCGGCACGTCGAGCGCGTAATCGACGTAGCGCTCGAACGACATCCCGTCCTCGAACACCCAGGGCAGCATGCCCGCGCGCGCATTGTCGACATCGGTCCACACCTGCGAGCGGTAGGAGAGGAACCCGCTCGGCCGGCCTTCGCGGAACGGCGAGTTGGCGAACAAGGCGGTCGCGACCGGCTGCAGCGCCAACCCGACGCGGAACTTCTTCACCATGTCGGCTTCGTCGGCGAAGTCCAGGTTCACCTGCACCGTGCAGGTGCGGAACATCATCTCGTGGCCGTAGCCGCCCACCTTGGGCATGTAGCGCCGCATGATCTTGTAGCGGCCCTTGGGCATCTGATGCGTCTCGTCCATCGACCAGTTGGGCGCGAAGCCGAGCCCGATGACGCCCGCGCCGATCTCGCCCGCGACCTCGCGCACCTGCTCGAGATGCGTGTTCACCTCGGCGCAGGTCTGGTGCACGGTCTTGAGCGGCGCGCCGGAAAGCTCGAACTGGCCGCCGGGCTCGAGGCTCAGCGACGCGTTGTTCTGGGTGAGGCCGATGATGTTCTCGCCCTCGTTCACGTCCTGCCAGCCGAAGCGGCGCATGCCTTCGAGCAGCGCGCGGATGCCGGGCCGTCCCTCATAGGCGAGCGGCTTCATCGTGTCGGGATGATAGACGAACTTCTCGTGCTCGGTGCCGATGCGCCATTGCTCCTTCGGCTTGGAGCCTTCGCTCAGGTGACGCACCAGGTCGTCGCGCGACTCGATGGGGCCGCCGGCGGATTGCGGTATCGACATTGCGGGCGCCCTCCTCGTGTAAATCCTGAACCGAGCGTTCAGCCGTGGGTATGTAGTCGTCCACGGTCGCTGCGGCAAGGCGCGGCAGCTTCGCCGGGGCGGCCGTCACGATTGCTTGAGCCTGCTGGCTGCCTGCGGTTGATAGTGATACCGTTTCATTGCGTTGGGGGGAGGAACTGATGGCTGAAAATGTCCCGAAATGTCGCGGGCTTAGCGCGGCCGCCGCGCTGATGCTGCTGGCATCGCCGGTTTCTGCGGGTGAGGCCATGGTCGACCACACCTATCCCGCGCCGGCGCCGACCTATCCCGCGAGCGCGCAGTTCACCGGCGCCCAAGGCGACGTGCTGGTCGACGTCTTCGTGAGCGCGCGAGGCCTGCCGCGCAAGATCCGCATCAACACCTCCAGCGGCAACTCCGCGCTCGACAACGCCGCGGTCGAAGCGGTCGCCGGCTGGCATTTCGTCCCCGCGACTCAGGACGGCGATACTGCCTCGTCGTGGAAGAGCCTGAAGATCCATTTCCAGCTTCCGCAAGTCGTTCAGATTCCACCCCAAGGCATGGCCGGGCAGCCACCCGCGACCGCGCCGGCGCAAAAGCGCTAGATAAAGGAGCAAGAGATGCGTTTCGTCACACCTCGCCTGAGCCTCGCCGCCACCGGCCTGGCGTTCACGCTCGCCCTGAGCGGTCCGGCCTTTGCCGACCAGGCGCCCAAAGTGGATCACAGCCATCCCACGCCCGCGCCCGACTATCCCGAAGCGGCGATGAAGGCCGGCCAGAAGGGCGACGTCCAGCTGAGCGTCTTCGTTCTCTCCGACGGCCGTCCGCACAAGGTCGACGTCGTGATGTCGAGCGGCTATCCCGATCTCGACAATGCCGCGGTCGCGGCGGCGTCGAACTACTACTTCCTGCCCGCGGTCAAAGCCGGCCACGTATCGTCGGGCTGGGCGTCGCTGAAGTTCCATTTCGAGCCGCCGCCGCCCGACGCCGCGGCAACGCCGGCCTCGGCGAAGCCTTAAGCGCGCCAATCGCCGGCAAGCGCCTGCCACACCGACAGGGCCGCGAGCGCGGCCGTGTCGGCGCGCAGGATTCGCGAGCCCAATCCGACCGGCACGACGAAGGACTGCGCGCGCAGCAAGGCGCGTTCGCCCGCATCGAAGCCGCCTTCCGGTCCGGTGAGGATCGCCCACGGCCCCGTCGGCGCGTCGCGCAGCGCGGTGGCGACCGGCGGCACGTCGCCGCCTTCGTCGCAGAACAGGATGCGCCGCTCGCGCGGCCAATCGGAAACGAGCTTGTCGAGATCGCGCGGCTCGCGAATGTCCGGCACGTCGACGCGGCCGGATTGCTCGGACGCCTCGACCGCATTGGCGCGCAGCCGCTCGAGATTGACGCGGCGCGCGATGGTGCGATGGGTGAGGACCGGCTGCAGCACGCTCACCCCCAGCTCGGCCGCCTTCTGCGCCACATAGTCGGCCGGCGTCTTCTTGATCGGCGCAAAGACCAGCCAGAGGTCGGGGACCGCGCGCTGCTCGCCGACGCGCGCCATGCATTCGAGCACGCAGGCGCGCTTGCGCGTCTCGGCGACTCGCGCCAGCCACTCCCCGTCGCGCCCGTTGAACAGCCGCACGCGGTCGCCCGGCTTGGCCCGCATCACATGGAGCAGGTAATGCGCCTGGCCTTCGTGCAGCGCGACCCGCGCGCTCTCGCCCAGCGCCGCGTCGACAAACAGGCGGACATCGCCGCCGGGATAGGAGAGTTCATCGCTCAATGTCATGGCCCGGCTTGACCGGGCCACCCGTCCGGCACAGGTCTTGACGATCACCCGGGTGGCCCGCTTTTGCGAGCCATGACAGTATGGGCTGGCATGATGATCGATCAACCTGCTTCGAAACCCGCAGACGCCGTTTCCCACGACTGGGTCGCGCGGGTGCCGGCGCGCGTGCAGCCTTATCTCAGGCTGATGCGGCTCGACCGGCCGATCGGGACGTGGCTGCTGTTCTGGCCGTGCGCGCTGGGCCTGCTGCTCGGCGCGACCGAGGGCGACCGGCCGTTCGCGGGGCTTCGCGATCTGTGGCTGCTTGTGCTGTTCGGGCTCGGCAGCATCGTGATGCGCGGCGCGGGCTGCACCTTCAACGACATCGTCGACCGCGACATCGACGCCCAGGTCGCGCGCACCCGCGGCCGGCCGATCCCGAGCGGCGCGGTCAGCGTGCGCCGGGCCTGGCTGTTCCTGATCGCGCTATGCCTCGTGGGTCTCGCGATCCTGTTGCAGCTCAATCTCTTCGCCATCGAGCTCGGCGCGGCGTCGCTCGTGCTGGTCGCGGCCTATCCGTTCATGAAGCGCATCACCTGGTGGCCGCAGGCCTGGCTCGGCCTCACGTTCAATTGGGGCGCGCTGCTCGGCTTCGCGGCGCAAACGGGCGCGATCGATATCGGCGACGCGATGCTTTATGCGGGGCTGTTCTTCTGGACGCTCGGCTACGACACGATCTACGCCCACCAGGACAAGGACGACGACGCCTTGATCGGCGTGAAGTCGACCGCGCTGCTGCTGGGCGACGCGTCGCCGCGCTGGACATTGGGCTTCTATGCGGCTTCGTTCACGCTTGTCCTTGCGGCAGGTTTCACCGAGCACGCGGGCTGGCCGTTCGTGCTTGCGATGCTGGCCGCGGGCGCGCATATGCTTTGGCAGGTGCGCCGCCTGGACGTGTCGAATACGGAAACGTGCCTCAAGGTCTTCCGTTCCAACCGCGAGGCCGGCGCGCTGATGGCGCTCGCTTTCCTGCTCGCCGGCTGGTTTTCGTAGTATACTCGAGCGCCATGAACGTCGAACGCTTCGATCCCACGACCTGCTTCTCGGCGGACGAGATCGCGTCGGTGCGCGCGCGCTCGGACGCGAAGGGCCTGTGGTGCGTCGCGCATGCCTGGATCGTCATCGCAGCGTCGATGGCGCTGTATGCACTCCTGCCCAACCCGCTGACCTTCGTGATCGCCGTGATCCTGATCGGCAGCCGCCAGCTGGGCCTCGCGATCCTGATGCATGATGCAGCGCACGGCGTCTTGATGCGCACGCATGGGCTGAACGAATGGGTGAGCCAGTGGCTCTGCGCCTTTCCCGTCGGCGCCGACACGATCTCGTACCGCCACTATCACCTCAAGCATCATCGCTCGACGCAGCAGCCCGACGATCCCGATCTCGGGCTGTCGGCACCGTTCCCGATCACGCGGTCGAGCTATCGGCGCAAATTCCTCCGCGACATCACCGGCCAGACCGGCTTCAAGCAGCGCCGCGAGCAGTTCCGCCGCGCCTGGGGGCCGAAGGAGCTGTCGTTCGGCCAGCACCTGAAAAGCTTCTGGGACAAGCTGGGCCACGTGCTGACGGCCAACTTCGTCATCCTTGCGGTGCTGACCGCGTTCGGAAAGCCGCACTACTACCCGATGTTCTGGCTGCTTCCGAACCTCACATGGCAGATGGTGATCACGCGCATCCGCAACATCGCCGAGCATGCCGTGGTGCCGGACAACAACGACGTCTTCCGCAACGCGCGCACGACCTATGCCTCGCCCGTCATGCGCGCGCTGGTCGCGCCCTATTGGGTCAACTACCACGTCGACCATCACCTGATGTTCTACGTGCCGTGCTACAACCTCACCCGGCTGCACGCGCTGCTGCTCGCCAAGGGCTTCGGGCCGCGCATGGAGATCCGCAGGAACTACCGCGAGATCCTCACCCGGGCGATGTCGAAGCCGGAGCCGGCTGCGGCTTAGCTTTCTTGGCTCCAGGCGCGCTGCGACGCACGAAGCTTCCGATCAGCAGCAACGTCATAAGGCCGAGCACGGTGCGGAACGCGAAGACGAAATTCGTGAACAACGGGTTCGCCGGGTTGTTGCTCAGCGCGCTGAGATGCCAGTCGTAGATCTCCGGCGCGTCGAGCAGCACCGCGCCCGCGATCTGGTCGGCGGTGAAGCCTTCGACGTCGTCCATCGCGATCTGCGCATTCGTCGCGGGGCGGAACATCTGCCCATCGGGGAGCGCGCGGGCGAAGCTGAGCGAGACGCCGGCGAAGGCGAGCACCAGGAAGATCATCCCCGCGGCGAGGATCAGCCGTCCGACCATGAGCTGGTATTGCGCCGAGAGCACGTCCTCGCGCAGCGCCGCCAGCACCGCGTCCTTGGAATCGTCCGAGAGGCCGGCGCGGTCGGCGAGATGGCGCGCCAGCCGCTTCTCGTCGGTATGGGCGCCGTCGCGCAGCGCCGGCAGCACCAGCACCAGCCCCGCGATCAGGACGGTGAGCGCGTTGACCAGCAGCACCAGCGCGAAGAACACCCAATAGCCGGACGAGTTCACGCCGGCGCCGAACTGCCCCGGCAGCACGCGCGCGAGCCACGGCGTCTCGCTCGTCATCGAGGTGACGAGCATCAGGAACATCACGGTGTTGACCGCGACGAAGGCGAGCAGAAGCTGAATCCCGGTAAAACGCCGCGGCATAATTTTCCCCACCTTTTGACGGAAACTATACCATGGCGCCCGCATGACGCCTAAGCGGTTCATCCTCGACAATGCGCAAGCCACGGCCCCGCCGCTGGTGCCCGAGGTGACGCTGCATCTCGCGACCGAAGTGGTGCCCTTGTGGCGCAAGACCGAAGAGGAACTCGAGGCCGAAGGCGTGCCGCCGCCCTATTGGGCGTTCGCGTGGGCGGGCGGCCAGGCGCTGGCGCGCTACGTGCTCGACAACCCCGACACCGTGCGCAGCAAGCGCGTGCTCGATTTCGGCGCGGGCTCGGGGCTCGTCGCCATCGCCGCCGCGAAGGCCGGCGCCGCGTCGGTGCTCGCCGCCGACATCGATGCGTTCGCAGCCGCCGCGATCGCGCTAAATGCCGAGATCAACGGCGCGGCGGTCGCGGTGACGACCGACGACGTCATCGGCCGCGACGGGGCCTGGGACACCATCCTGGTCGGCGACATGTGCTACGAGCGGCCGCTGGCGGAACGCCTGCTCGCCTGGCTGAGATCGCAGAGAGCGTTGATTCTGCTGGGCGATCCCGGCCGCTCCTATTTTCCCAAAGACGGTGTCGCAAAGTGTGCCACCTATCGCGTGCAGACCACGCGCGAGCTCGAGGATCGCGAAATTCGTGAAACCAGCGTATTTCGCCTGTTATGATGCGCCGATCCAGGGGGAGAAGCTTCGATGAAATCGCTCGTCTTCGGCATTGCGCTCGCACTCGGCCTGACCGCGCTCGACGGCGGCGCCCACGCGGCGACGTTCAGCACGCTCCACACCTTCTGTCAGGGCGGAGCGCCCTGCACCGAGGGCGCGGTCCCCACATCGCTCGCGATGGACGCCGACGGCAATCTGTTCGGCGTCACCTTCTCCGGCGGCAAGGGCCGCAACGCGGGCGTGATCTACGAGCTGATCCCGAATGCGGACCGCAGCGCCTGGACCTATGTCGTCCTCTACGAGTTCTGCCGGCTGGGAGGCTGCAACGGCGGAACCTTTCCGGTCGGCAAGCTGGTGGTCGACACGGCGGGCAATCTGTTCGGCGTTGCGACCGACGGCGGCCTCGGCCACGGCGTGGTCTTCGAGCTGATGCACAATGCGAGCAGCACGCAATGGACCTACAATCTGCTGCACCGCTTCTGCTATCAGCCCAATTGCGCCGACGGCAAGCAACCCATGGCGGGGCTCACCTATGCGGGCGCCGAGACGGGCGCGCTCTATGACGGCATCTCGCCGCTCTACGGCACCACCCAGAACGGCGGTGCGAACGATGCCGGCGTCGTCTACGAGATGCGGTTCCAAGGCGCCGCGTTCCACGAGCGCGTGCTCTACAGCTTCGGGTCGCAGCCCAATGACGGCGCCTCGCCGGACGCGCCTCTGATCATGGACGCGAGCGGCAACCTGTTCGGCGTCACGCAGAGCGGCGGCGCGCATGAGGACATCCATTCGGGCGGCGGCACGGCGTTCAAGCTGACGCCGGGCGCGCATGGGAGCTGGACCGAGACCGTGCTCTACAGCTTCAACGCCCTGCCCGACCACGCGGACGGTTATGCGCCGATCGGCGGAATGGTGATGGACGAGAGCGGCGCGCTCTACGGCACGACGATCTTCGGCGGCGGCACCGGGCGCCAGGGCACGCTCTTCAAGCTCGCCTTCGACGGCAGCGCATGGCAGGAGACGGTGCTGCATGCCTTCTGCAGCGAAACGAGCTGCGCGGACGGGACATTGCCGCAGGACACGCTGACGCTCGACGGTTCCGGGAACATCCTGGGCGTCGCGCGCATGGGCGGCGCCGGCTTCCGCAACCGCTGGACGCAGAGCGGCGCGGGCGTGCTCTTCTCCTGGGACGGCGCGTTCCACGACCAGCACGATTTCTGCACCGTGCATCGCTGCACCGACGGCGCCGATCCGTCGGGCACGCCGCTGGTCGACGGCGCCGGCACCATCTTCGGCGTCGCCGCCGGCGGCGGAGATCCGAACAGCATCCGGGGTGGCGCCGGAACGCTATACCAGATCGTACCCTGATCCCGAACGGAGGAAATCATGCGCCTGAAGCTCGTCGTCGGCCTGCTGCTCGCCTTAGATTTCGCAAGCGGTGCCCACGCCTACACCTACAAGACGCTCTACTCGTTCTGCTCCGGCGGCGGGAACTGTCTCGACGGCGACATCCCGAACGCGATCGTCATGGACGCGGCGGGCGACATCTACGGCACCACGCAGCTGGGCGGGAAGCACGCGCATAGCGGCGTCGTCTACGCGCTGGTGCCCAATGCCGACAAGAGCGCCTGGACGTACCAGCTGCTGCATTCGTTCTGCCCCGTGCATGGCTGCCCCACGGGCTACAGCCCGCGCGGCAAGCTCGTGATCGCTCGAGACGGCAGCCTCTACGGCACGACCACCGTGGGTGGCGCGAATTTCGAGAAGGACTGGTCGGGCACGATCTTCAAGGTCACGCCCAATGCCGACCGCTCGCAGTGGGACGCGACCGCGCTCTACGATTTCTGCAGCAAGCTGCGCTGCCGCGACGGCGCCACGCCCTATGCCGGCCTCACCTATGTCGGGCAGGCATCCGGCGCGCTCTATAACGGCCATGCGGCGCTCTATGGCGTGGCGCAGATCGGCGGCAAGGGCAGCCAGCATTTCGGCGGCTACGCCAGAGGCGCGGCATTCGAGCTGCACACCAAGAACGGCCAGCTCGTCGAACGCGTGATCCACGATTTCTGCGACGACGAAGGCTGCACCGACGGCGGCGCGCCGATCGGCGGCCTCCTCGCCGGCGCCGACGGCACGCTGTATGGCGGCGCGGAGGGCGGCATCGGCATCAACGGCTCGGGCATCGTCTATTCGCTGTCGCACACTGTCGGCAGCGCGTTCCCCTACACCATCCTCTACAATTTCTGCACCACGACGGGTTGCCCCGACGGCGCTTTTCCCAACGGCGATTTCATCTTCGACGGATCGGGCAACGTTCTCGGCACGACGGGCGGCGGCGGGACGAGCGCGTTCTGTCCGTTCGCCTCGCAAGGCTGCGGAACCCTGTTCACGCTCACGCCCAGCGGCGTCTCGTCCGCGCTGACGACGCTGCACACCTTCTGCCAGCAGGCCAATTGCGCCGACGGCGCGACCCCGCAAAGCAACCTGGTCCTGGACGGATCGGGCAACCTGTTCGGCGCCGCCGCCTACGGCGGCAACACCAATGCGACCAATGGCCCGGGCGTCGCCTTCGAGCTGAACGGGAGCTACAGCCTGATCCATGAATTCTGCCAGCAGACCGACTGCACCGACGGCCGCAGCCCGTACGGCATGACGATGGACGCGGACGGCAACCTGTTCGGCGTCACCGGCTTGGGCGGCGCGTTCGGCCACGGCTCGGTGTTCGAATTGTCGCCGTGAGGGCCTGGGCGCTCGCCGGCATCGTTCTGGCGCTGGCGAGCCCCGCCGAAGCCAAGCTGCGCACGCTCTATTCGTTCTGCGCCGAGAGCGGCTGCAGCGACGGGCGCGAGCCGTCGGCAGGCCTGGCGATGGCTGCGGACGGAACGCTCTACGGCACGACCCTGTTCGGCGGCGGCGCGGGCAACGGCGTCGTCTTCGCGCTGACGCCCAACGCCGCGCATACGCGCTATCGCTACAAGCGGCTCCATAGTTTCTGCGCGCAGGCCGGTTGTGCCGACGGCGCCGATGCCGAAGGCGCGTTGATCGTCGACACATCGGGCGCGCTCTACGGCGCGACGATGGCCGGTGGAGCGAATGACGGCGGCGTGGTCTACAAGCTCACGCCGAATGCGCGGCGCACGAAATGGACCTACTCGGTCCTCTATTCCTTCTGCGCGCTCGCCGATTGCGCCGATGGACGCCTGCCGCAGGCGGCGCTCGCCTACAAGGGCGCGAGTTACGACGGCAGCTCGCCGCTTTACGGCACCGCGTCGCTGGCCGGTCCGAACAAGCAAGGCGTCGCGTTCAAGCTCACGCCCGGCACGCCCTTGTGGTCGCTGCAGGTGATCCACGCCTTCTGCAGCGACGCGAATTGCGCCGACGGCACCAGCCCCAACGCGGCGCTGACGGTCGATGCGTCCGGCACCGTTTTCGGCACCGCCTATTCCGGCGGCGACACCAACATGGGCACGGCGTTCAAGATCGAGGGCACGAGCTTCACGCGGCTGCACAGCTTCTGCTCGAGCGCGCATTGCGGCGACGGCGCGTTTCCGGCGGATGCGCTGCGCCTCGACGACCAAGGCAATCTCTTCGGCACGACCTTCGGCGGCGGCAAGAAAAGCGACGGCTGCACGGAGATCGGCGTCGGCGGCTGCGGCACGGCGTTCATGCTCGCGCCCGGCGGCAGCGAGACGGTGCTGCATCGCTTCTGCCTGAAAACAAATTGCAGCGACGGCGGCTATCCGCTGGCAGGTCTCGCGCACGACGCATCGGGGACGATGTTCGGCGCGACGCTCTATGGCGGCGGCAACGGCGACAGTCCCGGCGCGGGCACGTTGTTCGAGCTCGGCGCGCGCTTCCGCACGCTCTATCGCTTCTGCGCGAAAGCCGATTGCGCCGACGGCACGAACCCGGAAGGCGATCTCCTGGTCGACACGGACGGAAACCTCTTCGGCACGACACTTTTCAAGGGCGCGCATGGCGACGGCGGCACCGTGTTCGAGCTGGTGCGCTAGCGGCGATCCGGTGCCGAGCAATCCGCCCGCTTGACGGCACGCGGGCCGTGTGGCTTATTGGAACAAAGAGGGAACTATAGCCATGCCGGCGGATGGATATCTCGACTACATCGAACTGCCCGCTTCGGACATTCCGGCGACCAAGAAATTCTACGGCGCCGTGTTCGGCTGGAGCTTCACCGATTATGGCCCGGACTATGTCGCCTTCGACAGCGCCGGGCGCGAGGGCGGCTTCAATGCCGAGCGCAAGGTCGCGGACGGCGGCGGCCCGCTGGTCGTGCTCTATGCCGCCGATCTCGACAGCATGGAAACCAAAGTGAAGGCGGCCGGCGCGCCGATCCTGTCGCGCCACGAATTCCCGGGCGGGCGGCGCTTCCATTTCCGCGATCCCAACGGCAACGAGATCGCGGTCTGGACCAAGCTCTAAGGTTTGGCGAACGCCCAGCCGAGGCCGTGGACCAGCATCGGCGTCCAGGCCGACGACGTGTGTCCGCCCACCGTCGTCTCCAATAGGGCCGCGTGACCCGCATCGCGCGCTTTGTCGGCGAAGCGGCGCGTGCCGTCATAGAAGGCGGGCTCGAGCGTGCCGGCCGTGAGATAGAACCGCGTCGTCGTGCTCGTATCGAGATCCTTCAGGAACGCATCCGAGCCGATGGATGTCGACACCGTGGCGAACGGGTCGCCATGCTCGAGCGCCTGGGCGAGCTGCCAGTTCGCGCGCGGGGCCGCGTCGGACCACACCAGCGACTGCGCGATCACGTTCGGAAAGATATCCGGATGGCGCAGCCCCATGCTGATCGCCCAGGCCGCGCCGCTGGAGAAGCCGGTGACGACGCGGTCTCTCGCATCGCTCGACGCGCCATAGGTCTTCTCGACATAGGGCAGCAGCTCCTTGGTCACGAAGCTCTCGTGCTTGAGGAACCAGCTCGTCCCCTCCGGCCAGCCGGGCAGATATTCCTCCGCGCGCCGGTCCTCGCTCGGCTTGTGCGAATTGCCCGGCCAGATCAGGACAAGGATCATCGGCGGCAGCTTGCCGCTCGCGATCAGGGGATCGAACGTGCCCGGCAGCGCGAGGCGCAGATTGCCGTCTGCCATATAGACCACCGGCAGGTGCTTGCCCGGCGCCGCACCGGGCGGCGTGTAGACCAGGACCGCGCGCCGACCGTCGAGATAGGCGCTCTTGATGACGTCGGCATGCAACCGTCCGTGTATCTCCTTGGCTTCGGCAAGCGCCGGCAGCGCTGCGGGTCCGCGATAGATGTCGAACGACTTGTCGAGCGACGGTCGGACCGAGACCTCGATGGTCGCGCGATCGAGATCGACCACGCGCAGGCGCAGCGCCCAGAGATCGCCGTCGACACGGTCCATGCGTCCCCGCGCGGCGCAGCACAGATAGGCCTGGTCGGTGTCGCGCCGCGCCACGACGACGAACTGATCGCCCTCGCGCCACCAGGCGACGTCCTTGGCGCCCAGCTGCGCCGCGATGTCCTTCGCGCTCAGGCCCGGCGGCAAGCGGCAGGCGCCGTAAGGCTCCGCCGCGGTGCCGCAATCGTGCAGCGTGTTCTGCGGCGGCTTGTCGAACCAGGCGTCGCGTTCCGCCTTCGACAGCGACAAGGCGCCTGCAAGCGCGAGCATTCCAAGCATCGCCGAGACCATCACACAAAATCGTGATGCTTCAAAGGGATGCCCCTTTGCGGCGCATGGCAGCCATGCAATGCTCCGGGCGCAGAATCCCCGTATCCGGGGAGCAGAGGGGGAAGTTTCATGGCCGGTATTCCGGAAGATCCTGTCGCCGAACAGCATGACCTCAAGCGCGCGCTGGGCCCGATCCACCTGATCGCGCTCGGCATCGGCGCCATCATCGGCGCGGGCATTTTCGTGCTGACCGGCCACGCCGCCGCGAGCTATGCGGGCTCGGGCGTGGTGGTGTCGTTCGCCATCGCCGGTCTCGGCTGTCTCTTTGCCGGCCTCTGCTACGCGGAATACGCCGCGATGATCCCGGTCGCGGGCAGCGCCTATACCTACACCTACGCGACGATGGGACGGTTCCTGGCCTGGATCATCGGCTGGAACCTGGTGCTCGAATACCTGGCCGCAGGCTCGACCGTGGCCGTGGGCTGGTCGGGCTATTTCAGCGATTTGATGGCCAAGCAGCTCGGCATGCCGATCCCGGCCGCCTTCGACGGCGCGCCGTTCAAGCTCGAAGGCGTGCACCATCTCGTGGCGACGGGGGCTTACTTCAACCTGCCCGCCGTCCTCCTGGTCGCGCTTGTGACCTTCGTGCTGATCGTCGGCGTGAACATGAGCGCGAACTTCAACAACCTGATGGTCGCCATCAAGCTCGCCATCGTGCTGGTCGTGATCTTCGTCGGCTTCAACCACATCGTGCCCGCCAACCACGAGCCCTTCATCCCACCCAACACCGGCACCTTCGGCCAGTTCGGCTGGACCGGCGTGTTCCGCGCCACGGGCGTGATCTTCTTCGCCTATATCGGCTTCGACGCGGTCAGCGTCGCGGCGCAAGAGGCGCGAAACCCGCAACGCGACGTTCCGCTGGGCATCCTGGGCTCGCTCGTCATCTGCACCGTGCTCTACATGCTGATGTCGTGGGTGGTGACGGGCATCGCGCCTTACGCCTCGCTCAACGTCGCCCATCCGGTCAGCCAGGCCGTCGATGCGATCGCCGACACCCGCTGGCTCACGCCCTACGTCAACGTCGGCGCCGTGGTCGGCCTCGCCTCGGTCGTGCTGGTGCTCCTCCTCGGCCAGTCGCGCATCTTCTACGCGATGTCGAAGGACGGGATGATCCCGCCTCTGTTCAGCGAGATCCATCCCAGGTTCAAGACGCCGTGGCGCGGCTCGCTGATCACCGGCTTCTTCTGCGCGCTGGGCGCGGGCGTGCTGCCGCTCGACATCCTGGGCGAGCTGGTCTCGATCGGCACGCTTCTCGCCTTCGTCATCGTCTGCATCGGCGTGATGATGCTGCGCGTCAGCCGTCCGAAGGTGAAGCGCCCGTTCCGCGCGCCGGCGATCTGGATCGTCGGGCCGCTGGGCATCTTCATGTGCGGCTTCATGATGGTGTTCCTGCCGCTCGACACCTGGATCCGACTGGCGGTGTGGACGGTGATCGGCCTCGTCATCTACGCCGTCTACAGCAGAAGCCACGCCAAGGCGCCGCGCTTCAAGCTCGAGGACGCGGCGTAAGATGAGCGACGCCGCGCTCTCAGAGCAGCCCGATCCCGTCGTCGCGGACGAGCACGCGCTCAACCGCACGCTGGGTCCCGTGCACCTGACCATGATCGGTATCGGCGCCATCATCGGCGCCGGTATCTTCGTCTATACCGGACAGGTCGCGGCCGCCTATGCGGGCCCCGCCGTGCTGATCTCGTTCGTCATCGCGGCGCTGGGCTGCCTGTTCGCAGGGCTGTGCTACGCCGAGTTCGCCTCGATGATCCCGGTCTCGGGCAGCGCCTACACCTATGCCTATGCCACCATGGGCCGCTTCATGGCGTGGTTCATCGGCTGGAACCTGGTGCTCGAATATCTCGTCTCGTCGTCGGCGGTGGCGGTCGGCTGGTCGGGCTATTTCACCGAGCTGATGCAGATCCTGCACATCGACTTCCCCGCGTCGCTCTCCAACGCGCCGCTCTGCGTCATCGGCGATCCTCCCCCCTGCCCGCATATCGATCCGGTCGCGGGCTATGGCTGGACCGCGTTCCTTCACCAGTTCGGCCATACCGGCGCGATCATGAACCTGCCCGCGGCGGCGCTGATCCTTCTGCTCACGGGCGTCCTCGTCGTCGGCGTGCGCGAGAGCGCCAACACCAACGCGCTGATGGTCGGCGTCAAGCTGGTCGTTGTGCTGCTCGTGATCTTCTTCGGCGCCAGCTACATCAACTGGGACCATTTCACGCCCTTCATCCCCGCCAATACCGGCCAGTTCGGCCGCTTCGGCTGGAGCGGCATCGCGCAGGGCTCGGCGATCATCTTCTTCGCTTACATCGGCTTCGATTCCGTCTCGGTCGCGGCGCAGGAATGCAAGCGGCCGCAGCGCGATCTGCCCATCGGCATCCTGGCCTCGCTGTTCATCTGCACGATCCTCTACATCCTGATCTCTGTCGTGCTGCTGGGCATGACCTACTATCCCACCATGCTGGACGTCGCGAACCCGGTGTCGTTCGCGGTCGGCAAGATCTCAGACCTCCACTGGCTGGTGCCGGTGATCGATGTCGGCGCCTCGGTGGGCCTGGCCTCGACGATCTTCGTCGGCCTCTACGGCCAGTCCCGCATCTTCTATTCGATGTCGCGCGACGGCTTCCTGCCCGTGATGTTCGCGGCCGTGCACAAGCGCTACCAGACGCCGCATCGCGGCACGATCGTCACCGGCGTGCTGGCGGCGATCATCGCGGCGATCTTCCCGACCAACCTCTTGGGCCAGCTGGTCTCGATCGGCACGCTTCTGGCGTTCGTGATCGTCTGCGCGGGCATCATGATCCTCAGGGTGCAGGCGCCCAACGCCAAGCGGCCGTTCCGCACGCCGCTGGTGTGGGCGGTGGCGCCGCTCGGCATCGCCTTCTGCGGCGGCATGATGTGGAGCCTGCCGACCGATACCTGGATCCGGCTCGTGGTGTGGACCGCCGTCGGCATCGCCATCTACCTGATCTATGGCGTTTGGCATGCGGCACCGTCGAAGTGGCAGGTCAAGAACGAAAGCTGATCCTTCGAGGCCCGCGCGTCATGCCGAGGTGCGAGCGAAGCGAGCCTCGAAGCACGCGCGGGCACCTCAGGATGACGGTATAGTTTGGCCATGAGCTACCGCTCCCTCCGCGACTTCATCGCCCGCCTCGAAGACGCGGGCGAGCTGGTGCGCGTGGCCGAGCCGGTCTCGACCGTGCTCGAGATGACCGAGATCCAGACCCGTCTGCTCCCCGAGGGCGGGCCCGCCGTCCTGTTCGAGAAGCCGATCAAGGCCGACGGCACGGCGTCGGAGATGCCGGTGCTGGTGAACCTGTTCGGCACGGTCAAGCGCGTCGCGATGGGCGTGACCATGGGCGGGGTCGCGCGCACCACCGCCGCGTCCTTGCGCGAGGTCGGCGAGCTGCTCGCCCAGCTGCGCCAGCCCGAGCCGCCGCGCAGCTTCGGTGAGGCCCTCGATCTTCTGCCGCTCGCCAAGACCGTGATGGCGATGAAGCCCAAGACGGTCTCGCGCGCGCCGGTGCACGAGGTGGTGCTAAAGGGCAGCGACATCGACCTGAATGCGCTCCCCATCCAGACCTGCTGGCCGGGCGAGCCGGCGCCCTTGATCACCTGGCCGCTGGTCGTCACCAAGGGCCCGAGCGGCGCGCGCGAGGACAATTACAATCTCGGCATCTACCGCATGCAGGTGCTGAACAGGAACCAGACCATCATGCGCTGGCTCAAGCACCGCGGCGGCGCGCAGCATCACGCGCGCTGGGCGAAGCAGACGGCCAAGCCTCTCCCCGCCGCGGTGGTGCTCGGCGCCGATCCGGGCACGATCCTGGCCGCGGTAACGCCGATCCCCGACACCTTGTCGGAATACCAGTTCGCGGGGCTGCTGCGCGGCAACAGGGTCGAGCTCGTCGATTGCGTGACCCAGCCGCTCAAGGTCCCCGCCGAGGCCGAGATCGTGATCGAAGGCGAAGTGTCGCTCACCGATTATCGCGACGAAGGCCCCTATGGCGATCACACCGGCTACTACAATTCGGTCGAGCGGTTTCCGGTCTTCACCGCGACCGCGATCACGATGCGGAAGGCACCGATCTATCTTTCGACCTACACCGGCCGTCCGCCCGACGAGCCGTCGGTGCTCGGCGAAGCGCTGAACGAAGTCTTCGTGCCGCTGCTGCGCCAGCAGTTCCCGGAAGTTCTCGATTTCTGGCTGCCGCCCGAAGGCTGCTCCTATCGCATCGCCGTGGTGTCGATGAAGAAGGCTTATGCGGGTCACGCCAAGCGCGTGATGATGGCGGTGTGGTCCTATCTGCGCCAGTTCATGTACACGAAGTGGGTGATCGTCGTGGACGACGACATCGACGCGCGCGATTGGAAGGACGTGATGTGGGCGGTCTCGACCCGCATGGATCCGGCGCGCGACATCACCGTGATCGAGAACACGCCGATCGACTATCTCGACTTCGCCTCGCCCGAGAGCGGGCTGGGCTCCAAGATCGGGCTGGACGCGACCAACAAGCTCCCGCCCGAGACCCGGCGCGAATGGGGCCGCAAGATCGCCATGGACGACGAAATCGTGCGCACGGTCACCGAGAAATGGGCCAAACTGGGCCTTCCCGGCGGCGGGAAACCCATCTGGCGTTGAGTGCTTGAATTGGGCCTCCCGGCAGTCCAAATACGGCCCATGAAGAACCCCCAAGACATCCTCGACAACCTGATCCGCGGCGCGAAAGCGGCCGGCGCCGACGCCGCCGATGCGCTGCTGGTGGAGAGCGTCGCCGCCAGCGTGTCCTATCGCCTCGGCAATCTCGAAGAGCTCGAGCGCGCCGAAGCCGCCGATCTGGGCCTGCGCGTCTTCGTCGGCCAGCGCGTGGCGTTCGTCTCCTCGACGGATTTCGCGAAAGACACGCTGGACGCGCTGCCCGCTCGCGCCGTGGCGATGGCCAGGCTCGCGCCCGAGGATGCCTTCGCCACCCTCGCGCCCAAGGACCGTCTCGCGCGCGACATCCCGGCGCTCGATCTCGAAGACCCGAACGAGCCTTCCGCCGACACGCTCATCGCCCGCGCCCGCGACACCGAAGCCGCCGCGATGGCGGTGCACGGCGTCACCAATTCCGAAGGCGGCAGCGCGAGCTTCCATCGCAGCGCCGTGGCGCTTGCCTCGAGCGAAGGCTTCTACGGACACTATGCCGGCACCAGCCATTCGCTCGGCGCCGCGGTCATCGCCGGCGAAGGCACCGACATGCAGGTCGATCACGACAGCGCCAGCGCGCGCCATGCCGGCGACCTCGAAGGCGCGGAAGCGGTCGGCCGCCGCGCGGGCGAGCGCGCGGTCGCGCGTCTCAACCCGCGCAAGATCAAGTCGCAGCGCCTGCCCATCGTCTATGCGCCGCGGATGTCGAACGGATTGCTCGGGCATTTCTCGAGCGCGATCTCCGGTTCCGCCATCGCGCGCGGCGTGAGCTTCCTCAAAGATTCGATGGGACAACGCGTGTTCGCGCCCGGCATCCGCGTGGTCGACGATCCGCATCGCCTGCGCGGGCTGCGCTCGAAGCCGTTCGACGGCGAAGGCGTCGCCAATGCGCGGCGGGTGCTGATCGAGGACGGCACGCTCACGACCTGGCTGCTCGACAGCGCGAGCGCGCGCCAGCTGGGGCTACAGACCACCGGTCACGCCGCGCGGGGCACGGGCGGGCCGCCGGCGCCGTCGGCGACCAATCTCCACATGGAGCCGGGCATGCTCACGCCCGAGGCGCTGATGGCCGACATCGAAGAGGGATTCTACGTCACCGATCTGATGGGCATGGGCGTCAATCCGGTGACCGGCGACTACAGCCGCGGCGCGTCGGGCTTCTGGATCGAAAACGGCAAGCTCGCGTTCCCTGTGGCGGAGGTCACCATCGCGGGGAATCTGAAGGACATGTTCCAGAACCTCGTGGCGGCCGACGATCTCGCGTTCCGCTATGGCACCAACGCGCCGACCTTGCGCATCGAGGGCATGACCATTGCCGGCGCCTGACAGAGCCGCCGATCTCCAGCTTCTCGAAGCCACCGCGCGCGAGGCGGGCGCGATCGCGCGCAAATTCTACGGCGGCAGCTTCAAGCGCTGGAGCAAGGCGCAAGGCAGCCCCGTCACCGAGGCCGACCTCGCCGTCGACAAATTCCTGAGCGAGCGCCTGCGCGCCGCGCGTCCCGAGTACGGCTGGCTGTCGGAAGAGACCGAGGACGATCGCGAGCGGCTGGCGCGCGACACCGTCTTCATCGTCGATCCCATCGACGGCACGGTCGCGTTTCTCAAGAACAAGCCGCATTTCACGATCTGCGCCGCCGTGGTGCATGAGGGCCGCCCCGTCGCCGGCGTCGTCTACAACCCGATCGCCGAGGAATGCTTCGCCGCGAGTCTCGGAAACGGCGCGACGATGAACGGCGCGGCCATCCGGGCAAGCGAACGCGCCGAGCTCGAAGGCTGCCGCATGCTCGCCGACCGCGCAATGCTCGCCCATGCCGCCTGGAACGAT
Organism: Rhizomicrobium sp.; assembly: GCA_035549495.1. GTDB lineage: Bacteria > Pseudomonadota > Alphaproteobacteria > Micropepsales > Micropepsaceae > Rhizomicrobium. The sequence continues at coordinate 40,019 of DASZQV010000040.1, read as the reverse complement.
CCGCCGAACATCCCGTGGCCCGCGATGGAGATCGAGACGCGCAGCTCCATCGCCTATCGCCTGGCGCTGGTCGCGAACGGCAGCTTCGACGCCATGCTGGCGCTGTCGGCCAAGCGCGACTGGGACCTCGCCGCCGCCGACATCGTCGTGACGGAAGCCGGCGGCCGCGTGACCACCCATGACGGCGCGACGCTCGCCTACAACACGCCCGAGGCGATGCCGCCTTCGGTCGTCGCCGCCGGACCGACGCTTCATCCCAGGCTGCTGGACCGCACCGCGCACCTCAAACTGCCCCGCAAATAGGACCTCTCATGGCCGACCACGAATCCAAGCAGCTTCTCCATCTCGTCATCGGCGGCGAGGTGACGGCGCCGCACAGCGTCGAGTTCAAGGATCTGTCGAAGGTCGACATCGTCGGCCTCTATCCCAATTACCAGTCCGCGTTGAAGGCGTGGCGCGGCAAGGCGCAATCGACCGTCGACAACGCGCAGATGCGCTATTTCGTCGTGCATATTCATCGGCTGATGGAGCCGGAAGGCGAAAGCTGACCTTCGCGCCGTCCTTCGCGCCGGGGCCCCTGGCATGCTACACGACAGGCCGATGACAAGCGGCCCCCCGACCATTCCCGCCCCGCCGGCGCCCTTCTCCACCGGCGCCATCGTGCAGAGGCTGCTCCGCGACTACATCGTGGGGCAAGGCGCGATACTGGCTTTCGCGATCCTGTGCATGTTCGTGACCGCGGCGGCGAGCGGCGCGATCCCGCTGCTCATCAAGGCCGTGACCAAATACCTGTTCGAGCTCAAGCGCGCCGACATGCTTTGGCCGATCACGCTCGCGGTGTTCGCGCTGATGGCCGTGCGCGCCGTCTCGTGGTACGGGCAGAAGAGCCTGATCGACACCGTGGGCGAAAAGGTCATCGCGCAGGCGCAGCGCGACATCTTCGACAGCCTGATGGCGCGCGACCTCGCCTCGCTCAATTCCGTGCACTCGGCGCAATATGTCTCCGGCTTCCTGTTCGACGCCAACCTGATGCGCGACGCGGTCACGCAAGGCATCTCGGCGATCGCCCTCGAAACCTTGCAGCTCGTCTTCTATGCCGCCGACATGTTCTATCAGGACTGGCAGCTCGCTCTGATCTCGCTGCTGGCGCTGCCCGGCATCGCCTGGGCGATGGAGCGCATCGGCGGCTCGATGCGCCGCGCCGTCAAGCGCGCGATGGAGCAGACCGGCGACCTCACCACCGCGCTCGCCGAATCGCTCGACGGGCGGCGCGTGGTGAAGGCGTACGGGTTGGAGGCGCACGCTTCGGAGCGGGCGCATGCGCGCATCGCGCTGCGCCTCAAGACCCTGCTCAAGGTCGTGCGCCGCAGAGCCGCCGCGGTTCCCACCACCGACGTCTTCGTCGGCTTCGTGCTGGCGGCGACGATCTTCTTCGCGGGCTACCAGACCCTGCACGGCCAGCTCGACATCCACCGCTTCGGCGCCTTCCTCGCCGCGATGCTGCTGGCCCAGGGGCCGGTGCGCAACCTGAGCCAATACTGGCCGCTGCTCTCCAGCGGCTCGGCGGCGGCGACGCGCGTCTTCGCGGTGATCGATGCGCGGCCCACCATCGTCGACCGGCCGGGCGTGGAGACGCTCAAGATCGCGCCGGCACCGCAAGGCGGCGCGGTGCGCTTCGAGGAAGTCGCCTTCACCTATCAGGACGACGCCTCGGCGCCGGCCATCGGCGACATCAGCCTCGACATCGCGCCGGGGCAGAAGGTCGCTCTCGTCGGCCCGTCGGGCGCCGGCAAGACGACGGTGTTCAATCTTCTCCTGCGCTTCTACGAGATCGCGGGCGGCAAGATCGAGATCGACGGCCGCGATATCCGCGACGTCACCCTCAAATCCCTGCGCGCGAACATCGCGCTGGTGACGCAGGACCCGATCCTGTTCGACGAGAGCGTCGCCGACAACATATCGCTCGGCCGGCTCGGTGCCACGCGCGCGGAGATCGAGGCGGCGGCACGCGACGCGGCGGCGCACGACTTCATCGCCGCGCTGCCGGAGGGCTACGATACCAAGGTCGGCGAAGGCGGGTTGAAGCTCTCGGGCGGACAGCGCCAGCGCATCGCGATAGCGCGCGCCATGTTGCGCAACGCGCCGATCCTTCTGCTCGACGAGGCGACGTCGGCGCTCGACACCGAAAGCGAGCGCCAGGTGCAGGAGGCGCTGAACCGGCTGATGAAGAACCGCACCACCATCGTCATCGCGCACCGGCTGAGCACGGTGCTCGACGCCGACCGCATCTATGTCCTCGACAAGGGCCACGTGACCGAGTTCGGCACCCATGGCGAGCTGATGGCGCGCGGCGGGCTCTATGCGCGGCTCTATCAGCACGATTTCGACGACGACGATGCTGCACCCGCAGCCGTGGCGAGCTAGGCCATGGCGAAGCGGCCGCCCGGTTACCGCACCTATCGCGCGTTCACGGCCGCGCTGACGCCGTTCGCGCCGCTCATGCTGCGCCGCCGCGCCGCGCGCGCCAAGGAAGACCGCAGCCGCGTGCACGAGCGCCTCGCGCGCGATTTGCCGCCGCGCCCCGACGGCCCGCTGATCTGGGTGCATGGCGCGAGCGTCGGCGAATGCATCGCGGCGCTGCCGCTGATCGACGCGCTGCTGAAGGACGAGCGCCGCAACGTGCTGGTCACGTCGGGCACGGTGACCTCGGCGAAGCTGATGGCCGAGCGCCTTCCCTCCCGCGCGCTGCACCAGTTCGTGCCCATCGATCTGCCGCAAGCCGTCGCGCGCTTCCTCGACCATTGGAAGCCGCAAGCCGGCCTGTTCGTCGATTCCGACATCTGGCCGAATCTCGTGCTGGGCGCCGAGCAGCGCGGCATCAAGCTCGCCCTCGTCAACGCGCGCATGTCCGAGCGCTCCTTCGCCGGCTGGCGCTGGGCGTCGAAGACCGCCGCGGCGCTGCTGTCGGCGTTCGATCTGTGCCTGGCGCAGGACGATCAGATCGCCGAGCGTTTCCGCATCCTGGGCGCGCGCGACGTGCGCACCGTGGGCAGCCTGAAGGCCGACGCGCCGCCGCTGCCGGCCGACGCCGCCGCGCTCGATGCTTTGCGCCGCGCGATCGGCGGCCGCCCCGTGCTGCTCGCCGCGCAAACCCATCCCGGCGAGGACGAGACCATCCTTCCCGCGAGCGACACGCTGCGCCAGACCATTCCCGGCCTCCTCACCGTACTGGTGCCGCGCCATGTCGCGCGCGGGCCCGAGATCGCGATGCTCTGCGGCACCCGCGCCGTCAGACGCCGCAGCCTCGGCGAGCTGCCGTCGCCCGAGACGCTCGTCTATGTCGGCGACACGATGGGCGAGCTCGGCCTGTTCTACCGCCTCGCGCCTTTCGCCTTCGTCGGCGGCAGCCTTATCCGTCACGGCGGCCAGAACCCGCTCGAGCCGGCGCGGCTCGACTGCGCGGTGCTGGCGGGCCCCCACACCTTCAACTTCACGAGCGCCTATGAGGCGATCTTCCGCGCGCAAGGCGAAGGACTCGTCCACTCCAGCACGGAGATCGCGGGCCTCGCGCGTCGCCTGCTCTCCGATCCTGCCGACGCCAAACGGCTCGCCGCGGCTGCCGCATCCGCGGCCGGGACTCTCGGCGGCGCCGTGGCCAAGACCGTCGCCGCGGTCGAGCAATTGCTGCTTGCCCATGCGCGCGCCTGAGTTCTGGCAGCAGGACGGCTGGCTCACGCGTCTGTTGACGCCGCTGGGCCGGCTCTATGGCGCGAGCGTCGAATGGAAGCGCGGCCATGCTGCGCCCTATCGCTCCAGCGCCGCGGTGATCTGCGTCGGCAACTTGAGCGTCGGCGGCACCGGCAAGACGCCCATCGCCATCGAGATCGCGCGGCGGCTTCAGAGCAAAGGCCGCAAGCCGGTGTTCCTCACCCGCGGCTATGGCGGGCGGTTGCATGGACCGATCCGGGTCGGCGACGCCAACTCCGCGGCCGATGTCGGCGACGAGCCGCTGCTCCTGCGCGAAGCAGCCCCCGTCGTTGTCGCGCGCGACCGCACCCAAGGCGCGCACCTCGCCGAGACGTTGGGCGACGCCATCGTGATGGACGACGGCCATCAGAACTTCGTGCTCGAGAAAGACCTGTCGCTGGTCGTGGTCGACGGCGAGACCGGCTTCGGCAACCGTCGCGTGCTGCCCGCGGGGCCCTTGCGCGAGAGCGTCGCCCAGGGGCTGGCGCGCGCCGATGCGGTCGTGATCGTCGGCGACGGCGAGGTCGACCTCGAGGGCTTCGCGCGGCCCGTGCTGCGCGCGCATCTGGATCCGCAAGGCATGGCGGTCGGGCCCAAGCGCGTCGTCGCCTTCGCCGGCATCGGCCGGCCGGAGAAGTTCTTCCACGCGCTGGAGCGCCAGGGCGCCACGGTGCTGGCGAGCGCGCCTTACGCCGACCACCACGCCTACACCCAGTCCGAGCTCGCCCGTCTCAAGGCCAAGGCGCGCGCGCTGGACGCGACGCTGGTCACGACCGAGAAGGATTACGTGCGCCTGACCCAGGCGCAACGCGACGGAATCCTGGCCTTGCCCGTGCGGGCCGCCTTCGATCGGCCGAAGGCTCTCGACGCCTTGCTTGACAGCCTTCCGGCAAAGCGATAGCGCGCGTTCCCACATGTCGGACAGCGAAACCGCCCAACCGCTCGCTTTCAAGGACGTCCTGCGCTACGGCGCGGAGGCTGCGCCTTTCTATCTGTTCATGGGGCTGTTCAAGCTGATCGGCATCGACGCGGCGTCGGCGCTGGGCGGCTTCATCGGGCGGCACGTGTTCTATCGCATCACGCCCGTGGTCGACCGCGCGCGCGACAATCTCAAGGCGGCGTTCCCCGAGATGCAGGCGGCCGAGATGGAAACGGTCATCCGCGAGATGTGCGACAATCTCGGCCGCACCGTCGCGGAATATCCGCATCTCGACAAGCTGACATACGACGGCCCCGACCCGCGCCTGCAGATCGCCGGCAAGGAGCATGGCGACGCCGCGATGGCGAACGCCAAGGGCGCGATGTTCATCTCCGGCCATTTCGCCAATTGGGAAGCAATGCCGGTGATGGCGACCGAGCTCGGCTATGACGGCGGCCTCGTCTATCGCCCGCCGAACAATCCGTATGTGGATCGCTACATCTCGCGCATGCGCGCCAAGGCGGGGCCGAAGATCCAGATCAGCAAGGGGGCGCAGGGCACGCGCAAGATCTTCACGCTGCTGCGGCGCGGCATGGCGATCCTGATGCTGGTCGACCAGAAGACCGAGCAAGGCGTCGCCGCGCCGTTCTTCGGCCGCGACGCGATGACGACGCCGGCGCCGGCCGCGCTCGCGCTCAAGCTCGGCGCGGCGCTGCTGCCGACCTCGAACGAGCGCACCAAAGGCGCGCGCTTCCGCATGCGCATCCGCCCGCCGATCGCGTTCACGCCGACCGGCGACCACGACGCCGACGTCTTGGCCCTCACCGCCAAGATCAACGCGGCGATCGAGGAATGCGTGCGCGAGCGGCCGTCGCAATGGCTGTGGATCCATCGCCGCTGGACCACGCCGCGCGACGCGATCAAATATTTGAAGAAATAGCGCCGAACGAAAAGGCGGGGAGCTCGCGCGGGCCCGGCTTCTTTTTTCTCACCGTGCAGCCCGCTCGAGCGTTCCCGCCTTCGCGCTTCGACATCCAGGCGGCGGGCCGGTCCGGTTCGAGCCGGATCGTCGTCCGCGCCATCGCGCCGCCTCGGGCTTCGCTTGCGACACGAGGGGGCTCCCGCAAACCCTCGGGTCTGCGCCGGCAAGCTCACCATTTCGTATCATTTGCACGGGTGCGCATGGATGACACCCTCGCCCTGTATGTCTCCATGCGGTCCTCGGGTGCGAGCCCGGCGCAGATGGTCATACATGGTCCGGACGACATAAGCGCGCCAAGCCGCGCTTCAACCCCCGGATGAACGATTTAATGAAACGTCCATATCGATCTGCTTGCGCGCGCTGACACGCACCGCCGGCCGCTCGCCCGACGCGTTCGCCCGCGCAAAGAACGCGGGCCTTGCAGCCTCTGTTACCACGGCACGCTGCTGCCGCGGTCATCGGCTCTACGCGTCGCTTCGCTTCGCTTCGGTTTCGACCGCGTGCCGCTTCCGCCTGCGACCGCGGTTCGTTGACCGGAGTCCGGTTGTTCGAAGCCCGGCGAAACGGACCCCGAACATTGAAGGCGATGTCGGCATATCGCGTGTCCTTATACAAATTGCGAGCGACCACGACATTTACTTGCAGAGCCAAATCCAACGCCATCAGCCAACTCCTAAAAGCCATTGCTCCAATCGGTCATTCGAGACAATACTTGGAGTTGTAAGGTGTCTCATCTCAGGGGATCGGATGATCAAGGGCACTTGCATTGCTGCCGTTCTGGCGACGGCACTTCCAGCAATCCTTGCGTCGGCAGCCGACGCTAGGTTTCTGCAGGCTGACCCCGTTGGATACAAGGATGATGTAAACCTTTACACCTACGTCCAGAACGACCCAACGAACAAGGTTGACCCGAGAGGCACCGACGCGGTGTGGGTCGTTGACCAGAACACCGGTCAGACCACGCTCGTCATACCCGTCCAGTTTTCCGGACAGGGTGCTAGCGCCGCCAACGTCGGTGCGATCGTCAATCGAGATAACACTCTCAATATCTCGAATCCGAATATGAAGATTCAGGTGATTTCGACTAGCACTCCCATCAATGGGGTGTTGAACAAAATGGATTTCAGTCCCGGCTACAATACGAGCATGTGTGGTGCAGCAGGCGAATGCGTGAATAAGCTCGGTGGCGACACCGCCCATATCAACAGTGCAAATGGGCAAGCCACCGACGCGGCGGCTCATGACGTCCTTCACTTTGCCGGCGTAAAGGATCAATACATTGAGGGTCCACCTGATGCGCAGGGCAATCGGACTAGTACGCCGGCGCCTGGCTATACCAACAGCAACATAATGACTTCGCGCGGCGGAACACATTTGACGCCTCAGCAGTTCCAAGAGGCACATGGCAACGCGACGACGAAGCAATGTGTCGTGCAAACGGGCTCGAAGATTCCGGTATGCCACTAAAGCTCATCAGCTTCCGCATGTTCGCAACATTCGCTGCTGTTGCGCTGTCCAATTGCGCTTGCGTGGCGCAGCCACTTCCTCGCACGCCTGTCGAAGTCTGGCGTGGCGGCGATGATGGCCTGACTTCGAGATTCGGCGATGCGGTCAATGAAGCATTCCGAGCGTCATCGACCTTTACCCTTAGCTACGGGAATAAACCCGGCACCTTGATAGTGACGATTCCGACCAATGTTTCCTGGAAGCCAATCGGAACACGGACGCAAGTAACCTATGCCGTGACATTCGCGACACCTGACCAGCGAAGTCTGGGAAGCAGCACCGGTACGTGTTTCGATGATGCGCTCAGCGACTGCGCTGCTCATATTCTGCGGGATGCGCAGGTGGCAGTAAAAGCGAGCAGATGAATACTGAGCTTCTTGGCAAGGTGCCGCTCAGGAGTTGAGGTCGCTCAACGCGTCCCAAGAGGCAATCCAGACCTTCTATGGATTAAGCAATGAACATCCTGAAACCGCCGTTAATCGCAGTTGCCTGCGCCGCCGCATTGCTTTCTGCCCCAACGCTCGGTGAACAGGTCGGGCCTAAGCAACCACAATTGGAATGCAAGACTGGTCCGCTCACCAAGGTATACGGTGGGACAACTTGGCTTTTGTATAGCTGCGACGATAATCGAAGCATTGTCATTGTCTCCGCCCCCGGAAGTCCCGCAGCGCCTTTCTACTTCAGTTATTTTCCCGAGGCGGGCGGATACCATCTGTCGGGCGAAGGCACCGGTGACCGGGCGGCAACGGATTTGGCCTACAAGGAGCTCGTAGCACTAACGGCGAAAGATATCGCTCTGCTTATCGCGGATACAAAGCGGCACTGATGCGCACGAAGCTATTCTTCTCGGCGATAGCTTGGAGCGTTGCGACCTGTTTTATTGCGTCGCCGGCGGCAGTTCTTGCGCGAGCACCGTCGCCGCATCCGCCGACGAATGATCCCGTCCAGGTCGTCCGCGCAATTATGGAGGCCCCCGACGACAAAGTCGATTTTGCCAGGGCGAAACTGACGTTCGACAAGGTCTACGATCCGACAACCGACATCGCTGGCCGGCTTAAGGACATCGATGGCATGGCGCAGACGATCCGGACGATGGCGGGGCCTTCGGCGCCTACGAGATTGCGCCTTATCATGCTGCGCAAGTACATCTATGACGCGGGCGCCTGGAACAACAACAAGCCGTTCCAATACGACCTCAGCGACCCGTTCGGCCGCAAGCCTGTGAACCGGCTTCTTTCCACCTACCTTGTTACGCATCGCGGCAATTGCGTGAGCATGCCGATCCTGTTTGTCGCATTGGCGCAGCGATTGGGATTGAACGCGACACTTTCGACCGCGCCGAACCATATGTTCGTCAAGTACATGGATGACGTGACAGGCAAGACCATCAATCTGGAGACGACCAGCGGCGCCTATCCCGCGCGAGACGTCTATATCCGGCAGAACATGCCGATGACGGATCAGGCGATCGCGAACGGCATCTATTTGAAGACGCTTTCCAGAAAGGAAGCGCTCGCGGTCATGGCCGACATCGTTCTGGAGCGAGAGTTTGCCGACCGGCACTATCAGAAGGCTTGGGACGTCGCCGAAGTTCTGCAGCCCTATTATCCGAACAATCTCGCGGTTCTACTCGCGCCCACCAATGCGGCTCTGGGACTGATTCAGGAAGAGTATCTGAGCAAGTATCCAACCAAGGCCGACATACCGCCCCAACTGATGGACCGCTTCAATTTGTTGGAGAAAACAGTGCCCGGCGCGCTCAACCATGCTTATGCACTGGGCTGGCGGGAAACGGATGGCGATGAGAAGCCGCCCGCAACAGAACCGCAAGACGCCCCGCGATAGCTCCAGGTCATCGTCCGGAACCCTTCCAAGGTGCCGGACTCTACCTTTTTGGAGGGGTTCAGGTCACCGCCTCACGCCTTCGGCGGCATCGGCGCCGCGGTCGAGCGCGACGGGTCGAGGCGCATCTGGAACCAGCTCATCGACCAGTGCAGATGCGGGCCCGTGGCGCGGCCTTTCATGCCCACGAGCCCGATCACGTCGCCGCGCTTCACCGCGTCGCCCTCTTTCACCTTCAGCGCGCTCTGGTGGATATAGGTCGTCGACACGCCGTGGCCGTGATCGATGAGAAGCGTGCCGCCGGTCAAGTAGAAATCGGGCTCGGCGAGCGAGACCGTGCCGTCTGCAGGCGCGTGGATCGGCGTGCCTTCGGGAGCGGCGATGTCGACGCCGAAATGCGGCGCCATCGGCTTGCCGTTGTCGATGCGCCGGTTGCCCCAGGTGCCGCTGACGATGCCCGCGATCGGCCAGTCGAACGTCTCGGCGAAGAAGGTCGGCGCGGTGTCGCGCTTGCGCGCCTCGACGACCAGCGCGTTCTCGCGCGCGATGCGGGCGAGAACGTCGGCCGGCGGCGAGACGTATTTCTCCGGCAGGCCGTTGATCGTCTGCACGTCGTAGTGGCGCGCGACCGGCGCCACGTCGCGCGTCTCTTTCCTGCCGTCGGCGAAGCTGGCCGACACGGTCGTGGGCTTGGTCTGGTCGTAGGCGAAGCCGAACGCGAAGAGCCCGTCCGCCGACACCTGCACCTTTTGCGCGTCGACCGTCACGACCGCGCCCGGCGCATGGCCGACGACGAGGCTGCCCTGCTCCAGGGAGCCGGTGAGCTTCAGCCGCGCCTCGTCCGCGCACAGGACGTTCGGCAGCAGCACCAACCCGCCGCTGCCCAACAGGAACGCGCGCCGCGCGATCATGTGGGCGCGCGCCCCGTCTCCTGGAAGCGCTTCAGCGCGAGCGCCGGCGTGGCATAAGCCTCCTGCAGGTCGACGCTCCAATAGCGCAGCGCCTCGAGCGGGATGTTGACGCCCGACACGGCGCAGACGACGTAGGAGCCCGCCCGCACGACGCGATACTCGCCGTCGAGATATTCGAGCTCGGCCAAACCCTGCGGCCCGCGATCCATCTTGTTCATGGAGTCAGTTTAGCAGCCGGGGCGTCAGAATAAACTCCCCTGTCCGCCGCCTTTGGGTTTCGCTTTCGGCTTGGGCGGCGCGGGCATGCCGCTTGCGACCGCGGCGATGTCGCCGTCCGCAAACGCGAGCGACAGCGCTTCGCCGCTCGCGACCTGCTCGGCGCGGCGGCGCACGCGGCCGTCGGGCCCGCGCACCAGCGCGAAGCCGCGCTCGAGCGCGCCGCGATAGCTGACGCCGTCGAGGAGGCGCGACAAGCTGTCGACATGCCGCCGCGCTTCGGCGAGGCGCGCGGTCTGGCTGCGCACCAGGCGCTGGCCGAGGCGCTCGGCGCGCTCGCCGCAGACGCCGATATGGGTCGCGATGGGCTTGGGGCGCAGCAGCGCCGCGGTCTCGGCGAAGGCGCGCTTGTGCTCCTGCAAATTTCGCCGCAGCGCGCTTTTGAGCCTCTCGGCCGCGTGGTCGAAGCGCTGGCGCGGCTGGGCGAACAGCTGATCGGCGCGCGGCAGCACGCGGGCGAGTTGCGCCAGATGGCGCCTGCGATCCTCCATGCCCTTGCCGAAGCAGCGCTGCACGCGGCGGTCGAGATCGAGCGTCTGGCTGATGAGCTCGCTGCGCAGCGGCACCGCCATCTCGGCGGCCGCGGTCGGCGTCGGCGCGCGGCGGTCCGAGGCGAAGTCGATCAGGGTCGTGTCGGTCTCGTGCCCCACCGCCGAGATCAGCGGGATCGCGCTCGCGGCCGCGGCACGCACCACGATCTCCTCGTTGAACGCCATCAGATCCTCGATCGAGCCGCCGCCGCGCGCGACGATCAGCACGTCGGGCCGGTTCGTCTCGAGCGCGTTGAAGCCCTTGATCGCGGCGGCGATCTCGACGGCCGCCTTCTCGCCCTGCACCGCGACGGGCCAGAGCAGCACGCGGCGCGGAAAGCGGTCGTTCAGGCGGTGCATGATGTCGCGCAGCACCGCGCCGGTCGGCGAGGTCACCACGCCGACGATCTCGGGCAGGAACGGCAGAGGCTTCTTGCGCGCGGCCTCGAACAGGCCCTCGGCGGCGAGGCGCTTCTTGCGCTCCTCCAGCATCGCCATCAAGGCGCCGACGCCGGCAAGCTCCAGCTGCTCGACGATGATCTGGTAGCGCGACGAACCCGGATAGGTCGTGATCCGCCCGGTAGCGACGACCTCCAGTCCCTGCTCGGGCTTCAGGCGGATCGCCCGCGCCGATTGCTTCCAGATGATCGCGTTCAGGACCGCCTTGTCGTCCTTGAGGTCGAAATAGACGTGACCGGAGGCGGCGACCTTCAGCCCCGAGATCTCGCCGCGCACGCGCACGAAGGGGAACGCGTCCTCGACGGTGCGCTTCAAGAGCCCCGCGATCTCGCTGACGCTGAATTCTGGGAGGTTGGGTTTGGCGGCGGCTTCCGACATAGTCCCGATCATATAGGATTCGATCCCATGAAAGTCCTCCTCATCGGTTCCGGCGGCCGCGAGCACGCGCTGGCCTGGGCGCTGTCGGCGAGCCCGCTGCTGACGAAGCTTTACTGCGCGCCGGGCAATCCGGGCATCGCCGAGGCGGCGGAGTGCGTGGCGATCCCGGCAACCGACCATGACGGCCTGCTCGCCTTCGCGCGCGAGAAGGGGATCGATTTCGTCGTGATCGGGCCCGAGCAGCCCCTCGTCGACGGGCTGTGGGACAAGCTCGAAGCCGCCGGCATCAAGACCTTGGGCCCGAGCAAGGCGGGCGCGGTGCTCGAGGGCTCGAAAGGCTATGTGAAGGATCTGTGCGCCGAGAACGCCATCCCGACCGCCGCCTACCGGCGCTTCGACGCGCCCGGCCCGGCAAAGGATTTCGCGGCGACGCTCGGCCTGCCGGTGGTGATCAAGGCGGACGGCCTCGCGGCGGGCAAAGGCGTGGTGATCGCGCAGACGCGCGAAGAGGCCGATGCGGCCATCGACGCGGTCGGCGGCGACATGGTGATCGAGGAATATCTCGACGGCGAAGAGGCGAGCTTCTTCGTGCTCAGCGACGGCGAGCATGTCGTGCCGCTTGGCGGTGCCCAGGACCACAAGCGCGCTTTCGACGGCGACAAGGGCCCGAACACCGGCGGCATGGGTGCCTATTCGCCGGCGCCAATCTTCGACGAGGCGGTCGCGGCCAAGACCATGGACAAGATCGTCCGCCCGACCATCGCGGCGATGGCGCGGCGCGGGACGCCTTACATGGGCGTGCTGTTCGCGGGGCTGATGATCAAGGACGGCGAGCCCAAGCTGATCGAATACAATTGCCGCTTCGGCGATCCCGAATGCCAGGTGCTGATGATGCGGTTGAAGAGCGACCTCTTGACCGCGCTGCTCGCGGCGCGCGACCGGCAGCTCGCCCATCTCGACCTGCGCTGGAGCGACGACGCGGCGCTGACCGTGGTGATGGCGACCAGGGGTTATCCCGGCGACTATGCGAAAGGCAGCGCGATAAGCGGCCTGGACGCGGCGTCGGAGCATGCGCGCATCTTCCATGCGGGCACGGCGCTGAAGGCCGGGCACATCGTCGCGAACGGCGGACGCGTGCTCGCGGTGACCGCAACCGCGCCGACCATCGCGGACGCGCAACGCCGCGCCTACGAAGCCGTCGACAAGATCGACTGGCCGGAAGGCTTCTGCCGCAGGGATATCGGATACCGCGCGCTCAAGCGCTGACCGGCGCGCGACCGACAAGCCGTCGCATCAGGGCCGACAGCAGCGAACCCGCGACAGCGAGAGCCGCGAGCAGGATCGCGATGATCGTGCCGACGACGGTGTCGCTGCCGACCGTGGCGCCCGGGCTGCCGGTCCCCGTGCGGACGATCCAGTCGAGCGCGTTCTCGGTGAATTGATAGGACGCTTGCGTGATCCGCTCGGCCAGCGACAGGTCCGGCGCCGGCGCGGATTGCGGCAGCGCCCGCCCCGGCATCGTCTGCTGCGTCGCGACGTGCCGCTCGTGGATATGCGTCGTCGAGCGGATGAGCTGCGCGGTCAGGAACACCCCGCTGACGATCACGACCAGCAAGGCGATGAAGAACGACAGCCTGCTTCGCCCGGAACGCGTCGAATACAGAAGCCCCGACGCCAGCACGAACAGCACGGGCGCAACGATGAACCCCATGGCCAGCCCCTTCGAAGTCCGGCCGCAACTATACATTGCTCGGCGGCGTCTAGGAACCGCCCGTGCGCTCGCGGATCATGGTCATCTGGGCGACGATGGCCTCGGCCTGGCGGATCGAGGCGGCGTCGATCAGCACGCCGTTCAGCGAGACGGCGCCGAGGCCCTTGGCCTGCGCGTCCTTCATGGCGGCAAGGATGGCCCCAGCGCGCTCCACTTCCTTGGCCGGCGGCGTGAAGATCTCGTTGGCGAGCGCGACCTGGCTCGGATGGATCGCCCATTTGCCTTCGCAGCCCAGGATCGCGGTGCGCATCGCCTGCGCCTTGAAGCCGTCGGCGTCGCCATAGTCGCCGAACGGTCCGTCGATCGCCATCAAGCCGTGCGCGCGCGCCGCCTGCACCATCTTGAACAGCGGAGCGTGCCAAAGATCGTTCCAGTGCCGGTCTCGCGCGCGGCCGGGCGCGATGTCGGTCAGCATCACATAGTCCGCATTGCCGCCGCCGATGTTCGTCGTGCGCATGCGCTGCGAGGCGGCGTAGTCGGCCGAGCCGAAATGCAGGCTCTCCAGCCGCGCCGAGGCGCCTGCGATCGCGTCGATGTTGGTCAGGCCAAGCACCGTCTCGACGATCACCTCGAGGCCGATGCGCTTGCGACGGCCGACGAAATCGCCCGCCTGCGTCACCAGCATGTCGACGGCATAGACGTCGGCCGCGCATCCCACTTTCGGGATCATGATCGCGTCGAGGCGCTCGCCGCCCTTCTCGACCAGCGCGATGACGTCGCGATAGCAATAGTTCGTGTCGAGGCCGTTGATCCGTACCGTGACGGTCTTGCTGCCCCAATCGACATCGTTGAGCGCCGCCACGATGTTGCCGCGCGCCGTTTCCTTGTCCGACGGCGCGACCGCGTCCTCGAGATCGAGGCAGACGACGTCCGCCGCGCTCGCCGCCGCCTTCTCGAACAGCTGCGTGCGCGAGCCCGGCACGAACAGCTTGGAGCGATAGAGCCGAACCGGCGCGTGCCGTTCGATCGTCGTGAAGCTCATGGCCGCTTTCTCCTCGCCAATGGATGCGCGGTCTTCATCACGGATGTCAACCGGTCCTGCGCGACGTGGGTGTAGATCTCGGTCGTGGCGATGTCGGCATGGCCGAGCATGGTCTGGACGCTGCGCAGGTCGGCGCCGCCCTCGACCAGATGCGTTGCAAACGCGTGGCGCAGCACATGCGGCGAGAGCTTGCCGGGATCGATATCGGCCTTCGGCGCCAGGTCTTTGAGCATCTGGTGGCAGCGCCGCCGCGTCAGATGCCCCTCCGCCGCGCGCGAGGGGAACAGGAACCGCGCGCCCTCGGGCAGCCCCGCGATCCACGCGTCGATGGCGGCGCGCGCCGACGGGTTCAGCGGGGCCAGCCGCTCCTTGCCCCCCTTGCCCTTGATCAAGAGGAATCCGGTCTTGGTCCGCGCGCTCGCGAGCGGCAACCCGACCAGCTCGCTGACGCGCAAACCCGACGCATAGAGCAGCTCGACGATGCAGGTGAGCCGCAGGTCGTCCTCGGCCGCCTCGATCAGCGCGCCGACGTCGTCGCGCGTGAGAACCTTGGGCAGCGGCCGCGTGCGCTTCGGCGCCTCGACGGCCGAGGTCGGATCGTCCTTGCGGACGCCCTCGGCATAGAGGAAGCCGAAGAACTGGCGCAACGCCGACAGCTTGCGCGCCTGGCTCGACGCCGCGAGCGCGTTCAGCGACGCGAGGTAGGTCTTCACATCGTCGCGCGTGGCGCGCTTCAGGTCGTGGCGGAAATCGAGCAGGTCGCGGCGATAGGCGGCGATGGTGTTGCGGCTGGCGCCGCGCTCGGCGCTCATCATGTCGAGGAAGGATTCGATCAGCGCCGCATTGCTCATGGCCGATACAGAAGCAGCGCATGCACCGCGAGCGCGTGCGCCGCGTCCTTCAGCCCCATGTCCTCGAGCGCGCGCACGAACTCGGTGGTGACGTCCGGCGCGAGGTCGCGCGGGCCGCCTGGCCCGATGGCGTTCAGCATCCTGAGCACCGCTTCGCCTTTGCGGTCGGGCGCCGACGCGGTCTGCACGATGACCTGCATCGCCATGTCGTCGGGACGCCGTCCCGGCCAGTGCTTGGCTTCGGCCGCCTTCGCCGCCTGCTTGGCGTCGGCAGGCATGGTCAGGCCCAGCGCGTCGTAAGCGCCGAGCACAAGCGCTTCGAACGCCTGGTTCTGCTGCTTGGGATCGGCGCTCAGATGAGCTGCGACATTGCTCAAGCTCGCCTGCGCCTGGTCTTCCTTGCCCGACACGAGCCCCTGCACCGCGCGCGCGGCGTCGTTGTCGCCGAGCCAGCGCGACGCGGCGTCGGACTTGCCCGCGAGCAACAGCGACCAGCCGATCAGCGGCGCCTGCTCGGGCGAGGCCGCCTTCGGATCGATCGCGCTGGCGACGTCGGCCTGCAGCCGCGACGCGGTCTCGAACATTCCCGCCTTGTCGCCGAGCAGCAGCGCCTGGTGCACCAGCGCGGCCTTGCGGCCCAGCCGGCTTTCGAGCTGCGCGGCACGGCGCAGCAATGCCTGCCCCGCGAGGAAAGAGAGCTTCGGCGCATCGGCCTCGGCGGTGACAAGCTTCGCGGGCGCGATCACCTGGGCATCGACGACGGCCTTGAGCTCGGCAGCGGTCGCCGCGCCTGCCTTCGCGGCGCGCTCGGCCGCGGCGAGACGCGCCTCCGGCGTGTTGTGCGGGTCGCGCAGCGCGATCAGGCTCGCGCTCACGCCGAGTGCCTTGGCGACGTCGGCGCCGACCGGCAGTCCCGCCTTGCGCAGCAGGAAGAGATGCATCGTGCTGGGCTTCGCGATGGCGCCCGGCGGCTTCTTCGCGTTCGTCAGCGCGTCCTGCACCAGGATGTCGTAGGCGCGATCCGTGAGGAGCTGCGCGTCGAGCAGGTTGCGCGTGATCTCGGCGGTGGCCGCGTCGCCGGTCGCCGCGGCGCAATAGGCCCGCAGCTGGAGCCAGAACTGGCCGTCGGCGCTCTCGCGCGCGATGGTGAGGTTGCCGCAGGCATCCGCGGCGCGGCCCGCGGTCAGGATCGCGTTCGCCTGCGCGCGCGCGAAATCGGGATCGTCCTTCAGGCTGCCGCTCGCGGCCAGATTCGCCGCGTCGTCGATCAGCCCGGCGTCGAGCAGCTTCTCGAGACGGATGGTGATGAGCGGGCGCTTGACCGTGCCCGACGGCGATTCCGCCTTGGTCAGGATCAGCCGCTTGGCGAGGCCGCGCACCGCGCTGTCGGGCGAGGCGAGCGGCAGCTTCGGCAGCAAGGTCTCGATGTCGCCATGCGACGCGCCGACCCACATATTGTCGCCGAGCCCGCCATTGCTCGAATCGAGCAGGCCCTCCGCCGGCGCCTCGATGGTGCCCAAGGTCTGGACCTGCACGCTCGCGCGCGGCGGCGGTGGCGGCAGCGGCACGACGTCGGTATCGGGCGGAGGCGCGGCGGACGGCTTTTTGGAAGCGGACGCAGGCGGGGGTGGCGCTTCTTCGGGCTCGGCGAGATCGCTGGTGTCGACGTCCGGCGGCGCGTCGTCGTCGCCGCGGCTGCGTGGCTGCGGCGGCGCATCCGAATCGTCGTCCGGCGGCGCGGTGTCGAGCACGTCCTGCGGCGGCTCGTCCCGGTCCGACGCAGCGGGCGGATGGCCCAGCGCGCGCGGCGGCGCATCGGCGTCGCTCTGCGCCCAGGCGGCGGTGGCAATCAGGAGCGCTGCCAAGGAAGCAAAAAGAAAGCTAATGCGCGAGGCGATCATCGGGCACGACCTGCTCGTAATGCTTCAGCGGAGGCTGCACCCGTCCGCCATAGATGCTCAAGCCGATCGCGCTCGCGAGCAGCGCCGCGGCCGCCAGAATGGCAAGCCACGCCGCCCAACCCATGCCTTCCTGACCCAAGTTCCGTCTCGTGCGCATCGGCGAATACTGGCTCCCGTTTGTGGCGGAAATGGACAAAAACACAAGGGCCCGCTATCGGATAAACGGATGACGGGACTGAGCCGCACCGTGGCACTGGTAGGCATGATGGGGGCCGGGAAAAGCTCGGTGGGCCGCCGGCTCGCGGCGCGGCTTGGTGTCGCGTTCAAGGACGCCGACAGCGAGATCGAGCTGGCGGCGGGCTGCCCGATCCCCGAGCTGTTCGAGCGCTTCGGCGAAAGCGCCTTCCGCGACGGCGAACGCAAGGTGATCGCGCGCCTGCTGGACGAGCCGCCGCTGGTGCTGGCGACGGGCGGCGGCGCTTTCGCCGATGCCGAGACGCGCGCGCGGCTGAAGGAGCGCGCCGTGACGGTGTGGATCAAGGTGCCCATCGACGTGCTGTTCGGCCGCGTCAAGCGCCGCGACACCCGCCCGCTGCTGCGCACCGAGGATCCGCGCGGCACCTTGGAGCAGCTGCTCGTCCAGCGCACGCCGGCTTACGAAGAGGCCGATCTGACGGTGGAGAGCGCCGACGGTCCGCATTCCGCCGCCGTCGAGCGGATCGTGGCGGCGCTGAAGCAGCGAGGCGTGATGTCATGAGCGAGATCATCCCCGTCGCCCTCGATGCGCGCAGCTACGACATCCATGTCGGGCCGGGGCTGATGGGCCAAGCGGGCGCACTGCTCGCGCCGTTCGCGCGCGGGCCGGTGCCGGTGGTGACCGACAGCAATGTCGCCAAGATCCATCTCGTGACCTTGCTTGAGAGCGGCCTCGACATGCGGCCCATCGTGCTCGATCCCGGCGAAGGGACGAAGAGCTTCGCGGGCCTCGAGAAGCTCGCCGGCGCGCTGCTCGCGACGGGCGTCGACCGCGGCGGGCTGATCGTGGCGCTGGGCGGCGGCGTGATCGGCGATCTCACCGGGCTCGCGGCGGGGCTGATCAAGCGCGGCATCGCATTCGCGCAGATCCCCACGACCTTGCTGGCGCAGGTCGACTCGTCGGTCGGCGGCAAGACCGCGATCAACACGCGTGAAGGCAAGAACCTCGTCGGCCTGTTCCATCAGCCGCGCATCGTCATCGCCGATACCGACGTGCTCGCGAGCCTGCCGCCGCGCGAATTGCTCGCGGGCTATGCCGAGGTGGTGAAATACGCAGCCCTCGGCGACCGCGCCTTCTTCGACTGGCTGGAAGCGAACGGCGCGAAAGCCCTGAGCGGCGACAGGGCGGCGCTGGCGCATGCCGTCGCGCAGTCCTGCCGCATGAAGGCCGCCATCGTCGCGCGCGACGAGCGCGAGACCGGCGAGCGCGCGCTGCTCAATCTCGGCCACACCTTCGGCCACGCGCTCGAGGCGGCGACCGGCTACGGCGACCGGCTGCTGCATGGCGAAGCCGTCGCCATCGGCATGGCGCTGGCGTTCAAGCTGTCGGTGCGGCTCGGCCTTTGTCCCGGCCAGGACGCAGAGCGCTTCGTGCGGCATCTGCAAGCGGTCGGCCTGCCCTCGTCCGCCGCCGGCATGGGCAGCGCGGACGCGCTCATCGCCCATATGCGGCACGACAAGAAAGCCAAGGACGGCCGCCTGACCTTCGTGCTGGTGCGCGGCATCGGCGAGGCGTTCACCACCGCCGACGTGCCGCTGGACGCGCTGCGCGAGATCCTGTCCTAGAGCCGGTTGTTTTCGAATTGGCGCGATAAACGCGATGTCATGGCCCGCGGCATGCGGGCCACCCAGCTGGGCCCTGCACGTCGAAGCCAAAGGTTGCTCGGAGTTTTTGTTCCATGACAAAAACAACGTCACCTGGGCGGCCCGCATTCGCGGGCCGTGACAATCTTGTTTGTGATTCCAAGCGATAACAACCGACGCTAGGGCTCGCATTGGGGCGCGCGGAAACGGAACCGCGACACGCGCGGCCCGAACGCCAGGCGCAAGGCGCCGGAGAATTTCAGCCAGCGCTTGCACGCCTCGCCCGTGAGCGGATCGTGATGGCGCGACGGATCCTTGGCCACGAAGCTCACCGCGAAGGAATTGCTCTTCTTCACATGGGTGAGCGTGATCGTCGCCACCTTGTGCGACGGCAGCTCCCAGATCTCGTAGATGTGGTCCTCGGCGGCGCGGCCCGCCACGACGCGCGGATCGGTCTCGCGTAGCGGCAGGAAGCCGGCATGGACCGCCGCGTCGCTCACCGCCGCCGCGTCGAGCTCGTCGGCGGGCACGACGAAATCGACGCCGTTGGCGGCGTAATAGGGCTCGGCATGGCCGGCGCCGGCCCCGGCGACGGCAAGCAACAGCGCCGCGGCGCCCGCTATCCATGGTGATTTGCGCATGATCGTCCTTCTCGAGCGTTGCATCCTACGCTGCCCCGCGGCCATCCGCTATACTGGCCGCCTCATTCGAGGATTCCCATGGACCCGTCATCGGCTTTGCTCTGGATCGGCGCCATCGCCGTGCTGCTCCTGATCTCGGCATTCTTCGCGGGCTCGGAGACGGCGTTGACCGCCGTCTCGCGCGGCAAGATGCACCAGCTCGAGGAAAAGGGCGTCAAGGCGGCCGCGACCGTCAACAAGCTGGTCGACGACCGCGAGAAGCTGATCGGCGCGCTGCTGCTCGGCAACACCTTCGTCAACATCCTGGCCTCGTCGCTGGCCACGACCTTGCTCGAGGCGAATTTCGGCCCGCGCGCGGTGGCGATCGCCACCGTCCTGATGACGGCGCTGATCCTGGTCGTCTGCGAAGTGCTGCCCAAGACGCTCGCCATCGCGCGCACCGACCGCTTCGCGCTCGCCGTCGCCTGGCCGGTGAACAAGGCCGTCGCCGTGCTCGCCCCCATCGTCGGCAGCGTGCAGTTCGTGGTGTGGCGCGTGCTCGGCCTGTTCGGCGTGCGCGAGGAGGAGACCGAGGAGGTCCTGCCGGCGCATGAGGAGATCCGCGGCACCGTCGAGCTGCATCACAAGGAAGGCGGCGTGGAGCGCGAGCATCGCGACATGATCGGCGGCATCCTCGACCTGCGCGAGCTGACCGTCGGCGACATGATGATCCACCGCAAGAACATCGACACCGCCGACGCCGACCTGCCGGCCTCCGAGCTTCTGAAGGAGGTGATGGAGTCGGGACATTCGCGCATCCCGCTGTGGCGCGAGCAGCCCGAGAACATCATCGGCGTGCTGCACCTCAAAGCCATCGTCCAGGCCGCGATGCGGAACGGCGGTTCCTATGAAGGCCTCGACATCGCCGGCCTCGCCACCCCGCCATGGTTCGTGCCCGACACCACGACCGCCGAGGAGCAGCTCGAAGCCTTCCGCGAGAAGCGCGCGCATTTCGCGCTCGTCGTCGACGAATACGGCGCGCTGCAGGGCCTGATCACGCTCGAGGACATCTTCGACGAGATCTTCGGCGACATCCCCGACGAGCTGGAAGAGCAAACCCGCCCCGACGTGCGCAAGCAGCCCGACGGCTCCTATCTCGTCGACGGCAAGGTGCCGGTGCGCGACCTGAACCGCGACCTCGACTGGAAGCTTCCGGTCGACGAAGCCACGACCATCGCCGGCCTCGTCATCCACGAAGCGCGCACCATTCCCGAGGTCGGCCAGCGCTTCGCGTTCTTCGACTACAAGTTCGAGATCCTGCGCCGGCAGCGAAACCAGATCACGGCGCTGCGCGTGACGCCGCCGAGCCAAGGCGCGGACACGGTGCCGCCGGGCTAATTGTGCTTCCAGACGACAGTGAGAATCCCTTTGCTGTATTGGATGCCGGAACCGCCTGTGCCGAGAAACCCCATCTGCTCGTCGTGGCCTTGCATGTTGAACTGCCAGCACACCTTCGTCGGCGTCTCGGTCAAGAGGCTGCAGTTCGACCAGGCGCCGCACTGGCGATCGCCGGTCAGCACGAACGACGATTTCTCGATCGTCCAGCCCGCGGGCGCGTCCTGGCTGCACAAGCTGTAGAACGTGCTGAACTCGGCCCCCCTGCCGCTCGGCTGCGACGGCGACTCGTAGATTCTGGTTTCGGTGACGGGGACTGGGTCGGGCGTGGGCGCGGGCGTGAGGTCCGCGTGCTTCGGCGATAGAAGCAGCGCGACCTTCACCTCTCCCGAGCGCCTGAGGATTATCGATTGCGGCGCCAGGCCGGTTCCGAGGTTGACCCGGCTTTCGGGCGTCGCATAGCCGCTCAACCTGACCACGGGCTTCACCGTCTGGCCGATATATTTGTGCGGCACCTCGAAGGTCACCAGCCCGAGGTCGCTGGTTTTCTTTTCCGCGACTTCATTGAGATCGAGCCAGACGGAAGCGCCCGGAAGGACGTCGTGCTTCTCGTCGTAGAGAATGAGCGATACGAAGAAGGGCTGCGGCTTGATGAGATCCCAGACATAATTGCCCAGCCCCAGCAGCACGGCGCCGATGACGATGCCTGCCGCCCATTTCCCGCCGTCCATCAGAGTCGCAGAAAGCCTGCCGCGGCCGCTTTGACGCTCCCGCGGCTCGTGGTGCTGGTGACGCTTGTCCTGGCTCATCCGGCCCCCCGGAAGCGATGCTTGTCTATCTATAGCAGAACACGCAAAAATGCTACCCGGCTAGTGCTCGTTCCACACCTCCGCCGGCGTGAGCACCGTCAGCGACAGCGCGTGGATGCGCGATCTGAGCTCGTCCGCGAGCGCGGCATAGACGCGGCGCTGGCGCTCGACGCGGCCGAGGCCCTCGAACGCGCTCGAGACGATCCGCACGTTGAAATGCGTCTCGCCGCCGGGCCGCGCGCCCGCATGGCCTTCATGGCGCGCGCTTTCGTCCGTGACGTCGAGCGCGGCCGGCGCGAACGCCGCGGTCAGCTTGTCCCGGATCGTGTCGACCATTGTCATAATCGAGACTTCGGCCCGCCGGGCGTCGCTGTCAAGCGATACGTTTTCTTGTTTTTTCACGCTTCGACCCCATAATTCGCGCATGGCGAAAGCACGCGCCCAATCGAAGTTCCGCGACACCATCCGCATCAAGCAGGATGCGGTGGCGGCGACGGCTGCCGTGGACGTTCGCCCTTGCGCCGCGCCGGGCTGCAAGGACGAAGGCGCCTATCGCGTGCCGAAGAGCCGCGACGAGCTCAACAAGCATCAATGGCTGTGCCTCGCCCATGCCCGCGCGCACAACGAGTCGTGGGACTACTTCAAAGGCATGAGCGAGCGGGAGATCGAAAGCTTCCGCAACGACGCAATCATCGGCCACAGGCCGACCTGGCCGCTCGGCAAACGCGCGGCACGTCTGCACAATACGCTTAGGGAATTCGACTTCGACAGCGCCTTCGGGGCCGAGACGGAGCACAAAGAGCCGCAATCCCCGCGCCGGCCGGTACGTCAATTGACGCGGCTCCAGCAGACCGCCTTCGACACGCTGAACCTGGAGCCTTCCGCCACCTTGAACGAGATCAAGGCGCGGTATAAGGAACTCGTGAAGCGGTTCCATCCCGACGCCAATGGCGGCGACCGGGGCGCCGAGGAGCGTCTGAAGCAGGTTATCAAGGCCTATGGCGTGTTGCGCGCCTCCGGGCTGACCTAGAGCGGGCGCGAGACGCGCGGCCCAAGCCTGACGCATCGGCTTTCCCGCCCGAGACACTCTTGCCGGACCCAAAACCATCATGACCGTTCAGAACGAGGGCCTCGACCCCGCCACCAAGCCCGACACCGAGATCGACGTGAAGACGGTGTTCGGCTTCGAGGCGAAGATGAAGTGCCCCGCCTTCAAGGCGCCGAACGAATACGTCCCCGAGCGCGACGACGCCTACCGCTTCGACCGCGAGACGACGCTCGCGATCCTGGCGGGCTTCGCGCGCAACCGCCGCGTGATGATCCAGGGCTATCACGGCACCGGCAAGTCGACGCATATCGAGCAGGTCGCCTCGCGCCTCAACTGGCCGTGCATCCGCATCAACCTCGACAGTCATATCAGCCGCATCGACCTGATCGGCAAGGACGCGATCGTCCTCAAAGACGGCCAGCAGGTGACCGAGTTCCGCGAAGGCCTGCTGCCCTGGGCTTTGCAGCGTCCCGTGGCCCTGGTGTTCGACGAATACGACGCCGGCCGGCCCGACGTGATGTTCGTGATCCAGCGCGTGCTCGAGGTCTCGGGCAAGCTCACCCTCCTCGACCAGAACAAGGTGATCCGCGCCCATCCCGCGTTCCGCCTGTTCTCGACGACGAACACCATCGGTCTCGGCGACACCACCGGGCTCTATCACGGCACGCAGCAGATCAACCAGGGCCAGATGGACCGCTGGAGCATCGTGGCGACGCTCAACTACCTGCCGCACGACAACGAGGTCGACATCGTTCTCGCCAAAGTGCCGAGCTACAAGACGGCCGAGCAGAAGAAGCAGATCTCGGCGATGGTCCGCGTCGCCGACATGACGCGCAACGCCTTCATCAACGGCGACCTCTCGACGGTGATGAGCCCGCGCACGGTGATCACCTGGGCCGAGAACGCCGAGATCTACGACGACATCGGCTTCGCGTTCCGCCTCACCTTCCTCAACAAATGCGACGAGCTCGAGCGCGCGTCGGTCGCCGAGTTCTACCAGCGCGCCTTCGGCGAGGAGCTGCCCGAGAGCGCGGCGAAAGTCCTCGTCGCGTGACCTCCTTACTGTCATGGCCCGCGAATGCGGGCCACCCGGCCGGGTTCCGCACGATCGCGAAAGCGTCACCTGGATGGTCCGCAGTTGCGGGCCATCACAAGCTAGGGTTCGGCAGGCCGCGATGAAACCCGAATCCCCCTCCGAGCCCTTCAAGCGCGCCGTCGCGATCGCGGTCCGCAGCCTCGCGGGCGAGCCCGAGCTCGAGGTCAATTTCAGCGCCGAGCCGCCGTCGCTCAAAGGGCTGAAGGCGAAGCTCCCTTTGCCCTCGCGCAACCTTCCTCCCAGCGAGGTCGCGGTCGTGCGCGGCGCCGGCGACGCCTATGCGCTGCGCCGCGCCTATCACGAGGACAAGCTCCACGACCAGTACCGTCCGCAATCGGCGGAAGGCGCTGCGATGTTCGAGGCGGCCGAGCAGGCGAGAGTCGAGGCCATCGGGTCGCTGGCGATGACGGGCGTGGCGCAGAACCTGACCGCGGGGCTCGAGCAGCGCCTCTCCGCGCGCGGCATCCAGAAAGCGCGCGTGCGCGCCGACGTGCCGATCGCCGAAGCGCTCGGCCTCATGGTGCGCGAGAAGCTGACCGGCGCCGCGCCGCCCGACGTCGCGAAGGCCGCCGTCGAGCTGTGGCGCGACTGGATCGAACAGCGGGCGGGCAAGGACCTCGCCAGGCTCGGCGACGCGCTGCGCGACCAGAAGGCGTTCGCCAAGCTGACGCGCACGATCCTGAAGGACCTCGATTTCGGCGAGGACGGCGATCTCGATTCCGAAGCCGACGAGAGCGGCGAGGACGCCGAGAACTCGCAGAGCCAGGAAGGCGACGCCGAAGAGGACGCGACCGCGGAAGGCGAGACCTCCGAGGGCGACCTCCAGCAGAGCGAAGGCGAGGAGACCGAGGACGCGCAGGCCGAGATGCGCGCCGAGCAGACCGACGAGATGGGCGACGCGGCCGAGCCCGAAGACGGCATGAAGCCGTGGCGGCCCGAGCAGCCTTTCGCGCATCAGGACGAATGGGGCTACAAGATCCACACCGTGCAGTTCGACGAGATCGTCGAGGCGTCGGAGCTGTGCGACGCGGAAGAGCTGGCGCGGCTGCGCGCGTTTCTCGACCAGCAGCTCTCCGCCATGCAGGGCGTGGTCTCGCGTCTCGCCAACAAGCTGCAGCGCCTCCTGATGGCCCAGCAGAACCGCACGTGGGAGTTCGATCTCGAGGAAGGCATGCTCGACACGTCGCGCCTGCCCCGCATCATCATCGATCCGATGTATCCGCTGTCGTTCAAGCGCGAGAAGGACATGACCTTCCGCGACACGGTGGTCACGCTGCTGCTGGACAATTCGGGCTCGATGCGCGGCCGGCCGATCATGGTCGCGGCGATGTGCGCCGACATCCTGGCGCGCACGCTCGAGCGTTGCGCGGTGAAGACGGAGATCCTGGGCTTCACGACGCGCGCGTGGAAAGGCGGCCAGTCCCGCGAGAAATGGATCGCCGACGGCAAGCCCGCGCATCCCGGCCGCCTGAACGATCTGCGCCACATCGTCTACAAGGCGGCCGACGAGCCGTGGCGGCGGGCGCGGCGCAACCTCGGCCTGATGATGCGCGAGGGCCTGCTGAAAGAGAACATCGACGGCGAGGCGCTGATGTGGGCGCACAACCGCATCGTGGCCCGCCCCGAGCAGCGCAAGATATTGATGGTCATCTCGGACGGCGCTCCGGTCGACGACTCCACCTTGTCGGTCAACGCCGGCAACTATCTCGAGCGCCATCTGCGTCACGTCATCGAGGAGATCGAGGACAAGTCCAGCGTCGAGCTCAACGCCATCGGCATCGGCCACGACGTAACGCGCTATTACCGCAAGGCCGTGACCATCGTCGACGCCGAGCAGCTCGGCGGCGCGATGACCGAGCAGCTGATCGGCCTCTTCGCCGAGGACCGCGAGCATGGCCGCCGCGGCTCGCCGGCGCGGCTGGCCCGCGTCCGCCACGAGCGCCACCCGCACGTGGGTGCAAGGTAACTTATCCTCCCCCGTTCACGGGGGAGGTGGCGCGGCACGCGCCGGAGGGGGCCCCCTCCGCCTCGCTGGCGCTCGGCACCTCCCCGCTTCGCAGGGGAGGATAAAAAGGATTAGTATCCCCCGAACCCCGGCAGCGGGCGCACCACGGCGCGCAGCGACCAGTACGGGACGAGCAACAGCACGGCGATGCCGGCAAGCAGCTCCATATGGGTGAGCATCCGGTGCGTCCACTCCGCCGCGCCGGCATAGGCCGCCGGATAATAGATCAGGCAGAACAGCACGACCGACGACACCAGGCCGAACAGCGGGGCCGTCCACCAGCGCGGCCCGCGCGCGCCGTCGAACACGACGATCGAGAGGAAGCCCGCGCCGAGGAACGCGCCGCCCGAGGCGACCGCGATGCGCAGGTCCGGCGCGATCCTAAACGGTACAAGCTCGCCCAGCTGCGGCACGGCGAACATCACGAAGGCGACCGCGATCGCCAGCGCCACGACGATCTGCGCGAAGGCATAGGACGGGCCGTAGCGGCGGTTGGTCAGATGCACGCTCAGGAAGCAGACCGGCACCAGGAGGTGCCCCACGGTGAGCCAGCTCGCGTCGCTGCCCATCATCGCCACCGGCGTGTCGAGATAGAGATAGACCGCGATGAACGAGAGCAGCAGCGCCACGACCGGCACGATCAGCCGCGCCGTCGCGCGCACCGCCTCGCCGATCCGGTGCCAGAAGCCCTCGCGCCGCCCATAGGCGAACTGCGCCGGCCACGACGCATCCGTTGCGCTGCGCAAGCGATAGGCGGAGCTTTCGAAGTCCCCCGCCGCCATCCGCGAGGGAACGCCATCGCGTCCGCCCGCAGGATCCCCAAACCCGAATACCCGCACGACTTGCCCCACTTCTGCACCGGCCGCCTGTCCCTGCGGCCTGGCACATTTTGAAACATTACGGCAAAGACGGTGCAGGCGCCATGCCGAAAGCATGACGTTTCGAAGTAAATCGCGCGGTAACTACGGTAAGCTCAGGCGGCCGGCTTTTGGGCGTCGCCTTGGGCGGCGAGCTTCTTGGCGATGGCCCGCTTCAGCCGGAGCGCGCGGTCGGACAGCGCGCTGTCCTTGGCGTTCATCAGGAACGGGTCGAGGCCGCCCTGGCGGTCCAGGGTGCGCAGCGCATGCATGGAGATGCGCAGCGAATAGGTGTTGCCCAGCGCCTCGCTCGCGAGCGACATGGTTTGTAGGTTCGGGCGATAGACACGCTTGGTCTTGTTGTTGGCGTGGCTGACATTGTGCCCGACCAACAGGCCCTTACCGGTCAATTCGCAGCGGCGCGACATGGCATTCTCTTATGGAAGCGGATTCGAAGGGCGCTGTCATAAGGGGGCGCCCGGGCAGCGTCAACCCTGGGCGCTTATAGGTCGGAAGTCCTAACGCCCATTCGCGCCAGCAGGGCGCGTGCCGCGGCGTAAGGCAGCGCCGTGCCCCGCACCACAGCGTCCTCGAGCGACGCCGCCTGGCCCGCGACCGCGTCGCCGATCAGCATCTGCACCTCGCTCCAGAACCAGCGCCGCGCCTGCTCCGCGCGCAGGGGCCCGAGCTTGAGCTTGGCGTGCGCGCCCGCGATCTCGCGCCATGCCTCGCCGATGCCGCTGCCTTCGAGCGCCGACACCGCGACCACCTTCGGCGACAAGCCGTCATGCTTGGGCCGCATCAGATGAAGCGCGGCATGGTAGTCGGCGACGGCGCGGCGCGCGGCGGGCAGCAGGTCGCCGTCCGCCTTGGTCACGATCACGAGGTCGGCGAGTTCCATCACGCCGCGCTTGATGCCTTGCAGATCGTCACCGCCGCCGGGACTGGAGAGCAGCACGAACAGATCCGTCATGTCGGCGACCGCGGTCTCGGACTGGCCCACGCCGACGGTCTCGACCAGCACCACGTCGAAGCCCGCCGCTTCCGCCAGCAGGACGCACTCGCGCGTGCGCCGCGCGACGCCGCCCAAGGTCGTGCCCGCGGGCGACGGGCGGATATAGGCGTTCGGATCGCGCGAGAGCTTCTCCATGCGCGTCTTGTCGCCCAGGATCGAGCCGCCGCCGCGCCGCGACGACGGATCGACCGCGAACACCGCGACCTTCTTGCCCTGGCCTGTCAAATGAAGGCCGAACGCCTCGATGAAGGTCGACTTGCCGACGCCCGGCGCGCCCGAGATGCCGAGCCGCATCGCCCCGCCGGTCGCGGGCAGGATGCGCGCGAGCAGGCCTTCCGACTCCGCCCGATCCTCCGTACGCGTCGATTCCACCAGGGTGATCGCGCGCGCCAGGGCCCGGCGGTCGCTTAACTCATTAACCGGCGTCATATTGAGACCATAGTGCGCCGCCCACTATGCTCGCCAGCCCTTCTGCCGGAGTAGGTCATGAAGTTCCGCTTCGCCCTCATTGCGTCTCTCGTTCCGACCGCCGTGTTCGCGGCCGGCGGCCAGAGCAGCGACGAACCCTCGGGCCCGGCCTCCAAGCTCACCATGGCGATGACGCTCTATGCCGGCGGCATCACGCTCGGCAAGGTCGACATGGACGCGACGATCCGCGGCGACGACTACCACGTCGTCTCCAACCTCGAGACCTCGGGCGTGGTCAACGCCTTCTGGCAGGCGCAGATCCAGGCGACCTCCAACGGCAAGATCGAGCCCAAGGCGCTCAAGCCCGCGCTCTACGACAGCTTCGACACCAACCACTCCGGCAAGCGCCAGGAGGTCTCGCTCACCTACGAGAACGACCAGCCGGTGCGCATGTACGCCAACCCGAAATTCCCGACCAGCGGCTATGAGGTGAAGCCCGAGCAGCAGAAATCGACCGTCGATCCCTTGAGCGCGGTGATGCTGATCACCAGCGGCGTCGGCGCGAGTGCCGACAATCCGTGCGCCGTCACCGCGCCGGTGTTCGACGGGCGGCGGCGCTACAATGTCGAGATCAGCAAGGTGAAAGACACGCAGATCAAGATGGACAACGGCCTCTACAAGGGCCACGCGCTGGTCTGCGAGATCCGCTACAAGCAGCTCGCGGGCTTCAAGCCGAAGATCATCAAGGAGAACGAGAGCTTCCCCAAGATCAACGCCTGGGTCGCGACCTTCCCGAGCGCGGTCGCGGGGCGGCCTTACGTGATCCCGCTTCGCGTCTGGGCCGACACGCAATACGGCGTCGTCGCCGCGGTCGCGACCGCGCTCAAGATCGACGGTGTCGCACCGAAGTCGGGCAGCTAGCAGCTCCTTTGCGCCTCTGATAGTTTCCCGCATGGCGCGAGGGGGCGCGGGGTCATGCGTAGGTTCCTATTGCCGTTCGCGGCCTTTGCCGCGCTTTTCGCGTCGCAGGCGGCCGCCAACCCGCCGGCTTCGGCCTTCGGCAATCTCCCCTCGATGAGCGATCCCGCGCTGTCGCCGGACGGCAAGCATTTCGCCGTGATGCAGTCGGTCGAGGGCCGCCCCGTCGCGGTGATCTACACCGTCAATGCCGGGCCCGAGGACAAGCCTGCCGTGGTCGGCTCCAGGGAGTGGATCGTCGACGGGCTCGCCTGGGCCAAGAACGACCGGCTGATCGTCTTCATCAAGATCAACAAGCGCATCGGCGACGAGGCCAATCTGATCCATTCCTGGCTGCGCGCGATGTCGGTCGACGCGAAGGGCGGGCACGCCGTGATGCTGATGAAGGACAACATCAACCTCAACGCCAACACCAACGCGGCGCGCATCGTCGACATGGACCTCGACGATCCCGACCGCGTCTATATGCAGATCTTCGTCTATAGCGACCTGCGCAGCCCGGCCGACGAAGCGACGGACTCCAAGCTCGGCCGCCAGGACCGCAACATGTTCCGCGACGATCTCTATCGCGTCGACGTGCGCACCGGCGCGGAAGAGCGGGTCGCGAGCGGCACGCACGACACCCACGACTGGTTCCTCGACGGCCATGGCGGGATCGTGGCGCGGCTCAACCGGACCGAGACGCCGCTGGTCGACCATCTCGAGGCTTTGCGCGACAAGTCGTGGGTCGAGATCGGGAAATACGACGCGAGCGCGGACCGCGGCGCGGGCATCATCGGCCTATCCGAGGACGGCAAGGCGCTGCTGCGCTTCATCGCCCGCGACGACACCACCTATGCGATCACGCGCCTCGATCTTGCGAGCGGCGCCGAGACCGTGATGTTCGCCGATCCGAAATACGACGTGAGCGCGCCGATAAGCGATCCGTTCACCAACCGCATACTCGGCGCGGCCTACATGGCCGACAAGATGGAGTCCCACTATTTCGATCCGAAGTGGGACGGGCTGCAGAAGGGCCTCGAAGCGGCGTTCCCGGGCGTGTCGGCGACGGCGGTGGCGTGGAACACCGCGCTCGACAAGCTCATCGTCCAGGTCGACGCGCCGCGCACGCCCACGACCTTCTATTTCCTCGACCGCACGACGCATCGCGCGACGCCGATCGGCTCGGCCTTTCCCGATCTCAAAGAGGGCGATCTGGGCGAGATGAAGCCTTATCCCTACACGGCGCGCGACGGGCTCGACATCCCCGCCTACCTGACGCTGCCCCCCGGCAAGCCGGCGAAGAGCCTGCCCGTGGTGGTGATGCCGCATGGCGGGCCGGACGCGCGCGACGGGCTCGATTTCGACTGGTGGGCGCAGTTCCTCGCCAATCGCGGCTATGCGGTGCTGCAGCCCAACTATCGCGGATCGTCCGGCTACGGAAGGAAGTTCACGCAAGCCGGCCTGCATCAATGGGGGCTGAAGATGCAGGACGACATCTCGGACGGCGTGAAGAAGCTGATCGCCGACGGCATCGCCGATCCCAAGCGCGTCTGCATCGTCGGCGCGAGCTATGGCGGCTATGCGGCGCTGGCGGGCGCGGCGTTCTCGCCCGAGCTCTATGCCTGCGCGGTGAGCTTCGCCGGCGTTTCGGACCTGCCGCGGATGCTGCGCGACGAACGCGCGCGCTATGGCAAAGAGTCCGGCACGGTGTCGTTCTGGGCGTCGCGCATCGGCAGCCCCTACGACGATTCCGAGCAGCTGCGCGCGACCTCGCCGGCGCGCCATGCCGACCAGGTGAGATGCCCGGTGCTCCTGATGCACGGCGAAGGCGACATCACCGTGCCGATCGTGCAGAGCGAGCTGATGGAGAGCGCGCTGAAGAGCGCCGGCAAGAGCGTCGCGCTCATCCGCTTCGAGGGCGAGGACCACTATCTGAACCTCGCTTCCACCCGCATCCGCGTGCTCGAGGAGACGGAAGCGTTTCTCAAGAAGAACATCGGGGAGTAGCCCCGCGCCGCGGCCGCGGCATCAATGAGGACTGGCCATTGTGGTCGCGGCTCCATGCACGGCCGCCCCGATCGCCGAGTTGTGTGATGGCGGCTTCTTCGGCGGCGGCGTTTCATTCGCGCCGCCAACCTGATGGCATTTGTCAGGCTTCACCCCCTTGCACGGATTGTCGCCGCCGCCGACCTCGCCCGGGGTTTTCATCTTCTTCTGGAGCTTGTCGAGCGTGCTGCCCGGGGTGACCTTGATGCAATGAGGCGTGCCGGGATTGCAGAGCGCGAACGCCGGTCCCGCGAGCAGGACGAGAACGGCCGCAAGCGCCATAGGATGCGGGCGAGACATGTGAAACCTCCCTTTTGGCGGCGCGAAAGGCGTGCCACCAAGGATAGATTACACTTATGCAACAATCAAAGATAGTGCCCAGTCCGCTAGCTCGATCCTTAAGCCGCCGCCTTCTTCCGTACACGGATGAGCTCGAGCACCCTGCGGGCGGCGTCGGGGATGTTGGTGCCCGGCCCGAAGATAGCGGCCACGCCGGCCTCTTCCAGGAACGCGTAGTCCTGCGCCGGGATCACGCCGCCGACGACCACCAGGATGTCGCGCGCGTTGCGCCTGGCCAGCGCGTCGACGAGCTGCGGCACCAGCGTCTTGTGGCCGGCCGCCTGGCTCGATATGCCCACGACATGGACGTCGGCGTCGATCGCGTCCTGCGCGACCTCGTCCGGCGTCTGGAACAGCGCGCCGATATCGACGTCGAAGCCGAGATCGGCGAAGGCGGTGGCGATGATCTTGGCGCCGCGATCGTGGCCGTCCTGGCCCATCTTGGCGACGAGCATGCGCGGGCGGCGGCCCTCCTCCTTCGCGAACGCCTCGACCTCGCCGCGGATCGCAGCGAACTCGTTGTCGCCTTCATAGGCGCTGCCATAGACGCCCGAGATCGAGCGGATCTCGGCGCGGTGGCGGCCGAAGCTGCGTTCCATCGCGTCGGAGATCTCTCCCACCGTGGCGCGCGCCCGCGCCGCATCGACCGCGAGCGCGAGAAGATTGCCCTCGCCCGATGCGGCCCCTTGCTCCAGCGCCGCGATGGCGGCCGCGAACGCCTTGGGGTCGCGCTTGGCGCGCACGTCCTTCAGCCGCGCGACCTGCGCCTCGCGCACCTTTTCGTTGTCGATGTCGCGGACCTCGATCCGGTCTTCCTTGTCGAGCTGGAACTTGTTGACGCCGACGATGACGTCCTCGCCCTTGTCGACGCGCGCCTGCCTGCGCGCCGCGGCCTCTTCGATGCGCAGCTTGGGGATGCCGGCTTCGACCGCCTTGGTCATGCCGCCCATCGCCTCGACCTCGTCGATGATCGCCCGGGCATGCGTGGCGAGCGCGTGCGTCAGCGCCTCGACGTAATAGGAGCCGCCGAGCGGATCGACGACCTTGGTCACCTGCGTCTCGTTCTGCAGGATCAGCTGGGTGTTGCGCGCGATGCGGGCCGAGAACTCGGTGGGCAGCGCGATCGCCTCGTCGAACGAGTTGGTGTGCAGCGACTGCGTGCCGCCGAGCACCGCCGCCAACGCTTCATACGCCGTGCGCACGACGTTGTTGTAGGGGTCCTGCTCGGTCAGCGACACGCCCGAGGTCTGGCAATGCGTGCGCAGCATCAGGCTCTCGGGGTTCTTCGCCCCGAACCCGGCCATGATGCGCGACCACAGAAGCCGCGCGGCGCGCAGCTTCGAGGCTTCCATGAAGAAGTTCATGCCGATGCCGAAGAAGAACGACAGCCGCGGCGCGAACGCGTCGACGTCGAGGCCCTTGGCCAGCGCCGCGCGCACATATTCGATGCCGTCGGCCAAGGTGTAGGCGAGCTCCTGCACCGCGGTCGCGCCGGCCTCGTGCATGTGATAGCCGCTGATCGAGATCGAGTTGAACTTGGGCATGCGCCTGGCCGTGTATTCGATGATGTCGGCGACGATGCGCATCGAAGGCGTGGGCGGATAGATATAGGTGTTGCGCACCATGAATTCCTTGAGGATGTCGTTCTGGATCGTGCCCGACAGCTTCTCCGGCGGCACGCCCTGCTCCTCGCCGGCGACGATGAAGCTCGCGAGCACCGGGATGACCGCGCCGTTCATGGTCATCGACACGCTC
Organism: Rhizomicrobium sp.; assembly: GCA_035549495.1. GTDB lineage: Bacteria > Pseudomonadota > Alphaproteobacteria > Micropepsales > Micropepsaceae > Rhizomicrobium. The sequence goes on along the minus strand of DASZQV010000040.1, from coordinate 6,772 downwards.
ATCTTCTCGAGCGGGATGCCGCAGAAGAGGATTTTCATGTCCTCGACGGAATCGATCGCGACCCCCGCCTTGCCGACATCGCCGGCCACGCGCGGATGGTCGCTGTCGTAGCCGCGATGGGTCGCCAGATCGAACGCCACCGACAGGCCCATCTGACCGGCCGCGAGGTTCTTGCGATAGAACGCGTTGGACTCCTCCGCGGTCGAGAAGCCGGCATATTGGCGGATGGTCCAGGGGCGGCCGGCATACATGGTCGCGCGCACCCCGCGCAGGTAAGGGGCAAGGCCCGGGAGCGAGTCCGCCGCCTCGATGCCCTCCAGGTCCGCCGCGGTATAGAGCGGCTTCACCGGGAAGCCCTCGGGCGCGGCCCAGGTCAGGCTGTGCAGCGGCCGGTCCTTCAGCTCCTTGGCGGCGAGCTTGGTCCAGTCTTTGGGTGTTTTCTTCTCGCTCATTTTTGCGCCAGGAATTCCTCGAACAATGGATGCAACTGCGTTCTCAGCGGGTTGACGACGGTAACGCCTCCCCAGGCGAATCCGTTGTGCATGTCTTCCGACAAAAGGAACAGGCAGCTTTCGGAAGCCGCCGCCGCCAGGATGACGGCATCCCAGATCATCAGACGATGCCCAAGTGCAAGCTCCATCGCGGACATCATCACCTGGTCGGTGGTGGATATCGTCGGGACGGAGTTGCGCCAACCGGTCACGATCGCGCGCGCTTCCTCGGCGGGTCGCTTCGCTTTCCGAACGAGAACCCGAAACAGTTCCCCCAGCGCCTGGACCGGCACGACGGCTGTCCCCTCGGGCAGCTTTTCCAGCACGTCCAGCACCAGCCCTTGCTTGGCCGCGTCATCGACACCGGCGGCATAGGCGAGGATATTGGTGTCGAGCGCGATCTTCACGGCGCATCGTCCTGGTATAGCTCTTCTCTCGTCCAGCTCCCCGCGTTCATCGCCGCCCGGCTCCTGAGTTGCCTAAGCAGAAAACGCCAAGCCCTGAGCCGTATGGCGGAGTCTCCGGCCGCGGCCATCGGCACGATCTGCGCCACGGGTTCACCGTGACTGGTGATGGTATAGGTCTCGCCTTTTTCGACTTCGCGGAGCACGCGCGAGAATTGCCGGTTCGCATCCGAAGCTGAGACGATCTTCGCCATGGCCATGTTCCATTGTAGTGATTTTCACTACCTCATCGCCCGTCACGCGGCAAGCCGCCCGGATTTCAAGAGTGTCCACGCCGCCGCGCGAAGCACGGATATGGGGCTTTATGCCGAATATCCAAAATCCCGGCCCCCTGCGTGGATCGTCAACAGGGCGTCACATTTGTCCGGGTACGGAGTATTCCGTGGATAACCCCGCCGGACTCCATGGATCGGGTTACCCCCAACATCTGGTGACCCGTATTCCTTGACAAACAGCCAATAGTATGAGAACAAAGGCTGATATTGATTCGGTTAGTGATTCGAACGCGATTCGTTCGATTACCGTTCCGTCGGCGACGCGCCGCTTTGAGCGTCCCTCGGGAACCCCTCGACACAGCCCGTCGTTAAGCTTCGGCACGAGCCCTGAGGGAGATCCACCATGCATGCCAGGACCCTGCTGACCGCCGCCGCGCTGATCGCCGGCATCGCCATCGGCCAGGCGACCGCCGACCAGCCGCACATGCAGAACGCCGTCGACGCGCTGCAGCGCGCCCGCTCCGAGCTGAACGCCGCCAAGCCGGACAAGGGCGGCCATCGCGTCCGCGCCATGAACCTGGTCGACCAAGCCATCGCCGAGACGCGCGCCGGCATCCGCTACGCGCGATAGGCAAGCAGACAGTTCGAGTCCTCACGAACCGCGCGCGCATCACGCAGTCTTGAATTGCGCGCGCGGCGGCGCGGGCGTTCGATGATGTCTCACCGCTGGGGATTCATCATGCGCTCGTTTCACGCTCTCGTCATCGTCGCTCTGCTTGCCGCTCCGACCGCAGCGTTCGCCCAGGAGACGCAAGCGGCCGATCCGGCCGCCGCGCCCGTCGCGGCGCCGACCTCGGATCTCGACAAGATCGTGTGCCGCGCCGGCGAGCCGATCACGGGCACGCGCTTCCCCGGTCCGCGCATCTGCAAGACCCAGCGCGAATGGGACGACATCCGCATGCGCGCGCAGCACGATCTGGCGCGCGACCAGTCGCGCGGCTGCAAGGCGCTGACCTGCAGCTGACCTGAACCGGCGCCGCGACCTCGCGGCGCTTGCGCGCAGCCACGAAACCGTCGATGGTCCGGCGATGTCCGCGCAGCCTTCGCGCGCGTCCTCGCGCGTCACCGCCGTTCTCGGTCCCACGAACACCGGCAAGACCCATTTCGCCATCGAGCGCATGCTCGCGCATCGCTCGGGCATGATCGGCCTGCCGCTGCGGCTGCTCGCGCGCGAGGTCTATGACAAGGTCATGCGCCTCAAGGGCGCGGCCGCGGCGGCGCTGATCACCGGCGAGGAGAAGATCGTCCCGCCCGAGGCGCGCTATTTCGTCTGCACCGTCGAGGCGATGCCGCTCGACCTCGGCACGGCGTTCCTCGCCATCGACGAGATCCAGCTCTGCGCCGATCCCGAGCGCGGCCATGTCTTCACCGACCGGTTGCTGAACGCGCGCGGCGAGGAGGAGACGCTGTTCATGGGCGCCGATACGATGCGCGGCGCGATCCAGCGCTTCGTGCCGCGGACCTATTTCATCTCTCGCGCGCGCTTCTCCGATCTCGCTTACACCGGACAGAAGAAGCTCACGCGCCTGCCGCGGCGCTCGGCCGTCGTCGGCTTCTCGGCCGAGGATGTCTATGGCATCGCCGAACTGATCCGCCGCCAGCGCGGCGGCGCCGCAGTCGTGCTCGGCGCGCTGTCGCCGCGCACGCGCAACGCGCAAGTCCAGCTCTACCAGAACGGCGACGTCGACTTCCTGGTCGCGACCGACGCGATCGGCATGGGCCTCAACATGGATGTCGACCACGTGGCGTTCGCAGGCCTCGACAAGTTCGACGGCGTCGGCGTGCGCCCCTTGAAGCCCGAGGAGATCGGCCAGATCGCGGGCCGCGCGGGACGGCACATGAACGACGGCACCTTCGGCGTGACCGCCGAGGCCGAGCCGCTCGACGAAGAGATCGTAAGCCGCGTCGAGCAGCACCGCTACGATCCGGTGCGCGTGCTGCAATGGCGCAACGCCGCGCTCGACTACCATTCTCTCGACGGGCTGATCGCGAGCCTCGACGAGCCACCGCCGGCGCGCGGCCTGGTCAAGGCGCGGCCGGCAAGCGATCTCGTGGCGCTGCGCCATCTCGCCAACATGGACGACGTGCGCGCGCTGACGCGCGCCCCTGCCGGCGTCAGGCGGCTGTGGGAAGTGTGCCAGCTGCCCGATTTCCGCAAGCTCAACGACGAGGAGCATGCGCGCCTCGTGCACACGATCTTCCTGTTCCTGATGAGCGACGACGGCGTCTTGCCCGACGACTGGCTGGCGCGGCAGATCCAGCGCCTCGACGTCGTCGAGGGCGACGTCGCCACCTTGTCGGGGCGGCTGGCGCAGATCCGCACCTGGACGTATGCGACGCATCGCGCGAGCTGGATGCGCGATCACGGTCATTGGCAGGACGTCGCGCGCGCGGTCGAGGACCGGCTGTCCGACGCGTTGCACGAGCAGCTGACCCAGCGCTTCATCGACCGGCGCACCTCGGTCTTGATGAAGCATCTGCGCGAGGACGAGACGATGGATCTGCGTCTCGACGATTCCGGCGGCGTGTTCATCGGCGGCGAAGCGGTCGGCAAGCTCGACGGCTTCCGCTTCGCGCCCGATCCGCGCGCGGAGGGCGTGCATGGCCGCACCTTGCGCGCCGCCGCGCTGAAAGGTCTCGAGGGCGAGTTCTTCGCGCGTGCGCACCGGCTCGCGAGCGCGGACGACAAAGCGTTCTCGCTCAGCGAGCACGGACGGCTGTGGTGGGACGGCGCGATCGTCGGCCGCCTCGTCGCGGGCTCCACGGCGCTCGCTCCCACCGTGGCGCTGGTCGCGGACGAGCACCTGAAAGCCGATCTGCGTGCGCTGGTGCAGCAGCGTCTCGACGCCTGGCTCGAAGCGCGCATCGCCACACGGCTCGAGCCGCTGGTGGCGCTGCGCCGCGCGGCCGACGCCAAGCCGGGCACGCCCGGCGCGCTGCCCGCCTTCGCGCGCGGCATCGCCCATCAGCTGGCGGAGAATTTCGGCGCGCTGGACCGTGGCGCCTTGGCCCTGCCCGACAAGCTCGGCGCGCTCATCCGCGCGCTCAAGCCGTTCGGTATCTGGATCGGGCGGCGCATGATCTATCTGCCCAAGCTGCTGCGCCCCGAAGCCGCGTCGCTGCTCGGATTGTTGTGGGGCGTGCAGCAAAGGCTCGAGCGCATTCTCGCGCCGCCGCTGCCCGGCTTGACCTCGTTCGAAAGCGACGGCGCCAGCCGCGACTTCCTCGCCGCCTGCGGCTTTCGCAGTGTCGGCAAGCGTGCGATCCGCTTCGACATGCTCGAGCGCCTCGAGGACGAGCTCGAGAAGGGCGCGGCCGCCGGCGCCACCGCCGATCTCCTGCTGCCCAAGCTCGTCTCGCTGCTCGGCGTCGGCAACGACGATGCGCGCGCCGTGCTCGAGGCGCTCGGCTGGCGCGTGGTCGAGGTCGCGGACGCGGGAGCCGGCGTGCACACGGTGTGGCGCCATGCGCCGGTCCGTGCCCGCGCGCACGAGCGCAAGAAGGCGTCGCCCAAGCGCGGCGTGCCGAGCGCGGCGTCGCTCGAGGCGCTCGCGGCGAAGTTCGGGAAGAAATGAGCGCCGACCGCATCCGCATCGACAAGTGGCTGTGGCATGCGCGGTTCTACAAGACCCGAGCGCTGGCCGCGCAGGCCGCGCAGTCGGGGCGCATCCGCCGCAACGGCAACAGGGTCGAGAAAGCGGGGCTGGAGGTTAAGATCGGCGACGTCCTCACGCTCGGCCGCGGGCACGAGCTCGTGGTCGTCCGCATCCTGGCTTGCGGAACCCGCCGTGGACCTGCGTCCGAGGCGCAGACGCTCTATGAGGCGGTGCGGGCGTAGACTTCGATACGTACAATTCCGATCTATCGCTCGCGGTGGAGTCGGGTAGTCTTTCTCCAGCAACGAGCCGAGTTGCTTCGGTGCTCCCCGCTAGCGGGGTCTCTCCTTAGACAGCGAAGGAACCCCGGCCCCTTACCCCCAGGCCGGGGTTCTTGTCTTTGCAGCTTCCCGCTTCTTGTCGCGCGCGTGGCGCCCGGATCTTCGCGTAGGATCCCCGCATTGGAGCGCCGGAGCCGCCTCTTGCACCGCACACGGGACGGCCTTAATGGAACTCCCAGCGCCATCCGGAGCCGTTCGTTCATGACCTATGTCGTCACCGAAGCCTGCATCAAGTGCAAATACCTGGACTGCGTCGAGGTCTGCCCGGTCGACTGCTTCTATGAAGGCGAGAACATGCTCGTCATCCATCCGGACGAGTGCATCGATTGCGGCGTCTGCGAGCCCGAATGCCCGGCCGAGGCGATCAAGGCCGACACCGAGACCGGTCTGGAGCGCTGGCTGTCCCTGAACGCCGAATATGCCCGGAAATGGCCCAATATCACGGTCAAGGGCACCCCGCCGGCCGACGGCAAGGAGTTCGAAGGCGTCCCGGACAAGTTCGACAAATATTTCAGCGACAAGCCGGGCAGCGGGTCGTAATCGGCGCTTCCTGAAATCCCGGCGAAGGCGCGTAAAACCTGTCGTTACACACCACCCTCCCGTGAAATAGGGCTGCGCGAAGGGCCGTTATGGCGGAATATCCTGACTTTTTCTCATAGAATTTAAAATAAACATCATCAATTCAACCACTTGATGATTCGCCACTTCCCTTTTCGCCCGCCACATGTTATATAAACGACGATCTAAATTGGTTCGAAAGGCGCTCCCCCACCCGGATTGAAGATCGATCCGGCCGGCGCAGCATTTATTGCAGTGCAAGGTGATGCGGCGGGCCTCCCGGTGGAAGGCTTGGGTCCAGGGGCGCGCGAAACGGAAACGGATATGACGGCAGCTAAGGCACCTGTGGCGAACGCCCCCAAGAAAGTCCCGGCCAACTCCAACAAGAAGCTGGAGTTCAAGGCCAACGACCACGTCGTGTACCCCACGCACGGCGTCGGCAAGATCATGCGCATCGAGGAGCAGGAAGTCGCGGGCATGAAGCTCGAGCTCTTCGTCATCACCTTCGACAAGGACAAGATGACGCTCCGCGTGCCGACCACGAAGGCCAAGGCCGTGGGCATGCGCAAGCTCTCCTCGCCCGACACGGTGGCGACGGCGCTGAACACGCTTAAAGGCCGCGCCCGCATCAAGCGCACCATGTGGTCGCGCCGCGCGCAGGAATACGAAGCCAAGATCAATTCGGGCGACCTGGTGTCGATCGCCGAGGTCGTGCGCGACCTGCACCGCGCCAGCGGCCAGCCCGAGCAGTCCTATTCCGAGCGTCAGCTCTACGAAGCGGCGCTGGCCCGCATGGCGCGCGAGGTCGCGGTGGTCGAGAAGACCGACGAGCCGACCGCCGTCAAGCGCGTCGAAGGCATGCTGATGAAGAAGGCGGCTTGATCGTCATGCTTGTCATGGCCCGCATTCTGTTCAGCCTGGGGACATGGTTGACACCTGTTCGGAGACATAGCTGACAGGTTTGTTGAGGTCTATCTCGGCGATTTTGTGGGCACCGAAGCAGACCCTGAAGATGGCTTCATTGGCCGTAGGGCGGATGGCGAGGCG